>NHHP01000002.1:0-293646 GCA_002171015.1 Candidatus Pelagibacter sp. TMED166 | reverse complement strand
TTTCGGTACATCATCTGAAGAATCAGATGCTACTGCAAACTCAGATCCAAAAGGTACTACAATTGGTTTCCAATATAAAATTGGAAGTTTTGCAATTGGATATCAAGAGATTGAAAACGAATTAGATGATACACAAACACAGCGAGTTACGACGACTGAAATCCAAGAAGGTGGTGTCGCTTACAAAGTAAACGATGCACTTACGATTGGTGTATACGGTGCTAATATAAATTATTTGACAGTTAACACAGATAATGGTGTCGAAACTGGTATGGGTATCGTGCAAGTTGGTTACAACCTTGGTCCAGCAGTCATTCAATATGACTACGCAGACGGTTCTGACCTAAATAGCACAAAAGATACTGAATACGAAATTCACAAAGTTAAAATTAAAGTACTATTTTAGTTTGTAGACTATTTAAAACAGCCCAAGTTTATTCTTGGGCTGTTTTTTTTTGAAAGAGACAAATACTTAATGCGCTTGTGACATTAAGACTTTCAACATTTTTAGAAATATTTATTTTAATAACTTCATCAGAAGCATCTTTGATTATTTTTTGAATACCATCGCCCTCAGATCCTACTACAATAACTGACTTTTCTGCCCATTTAACTTTTTTAACATCTTGCATTGCTTGACCATCCAAAGCATATACCCAAAAGTTATGATCTTTTAACAATTGTATTGAATTATGATCATTGCCTACTTCGATAATTTGAATGCTATTAAACGTTCCTGAAGATGCTTTAATCATCAAAGAATTTGTTTCGTTAAAATATTTTTTATTAATAATTACCGCTTCTGAGTTTAAGGCTGTAGCAACTCGAATAATAGAGCCTATATTTCGTTGATCTGAAATATTATTTAGCATCACAATAGTACTTAATTTACTTACATGATTAGACAGGTACTCCTTGAGAGTAATTTTTTTTTTCTTTTCTAGAATTGTACAAATACCCTGGGTGTTGAATTTATGCATATTCATCTTATCAATTTTGGATTTTTCTTTTATTTCAACAGGTATTTTCTTTGGTATTTTTTTTATTAAATCATTATATCTTTCTTTTGTAATGAGGATTTTGATAATTTTTCTATTATTGTTGATTGTGTCAATCAAAGAATTTAACCCAAACGCGAAATATGTATTATTTTTCATGTAAATTAGATGTTTAAACTATTTTATTATTATTAAAATCATTGATTAAAGTTATATTTTTGTTAATTCTGTCGGCTATTTGGAGGGGTACCAAAGCGGTCAAATGGGGCGGGCTGTAAACCCGCTGGCTCCGGCCTTCGAAGGTTCGAGTCCTTCCCCCTCCACCATATATTTGTGTTGAATTTTTTTATTTAGATAGGTAAATAGCCCTTTACGCGGGTGTAGTTCAATGGTAGAACACCAGCCTTCCAAGCTGGTTGTGTGAGTTCGATTCTCATCACCCGCTCCAGTTTGGATAAATTTATTAAGGAGAAAAAAAAACAATGTCTAAGGAAAAATTTAACAGGAGCAAACCTCACTGTAACATAGGTACAATAGGCCATGTCGATCATGGAAAAACAACTTTAACTGCTGCAATAACTAAAGTTTTATCTGAAGCTGGCGGCGCGCAGTTTGTAGCTTATGATCAAATTGATAAAGCACCAGAAGAAAAAGAGAGAGGAATTACAATTTCCACTGCGCATGTTGAATATGAAACTGAAAAACGTCATTATGCTCACGTAGATTGCCCGGGTCACGCTGACTACGTAAAAAATATGATAACCGGTGCCGCTCAAATGGATGGAGCGATTTTAGTAGTAAATGCTGCTGACGGACCTATGCCTCAAACTCGTGAACATATATTGTTAGCAAGACAAGTTGGTGTTCCAGCTTTAGTAGTATTTCTAAATAAAGTTGACACTGTCCAAGACAAAGAACTTCTAGAACTTGTTGAAGTTGAAATTAGAGAATTATTAACATCTTATAAATTTCCAGGAGATAAAATTCCAATTATTAAAGGTTCAGCTTTAAAAGCTATCGAAGGTGATCAAGATCTTGGTGTAAAACCAATAATGGAATTAATGAAAGCTGTAGATGATACAATACCACAACCAGATAGACCAAAAGATAAACCTTTTCTAATGCCGATAGAAGATGTCTTTTCAATTTCTGGAAGAGGTACCGTTGTAACTGGAAGAGTTGAGTCAGGCGTAGTAAATTCAGGCGATGAATTAGAAATAGTTGGTATTAAAGATACACAGAAAACTGTTTGCACTGGAGTTGAAATGTTTAGAAAACTTTTAGACTCAGGTGAAGCAGGCGATAACATTGGGGCATTACTTAGAGGTATTGAAAGAGATCAGGTTGAAAGAGGACAAGTTCTATCGAAACCAGGTTCAATTAAGCCACATACAAAATTTGAAGCTCAAGCTTACATTTTAAAAAAGGAAGAAGGGGGAAGACACACGCCTTTCTTTACAAAATATAGACCACAGTTTTATTTTAGAACCACTGATGTAACTGGGGAAGTAGCTTTGCCCCAGGGAACTGAAATGGTAATGCCAGGCGACGATGCTAAAATGACAGTAACTCTAATATCTCCAATTGCCATGGACCAAAATTTAAAATTTGCAATTAGAGAAGGCGGAAGAACTGTTGGAGCAGGCGTTGTAACAAAAATTTTAGAGTAAACTCTTAGGAGTGTAGCTCAACTGGTAGAGCGCCGGTCTCCAAAACCGGAGGCTGGGGGTTCAAGTCCCTCCACTCCTGCCAGTTTGGATAATGATATGAAAAACCCAATTAATTTTTTAAGAACCGTTAAACAAGAATTGTTCAAGATTACCTGGCCCACAAAAAAAGAAACTTTGATGGGCTCTATTACAGTCATTGTGCTAGCCGTAATTGCTTCTTTATTTTTTTTATTATTAGATCAAATTTTTAAAACAGGTTTAAATTTTTTAATAGGTTATTAATTATGAAGTGGTACATAGTACAATCATATTCTGGATTTGAAAAAAAAGTATCAGATCAAATTAAAGAAGAATTAAGTAAAGCCGGTATGGAAAGTAATTTCGGTGAAGTTTTGGTACCAACACATGATGTTACAGAAATTAAAAAAGGGAAAAGAACTGTAGCGAAAAAAAAATATTTTCCAGGTTACGTTTTGGCAAAGTTGGATTTAAATGACGAGGTTTATCATTTAATTAAATCTATAAAAAAAGTAAGTGGTTTTTTAGGACCTCAAGGTAAACCATCGCCAATCTCAGACGATGAAGTTTCTAAAATAGTCGGAAACATGGAAGAGAGTATTGCAAATCCATCTAGCTCCATTTCTTTCTCGGTTGGTGAGCAAGTTAGAGTATGTGATGGACCATTTGCTTCTTTTAATGGTCTAATTGAGGAGATTGATGAAGAAAAGTCTAGACTTAAGGTTTCAGTTTCTATATTTGGTAGACCAACTCCTGTAGATTTAGATTATGCTCAGGTAGAAAAGGTATAACTATGGCCAAAGAAGTTACTGGATATTTAAAATTACAAATTAAAGGTGGACAAGCAAATCCAGCGCCACCCGTAGGTCCTGCATTAGGTCAACGTGGAATAAATATTATGGAATTTTGTAAAGCTTTTAATGAAAAAACAAAAGATCAAATGGGCAAACCAGTTCCTGTTGTTATAACAATTTATAAAGATAAAAAATTTGATTTTATAGTAAAAACCCCTCCAGCTTCTCATTTAATTAAAGAAGCTATGAAATTAAAATCTGGTTCAAAAGAGCCTGGTAGAAATTCAGTTGGAACGATAACCAAAGAACAATTAAAAAAAATTGCACAGGCTAAACAAAAGGATTTAAATGCATTTGATATAGATGAAGCGGTAAAAATAATTGCTGGATCAGCAAGATCAATGGGTATTCAAGTTAAGGATTAAAATGAAAAACTTAAAATATAAATCTAAAAGGTATAAAGATCTTATTAAATCTCATAAAAATGAAACTTTAAATGCTATAGATGCAATTAAACTTTTAAAGGAAAACAAAACTGTTAAATTTAAAGAGTCAATAGATGTTCATTTTAATTTAAATATTGAAAAAGCAAAGGCAGATCAAACTTTACGTACAACTGTTGATCTACCTAATGGAAATGGAAAAAAAAATAAAATAGCTGTAATTTGCTCTAATGATAAAGTTAATGATGCAAAAAAGGCTGGGGCAGATATCGTTGGTTCGGATGACTTAGTTGAAAAAATATCAGGAGGTAAAATAGATTTTGATATATTGGTTTGTTCTCCCGATATGATGTCTAAGGTCGGTAAATTAGGAAAAATATTAGGCCCAAAAGGGTTAATGCCCAATCCTAAATTTGGAACAGTTTCACCAAACGTAGGTAAAGCTGTTAAAGATTTGAAAGAAGGTAAAGTTGAAATCAGATGTGATGTAGATGGAAATTTGTCGTTAAGTATTGGCAGAATTGATTTTGATGAAAAAAAAATCTTAGAAAATTTAAAAACAGTTTATGAAATAGTTGATAAAGAAAAACCTACTGGAATAAAAGGCAATTTTATAAACTCAATTTATTTAACTAGTACTATGGGTTTATCCAACAAAATATCTATTAAGAGTTTGTAGAATGAAAAAGACAGAAAAAGTAAATTATATAAATAATCTAAAAAAAGATTTAGAAGCTAATAATGCTTTAATGGTTTATCATTATATTGGTTTAAATGTGAAACAACTTGACGAACTTAGAAACAAAATGCGAGAGGCCGGTGCATTAGTTAAAGTTACAAAAAACAGAATTACAAAATTAGCTTTAAAAGATACATCACATTCTCAAGCCAACGATTTATTTAAAGGTCCTACAGCTGTTGCATTGTCAAAAGATCCAATATCAATAGCAAAAATTTTAGTAAATTTTCAAAAGAGTAATCAAAAACTAAAAATTGTTGGTGGGATAATGGATGATAAGCTTTTGGGCCCACAAGAGGTGGCTGAAATTGCCACATTACCAACATTAGACGAGGCAAGAGCAAAAATTGTGGGTTTATTGCAGGCACCACAGCAAAAATTATTAAGTATTTTACTTGCACCTGGCTCAAAAATCGCTAATTTAACTCACTCAAAAAGTTTAAAAAATTAATTTCACTGAGGTAAAAATGGCAGATCTTAATAAAATTGTCGATGAACTTTCAAAACTTACAGTTGTTGAAGCCGCAGAATTATCTAAGACACTTGAAGAAAAATGGGGCGTGACAGCGGCAGCTCCAGTAGCAGCAGTAGCTCCTGCACAGGCGGCAGAAGGTGCGGCAGCGGATAAAGATGAGTTTAGCGTAGTATTAGCATCTTCTGGATCAAATAAAATTGGAGCTATTAAAGAAGTTAGAGCTTTCACTGGATTAGGTCTAAAAGAGGCTAAAGACTTAGTTGAAGGGGCTCCTAAGGAACTTAAATCTGGTGTTAGTAAAAAAGACGCCGAAGAAGTTAAAAAGAAGCTTGAAGCAGTTGGCGCTAAAGTTGAATTAAAATAAATTTTATAAAAAGTTTCTGATTTAATTTAATCAGAATTTAAACATATGGATTTATCTTTTACAGATAAAAAAAAAATAAGAAAAAGTTTTGGAAAATTAGAAAATATATTAAACATACCGGATCTAATTGAGGTTCAAAGGCAATCTTATAATAGCTTTTTAGAGGTTAATCAAAAAGGAAAGTCAGGTTTAGATAAAGTTTTCAAAGAAGTTTATCCTATAGAAGATTTTGCTGGACTAGCAACTATTGAGTATGTTGATTATAGATTTGAAAATCCAAAGTATGATGTAGGTGAATGTAAACAAAGAGGCTTAACTTACTCAGCTCCTTTAAAAGCAACATTAAGATTGGTTGCCTACGATATCAACGAAGAAAACCAAACTAAACAAATACTTTCTGCGAAAGAACAAGAAGTATATATGGGTGATATACCTTTAATGACACCTAGAGGAACTTTTGTTGTTAATGGCACAGAACGTGTAGTTGTAAATCAAATGCATAGAAGCCCTGGATTATTTCTAGATGATGACAAAGGTAAAGGACATGCAAGTGGAAAAAAACTTTTTAATTGCAGGGTAATTCCTTATCGAGGATCTTGGCTAGATTTTGAATTTGATATAAAAGATAATTTATACTTTAGAATTGATAGAAAAAGAAAAATTCCTGCAACGACACTCTTGATGGCTTTGGACGTACCGAGAGATGAAATTTTAAATTTATTTCATGATAAGAACAAAATTGAAATTATTGATAAAAATAAATTTAAAACCAAATTTATCGCTAAAAATTATAAAAATTATAAATTAAGATTTGATTTAATTAACGCCGATAATAATAAAAAAATTGCCAAAGAAGGAACAAAAATCAATATCGCATTAGCTATGAAATATGAGAAAGATGGATTGAAAAATATCTTTGTTAATTTTGATGAGATAAAAGGTAGATATTTTTCTGATGATATAATTAACGAAAAATCTGGTGAGGTATATTTTGAGTCAGGTGATGAAATCACAGACGAGACCATTGATAAGCTGGACAATTTAAAAATAAAAAATTTTAATATTTCAGAAATTGATGGAGTCAATGTTGGGTCTTCGTTAATTAAAACTTTAGCAATAGACAAAAATAATTCTTCAGACGAGGCTTGTATGGATATATACAAAATACTCAGACCAGGTGAGCCCCCAACTCCTGAGACTTCTAAAAGTTTATTTAAAAATTTGTTTTTTAATAGCACTAGATATGATTTATCCGATGTAGGTAGAGTAAAGTTAAATTCAAGATTAAATATAGATTGTGATCCAAAAATTACTATTCTTAGGAAAGAAGATATTTTGAAAATTGTTCAGACAATGTTACGCCTTAAAGATGGCAAAGAAGACGTCGACGATATAGATCACTTAGGAAACAGAAGAGTTAGATCAGTTGGAGAGCTTGTAGAAAATCAATTCAGAATCGGCCTTGTAAGAATGGAAAGAGCAATAAAAGAAAAAATGTCATCAGTAGAAATAGATACTGTAATGCCGCAAGATCTAATTAATTCAAAACCTATAGCAGCTTCTTTAAAAGAATTTTTTGGAACTTCCCAATTATCTCAATTTATGGATCAAACAAATCCTCTTGCTGAAATTACACATAAAAGAAGAGTATCAGCTTTGGGACCAGGTGGGTTAACACGCGAAAGAGCTGGATTTGAAGTTAGAGATGTACACCCAACTCATTATGGTAGGATATGTCCAATTGAAACGCCCGAAGGTCCAAATATTGGTTTAATAAATAGTTTGGCAACATATTCTCGTGTTAATAAATATGGCTTCATAGAAAGCCCTTATAGAAGTGTAAAGAATGGAAAAGTTTTAAAGGATATACATTATTTATCTGCTATGGAAGAAAGTAGATATACTATTGCCCAAGCCAATTCTCCTCTGAATTCAGACGGAACATTTATGGATGAACTTGTATCTTGCAGAAGAAATTTAGGTTTTGAACTTTCAAAACCTGAGAATATTGATTTTATGGACGTCTCTCCAAAACAGGTTGTCTCTGTAGCGGCAGCTTTAATTCCTTTTTTAGAAAACGATGATGCAAACCGAGCTTTAATGGGATCGAATATGATGAGGCAGGCTGTTCCATTAATTAAAAATGAGTCACCACTTGTTGGAACTGGAATTGAAAAAGACGTCGCTTTAGACTCTGGGGCTACAATAGTAGCAAGAAGAGATGGAGTGGTTGAAAGAATTGATGGAAAAAGAATTGTTGTTAAAGCTTTATCCGAAAAAGATTTAACTAAATCTGGTGTAGATATTTATAATTTACTAAAGTTTCAAAGGTCAAACCAAAATACATGCACTAATCAAAGGCCATTAGTAAAAGTCGGAGATCAAATTAAAAAGGGCGATGTAATAGCAGACGGACCATCAACACAATTAGGTGAATTAGCATTGGGAAAAAATGTAACCGTAGCATTTATGCCTTGGCTTGGTTACAACTTTGAGGACTCTATTCTTATATCAGAGCGATGCGTTTCGGATGACGTTTTTACATCAATACACATAGAGGAGTACGAAGTTATGGCCAGAGATACCAAGCTCGGCCCTGAAGAGATAACTAGAGACATACCAAATACCAGCGAAGAGGCACTTAGAAATTTAGATGAGTCAGGTATAGTATATGTAGGAGCCGAAGTTAAACCAGGAGATATTCTTGTTGGTAAATTAACCCCAAAAGGTGACACTAAAGTTACATCTGAAGAAAAATTACTAAGAGCAATATTTGGAGAGAAAGCAATCGATGTAAGGGATACTTCATTAAAAATGCCATCTGGAACAGGTGGCACAATTGTAGAAGTAAGAGTTTTTAATAGGCATGGTATAGAAAAAGATGAAAGAGCTTTATCAATTGAGAAATCAGAAATAGAGTCTGTAATGCTTGATAAACAAGCAGAGGAGTCAATATTAGAGCTTAATATAAGAAGTAGAGCGCAGCTAATAATAAAAAATGCTACTTTAGAAAGTGATTTCAAGGGAATTTCAAAAAATTCAAACATAGATGATAACGCTTTTAAAAACTTGACTATAAACGATATTTTTAAAATTGATTTTAATGAAAAGAAAACAAATGACGACTTAGAAATACTAAAAGATCAATTTAATAAAGCAAAAAAGGATATTCAGTCAAGATTTGAAGATAAAGTTAACAAGATTGAAAGAGGTGATGAATTGCTTCCTGGAGTTATGAAAATGGTAAAAGTTTTTGTAGCTATGAAAAGAAAATTGCAGCCTGGTGACAAGATGGCAGGAAGGCATGGCAACAAAGGAGTAATAAGTAAAATCGTTCCCATAGAAGATATGCCATACATGACCAATGGAAAACCAGTAGATGTTGTCTTAAATCCTTTAGGTGTTCCGAGTAGAATGAATGTTGGTCAAATTTTAGAAACTCACTTAGGTTGGGCGTGTTCTGAGCTAGGTGACAAGATAAAAAAAATTCTAACAGAATATCAGATTAACATGAAAAAAATCGATAATGCTAAATATGCATTGTCTAAAATTTATGAAAAAAAAGATATAGAAAAAGAAATTCAAAAACTAAATACCGATGAAACAATAGAATTATTACAAAATCTGTCGAATGGTGTTCCTATCGCTACACCAGTTTTTGACGGTGCCAGTGTTGAAGACGTTACAAGAATGTTGGATTTTGCAGAACTACCGAAAAGTGGGCAAACGACTTTGTATGACGGAAGAACGGGTGAAAAATTTGATAGAGAAGTTACCGTTGGTATAATTTACATGCTAAAACTGTACCATATGGTCGATGATAAAATTCACGCAAGATCTACTGGTCCATATAGTTTAGTTACACAACAACCATTAGGAGGTAAGGCTCAATTTGGTGGACAAAGATTTGGGGAAATGGAAGTCTGGGCATTAGAGGCTTATGGAGCCGCTTACACACTGCAAGAAATATTAACAGTTAAATCAGATGATGTCGCTGGTAGAACAAAAGTTTATGAAACAATAGTAAAAGGCGATGATGACTTTGAATCTGGAGTTCCAGAATCATTTAATGTATTAGTTAAAGAAATAAGATCACTTGGCTTAAACTTGGAGTTAAATTAATGAGCAAAGAATTAACCAATCTTTTTTCGAAAAAAGTTAATAAGCAAGAATTTTCTAAAATTAAAATTACTTTAGCTAGTCCTGAAAAAATAAGATCATGGTCTTTTGGAGAAATTAAAAAACCTGAGACAATTAATTATAGAACTTTTAAGCCTGAAAAAGATGGTCTATTTTGCGCCAGAATATTTGGCCCGGTAAAAGATTACGAGTGTCTATGCGGAAAATATAAAGGAATGAAATTTAGAGGTATCATATGTGAAAAATGTGGAACAGAGATATGCAAATCTAAAGTAAGAAGAGAAAGAATGGGTCATATTGAATTGTCTACACCAGTGTCTCATATATGGTTTTTGAAATCTTTACCTAGTAGAATAGCATTGTCTCTAGATATAAAACTTAAAGAACTAGAGAAGGTTCTTTATTATGAAAATTTTATCGTAATTGAACCTGGTTTGACTAAGTTAGAAAAAAATCAAATAATTTCAGAAGAAGACTATATTAAAGCCCAGGAAGAATATGGTGAAGATCAATTTACAGCAGGCATAGGAGCCTCTGCAATAAGGGAATGCCTATCAAACATTAATGTAGAAGAAGAAAGAGATAAATTAAGAGAAGATTTAAAAACTATTACATCAAAAGTTAATGAAGAAAGAACTATAAAAAGATTAAAATTACTTGAGTCTTTTGCAAGCTCTGGAAACAAACCTGAGTGGATGATACTTACGACTTTGCCAGTAATACCTCCAGAATTAAGACCATTAGTTCCATTAGATGGCGGTAGGTTTGCGACTTCTGATTTAAACGACTTATATAGAAGAGTAATTAATAGAAATAATAGGCTTAGAAGATTAATGGAATTAAGAGCGCCTGACATAATAGTAAGAAATGAAAAAAGAATGCTCCAAGAGTCTGTTGATGCTTTGTTTGATAATGGAAGAAGAGGACGCGTAATTACTGGAACAGGCAAAAGACCATTAAAATCTTTAGCAGAGATGCTAAAAGGAAAACAAGGAAGATTCAGACAGAATCTTTTAGGTAAAAGGGTAGACTATTCTGGAAGATCAGTAATTGTTGCTGGACCAGAATTAAAATTACATCAATGTGGTTTACCAAAAAAAATGGCTTTAGAATTATTTAAACCATTTGTTTATGCTCGACTTGATAAACTTGGGTATGCGACAACAATTAAACAAGCAAAAAAAATTGTTGAGAGAGAAAAGCAAGAAGTATGGGATATATTAGATCATGTTATTAGGGAGCACCCAGTTTTATTAAATAGAGCACCGACATTACATAGACTTGGTGTGCAAGCTTTTGAGCCAGTATTAACAGAAGGAAAAGCCATATTATTACACCCGCTTGTTTGTGCCGCGTTTAATGCAGATTTTGATGGAGACCAAATGGCTGTTCATGTACCTTTAAGTATCGAATCTCAATTAGAGGCCAGAGTATTAATGATGTCAACGAATAATATATTACATCCTGCTAACGGAAAACCAATAATTGTTCCAAGTCAGGATATGGTTCTTGGAATTTATTATTTATCACAAGAGTCAGTAAACAAAGATGAAAAACCAAAAGGGTATTTTTTAGATACCAATCAGATATCTCAAGCTCTAGAGTCAGGTAATATTCATATTCATACGACAATCGTTTCAAGATTTAAAACATTAGATAAAAATAATAAAATTGTTTTTAAAAAATATACTAGTACGGCTGGGAGATTTTTATTAGCTAACATACTTCCAAAAAATATAAATATTACTTTCGATTTAATAAATCGTACTTTAGCTAAAAAACAAATTTCCGAAATAATCGACATTGTTTTTAGATTTTGTGGACAAAAAGAGACAGTTATATTTTGTGATAAACTTATGGACTTGGGTTTTAAAAACGCTTTTAAAGCAGGTATTTCTTTTGGAAAAGATGACTTAATTATACCTGAAAATAAAGAAAAAATTGTTTCCGAGGCAAAAAAAATGGTTGAAGAATATGAAAATCAATATTCAGAGGGTTTAATAACAAAAGGCGAAAAATATAATAAAGTTATTGATCAATGGTCAAAATGTACAGATAAAATTGCTTCTGAGATGATGCAGATAATTTCCTCACCACAAAAAGACAAACAAGGCAAAGTTAAAACTAACTCAGTGTTTATGATGGCCGATTCTGGAGCTAGGGGCTCACCAGCTCAAATGAAACAATTAGCTGGTATGAGGGGATTAATGGCAAAACCATCAGGAGAAATAATAGAAACACCGATCATTTCAAATTTTAAGGAGGGTCTAACAATATTAGAATATTTTACATCAACCCACGGAGCAAGAAAAGGTTTAGCCGATACGGCATTAAAAACTGCAAATTCAGGTTATTTAACAAGACGTTTATGCGATGTATCACAAGATGTAATTATTACTAAAAAAGATTGTGACTGTAGTAACAAAGGGAAATCTATTCAGATCTCTGAAATTATTGAAGGAGGTAACGTTATAGTTAGCTTGTCTGAAAGAGCCTTAGGTAGATATGCAGCAGAAGATATAAAAAATGCATTAAATGGTGAAATTATAGTTAAAAAGAATGAAATGATTGACGAGTCGAAATGCGAAAAACTTGAGTCTGCGGGAGTTAAATTATGCAGAGTTTATTCAGTAATAACATGTGACAGTGAAAAAGGAGTTTGCGCTATCTCCTATGGTAGAGACTTAGCTAGAGGTATACCAGTTTCTATCGGTGAATGTGTTGGTATGATAGCTGCACAGTCAATTGGTGAACCAGGTACTCAACTAACTATGAGAACTTTTCACGTTGGCGGAACTGCGCAAATAAAAGAAGATTCTTCGATAACTTCTCCAGATGATGGTATTCTAAAAATACTCAACAAAAATTTAGTAGAAGATTCTTCTAATAATCTAATTGTAATGGGTAGAAATATTGAGATAAATATTGAAAAAGATAATATTGTTATAGCTTCATATAAGTTACCTTATGGCTCAAAATTATTTGTTAAACCTGACGAAAAAGTTAAAAAGAATCAAAAAATTTGTGAGTGGGATCCTTATACATCACCAGTTATTGCAGAAACTTCTGGAATAGCAAATTTTGTCGATCTTGTAGATAATGTATCAATAAAAGATGTTACAGATGAAGCAACAGGTATCTCATCAAAAAAAGTAATAGATTGGAAATTATCTAAAAACCTAGATCTAAAACCTAGAATAACCTTAAGGGACTCAAATGATAAGGTGGTTAAAAAAGCAGATGGAAATGAAGCAAGATATTATCTTTATACAGATACCATTTTATCTGTAAATGACGGCGACAAAGTTAATGCCGGCGATGTATTGGCTAGATTACCTAAAGCTTCTTCTAAAACAAAGGATATTACCGGTGGATTACCTCGTGTTGCAGAATTATTTGAGGCTAGAAAGCCAAAAGAAGGAGCAATAATAGCAGAAAATGATGGAGAAGTAATATTTGGAAAAGAAATAAGAGGTAAGCAGAGAGTTACAATTAAAGGTAAAGATTTATTAGAGTCAAATTATTTGGTATCTAAAGACAGAAGAATAAATTTTAATCCTGGTGAAAAAATCTCTAAAGGAGAATACTTAGTAGATGGCCCACCTGCCCCTCACGATATTCTAAAGATTTTAGGAATAGAAGCTTTAACGGAATACTTTGTTAATGAAGTTCAAGATGTTTATAGACTTCAAGGTGTTATAATAAACGATAAGCACATAGAAGTTATTTTAAGACAAATGTTAAGAAAACTTGAAGTCAAAAACTCAGGTGATAGTAGTTTATTGACAGGAGAGATAGTTGATAAAATTGATGCAATGAAATTAAATAACAAACTTAAGAGTGAAAATAAAAAACAAGTTACTTTTGAACCAGTTCTTCTAGGTATAACAAAAGCATCTTTACAAACTAAATCTTTTATATCTGCAGCATCATTCCAGGAAACAACGCGTGTTCTTACAGATGCATCAATAAAAGGAAAGTCGGATCAATTAAATGGACTTAAAGAGAATGTTATCGTTGGCAGGCTAATACCAGCCGGTAGTGGAAAAAGCAGACTTAGATATAATTCAATAGCGAGAGATAAAGATTTAGAGCTTCAGAAAAAGATTTCTCCTGAAAGTGAAGAAACTCAAGAAACTGAAGTTGCTGATGCAAAATAGCCCTTAAAATAGCGTTATTTTGATGTTTTTTTTTAGTAAAGGTGTTGAATCTCTTTAATAAATTGGTATTAATACCTTCTTTTTAAGGTAGCATGTAAAGCTATGTTGGCTTTAAACTACTACCAACTGCTTACCCAACGCGTCCTTAAAAAATATATATTTTATGCCGACTATTAACCAGTTATTAAAAAAAAAAAGAAAAAAAGTAATTTCAAGAAACAAAGTCCCAGCACTTGAAGGCTGCGCTCTTAAGAGAGGAGTATGCACTAGAGTGTATACTACAACACCTAAAAAACCTAATTCAGCATTAAGAAAAGTTGCAAGAGTAAGATTATCTAATGGATTTGAAGTTAGCGCATATATACCAGGAGAAGGACATAATTTACAAGAACACTCTGTTGTAATGATCAGAGGTGGCCGTGTAAAAGACTTGCCAGGTGTTCGATACCATGTTGTTCGAGGATTACTTGATACCCAAGGTGTTACTGCAAGAAAACAACAAAGATCAAAATACGGGGCAAAGAAACCAAAATAATTATGTCTAGAAGAAGAAGGCAATCAAAAAGACAAGTTTTAGAAGATCCAGTTTACGGCACTAAAACAATTACCAAAATAATTAATTCATTAATGATTGGTGGAAAAAAAACCGTTGCTGAAAAAATAATTTATAGAACATTTGATTTAATTAAAGAAAAATCAAAACAAGATCCAATGAAAGTATTTAATGAGGCATTAAAAAACGTAAAACCAAATCTTGAAGTTAAATCAAGAAGAGTTGGTGGTGCAACTTATCAGGTACCAGTTGAAGTAAAATACGATAGAGGTCAAGCGTTAGCAATTCGTTGGATATTAGAGGCATCAAAAAAACGAGGTGACAAGACCATGCAAGAAAGATTAATGAAAGAATTTTTAGACGCATCAGGTAATAAAGGTGGGGCGATAAAAAAAAGAGAGGATACTCATAAAATGGCAGAGTCAAACAAAGCTTTTGCACATTTTAGGTGGTAAATTATGAGCGTTAAATATCCAAAGGAAAAATATAGAAATATAGGTATCATGGCACATATAGATGCCGGCAAAACAACTACCACTGAAAGAATTTTATACTATACAGGCAAAGGACATAAAATAGGAGAGGTTCACGATGGTGCTGCAACTATGGATTGGATGGAGCAAGAGCAAGAAAGAGGTATTACTATAACCTCGGCAGCAACAACATGCTTTTGGAAAGATCATAGAATTAATATTATTGATACACCCGGACACGTAGATTTTACAATTGAAGTTGAGAGATCATTAAAAGTATTAGATGGCGCGGTTGCAGTATTTGATGGGGTAGCTGGTGTTGAACCCCAATCTGAAACAGTATGGAGGCAGGCTGATAAATACAAAGTTCCAAGAATGTGTTTTGTAAACAAATTAGATAGAACAGGCGCAGACTTTTATAGATGTGTAGACATGATCAAAGACCGATTAGGTTCAAAACCTTTAGTCTTGCAAATCCCAATTGGAATTGAAAGCGATTTAAAAGGTAGCGTTGATTTAGTAAAAATGAAAGGAATTGTTTGGGATGATGAAAGTCTAGGAGCAAAATTTAATGAAGTCGATATACCAAGTGATTTAAAAGATTTAGCTTCTAAATATAGAAAAGAATTAGTTGAAACAGCAGTAGAACAAGACGAAAAATTAATGGAAAGTTATTTAGAAGGTAAAGAGCTTTCAGAAAATGATTTAAAAAATTGTATAAGAAAAGGAACGCTCTCTTTTGACTTTGTACCTGTTCTGTGTGGTTCAGCTTTTAAAAATAAAGGTGTGCAGCCTTTACTGGATGCAGTAGTAGATTATTTACCTAGTCCAATTGATATCTCAAATATTGAAGGAACAAAACCTGGTTCTGATGAGAAGATTGTTAGAAAATTTAATGACGATGAACCATTTAGTGCATTAGCGTTTAAAGTTGCTAATGATCCGTTTGTTGGTTCATTAACATTTATAAGAGTTTACTCTGGAAAACTTAAAACTGGAACTGGAGTTTTAAACTCCTCTAAAGACAAAGATGAAAGAATTGGAAGAATGCTTTTAATGCACGCGAATAATAGGGAGGATATTAAGGAAGCAGGAACTGGAGATATTGTTGCATTAGCTGGTTTAAAACATACAATAACAGGTCATACTCTTTGTGACCAATCAAATTCTGTAATTTTAGAGCCTATGGAATTTCCTGATCCGGTAATTGAAATTGCAGTAGAACCTAAAACAAAAGCCGATCAAGAAAAAATGGGAGAAGCATTGCAAAGATTAGCAAAAGAAGATCCCTCGTTCAGAGTTTCATCTGACAATGAGTCTGGACAAACAATTATTAAAGGGATGGGAGAATTACATTTAGATATTATTGTAGATAGAATGAAGAGAGAGTTTAAAGTAGAAGCGAATATCGGAGCTCCTCAGGTTGCCTATAGAGAAACCATCCAAAAAACGGCTGAGGTAGATTATACTCATAAAAAACAATCAGGAGGCGCTGGTCAATTTGCAAGAGTAACTTTAACCGTAGAGCCATTAAATCCTGGCGAAGGAAGACAAGTAGAAAGTAAAATTAAAGGAGGAGCTATTCCAAAAGAATTTATTCCTGGAGTAGAAAAAGGCATAGAGAGCGTTTCAGACTCTGGCATATTAGCTGGTTTTCCATTAATAGATTATAAAGTTCAAATAATAGATGGTTTACATCACGACGTAGATTCTAGCGTATTAGCTTTTGAAATTGCATCAAGATATTGTTTTAAGGAAGCCTGCACAAAAGCGGGACTTAAACTTCTAGAGCCAATTATGAAAGTAGAAGTAGTTACCCCGGAAGATTACATGGGAGATGTTATTGGTGATTTAAATAGTAGAAGAGGTCAAGTAGGATCTACTGACAAGAGAGGTAATGCAACAGTAATAAATGCCATGGTTCCTTTAGCAAATATGTTTGGATATGTTAATAATTTAAGATCAATGTCTCAAGGAAGAGCTCAATACACAATGTTTTTTGATCATTATGAGAAAGTTCCTCAAAATGTTCAAGATGAAGTAACTAAAAAATTAGCTTAATAATATGGATAAACAACATATAAGAATAAGATTACAAGCTTACGATCATAAAATATTAGATAAATCTACTATTGAAATCGTAAATACTGCAAAGAGAACAGGAGCGCAGATTAAAGGCCCAATACCTTTGCCTACAAAAAAAGAGGTATACACAGTCCTAAGATCACCACATATTGATAAAAAAAGTAGAGAACAATTTGAAACTAGAACTCATAAAAGATTAATCGATATATTAGAGCCAACACCACAAACGATAGAAGCTTTAATGAAGTTAGACTTAGCTTCAGGTGTTGATGTGGAGATAAAAATATAATGACAATAGGTTTGATTGGAAAAAAAATGGGTATGTCACAGAGGTTTTTTGAAAACGGTGAAGTAGTACCAGTAACGATTTTAAAGATTGAAAAGGCAAAAGTAGTTGAAATAATTAACAAAGAAAAAAGGGGCTATTCTGGAATTTTAGTTGGATACGGTCATATTAAGAATTCAAAACTTACAAAACAAATGAAAGGTTTTTTTTCTAAGAAATCACAAGAGCCTAAAAAAATTTTAAAAGAATTTAGGATTGAAAATCAAGATCAATATAAACCTGGTACAGAAATAAATTTAAATATATTAAAAGATAAAAAATTTGTAGATGTTAGGTCAAAATCCATTGGTAAAGGTTTTGCAGGCTCGATGAAAAGACATAATTTTAGCGGTCTAAGAGCATCGCATGGTGTTTCAATATCACATCGATCTCACGGATCAACAGGGCAGAATCAAGACCCTGGTAAAGTATTTAAAGGTAAAAAAATGGCTGGCCACATGGGTGATAAATTAAGAACAACATTGGGTCTCGAAATTGTAGAGTCAGATTTAGCAAATAATCTTTTATATTTAAAAGGTTCTGTCCCTGGATCAAAAAACACATATGTTGAAATTAGAGAAGCAGTTAAAAATAAAACAAGAGAAACAGTTGCTGACAGGGTTAAAAAATATCTTTCTAATATAGAAGAGATGAAATCTTCAAAAAAAGACAAAAAAGAAGCGAAAACTAAAGATCAATCTGAAAAAAAAGATGTAAAAAAAGAAGATAAACAAACTGCCGCTAAAAAGGAAGATAACAAAATGAAAGATACTGAGAAAAAATAAATGAAAATAGAAGAAATAAATATTGAAGGAAAGAATGTAGGTTTCCAAAATTTATCGGATGATATTTTTTCATTAAAACCCAGAAAAGATATCATTCAATCCGTATTAGATTGGCAAAAAAATAGAATGTTTAAAAAAACAGGACATACAAAAAGCAGAAGTGAAGTAAAGGGCTCTAGAAGAAAAATTGTGCAACAGAAGGGTTCCGGAGGAGCTAGACACGGTAATATAACCGCACCAATATTTGTAGGCGGTGGTGTAGCACACGGTCCAAGACACAGAGGTAAATCTGCATTCAAAAAATTAAATAAAAAAGTTAAACGACTTGGATTAAAACATGCCTTGTCAGTTAAAGTCAAAAACAAACAACTGAGTATTTTCAACGAACCAAAAATATCTTCTCTTAAGACAAAGCATTTTAAAAATTTATTAAAAAATTTAAAAAGCAGATCTGCCTTATTCATTTATCACAAGGATGTTTCTAAAAACTTGATAAATTCACTTAAAAATATACCGAATACGAAACAACTTTTAGATGATGGAACGAATGTTTATGACTTAATTAAATATGACAAAATATTATTTACAAATGAATCAATTAAAAAAATTGAGGAAAGATTATTAAAATGAAGAATATTAATGAAGCGTACGACACAATAATATCTCCTATAATTACTGAGAAATCTACGAATCTAGGAGCTCTCAATAAGCTATCATTTAAGGTTTCTCAAAAAGCAAATAAAAGCAAAATCAAGAAAAGTATTGAGGCAATATATAAAGTCAACGTTATAAAAATTAATACTGTAAATTTTAAAGGAAAGTATAAGTTTGTTAGAGGAAGATTAGCCAAAGGTGTGGGCTATAAAAAAGCAATAGTAACACTCAAAGAAGGCCAAACCATAGATTTATCTGCAGGAATATAATGACACTTAAAAGCTTTAAACCTTATACTAAATCAATGAGAACAACTATCTTAGTTGATAAAAACGATTTGTGGAAAGGTAAACCTGAAAAAAAACTCGTATCCTTAAGAACAAGATCATCAGGAAGAAACAATCAGGGCCGTATCACATCTAGACATAAGAGCTCAGGTCATAAAAAAAAATATCGTATGATTGATTTTCATAGAAATAAAATAAATATTTCAGCAACTATAAAGAGGATTGAGTACGACCCATTTAGAAGTGCAAATATAATGCTGGTGGAGTATGAGGATAAAACAATGAGTTATATTCTAGCCCCAGCAGGAGTTAGCGTAGGTGATAAAGTTTCATCTGGGTCTCAATTGGACATAAAGCCGGGTAATTCAATGATTATAGGAGAAATACCGTCTGGTACTATGATCCATAATCTTGAAATGTTACCTGGCGCAGGCGCTAAGCTAGTAAGATCTGCTGGATCATATGCCACAATAATGGGTCAAGACCAAGACTATACTTTAGTGAAACTTTCGTCTGGAGAGACAAGAAAAATACTTTCAAAATGTAGAGCAACGATTGGACAATTATCTAATGTTGATAATAAAAACAAGAAGATTGGAAAAGCTGGCAGAAATAGATGGTTAGGCAAAAGGCCTAGAGTTAGAGGAGTTGCTATGAATCCTGTTGATCACCCACACGGTGGTGGTGAAGGCAAAACTTCTGGTGGAAGGAATCCTGTAACTCCATGGGGTAAAGGAACCAAGGGTCTCAAGACAAGAAATAATAAAAAAACTGATAAATTTATAATTTCTAGAAAGGTTAAGAGGAAATAATGGCTAGATCTGTATGGAAAGGACCATTTGTGCATCCAAGTCTAATTAAAAAAGTTACAAAACAAAGCAAGGATGGATCTAAAAGACCAATCAAAACCTGGTCTAGAAATTCAACTATTATTCCTGAATTTGTTGGACATAAGTTTGAAATACATAATGGTAAAAAATTTATCCCTATTTCTGTTTCAGAAGAGATGGTCGGACATAAACTTGGTGAGTTTGCACCTACAAGACAATTTGCTGGCCATACACCAGCGGAGAAAAAAGCCGCTGCAACAACCGCGAGACCTGCGTCACCTGCACCTGCATCTGCGGCAACTGGAGTTAAAGATGACAAAAAATAAGGATTTATCATTAGTAAAAGCGACTTATAAAAATCTTAGATCAAGTCCAAGAAAAGTGAATAATATATTAAGATCTATAAGAGGTTTAAAAGCAGAAATTGCTTTAAAAAACTTAAGATTCTCAGAGAAAAGAGTTGCAAATGAGATCTCAAAAACAATTAAATCTGCTGTATCTAATGCAGAAAATAACAATCAATTGGATATTGATAATTTATTTGTAAAAGAAGCTTATGTTGGCAAAGGTATAACATTAAAAAGATTCAGACCGAGAGCTAGAGGTAGGGCAGCTGGTATAAAAAAACAATTTAGCAATTTAACGATAATTGTTGCAGAGAAAAAAAATGAACAAAAAAAACAAAACAAAATTAAGGATAAATAGCAATGGGCCAAAAAGTTAATCCAATAGGTATTAGATTAAAAATAAATAGGACATGGGATTCTGTTTGGTTTGCCAAAAAAAATAATTATGGAAAATATCTTATTGAGGATTTCAAAATAAGAAATTACATAAATAAAACAATAAAGAACTCTGGCGTATCCAAGATTCTAATTGAGAGACCATCTAAAAAATGTGTAGTAACAATTTATACATCAAGACCTGGTTTTGTAATTGGTAAAAAGGGGTCTGATATTGAAAAAATTAAAAATAATATTGGAAAAATCGCTTCGAATGAAGTTCTTGTTAATATTAAAGAAATAAGAAAACCTGAACTAGATGCTTATTTAGTTGCAGAAAATATTGCGCAACAAATATCTAAAAGAGTTGCTTATAGAAAAGCAATGAAAAGAGCTATATCATCAACTTTGAGACTCGGTGCAAAAGGAATTAAAGTTACTGTGAGTGGGAGATTGGCTGGTAATGAAATTGCACGAACTGAATGGCTTAGAGAAGGTTCGATACCTCTTCACACTTTAAGAGCAGATGTAGATTATGCAGAAGCAGAAGCGGAAACTACTTATGGAATAATTGGGGTAAAGGTTTGGATTTATAAAGGTGTAGTTTTTCAAAAAGATTTAGAAAAAAAAATAAAGGCAGAAAAAGAGGATAGTGCGTAATGTTACAACCAGCTAGAACAAAATATAGAAAAGCCCAAAAAGGCAGAATTAAAGGAAAAGCACAAAGAGGTGCGAAATTAAATTTTGGATCTCATGGATTGCAGGCAACTCAACCAGAAAGAGTTACCTCAAGACAAATTGAAGCTGCTAGAGTTGCTTTAACAAGACACATGAAGAGAGCAGGTAGAGTTTGGTTAAGAATTTTTCCTAATATACCTGTCTCAAAAAAACCTATTGAAGTAAGAATGGGAAAAGGCAAAGGAAATCCAGAATATTTTGTTTGTAGAGTGAAGCCAGGACGAATAATTTTTGAAATAGATGGTGTTAATGATATTTTAGCAAAAGAAGCCTTTGATAGAGCGGCGTCAAAATTACCAATTAAAACAAAAATTATAAAAAGAAACGTAAATATATAAAATTATGAAAACTTCAGAAATAAGAAAACTTTCACAATCTCAGCTTAAGAAAGAATTGTTATCTTATAAAAAAGAACAATTTAATTTGAGATTTCAAAAAATAAATTCTCAAGTTAAAAACACTTCGAGGCATAAAATGGTTAGAAAAACAATTGCTAAAATTCTGACATATTTAAATAAAAAAGAGAGTGAGAAAAAATGACAAAGAAAATTCTAAGCGGTCAAATTGTAAGCAATAAAAGTAAAAATACTTTGGTTATAAAAGTTGAGAGAAAATTTAGACATCCTTTATTAAAAAAAGTTGTTAAAAGATCAAAAAAATACCACGCCCACTATGAAGATGGAGAGTTTAAAATTGGGCAAATTATTAAAATCCAAGAAACAAGACCAATTTCTAAGCTTAAAAGATGGAGGGTAATTTAGTTATGATACAGGTTCAGACTGAGCTAGATGTGGCTGATAACACGGGAGCTAAAAGAATAGAGTGCATTAAGGTGCTTGGTGGATCTAAAAGAAGATACGCATCAATTGGTGATGTAATTGTTGTAAGTATTAAGGATGCTATGCCAAAGGGTAAAGTAAAAAAAGGTGACGTCCATAAAGCTGTAGTAGTGCGAACTAGGCAACAAATCAGTAGAGATGATGGTTCTTCAATTAAGTTTGACAAAAATGCTGCTGTTTTGATTGCTGCAAACAATGAACCTATAGGAACTAGAATATTTGGACCCGTGACAAGAGAATTAAGATCGAAGAAACATATGAAGATTATTTCATTAGCACCAGAGGTTTTATGATTAAAATAAAAATTAAAAAAGGAAACACAGTTAAGATCTTGTCTGGAAATGACAGGGGAAAATCTGGCGAAGTTATTAAATTATTTCCAAAGAATTTTTCAGCTATCATCAAAGGAATGAATTTAAAGAAAAAACATCAAAAGCCTACAAAAGAAAAAAAGGGCGGAATAATAACTATGGAGAAACCTATAAATATTTCAAATTTAGTACTTGAAAATAATAAAATTAAACCAACTGTAAAAATTGACAAAAAAATTAAAGATAAGAAAAAGACCACTAAACAAAAAACTAAATCAAAGAAGAAATAAATTATGGTGCCAAGATTAAAAAATATATACAAAAAAGAGATTATTCCTCAATTAACCAAATCGCTTGGAATAAAAAATTTAATGAAAATTCCAAAGATTGAAAAAGTTGTTTTAAATATGGGGTTAGGCTTAGAGGGTAATGATAACAAAATAATAAAAGTAATTGAAAAGGACATGTCAAATATTACTGGACAAAAACCTGTGGTTACGTTGTCGAAGAAGTCTATATCTAATTTTAAAACAAGAGTAAAAATGCCTTTAGGATTAAAAGTAACTTTAAGAAGAGATAATATGTACTTCTTTTTAGACAGGCTAATAAATATGGCTTTACCTAGAATAAAAGACTTTAGAGGATTAAACCCAAAAAGCTTTGACCAAAATGCAAATTATAGTTTCGGTATAAAAGAGCATGTAATATTTCCCGAGGTTAATTTTGATAAGGTAGAAAAGATTAGAGGCTTAGATATTACAATAGTAACAAATACAAACAATCAAATGGAAGCGAAGGCTTTGCTAGACAGCTTTAATTTTCCATTTTACAAAAAGGGAGCTAATTAATGGCGAAAACATCCGCAATACAAAGAAATCTTAAAAGAATTAAAATGTCAAAAAGATACGAGAATAAAAGAAAAAAGTTGAAAAAAATTATTATGGATAAAAAAATTAATTTAAATGAAAGATTTGAAGCAGCACTAAAACTAGCAAAATTACCAAAAAATTCTGCAAAAATAAGGGTAAGAAATAGATGTGAGATAACAGGTAGACCTCATGGCTATTATAGAAAACTTAAGATGTCTAGAATTGCACTTAGAAAATTAGCTTCAAGTGGCAAAATTCCTGGTATGACGAAATCAAGCTGGTAAGAAAGGATAAGATATGACTGTAACAGATCCAATAGGAGATATGCTAGCAAGAATTAGAAATGCTCAACAAAGAGCGCATAAAACTGTATTGATACCAAATTCGAAATTTAAAAGGTTTATTTTAGACGCTATGGTTAGAGAAGGTTTTTTAATAAGTTATGAAATAACAAAAGATCAAAATACAAAATTTGATTTCTTAAAGGTTAATTTAAAATATGTTCAGGGTAATCCAGTTATTAGAGAAATTTATAGAGTTTCAAAACCGGGTAGAAGAATTTATACAAGATCAGATAGCTTACCTAGGGTGCAAAATGGTTTAGGCGTAGCATTAATATCAACGTCTAAAGGTATTTTATCTGATAATGAAGCTAGAGAGCAAAAACTTGGAGGAGAGATAATTTGTAATATTTCTTAATTTATTATGTCAAAAATAGGAAAAAAAAATATTGAAATACCTAAAGATGTAAAAGCTGCTATAGCTGGTAACATTTTAAATTTAGAGGGTCCAAAAGGCAAAAGATCAATTGAATTAAAAAATGACGTTTTGGATGTAAAAATTGATAATTCAAAAATTTTAGTAAGACCTAAAAATAAAAATAACCTTAATAGTGTTTTATGGGGCTTGCAAAGAAGTTTAATAAACAACGCTATAATCGGAATATTTAAAGGATATGAAAAAACCTTAAAATTAACGGGCGTTGGTTTTAGAGCAAACTTAAAGGGTAAACAACTAAATCTTCAGCTTGGTTTCAGTCATGATATAAATTACAACATACCAGAAGGAATAACAATCAAAGTAGAAAAACAAACTACTTTAATCATAAGCGGTATAGATAAAGAATTAGTAGGAAAGGTTGTTGCTGATTTAAAATTTTTTAAGCCAGTAGAACCATATAAGCAAAAAGGTATAACTTCTAGTGACCAATTTGTGTTAAAAAAAGAGGGTAAGAAAAAATAATGAAATCAATTTCAACAAAAAGACAGATAAGAATAAGGTCTAAATTAAAAAGAATTAATTCAGACAAGCCTAGATTAACTGTTTTTAGATCATTAAAGAATATTTACGCACAAATTATTGATGACAATAAAAAAATAACACTAGTAAGCGCGTCTTCAAAAGAAAAGAGTATTGAAAAAATGCCAAAATCTAAAGTTTCTGAAGTTGTTGGAAAACTAATTGCAGAAAGATCAGTAAAAAAAGGAGTAAAAGAGGTTTATTTCGATAGAGGTAAATATAAGTATCATGGTAGAATTAAATTATTGGCAGAAACTGCTAGAAAAGAAGGTTTGAAATTTTAATTATGAGTCAATCACAAGAAATAAAAGAAAAGTTAGTAGCAATTAACAGAATTACTAAGGTTGTAAAAGGTGGCCGAAGATTTGGATTTGCAGCGTTGGTTGTTGTAGGCAATCAAAAAGGCCAAGTTGGTTTTGGACAAGGGAAAGCAAAACAGGTACCAGATGCTATTAAAAAAGCTTCTCAAGCTGCAAAAAAATCAATCATAAAAGTTTCTTTAAGAGATGGAAGAACATTGCACCATGATGTCAGAGGACGAAATGGAGCTGGAAAAGTACTGCTAAGAAGCGCACCAGCAGGAACAGGAATAATAGCTGGTGGACCTGTGCGTGCAATTTGTGAGATGTCTGGAATTCAGGATGTAGTTGGAAAGTCTATAGGCTCATCTAATCCTTATAACTTAGTTCGAGCTTCTTTTGATGCTTTACTAAAACAAAAAACTCCCAAAGACATTTCTGTATTAAGAGGAAAAAAAATTAAAGAAATAGTAGCGAGAAGATAATATGAAATTAAATAGTATAAATTTTTCATCTCATAAACCAAAGAAAAGGCTCGGAAGAGGAATTGGTTCTGGCAAAGGAAAAACAAGCGGCAGAGGTGTAAAAGGTCAAAAATCAAGATCTGGTGTCGCTATAAAAAGCTATGAAGGTGGGCAAATGCCTTTATATAGAAGATTGCCTAAAAGAGGTTTTAATTCTTTGTATAAAAAAGAAAAAAATGTCGTAATAAATTTAAATGATTTAGAAAAAATAATTTCTAAAAGAAAAATAAAACAGAGTGAGAAAATTCATTTAAGAAAAATACTATTAAAGAATAAATCATCAAAGAATATAAAAGTTAAAATTCTTGGTACAGGTGAATTAAAAACTAAAATTTCGTTAATTACAGATAAAATTAGTAAAAGTGCGAAAGATAAAATTGAAAAATCAGGTGGATCAATAGAGTTAGTTAAACGATAAGATGTCAAATTTTGAAAATACGGCGCAAAGCGTAGGAGCATTTTCTCAAGCCGACGACTTAAAAAAAAGAATAATTTATACATTATTTATTCTGATTATTTATCGATTTGGTACTTATATTCCTATTCCAGGAATTGATCCCACTTCTCTTAAAGATATCGTCGGAGGAAACGAAAGAAGTTTATTAGGAATGTTTAATGTTTTTGCTGGTGGTGCTGTTCAAAGAATGGCCATTTTTGCATTGGGTATAATGCCATATATATCTTCATCAATTATTGTTCAATTATTAACAGGTGTAACTGATTATTTTAAAAATCTAAAAAGCCAAGGTGAATTTGGTAGAAAAAAAATAACTCAATATACAAGATATGGAACAGTTTTACTTGCATTAGTCCAAGGTTATGGTGTTTCTATTAGTTTAGAAAATTCTCAAGGCATTGTATTAGAGCCTGGTATATATTTTAGATTTGTCACTACTGTTACTTTACTTACTGGTACAGTATTTTTAATGTGGCTCGGTGAGCAAATTACTTCTAGAGGTGTTGGAAATGGAATTTCATTAATAATTTTTTCTGGCATTGTTGCAGAAATACCTAGAGCATTAGCTTCTACATTCGAACTTGGAAGGACAGGTGCTTTGTCCAGTTTAGTAATAATTGGAGTTATAATTTTGTTACTAGTTGCAATTTATTTTATAGTATTTGTTGAAAGGGCCCAAAGAAGAGTAGTTATTCAATATCCTAAAAGGCAAGTAGGGAACAAGATGTACGGTGGAGAGTCCTCATATCTCCCTTTAAGAGTTAACACTGCTGGTGTTATACCAGCAATATTTGCGTCAGCTCTTCTTCTTCTTCCAATTACATTGTCAAATTTTTCAACAGATAGCAGTTCTTTTATGATTGGTGTCACATCAATGTTAGGTCAAGGCAAACCATTGTATATGTTGATTTATGCGGGAGGTATTGTTTTCTTTTCATTTTTTTATACATCTATAATCTTTAATCCAAATGAGACAGCTGAAAATTTAAGAAAGCATGGAGGTTTTATTCCTGGAATAAGACCTGGAGAAAGAACTGCATTTTTTATTAATGATTTACTTATAAAGCTAACAACAATTGGTTCAACTTACTTAGTAATTATATGTTTGATGCCTGAGATATTAATTGCAAACTACCCTATACCTTTCTATTTAGGCGGAACATCATTATTAATCGTAGTTGTTGTAGGAATGGACACAATAAATCAAATACAGACAAGATTGATGAGTGTTCAATATCAATCATTGATTAAAAAAACAAAGTTTACTAAGTAAATGAATATTATTATTTTTGGTCCACCAGGCGCTGGAAAAGGTACACAGTCAAATTTTTTAAAAGAAGATTTAAAAATGATTCAAATTTCTACCGGCGATTTATTGAGAAATGAATTAAAAAAAGAAAGTGAACTTTCTAAACAAATACGCAATATCATGGATGCTGGAAAATTAGTATCTGATAAAATAATTTATGATTTAATAGAAGACAAAATATCAAATATAAATATTAAAAATAAAATAATATTTGATGGATTTCCAAGAAATATAGAGCAAGCAAAAAATTTAGAAATAATGCTAAAGAAGCATGATCAAAACTTATCAAAAGTACTTAATCTAAAAGTTGATTATTCAGTATTAATTAAAAGAATTTCAGGAAGGATATCATGTTCAGTTTGCAAAAATACATACAATGAATATTTTGACCCCCCACCTCAAAATTGTAGAGAAAATAAAATGATCAAAAGGTCAGATGATAATGAGGAGACAATTACTAAAAGATTAAAAATTTACGATAACGAGACATTGCCATTACTAGAATATTATAAAAATCAAAATAAAGTGATAAATATTGATGCAATGAAACAAATTGATGAAGTTAGAAAGGAAATTAAGGGTGTATTAAAGGACTAAATTGAGTTGACTTTAACGACTTGATTTATATACTCCAGCGTTTTTAGATTATAAATTTTACATACATTATGGCACGAATTTCAGGAATTAACTTACCACTAAACAAACAAGTTCATATAGCCTTAACGTATATATATGGTATAGGCGATTATAATGCCCAAAGAATTTGTAAGCAATTAAATATAGAAAAATCTAAGAGAGTTAATAATTTAACTGAAGACGAAATACTTAAAATTAGAGAATTTATTGATAGTAAACATACAGTTGAAGGTGATTTAAGAAGAAATATTTCTTTAAATATCAAAAGATTAAGAGATCTTGGAACCTATAGAGGATCCAGGCATAGGAAAAAGCTGCCAGTAAGAGGACAAAGAACTCATTCAAATGCAAGAACTAGAAAAGGAAAAGCTATTGCAATTGCTGGTAAAAAATTAACATTAGCTAAGAAATAAAATGAGTAAAGAAAAAATAACTAAAGACAATACAAAAGAACAAAAAGCAGAAGAAGTTAAAAAGAAAAAAAAATTTAAAATAAAGAAAAAAGAAAAAAGAGTTGTCTTAAACGGGAAAGCTTACGTTAATGCAACATTTAATAATACTATTATATCTATAACTGATAATGACGGAAATGTACTTTCATGGTCATCAGCAGGCTCAAAAGGATTTAAGGGCTCAAGGAAATCCACTCCATATGCAGCTCAAGTAGCCGCGGATGATGCTGCAATAAAAGCATCAGAATATGGATTAAAAAATATTGATGTAGAAGTCAAGGGACCAGGATCTGGTAGAGAAACAGCTTTAAGAGCGTTGCAAGCTAGAGGGTTTAAAATTTTATCTATTAAGGATGCCAGTCCAATTCCTCATAATGGATGTAGACCGCCAAAAAAAAGAAGAGTTTAACAATTAAAACAAGGAGATAAATTGATAGAAAAGAATTGGAAAGAGTTGATCAAGCCATCAAAAATAGATGTGCAATCTAGTGACGACAAAAAAATATCGAAAATAGTTGTAGAACCTCTTGAAAGAGGATTTGCTTTAACTTTAGGAAATGCTTTAAGAAGAGTTTTGCTTTCATCAATCCAAGGTACCGCTGTAACAGCTATTCAAATAGATGGTGTACTACATGAATTTTCTTCAATAAATGGCGTAAGAGAGGATGTAACTGATATTGTATTAAATATTAAATCATTATCTTTAAAATTAAAAAATCCTGGACCAAAAAAACTTATAATTGATGCACAGGGACCTGGAGAAATAAAAGCTAGCATGATTAAGGAAAATTCAGATATTGAAATATTAAATCCAGAGCAAGTAATTTGTAATTTAGATGAAAAAACTAAGATTTATATTGAACTAACTGTTAATACAGGCAAAGGATATGTTTCGGCGGAAAAAAATAGAGATGCTGACTCTCCTTTAGGACTGATACCTGTTGATGCTGTTTACAGTCCAGTAAAAAGAGTATCATACAATATATCTGATACTAGAGATGGTCTTTCAATTGATTATGACAAACTAACAATGGAGATAGAGACTGACGGTTCAGTTGCCGCAGAAGATTGCTTAGCTTTCGCTGCTAGAATTTTGCAAGATCAACTCGGTTTGTTTATAAACTTTGATGAACCGAAAGAAGTTGTTATTGAAAAAACAAGCAATGAACCAGAGTTTAATAAAAATCTTTTACGTAGAGTAGATGAATTAGAATTATCGGTCAGATCAATGAATTGTTTAAAAAACGACAATATTATTTATATTGGTGATTTAGTTCAAAAAACTGAAAATGAAATGCTAAGGACACCTAATTTTGGTAGAAAATCTCTTAATGAGATTAAGGAAGTCTTAGCAGGAATGTCATTATATTTAGGTATTGAAATACCAAATTGGCCACCGGAAAATATTGCTGAATTATCTAAAAAACTAGAAGAAGAATACAAATAATGAGACATAAAATAGCTTATAGAAAATTAAATAGAACCTCTGAACATAGGAAGGCACTAATAAAGAACATGTTAAATTCTCTAATTAAGCACGAACAAATTGAAACGACTCTTCCAAAAGCTAAGGAATTAAAAATAGCTATTGATAAGATAATAACTATTGGAAAAAAAAAGAATCTAGCAGCTAAAAAATCGCTTCTATCAAAACTACAAGATAATAAATCAGTGAATAAATTAGTAACTGTTCTGTCAAAAAGATATGAAAAACGTGCAGGTGGTTATTCAAGAGTTTTGAAATACGGATTTCGTCACGGAGACAATGCTCCTAAAGCTATAATTGAACTTGTTGACAAAGATTTTAATGCTAAAGGACAAGATTCAGGACCATCATCAAAAAAAACTGTAGAAAAAACTGGCGAAACTAAAGAAGAAGTCAAAAAAAAATAAGACAAGTCTAAAAAATATTATTTAACATGAAAATTTATCTACTAGTAGCTCTGTTCGGGGCAATTGGAAGCGTATTAAGGTACGGACTATATGTTATTACACCAAGATTTTTTAATATTAATTTCCCAGTTTCTACAGTAATTGTAAATTTGATTGGTTCATTTTTAATAGGTTTTTGTGTTATTTTTTTTAATAAAAATATATTACCAATAGAATATAAAATTTACATAATTTACGGCTTACTAGGGGGGTTTACTACATTCTCAAGTTTTAGTTATGATTTATTCGGTTTGCTTCAAAATTCTGAATTTTTAAAAGCAGCTATTTATTTATTAATATCAATTTTTTTTGGATTGTTATTTTTCTATTTTGGTCAAAAAATAGCTCAAAATATATGATTATTAACAATGACTATCTGGTCCTAAAAGATTTTGAAAATACAAGAATAGACAAGTGGATTAAATTAAACATTAATAAATTTCCCCAATCATATATAGAAAAAATTTTAAGAAAAAAAAAAATTACTGTAAATAAAAAAAAAGTACTGGCATCTTATAATCTTAAATTAAATGATAAAATTTATGTAAGATTAAATTACAAGTTAAGCGAAAAAAAGGATACATTTAAGTATGTTCCAACAAAAAAAGATATTAAAGATATATGTAAAGACATATTATACCAAAACGAAGACTATATAGTATTGTTAAAACCATCAGGTATCGCAGTGCAATCCGGTACTAAAACCGGTAAAAATGTTATAGATATTTTAAACTATAAGAATAATAAGTTCTTTATTGTACATAGACTCGACAAGGATACTTCGGGTCTTTTATTAATTGCAAAAAATAGATATACTGCAAGATATCTATCTGAACAATTTTCATTAAGACAAATTAAAAAAAAATATTTGGCAATATTAAAAGGAGAATTTAAAGAAAAATCAGGTAAAATAGTATCAAAATTTAAAAACAAAAATAAAAATAAAAATTTGATTTCAATTTCTGATTTTAAAATATTAAACAGAAATAAATTTTATACACTTATAGATATAAACCTTATTACAGGTAGAAAACATCAAATTAGAAAACAATTTAAAGACCTGAATTATCCTATAGTAGGAGATAAAATTTATGGAAAAAAAGAAAACGTAAAATTAATGTTACATAGTTACATAATTGAATTTAACTTTAGAAATAAAAAAATGATATATAAATCTGATATTCCAGAATATTTTAGAAATTTTCTCAAAAAAATTAATCTTGAAACACCTTTGAGAAATTTTTAATTATAATATTATCTAAAATTTCTTCATCGATATTTTTTTTAAAATCACTGATATTAGCAATACCTTTCTTTTTTATGCCACATGGAACAATGCCTTCGTAATTTGATTTATTAACATTGATGTTTATTGAAAAACCATGGTACGCAATCCATTTTTTTACTTTTATTCCAATAGCTGCAATTTTTTGTTCAAGATTATTTTGCTTAACCCATATCCCTATATTATTTTTATCTTTAAAAGACTCAATATCTAGTTCATTTAAGGTTGAGATGATAGTATCTTCTATTTTATTCACGAAGCCTCTTATAGCTTTATCTCTTTTATTTAAGTTCATAACAAAATAAACTACTTTTTGACCATCTCCATGAAACGTCCATTTGCCCCCACGATTGGTTTTGAAAACTGGAAATTTGTTTTTATCTATCAATTCATTGTCAGGAGCTGATATACCCCCTGTATAAAGATTAGGATGTTTTAGTAACCATAAGAGCTCCTGGTTTTTATTCACATAAACTTCTTCAACTCTTTTATCCAGAGAAAACATTGCTTTTTTGTAATCAATAGGTTTTTTGCTGATTTTTATTTCCATATTTATTATAAGTACCAGAACATATGAATATTAAAGCCGAAAATAAAGATAAAAAATTAGAATTTAATTTTTCTCAAGAGTATCTTAATAAAATAGTAGATAATATAAAAAATCAAAATATTGACTACATAAATAAGGAATTAAATAAATTACACCCGTCAGATAGTGCAGAGGTTATATCAAATTTATCTGAGCAAATAAGAGAAGTATTATTTAATTTTGAATACTTTGATATTAATCCAAAAATTATTGTTGAATTTACAGATGAATTACAAAAAGAGGTATTAGCTTTATTAAATCCAATAAAAATAAAGAAGATAATACAAAATCTAGAATCTGATAATGCTGTGCATTTAGTTGAAAATTTAGAAACAGCAAAATGCGATGAGGTATTAAAACTTTTAGATGAAAAGTATAAGAAATTTTTCATAGAAACACTAAATCTTTATCATGAAAATTCCGCTGGTAGAATAATGCAAACTGAATTTGCATCAGTTCCTCAGCAATGGTCTGTAGGAGAAACAATTGACTACCTCAGAGAAACAAAAGATTTACCTAATGAATTTGTATTAATTTTTATTGTAAACGAAAATAATAATCCAGTCGGCTCAGTAAGTTCTTCCAGAGTTTTAACAGCGTCAAGGGAAGTAAAGATGAAAGATATTATGATTGATAATAAATTTTTAATTCCTGCAGATATGGATCAAGAGGATGTCGCATATAACTTTGAAACTTACAATCTTGTATCAGCTGGCGTAGTAGATAATGAAAATAAATTAATTGGCATGATAACTGCCGATGATATTGTGACGATATTAAAGGAAGAAACTGAGGAAGATACATTTCGCTTAGCCGGAGTTAGTGAGGAGGATATTTCAGATTCAGCAATTGATATTACAAAAAAAAGATTTATTTGGTTAACGTTAAATTTAATTACAGCTGTTATAGCTTCTTTAGTAATTGGTTTTTTTGATGAAAATATAGAAAAGGTTGTTGCATTGGCAATCTTAATGCCAATTGTTGCTTCTATGGGTGGCAATGCTGCAACACAAACTTTGACAGTTACGGTAAGACTTTTGGCAACTAAGGAATTGATATCATCAAATATTAGAAAAATAATATCAAAAGAATTTTTAGTTGGTTTTTTTAATGGAATAATATTTGCTTTTATATCTGCAATTTTAATTTTATTTTGGTTTAATGATAAAAACTTATCAATTCTTATAGGCTTAGCTATGATAATTAACATGAGTATAGCAGGACTATTTGGAATATTAACACCACTAACACTAGATAAATTCAAAATTGATCCAGCGATAGCAAGCAGTGTTTTTGTAACAACTATTACAGATGTAATAGGCTTCTTATCTTTTCTAGGATTAGCAAGTTTTGTGCTAGGTATTTAAAAATTATCAATTAATCTTATTTTGCCTAACCAAAAAGAAACGAATATTTTATTTTTTTTATTTATTTTATTGCTTTTTTCTAAACTAAAAATATCAAAATTTTCTATATATTCGTAATAAATTTTTCGATTTTTAAATTCATTTAATAATTTTTTTTTAAATTTTATAAAGTCTCTCTCTTTCCTTTTTAATTTAACAATAAAATTTACAATCTTTCCACCAATTACTTTATTTTTTTTTGTAAGCAATTTATTTCTTGATGAATAAGCAAGCATATTTTTTTCTCTAATTGTTTTACAATTTATTAACTCTATTTTTAATTTATTAAGTTTTATGTAATCTTTTACAATTTTTAGCTGTTGAAAATCTTTTTCACCTAAATACAATTTTCTACATTTTATAATATTAAGTAATTTTTCCATAACATTTAAAACACCTAAAAAATGGCCTTTACGAAATTTTTGCTCCATTATATTTTTTATTTTTGGAAATCTTGTTTTTTTATTTTTCCAATTATAAACTTCTTCAAAATTTGGAATAAACAGCAAGTCTACTCCATTTTTTCTGCATACAATTTTATCTTTTTCAATATCAAGAGGATAGGTTTTTAAATCTTTTTTGTTGTTAAATTGCTTAGGATTTAAAAAAATACTCACTATACATATTTTGTTCTGTTTTTTTGCTTTTTTAATGAGAGACAAATGGCCTGCATGTAGAGATCCCAAGGTAGGTACAAAACCAATTTTTTTGTAATTATTATTGCAAAAGGTGTTTATTTGATTAGATTTTTTTACTATTTTCATTTATTTATATTAATACTTAATGATAACTCAGGCAATAATACCTTTAGCTGGCTTAGGCACAAGAATGTTGCCGCTTACAAAGGCCGTTCCAAAAGAATTATGGCCGATGGGCAATAAATCAATTTTAGAAATTATTCTTGATGAGTGTTTTGATATTGGAATAAAAAATATAATACTGGTGATTTCAAGTGAAAAGGAATCCATCAAAGAATTATTTAAATTTAAAAAAAAATTAAATAATAAAATTAAGAATAAAGCTGACATATTTGCTAGAGTAAAAAAATTAGAAAAATACGGAAAAAAAATTAAATTTGCATACCAAAATAAACCAAAAGGTCTTGGTGATGCAGTTTTAACATGTAAAAACTTGATAAAGAAAAGTCACTTCTTATTACTATTACCTGATGACATTATAGTAAAAAAAAATTGCTCAAAAGAACTATTGCATATACATAAAAAACAAAAATGCTCTGTAATTGCATTAAGAAATGTTAAAAAAAAACAAGTAAGCAGATATGGAATAGTGGGCTTCGAAAAAAAAAATAGAACAAAACTTTCCAAAATGGTTGAAAAACCATCAATAAAAAAATCTCCATCTAATTCAGCAATAATCGGAAGATATATACTCTCAAAAAAAATTTTTAAGTTTTTATCATCTCAAAATAAAGGTAGTTTAGGCGAAGTACAAATTACAGATGCAATAAACGCAATGATAAAAGTAGAAAAAGTATTTGGATGTAAATTTAAAGGTAAATATTTAGATTGTGGAACAATTGACGGATATATTAAATCTTTTAAATATTATAATTCTATATGAAAATCACAATTATAGGAACAGGTTACGTTGGTCTTGTTTCAGGAGTATTATTTGCAGACTTGGGAAATGATGTAATTTGCGTAGATAACGATAATAAAAAAATTAATTTACTAAAAAAAGGTATAGTCCCTATCTACGAACCTGGTTTAGAGGAAATACTTAAAAAAAATATAAAATCTAAAAGAATTAAATTTACAAGCAATATATCTGAAGCGATTAAATTATCAAAAATAATTTTTATCGCTGTAGGTACACCAACTGCTAGGGACGGTATTTCAGCAGACCTAAAAAACGTTTATAAAGTTGCAAAAGATATTTCAAAAAATATAAATAATTATAAAATTATTGTAAATAAATCTACTGTACCTATTGGTACAGGAGATGAAGTAGAAAAAATTATTTTAAGAAAAAATAAAAAAAAAAAGTTTGATATTATTTCTAACCCTGAGTTTTTAAGAGAGGGCGAGGCAATTAGAGATTTTAAATATCCTGATAGAATTGTTATTGGATCAAATAATTTAAAAAAAACAAAACCTATTTTAGAAAAGTTATATTTGCCAATAATAAATAAAGGGGCAAAGTTTTTGACGGTAAGCAGAAGAAGTTCTGAATTAATAAAGTATGCATCTAATGCTTTTTTGGCAACCAAAATTACCTTTATTAATGAAATTGCTAATCTTTGTGAATCAACAAATACAAATGTCGAAGATATAGCTATTGGCATAGGAACTGATCAAAGAATTGGATCGAGATTTCTTAGAGCCGGACCTGCTTTTGGCGGATCATGTTTTCCAAAAGACACAAGAGCTATTGTTAAAACTGCAAATAAATTTTCAGTCGATTTATCAATTATAAAAACTGTAATTAAAAGTAATGAAAATAGAAAAAAATTAATTACAAATAAAATTATAAAAATATTAGGTTCAGTAAAAAGAAAAAGAATTGGTTTTTTAGGTGTAACATTTAAAGCAAATACCGATGATATGAGAGATAGTCAATTTTTGAAAATTTACCCAAAATTATTAAAAAAAGGTGCATCGCTATCTTATTATGAACCCACAGGGAAAAAATACGAAATCAAATCAAGTAAAATTAAATTTGTAAGTACTATAAAACAAATTTTAGAAAACAATGATATGATTGTTATACATACAGAGTGGGATGAATTTAGATCTATAAACTTCAGTAATTTTAATATTAAAAAAGGGACTAAGATTTTTGACCTTAGAAACTTATATAAAATTAAAAATATTTCAAATAAAAAAATAAGGTATTATTCCATTGGTAGGCCAAATTATGAATAATTTGTTGAAATTACCTAAAAATATTAGAAAAAAAAAAATTAACGCACCAAAAAAAATTGCCCTTTATTTGTTGAATGATGATTTTACAAGCATGGATTTTGTTGTTAAAATTTTAATAATGTACTTTAATAAGCATAACCATGAAGCTGAAAAATTAATGATAAAAGTTCATACTTATGGCAAGGCTTTATGTGGTATTTATTCATTAGATATTGGTATAACAAAACGTAATGCAGTTAATAAATATTCTAGAGATAATTCATACCCATTAAAGTGTATATCTAAAAAAATATAATGGCTAATTTTACAAAATCATTGGAAAAAGCTATTTCAAGTGCTTTTACTTTGGCATCTGAAAAAAATCATCAGTACGTGACGTTAGAGCATTTGTTATTTTGTCTTATAGATGAGGAGGATTCCCAAAATGTAATGAAGGCATGTAGTGTAGACACAAATTTATTAAAGGAAAATTTAGAATTTTATATTGATAACGAATTAGATAATATTGTAAATTCTGAAAACAAGAACGATCCTCAACCCACTGCAGGTTTTCAAAGAGTAATACAGAGATCTATTGTTCATGTCCAATCATCCGGAAAAAATGAAGTAACAGGTGCAAATATTTTAGTTTCGTTGTTTGCAGAGAGAGAAAGTCATGCAACATATTTTTTACAAGAACAAGAAGTGACCAGGTACGATGTTGTAAATTTTATTTCTCACGGCATTACGAAAATAGAAAATTTTAGTTATACTGATAATTTAGATACTAGCACTGAAACTAAGAAAAAGTCTGAAAAAACTACATTAGATACTTATTGTGTAGACTTAATACAAAAAGCATCCCAAGAAAAAATTGATAAGTTAATTGGAAGAGATGAAGAAATTAACAGGTTAACTGAAATATTATGTAGAAGGACTAAAAATAATCCTCTCCTTGTAGGTGACCCAGGCGTTGGCAAAACCGCGATTGTTGAAGGCTTGGCTAATAAAATTTATAAAAAAGAGGTCCCTGAAATTCTTAACGAATGTAAAATTTTTTCATTAGATATGGGTTTATTAATTGCTGGTACAAGATATCGAGGTGATTTTGAAGAGAGATTAAAACTCATAATGATTGAAGCAGAAAAAAATGAGAAAAACATATTATTTGTTGATGAAATACACAATTTAATTGGTGCTGGTTCCACCTCCGGAAATTCAATGGATGCAGCTAATATGCTTAAGCCTGCACTACAATCAGGAAAGATTAAATGTATAGGATCAACGACTTTTGTGGAATACAGGAATTATTTTGAAAAAGACCGAGCACTTCAAAGAAGATTTCAAAAAATAGATGTCAATGAACCCTCAGTCGAAGAAACTTATCAAATTTTATTTGGTCTTAGAAAAAAATATGAAGATTTTCATAAAGTTAAATACTCAGACAAAGCGATCAAAGCAGCTGTTGATTTATCGTCAAAATATATTGGTGATAAAAAATTACCTGATAAAGCAATTGATATAATAGACGAGTTAGGAGCATTTGAATCTCTAAAACAATTAAATAAAAAAAAACAAATATTAGATGAACTGGATGTTGAAGGAACAGTAGCCAAAATCACAAAAATCCCTAAAAAAACTATTACATTACAAGATCAGGAGTATTATAAAGAACTACCTAAAAATTTAAAAAGATTAATATATGGTCAGGATCATGCAATTGAGTCGTTATCTGGTGCTATTAAACTTTCTCGATCAGGCTTAAGAGAAAGTAGTAAAACTATAGGAAATTATCTATTTAGTGGTCCAACTGGCGTAGGAAAAACAGAATTAGCAAAACAATTATCTATAATTCTTGGTGTTGAGTTAATTAGATTCGACATGTCGGAGTTTTCCGAAAAACACACCATATCAAAATTAATCGGAGCACCACCAGGGTACGTAGGTTTTGAACAAGGCGGATTATTATCGGAATCGGTTGAAAAGAATCCTCACTCAGTATTATTATTAGACGAAATTGAAAAAGCTCATCCCGATATATTTAATTTATTGCTTCAAATTATGGATTACGGAAAAATGAAAGACCAAAATGGAAAAAATATAGACTTTAGAAATATTATTCTCATACTTACAACAAACGCTGGCGCTTCCGATTTAGAAAAAAATGAAATTGGATTTGATACGAAGAAGACAGGTATAGTTGACATAAATTCAATAAATAAATTATTTAGTCCCGAGTTTAGAAATAGATTAGATGCAATAATTAATTTTAATAAACTTGAAAAGAATATTATCAACCAAATAACAAACAAATTTATTATGCAACTAGAAACACAACTTAATCCTCGTGATATAACAATTCAATTAACAGAGCCTGCATATGATTTAATTAGCAAAAAAGGCTACTCTGATACTATGGGAGCAAGACCAATTGGAAGAATAATTACAAATGAAATAAAAAAACCTCTTGCAGATGAAATAATCCATGGAAGACTAAAAAACGGTGGCTTCGTAACCGTTCAAACAAGTGGAGATAAATTTGAGATTAAAGTTAATTCAAAGGTTCGATTAAAAGCTAATTAATTTCAAACAAACTCTCAATTTCAATCATTGCACCTAGAGGAAGAGACTTAACCCCGATTACGGCACGTGTATGCTTGCCTTTTTCTCCAAAGATATTTACAAGCAGGTCCGAAGCAGTATTTAAAACCATCGGATGCTTTTCAAATTTCTCATTTGAATTAATATATCCAATTATTTTTATGCATTTTTTTACTTTATTTAAATCCCCTGTTGCCTTTTGAAGATGACCTATTGCATTTAGCATACAAAGTTTTGCAGCCTCGTATCCTTTATTTAAATCTAAATCATTATTAATTGTTCCTTTAATTAATTTACCATTACTATCAATTGGTAACTGACCCGAAATATAAATAATCTTACCCATTATATTGTATGCAACATAATTACCAACTGGCGCAGGTGGATTTGGTATCTCAATTTTTAATTTTTTTAATTTTTCATTTATATTGGACACTTTTATTTTTTCTTTCTTTTTCCACCTTTTTTATTTGCATCATACGCTAATCTTTTTTCTATTAAATCCAATGCTTCTTCAATAATTATACTTTCTGGATCTTTATCATCGGGAATTGTTGCATTTATAGATTTATATTTAATATATGGTCCAAATTGACCTTTCATTACTTTTACGGGTTTTTTGTCAATAGGGTGCTCACCTAAATTTTTTATTTCATTTGATGATCTTCTTCCAGGTTTAGATTCTGCAATTAGTGTTATTGCTTTGTTTAATCCAATGCTAAATATATCAGATGGAACCTCTAAAGATGCAGATTTTTTTCCACATTTTAAGTAGGGTCCATATCTGCCATTATAAAGCAAAATATCATCATCATTCTCAGGATATTTTCCAAGAGTTTTAGGAAGTGAGCACAAAAATTTTGCTTTATCTAAATCAATTTGTTCCAGCTCAATACCCTTGGGTATAGAAACATTTTTGGGTTTTTTTTCATTTTCTCCAGACTGAAGATAAGGACCAAATCTTCCATTTTTTAAGATTATTTTTTCTCCTTCATCATTCAATCCTATTTCTTTTGGCTCTGACAGGAATTGTTGTTCCGCTGCTTTAATTCTTGATAATGGTCTAGTAAATTTACAATCTGGATATTTTGAACAACCAATAAAGGCTCCGAATCTTCCAATTTTTAAACTAAGTTCTCCATCACCACAAGTACACACTCTATTTTGTTGGCCATTATCTTTTTTATCGAAAATAATATCTCCAAGGGAGTCATTCATCATATCCAGGATTTCTCTTGTTCTTAATTCTTTTACTTCACTTACATTGTTATTGAAGTCATTCCAAAACTTTGTCAAAACATCAACCCATTGTATTTTTCCTGATGTAATATCATCAAGACTATCTTCTAATCCTGCAGTAAAATTATAATCAACATATTTATTAAATAATTTATCTAAAAATGCTGTTATTAATTTCCCCCTGTCGGTTGGTATAAATTTTTTATTAGTAAGTTCTACATAATTCCTAGTTGATAGGACTGATATGATACTTGCATAGGTAGAAGGTCTACCTATTCCTAATTCTTCTAATTTTTTAACTAGACTTGCTTCAGAATATCGAGGTGGTGGTTGGGTAAAATGTTGTTCATTAATTATTTCATTTATCTTTAAATTTTCATTAGATAATAATTTCGGCAATTTATTTTCTTCATCATTATTCTCTTTGCTATCGTCATCTTTGATTTCTTTATAAACTTTTAAAAATCCATCAAATTTTTCAACAGAGCCATTTGCTCTAAAGATGTTTTTTTTTGACTCGTCGGCTATATCAACAACTGTACGTTCAAACTCAGCGCTTTGCATTTGAGATGCAACTGTTCTATTCCATATGAGTTCATACAATTTCATTTGGTCTCTATCTAGTATAGACCTTAAGTCGTTAGGCGTTCTTTTTATGTCAGTTGGTCTAACAGCTTCATGAGCTTCCTGAGCGTTTTTTGCTTTTTTACCAGAATAACTTCTTATTTCTTTCGGTAAATATTTGTCACCAATATTTGATTTTATATAGTTTCTACAATCTTCAATTGCTTCATTTGATATTTCTATGCCATCAGTTCTCATGTATGTAATTAGTCCAACAGTTTCACCATCAATGTCAATTCCTTGGTACAATCTTTGAGCAACTTGCATTGTCCTTGAAGCACTAAAGCCTAATTTTCTAGAAGCGTCCTGCTGCATTGTGGATGTTCGAAAGGGTGCATAAGGATTTCTTCTATAGGGTTTGCTCTCAATGCTTTTTATAGAAAAATTTAAATTTTCTAAATTAGATTTTGCTTTATCACTCTCGCTTTTATTCTTAAAAGAAAATTTTTCAATTTTTTGATTATTTAATAGATTTAATTTTGCATTTATTTTTTCATTTTCATTATTTTGAAATATACATTTAATAGTCCAATATTCCTCAGGTTTAAATAATTCAACTTCATGCTCTCTCTCAGAAATAATTTTTAGTGCAACTGATTGGACCCTTCCTGCAGATTTAGAACCAGGTAACTTGGTCCACAAAATGGGTGAAATGTTAAATCCAACTAAATAATCTAAAGCTCTTCTTGCCAGGTATGCGTTTACAAGGTCAATATTTATATCTCTAGGATTATTGATTCCATTTGTTACAGCTTTTTTTGTTATCTCATTAAAAACAACTCGCTCAACTTTTTTGTCTTTAGTTAAATCTTTTTGTTCTAATATATGTTTCACATGCCAAGCAATTGCTTCTCCCTCTCGATCAGGATCAGTTGCTAAAATAATTTTGTCCGCTTTTTTCGCAGCATCAGTAATTTCCTTTATATATTTTTTTGAGCTAGAATCTATTTCCCATGTCATATTAAAGTTATTCTCAGTATCGACAGATCCATTTTTTGAAGGAAGATCTCTAACATGACCATAGCTAGCTAAAACTATATAGTCTGAGCCAAGGTATTTATTAATGGTTTTAGCTTTTGCAGGACTTTCTACAATTAACAAATTCATTGAAAATTAACTTGCAAAAAAAAGGAATTTTGTCAAATTAGATTTGCAAAAATAAACAAAAAACCAAGAAAACGATCAACTTTTTATTTTTGTTTCCTCACCTTTGACTAATCTCAAGATGTTTTGACGATGTGTAAAAAAATTAATAATTAAAAAAAATGACATCAAAATTATAAAATCTCTTCCTTCAAAAATTGCGGAATAAATAAAGATTATTAGGAATGATATTAAAGCAGACAAAGAGGAGATTTTAAATAATTTTGCTATTATCAGCCAAGTAAATAAAAATAAAATACAGATTTTAAGATTAATAATTAATAAACCGCCTATAAAAGTTGCTACACCTTTGCCACCTTTGAATTTAAGCCAAATTGGAAATATGTGCCCCAGGTAAACAAATATAAAAGATAAAAACATTAAATCACTAAAGAAATATTTTGTTAGTATTAATGCTAATGATCCTTTAAAAATGTCAAAAAAAAGAGTAATAGCTGCCGCCAGTTTATTCCCAGTCCTTAAAACATTAGTTGCACCAATATTTCCAGACCCAATCTTTCTGATATCACCAAGTTTAAAAAATTTTGTAACTAATAATCCAAAAGGAATACTACCAATAATATAAGATAATATTGAAACTATTAAATAATTCATTTGTTATCAAACACTAGATTGCCGTTTAGAAACGTTTTTTCTACTTTACCCTGTAGTTTCTTATTTTCTATAGCAGTATTCTTTGATTTGGATCTTATATTATCTTTTTTTATAACCCAGGGCTTATCCAAATCTAGTATTGCAATATCTGCTGGATAGTTTTTTTCTAAGCTACCTGCATTAATATCAAATAATTTTGCTGGATTTGATGTTAAAGACCTAATTATAGTCATTAAGCTGCAAGATTTATTATGATATAGTTCTAAAGCTAATGATAATAGTGTTTCAATACCAGAAGCACCTGATGCAGCTTGCTGAAAAGTTAATCTTTTAGACTCCTCATCTTCGGGTTTATGATCAGATACTATAACGTCAATAAGTGAATTATTTAATCCTTCAATTAAAGCCAATCGATCCTCTTCACTTCTTAATGGAGGTGATAATTTTAAAAAAGTTCTAAATTCTCCAATATCATTTTCATTTAATGATAAATTATTTATTGAAACCGATGTCGTGAATTGAAGACCTCTTTTTTTCCAATAGTCTACAATAGACAATGATTTTTTCGTTGAAATTAGAGATGCGTGGTATTTAGATTTATACTCGCTTAACAACCTTAAATCGCGGTCTAAAATTATTTGTTCAGCTACGCTCGGTATTCCTTTTAACCCTAGCCTTGTAGAAACTAATCCCTCATTAATTACTCCATTTTTAGACAATTCGTTATCTTGGATGAATTGAACTATAAGAGATTCTTTATTTTTCGCGTAATTAAAAATATGATCCATTACTCTATTATTTTGAACACAACGCAATCCATCAGTAAACCCAAATGCTCCTCTTAAATTTAATAATCCAAATTCGCACATTTCCTCACCTTTGATGTTTTTAGTCAATGCTGCAAGGGGATATATTTTAATTATCGATTTATCTCTTGCTCTTCTTTTAATAAAATCGAGTGTAGATACGTTATCAATAACTGGGTCTGTATTAGGCATTGTTACCACTGAAGTGACGCCTCCTGAGAGAGCTGCTTCGCTTAAAGTTCTATAATTTTCTTTGTATTCAAATCCAGGCTCTCCAACAAATACTCTTGAGTCAATCAGACCAGGTATAGCAATTTTATTTTGACAATTAAATATCTGAATATCTCCAACATTTTCTTCTGTAATCTCTGGCCCAGACTTTTCGATTTGCCCCAGTTCATTAATTAAAATTCCACCAAGTTGATCAATATTATTTTTCGGATCAATTATTCTTACATTAACAATAGCTTTTTTTTTCATTTTTCAAGTAATAAAAGTTTTAAACATGCCATTCTTACCGCTACTCCCATCTCAACTTGTTCGATAATAATACTTCTATTAATATCATCAGCTAAATTTGTATCAATTTCTATTCCTCTATTCATTGGCCCGGGATGCATAATTAATGCATCTGCTTTTGCTTTTTTTATTTTTTTATAATCAAGTGCAAAGAATTCATAATATTCTCTAGTAGATGGAACGTAAGATCCATCCATTCTTTCTGTTTGCATTCTTAGCATCATAATTATATCAGCATTTTGTAGACCCTCTTCCATGTTTGTAAAAGATTTTACTCCAAGCTTTTCTATATTACTCGGCATTAATGTCGATGGACCGATTACTCGAACTTCAGCTCCAAGCATATTCAACAAATATATATTTGATCTTGCAACACGCGAATGCATTATGTCTCCGCAAATCGCTACAATCAATCCTTCAATTTTCCCTTTTTTCATTTTGATTGTCATTGCATCTAATAAGGCTTGTGTAGGATGTTCTCTTCTCCCATCGCCTGCATTTATCACAGAGCAATTGACTTTTTGAGACAATAGGTTAGCTGCTCCAGAATCCTGATGTCTGATCACTAAAATATCAGGATGCATAGCATTAAGTGTCATTGCAGTATCTATAAGAGTTTCACCTTTTTTAATGGCTGAATTTGAAACATTCATGTTCATGACGTCTGCACCTAATCTTTTTCCAGCAAGTTCAAAAGAACTCAATGTACGTGTCGAACTTTCAAAAAAAAGATTTATTTGTGTTTTTCCATTCAATAACTTAAGTTTTTTTTCGGACTGTCTATTTAATTCAACAAACTCTAAACTTGAATCTAATATTTTTTGAATTGTAGGAATTGATAGATCTTGTATACCTAAAAGGTGTGGAGGTGTTTTTTTAACAGCTTTTTTTTTTTTTAATACAGCCATTAAAACCAGGGTAATAGGCTGATTTTACAATTTTAGCAAGTTATTTATTTAAATAATCTAAAAAGCCTTGCAAAATAAAGCCAGCTGCATTTTCATCAAGTTTTTCAAGTTTTTTTGTAGTATTTACATCTAAATTGGACATCATTTTAAATGCCCCTTCGCTTGACAATCTTTCGTCCCATAGCGTTAAAGGTAATTTTGTTATTTGAGATATATTTTTAGCAAAATCCTTAGCTGATTGAGATCTCGGTCCACTAGATCCGTCCATATTTATTGGATTGCCGATCACTATTCCTTTAATTTGATATTCAATTATAATTGAATTTAATTCTTGTACAAATTTCTTAAACTTTTTTAAAATAACAGTCTTGTGTGGTGTCGCTATTTTTTGTCCTGGATCACTTATAGCAATACCTATATTTTTTTTCCCAGGGTCAATACCTAATAATCGACAATTTTTTCCTACAATTTCAGAAAAGTCTTTATTCTCTATTATGTTGATTGTTTCCATCTAAATGATATTTTAAACTAAAATTTCGTTAAGTCTAATGGCAATTACAAAAAATACAGTAAAAAAAATTTCAAAGTTATCAAGAATTTCAACAAATTCTAAATTTGAAGAGGAAATGATTAAAGATTTGAATTCAATTATTAAATTTGTTGACCAATTAAATGAACTTAATATTGACAACGTCGAACCATTATCATCAGTAGTAAATGAAAAAGCTACTTTGAGAGATGACGAGGTTAAAAAAATGAATGTTAAAGACGATATTTTAAAAAATTCTCCTGAAGATAACGAAAATTACTATGTTGTACCAAAGGTTATAGAATAATGAATGATATTACTAAACTTTCACTTGTTGATACGGTTACTAAAATTAAAAATAAATCTATATCATGCGAAGAAGTAACTAGCGCTTATATTAAAAGAATAAATAAATCAGCAAAATTAAATTGCTATATTGAAAAAGATTTTGATCAAGCAATTAATAAAGCAAAAAGCTTAGATAACAAATCAGACAAAAATAAAAAATTATTTGGAGCCCCTATAGCTGTTAAAGATTTATTCTGTACAAAAAATTTACAAACTACGGCATCGAGCAAAATATTAAAAGGTTTTAAGCCACAATATGAGTCTACAGTCACATCGAAACTTTGGGACCAAGATGCGATACTTCTTGGAAAATTAAACTGTGATGAATTTGCGATGGGATCCTCTAATGAAACTAGTTTTTACGGAAATGTAATTAATCCATACAGAAATAAAAATGATTTAGTTCCAGGAGGCTCGTCTGGAGGATGTTCATCAGCTGTCTCTGCCAATTTAACAGTATCTACAGTTGGAACAGATACAGGTGGTTCTATAAGACAACCTGCATCATTCACTGGTATAGTTGGATTGAAACCTACATATGGAAGATGTTCTAGATGGGGAATAGTTGCTTTTGCATCATCATTGGATCAAGCCGGTCCAATGACAAAGGACGTAAAAGATGCTTCATTAATGTTAGAAGTTATATCTGGCTATGATCAAAAAGATTCAACATCATCAAAAAAAAATAGTGAAAACTTTTTAAATAATTTGTCAAAAAATATTAAAGGAACAAAAATTGGTATTCCAAAAGAATACGTTGTAGAGGGTATGTCTAAAGAGATTCAAAAACTTTGGGATAAAGGTATAGAAATATGTAAATCATTGGGATGTGAGATAATAAATGTTTCTCTTCCACATACAAAGTATGCTCTTCCTACTTATTATATAATTGCGCCTGCAGAAGCATCATCTAACTTAGCAAGGTATGATGGGGTAAGATATGGTTTTAGATCAAAGGGAAATGATTTGATAGAAATGTACGAAAATACAAGGGGTGAAGGTTTTGGTCGTGAAGTTAAAAGACGAATACTTATAGGTACTTATGTTTTGTCATCTGGATATTATGATGCCTATTATCTAAAAGCACAAAAAGTAAGGAGTATGATTAAAAAAGATTTTGATGATGTTTACAAAGAAGTAGATGCAATATTAACACCAACAGCACCGTCATCTGCTTTTGCAATTGGAGAAAAAACTAGTGATCCTATTTCAATGTATTTAAACGATGTATTTACTGTACCAGCCAATTTAGCTGGTCTACCCGGAATATCCATTCCAGCAGGTTATGATCAAAATAACCTTCCATTAGGACTACAAGTAATAGGAAGGCATTTTGATGAACAAAAAATTCTTGATATTTCTTATGCTTTGGAAGATGAAATAAAATTTAAAGCAAGCGTAGAGGACTGGTGGATTAATGAATAATAAATTTAATTATTATTTAAAAGGCAAAAAGGGGGAGTACGAAGTTGTAATTGGACTGGAGGTTCATGCGCAGATTCTTTCAGAGGCTAAGTTATTTTCACCCTCAGCTACTAAATTTGGTCAAGAACCAAATTCGCAAGTTAGCTTGGTAGATGCTGCTATGCCAGGTATGTTACCGGTTATAAATAAATTTTGTGTTGAACAGGCAATCAAAACAGGGTTAGGATTAAATGCTAAAATAAATAACTTCTCAATTTTTGACAGAAAAAATTACTTTTATGCAGATTTACCTCAGGGCTACCAGATATCTCAATATAAAAACCCAATAGTTGGAGAAGGAAAAGTAATTCTAGATATGCCATATGGTACGAAAGAAATTGGTATTGAAAGACTCCATTTGGAGCAAGATGCTGGTAAAAGTTTACATGATCAAGATCCAAATAATTCATTCGTAGACTTAAATAGATCAGGCATAGCTTTAATGGAAATTGTTAGTAAACCAGACTTAAGTTCTCCTGAAGAAGTTAGTGTTTACATAAAAAAATTAAGATCGATAATGAGATATCTTAATACGTGTGATGGAAATATGGAGGAGGGTTCGCTAAGAGCGGATGTAAACGTTTCTGTGAGAAAGAAAGGTTCAAAAGATTTTGGCACAAGGTGTGAAATTAAAAATATGAATTCTATTAAATTTATTCAACAAGCTATTGATTTTGAAGCATATAGACAAATTGAACTGATTGAGGATGGTAAGGCAGTCAATCAGGAGACAAGATTATTTGATAATAAGAAACAAGAAACAAGATCAATGCGCTCCAAAGAAGATGCACACGACTATAGGTATTTTCCTGACCCAGATTTATTGCCATTAAAATTAGATAGTGACTTTATTGAAAATATTAAAAAAAAATTACCAGAATTACCAGATCAAAAAAAACAAAGATTAATAAATGAATTTAAATTATCTTCATACGAGGCAGGTGTTATAATTTCTGACAAAGAAACTTCAGCTTATTATGAGGATGTCGCAAAAAATTCCGATTATAAACTTGCAAGCAATTGGTTGACAGTAGAATTATTTGCAGTCTTAAATAAACAGAACAAAACTATAACTGATAGTCCTGTGTCATCGATTAATTTGGCCAAATTAATTAATTTAATAAAAGACAAAACTATCTCTGGTAAAATTGCTAAAACAGTGTTCGAAGAGATGGTTAAAAAAGATGGGGATCCAGAAAAAATTGTTTTAGACAGAGGATTAAAACAGCAGTCTGATCCAAAGGAATTAGAAAAGATTATTTCAAAAATTTTAGAAAATAATGGTGACAAAGTAAAACAGTATAAATCTGGAAAAGAGAAACTTTTTGGTTTTTTTGTAGGCCAAGCTATGAAAGAGACTGAAGGAAAAGGCAATCCAAATCTTATAAATGATATACTAAAAAAAATGTTAAAATAATTTATGAATACATTTTTTGAGACGAATATACAAAAAAAACTTAGAGAGTATGTTAAAAATAATTTCTATCATGCTTTTCATATGCAGATAACACCAGATCAGGCTCATTATATTTGCTCCATACTAAATAATAATAAATGTAAAAATATTCTAGAGATAGGAACACTGTATGGATATAGCGCTTTAAGTTTTGCTATTAATAGTCCAAATGATGCTAAAATAACATGCATAGAGAAAGATAAGTCATCTTTAAAAGTAGCAGAAAAATTTTGGTCAGAAGCCAATATATCTCATAAAATCAAAATAATTAATGGCGATGCCATGAATATATTAAATAATATAGATGAAAAATATGATCTTATATTTATTGATGCTGATAAAAAAAATTACATAAATTATTTTGAAAAATCCCTGCCATTATTGAAAAAAAACGGGGTACTAGTATTTGATAATGTTTTATGGAAAGGTCTGGTTGCTCAAAAATCGAATAATGATAGAGTAACAATTGAAATTAGAAAATTTAACGAGTACATTAAAAAAGACAAAAGAATAAAAGCCGAAATAGTTTCCATAGGAGATGGATTAGCTATATGCAAAAAAATTATAAAATCTTAAGCTTTTATAAATTTATAAATCTTATTGATTTAGATAATAAAAAATTTCAAATTAAAAAAAACCTTATAGATCTTAAACTCAAAGGAACTGTTGTTATATCTGAAGAAGGTATAAATGGTACGATAAGTGGTCTAGTAAACAGCGTTAAATCATTTGAAGTATTTATTTCTCAATTACTATGTTTCAATAATTTTGATGTAAAAAATTACTCACACTCTAATACGGATCCATTCATAAAACCCAAAGTTAAATTAAAAAAAGAAGTTGTTCCTATTGAAAAAAAAATATGGGAGAGAAAAGGAAATTATATAAAGCCCCAACTTTGGAACAATTTTATTTCTGATCCAGATGTTTTGACAATTGATATAAGAAAGCCATTTGAATATGAAATGGGTACCTTTGTAGGCGCACTAGATCCTAATGTTAAAAACTTCAGGGAGTTTAAAATTTTTTTTGATAATTTAATTAAATCCAATATTAAAAAAAAATTAGCAATATTTTGTACAGGCGGGGTTAGATGCGAAAAAGCTTCCGACTATTTGTTTAATAAAGGTTTTAAAAATGTTTTTCAATTAGAGGGAGGAATATTAAATTATTTAAGCAATACTGGCATCGATAAAAGCAAATGGAAAGGGGAGTGTTTTGTTTTTGATAAAAGGGTAAGTGTTAATTCTTCTATGGAGAAGGGTACTTACGAAGTTTGTTTTGGTTGTAGAATGCCAGTTGATCAGCAAGGAAAGAAAAGTCATAAATACGAATATGGAGTTTCTTGCAATAAATGTCACGATTTTTTAACTACTAATCAAAAAAAGAGATTTAAAATGCGTGAAATTCATTTGAGGGAAAAAAATCATGAAAATCATTCCTAATGTAAACTTTATTTTAAGAGAAGATGGCAAATATATAAAAAAGAATTCAGAATTTTTTTTCAAAAATAAAAAAATTGTTTTTTTTGCTTTACCTGGTGCTTTTACACCCACATGTTCTGATTATCATTTGCCAAGCTATGAACAAAGATATGATGAGATTTTACAATATGGAGTAGATGAGATTTATTGTTTAAGTATGAACGATCCCTTTGTTCAAAATGTGTGGAAAGAAAACTTTCAAATTAAGAAAGTAAAATTCATTCCAGACGGTAATGGAGAATTTACTAAAGCTATGAATATGCTTACCAATAGATCTGAAGCCGGTATGGGCATCAGATCTTTAAGGTACTCCATGTATGTTGATGATATGAATATTTTAAAATTATTTAAAGATGAGAACGGAAAATTTGATGTCAGTGATTCCAATACAATGATTAATTATCTAAAAACTCTTAATGGGTAAAAAAAATATAAGACCTACAACTAAAGTCAAAAATCCAGAGCCAAAAAACAAACTTTCTATTGATTGGATCATATGGGCAGCGTGGGCTGATCGTATAACTTTTGAAGAAATAAGGGAAAAAACTGGCACAACAGAGCATGAAGTTATTAAAATTATGAGAAAAAATTTAAAAGCTAGCTCATTTAGATTGTGGAGGAAAAGAGTAAACAAGATTTCAATCAAGAGTAGAAAAAAATTTGAGCAAAATCGACGTTTTTTAAAAGATAAGTCCTGGAAAAGAATATATTGAGAAGCATTCTCAATATTTTTGACATTGATAATCATTATCAATACAAACACGTAAAAGGAGATTTATGAAAAAAATAATAAAACTAGTTAGCATCTTTATGATTATTGGATCGTCTTATTCAATAGCTAAGGAGGTTAATTTGTTCACATCAAGACACTATGACTCAGATGTAGAACTTTACAAAAAATTTACCGCCAAAACCGGAATAAAAGTTAATGTTGTAAGTGGTAAAGCAAAAGCACTGGAAAAGAGACTTTTATCAGAAGGGAAGTCATCAAAAGCTGATGTATATATAACTGTTGATGCAGGGGCTTTAGGTTCTGCAAAAGCTAAAGGAATTTTTCAAAGAATTAATTCAAAAACTTTAAATTCTAAAATTCCTGCTAATTTTAGAACATCGCACTGGTATGGAGTAGCAAAAAGGGCAAGAATTATATATTACAACCCTAAATTAATATCTGCACCAGAAGCAAAATCATTAAATTACGAGGATTTATCGAACCCCAAATACAAAAACTCTGTAGTTATAAGAGCGTCAAGTAATACTTATAACAAATCATTAGTTGCATCTCTGATTGCTAATAATGGTTCAGGTAAAACAAGTAACTGGGCCAAAGGGATAGTTAATAATATGGCAAGAGATCCTAAAGGTAATGATAGAGCACAAATAATGGCTGTTGCAGCTGGTAAAGCTAAATTAGCAGTAGCAAATTCATATTATATTGCCCTAATGTTGTCTGGCAAAAAAGGTCCTGAACAACAAGCTGCTGCAAAAAAAGTTAAGCCTGTATTTCCTAATCAAGATAATAGAGGTACACATATGAACATCAGTGGTGGTGGAGTTACAAAATATTCTCCAAATAAAGCTAATGCTATTAAATTCTTAGAGTTTTTATTAACAAAAGAAGCTCAACAACACATTGTTAATAATACATATGAGTATCCAATGATTAGTGGAGTCAAGCCGAACAAACTAATTGGTCAGTTTGGCACTTCATTTAAACAGGATACAAAAACTAAAGTTTCCTCTTACTATAAAAATCAGAAGAAAGCCCTTGCTCTGATGAAAAAAGCAGGTTGGAAATAAAATATGAGATTAGGTGAGACCTATTTACTTTCAAGTTCTCCTCTCGATAACTTATTGGTTTATAGGTCTCTCCTAATTTAAAAAAATGAGAGAATTTTTTTTAAGCACAATTATAAAAATTACTAGTGGGCTTCACTCTTGGGCTCATAAACAAAAATATAGCAAAGAACAGAAATTTTGCACATGTGCTTCAAAAAAACAGAAATTATCAATTAAATCTGATGAAAAGAGTACTAGATTACAATAGTCATAGCTTCACTTATAATATAGTTAATAACCGGGTAGTAAATTTGAAAGGCCTCGGCTATTTAGATCTACTATACTTAAATCAGAATAGAAAAAAAATCGAGTGCTATATTTTAAGAATTGAAAAAAGAAATGCAATTTTATCAAAATTACTTTTCAAAAATAAAGATAAACTTTTGGCTATTTAGTTCATTATTAATATCATCATTAATTTGCGTACCGATATTAATAATCTTCTCTAGTTTTTTTACTGAATTAAGCGGATATTACAAATTATTAACTGAAACTTATTTATACACATATATAATCAATACAGTAATACTTTTTATTGGTGTTATTTTATTTTCATTTGTTTTCGGTGTCGGTATTGCTTACCTTGTTTCTTTTTATATATTTCCAGGATCAAAGTTTATTACATGGGCAATAATACTTTCTTTTGCCGTACCAGGATACATTTACGCTTACTCGTTAACGGCATTTTTTGAATATTTTGGAAATTTGTATTCGTTATTATCATTTTTATTTGGTGAGGCAGACTACAATAAATATATGCCAAGAGTAGATAGTATGTTTGGTAGTATCATATCAATATCTTTCTCACTTTTTGTTTATGTTTATTTGATAACAAGAGTTTGTTTTATTTACCAATCACAAAACCAAATAGATGCAGGTAGAAATATGGGTTTTAACAAATATCAAATTTTTTCTAGGATATTAATACCAGCTGCAAGACCAGGAATAATCGCTGGCCTTTCTTTGGTTGCAATGGAGACAATATCGGATTTTGGTACTGTAAGTTTTTTCAATGTGCAAACTTTGACGACTGCTATATATGATAGTTGGATATTTTATGATGATCTAAATACTGCTTATCAACTATCATTTTTCTTAATTTTATTTGTATTCATTTTTTTTAGTATTGAAAAATTTTCAAGGAGTAGATCACAATACAATATACCCAATAAAGGATATAAAACAGTAGAAAAAACCACACTTAAGGGTAAACAGGCTTTTATTGCATCCTTTTTTTGTTTTATTATATTTTTTTTGTCATTCGTATTTCCAGTTTCTCAAATGTTATTTTGGGTTTTAAAATTTCCAGCGTCTTTTAATTTAAACGAAATATTGACATTAAGTTTTAATACTTCTTTTCTAGTAATAATAACCACCTCTATATTAATATTTTTATCTTTCTTAACTAATTATGGAATGAGAGTTACTAATAGCAAATTACTATCTACTGTTACAAATTTTTCTATAAGTGGATATGCGATTCCGGGTATTATCTTGTCAGTTACTATATTAACTTTTGCATCACTTTTAAGTAATTTTTTCGGAAATTCTTTTTTTAAAATAATTATTATAGGTACTGTTTTTGGAATGGTGACAGCATATTGCATCAGGTTCTATGCTTTAGCAATAAACGGAATCAAATCCGGATACGAAAAATTAAATAAATCTATAGATGATGTTAGTTATTTAATGGGATATACAAAATTTGGTACATTTATAAAAGTTCATCTTCCGTTTTTAAAACAAAACCTCGTTATAATAGGTATGATGGTATCAATCGATATATTAAAAGAGCTACCTATAACCTTTATTCTTAGACCCTATAATTTTGATACATTCGCAACAAAAGCTTATGTTTTTGCCTCACAAGATATGCTAGAATATGCGGCATCTCCAAGTCTATTTTTAATTTTATTTTCTTCAATTTTTATATTACTTTCAAGAAAATTTATTTTAAAAGGTTTCTAAGTTTAATGAAAAACTATCTTGAAATTAAAAATTTAGATTATTCGGTCAATAGTGAACATATCTTAAATGATGTAAATTTTAATATAAACAAAAAGGGGGAGATAGTTTGTCTCCTGGGACCCTCTGGAATCGGTAAGACTACAATATTAAGATCAATTGCTGGTTTGATAAAACCATGTAATGGTAAAATAACTTTAAAAAATAAGACTTTAACAAGTAATAATGAGTTCATAGAGCCAGAAGACAGAAACATTTCTTTAAGTTTCCAAGATAATTCTCTATTTCCCCATTACAATGTTGAAGAGAATATTAAATTTGGGGTCAAAAGATCTTTATTTTGTTCAAAAAATAAAAACGGTCCTCTTGGATATTCAGTAGATGATTTATTGGATTTATTTTTTATTAAAGAACTAAAAAATAAATATCCACATGAAATAAGTGCAGGACAAGCTCAAAGAGTAAGTTTAGTTAGATCAATAATTCACAATCCAGATTTATTATTGCTTGATGAACCATTAGCAAATATTGATCAATATCTTAAAAATAAAATTCAAGATAATTTAAAGCAAGTTTTAAAAAAATCAGGTTTAACTACAATAATTGTGACACATGATAAATTTGAAGCCTTTTATCTTGGTGATTATTGCGGCGTATTACTTAACAAACGAATTGTGCAATTTGATAGCCCCTATAATCTTCATCATTTACCAAAAAATAAAATGGTTGTAGAATTTTTTAATAGAGGTGTTTTAATACCTGCAAAAATCAAATCTAACGATACTTTATATAATGAAGATCTAGGAGAAATAAAAGGCAATTTCTCAAATATAGATTTTAAGGGTAGAGACCAAGTGGATCTTTTAATACAACCCGAAGATTTAGAGCATGACGATAAAAGTAAGCTCAAGTTTGATGTGGTGGATAAAAAATTTAGAGGATCTAGTTTTATTTACATTTTAAAAACTCATTCAAATTTGATGCTTCCGGTGTTTGTTCACTCCCATCATGAACATTTGCATCAAGAAAATGAAAAATTTGGTATAAAACAGCCAATATATATTGATCATTTAGTGTGTTTTTAAATTTGAAAATACATATAGCTTTGTGTAAATCTATTTTAGAAGGACAGGTGGGTGAGTGGTTTAAACCAGTCGTTTGCTAAATGACCGTACGGGTAAAACCGTACCGAGGGTTCGAATCCCTCCCTGTCCGCCATAATTATGAATATAGGTAATATTTTAAGCCAATCATTTAAGTATGCTTTTTCTAACTTCAGCAAAAGGATTAGAGAAGGTTTTCCACCTGTTTTAATTTTAACAATTACTTTTAATTTATTGGATTATTTAATTAGTAATGAGATAGCTACTAAATTCACAATCATTATATTTTCTATACTAATAACATTAATTACAAGTGCTATTGGCGTCTGTGTCCACGAAGAAATATTATCCAATAAAAAATTTAATTTTTTAAAAGAATTTTTTTCAAAAAAAAAATATTAAATATCTTGCAGGATTTATATTGATAACTTTAATAGCATTATCTCCAATAATTATATTTTTTGTTTTAAAGGATAATTTAAATATCAATCAAAATACATCCGCGTTATTTATAATATTATGGATATTTACAACGATTTTTGCGCTAAAATTAATTTTTATTTTGCCAAAAATTGCAACTCAAGCAAATTATAAATTAAAATTAACTGAAATAAATGACATTGGTAGTCAAATGTTTATATTGATATCCATTATTACAATAGTATTCTTATTACCTTCTTACATATATTTATTTTTACAAATATCTATTCTTAAATCTTTTGCAGGAATGTCTAGTTTTTTAAAACCATTATTTGATTTGGGGTCTTTTTATATAACATACATGAACTATTTAGTTTTTTTTGCTGTTATATCCTTTTCCTATAAAGCGACTTTAATTAAAAAGTAGCTGATCTATATTGTTTGATACATCTTTTTTTTCTAAAACAAATTTATAAACCTGAATATTTTCAATAACTCTTTGCACATAGTTTCTAGTTTCTGAAAAAGGTATAAGCTCAATCCAATCTATCGGATCGATTTTGTTTGTCCTAGGATCGCCAAATCTTCTTATCCATCTTGTAACGCGATGAGGTCCAGCATTATAAGCTGCTAAAGCCATGTAAATAGATCCATTGAATTCATTGTATAAATTTGTAATATAAAAAGATCCGAGTTGAAGGTTATAAAAGTCATTTTCTGTTAATTTTGCTCTACTATAACCAAGACCTACTTTTTTACTTAATAACTTTCCGGTTGCAGGCATTATTTGCATTAGCCCTTTTGCTCCTGCAAAACTATTTGCTTTTGAGTCAAACTCACTCTCTTGTCTAATTAATGCTAGAATGAATGGATCATCAAGAATTTTTAAATTTTTTACTTTTTTTGGTATCTCGATAGTAGGATAATTAAGATCAATTAAATTTATGTTTTTATAAGATGACTCTTTTGCAATTTGTATTGCAAAGTCTAATCTTTGAAGCTCTTGTGAAAGTCTGCCAGCTAAAGCTTTTTCTTTTGTTGATTTTTCTTCTCCACCTAAAAATCTTAGTATATCTTTTGAATACTCACTACGATCTAACTCTTCTAATAAGATAGCCACTCTAGCAAGTTTTGTTTTTTTAAATTTTTTATATTCCTCTACATCTAGTTGAAAGTCATTTTTAACTTTAAAATTTTTTTTATTTAGCTTTGTTGCAGCTAGTTGACCATAAAACGTAGTATTAAATTTTGAAGCCTTACTATACCAAGATCTTGCTTTTTCTTTAGTCCCTAATGTTTCGTATGAATTACCTAGCCAATAAGCCGCTCTAGACTTGCTAATAGGATAATTAACATTGTCAAACATAGTTTTGAAGTGTTTAACAGATGCGTTTGGATCGTTTAAAAATCTTAGTGATAACCAGCCGGCATGCCACTCAGCTTCAGCTAATAATGAGCTATCTTCAACTCCATGATTTATAAATAATTGATATGCATCTTCAAATTGTTTTTTATTAATCATTCTTCTTGCGATTATAAACTTTTCTTTAAACCATAAATCTGGTTTGACTAGTTCATTTGTATTCTTTGGTAGCGTATTTATAATGTCCAAAGCAGACAGATGCCGCCCTCTTTTACGTCTCCATTTAGCTCTATCGTATTTTAGTCCAATATCATTTATAAACTTTTGAGGGACTTTAGCTATCGCAGCATCAACGCCATATGATCTTGTCATCAATGCAAATCTTGCAAAATAGAGCTCTTTATAACCAGCAGGTAAATACCGAATAGTTCTTTTTAATTCCCAATAATCTTGCCCCCACGCTAAATATTGTGCTCTATCTATGTAATTTTTTGAATTCAATATATACTTATACTTTTTATTAAGGTATCTCAAATCGTCTCTATTTAATTTTGCCGTTTTGAAACCTTCAATAATTAATTTTTCTCCTTTAGATTTTTCTCCTTTAATAAGATAGGCCTCCCCTAATTTGAGTTTTCCAAAACCACTAAACGGTTCTTTGTTTTTAAAAAAATCAATAACATCATTAGATTTTACCTTTTTAAAGTCGATCTTGTGTTCAGCTAAATATCTTAGTCGATTAATTCTTGGCCACTCTTTGTTAAAATTGATGAAATTCACATAATCGTAAAAACTTGCTTTATTTACTCTTTCTTTTAAATACATCCATTGGACCAGTAATTTTAATTCTTTACTTTTAGATTTTTTCACTAATTTGTTAGCTGTATCCCATCTCTTTCTTTTAATATTGTTAAAGATTCTTTGCGCAATCAAAAAATCCTTTTCAGATAGAATTACTGATTTTTTTGACAACAGACCAAGGTCATCAGGTTTTTTTTCAGGAAATAAATTATTGGTTTTTGAAATAATTAAATCTTGTCTCTCTTTTGTTATTTTTTTTTCTTTGATTTTTTTTTCTGTTTTTACTTTGTTTTCCTTTTTAAATTTATCTTTATTGACTTCTTTTTTGGACTTCTCTTTAACAAATTCTTTATTAAGTTTTTTTATCTTTGTGTTAAAATCCTTGTTTGTATCTACCTTGCTTTTTTTTGTATTTTGATTACTTTTGTCTATATATTCATTTGGCTTAGGTTTAGGTGGTATAACTTTTGAATGTATAATATCTGAGTGTAAGAGTATTAATAAAAAACATAGAAAAACTAGTATTTTTTTCATATATATTTAATTTCTTATAAATTAAATGATGATAAAGTTAAGTATTAAAATATTATGTTTAAAGGTTCAATTACAGCACTAGTTTCCCCATTTAATAATGGAAATTTAGATATTGGAGCCTTTGAAAAGCATATTGAATTTCAAATAAACGCTGGTTCAAACGGAATAGTTCCTTGCGGTACAACCGGTGAGTCGCCAACATTATCTCATGATGAACATCAACAATTAATTGAAAAATCTGTAAAAGTTTCAAATGGGAGAGTTCCTGTTATTGCAGGTACTGGATCGAATTCAACCGAAGAAGCTGTTTCACTTACAAAACATGCAGAAAAATCCAAAGTTGATGCTGTGTTAGTGGTGACACCATATTATAATAAGCCAACCCAAGAAGGTCTTTATCAACATTATAAAAAAATAAACGATAACTGCGGAATACCAATTATAATTTATAATATACCAGGAAGATCTGTTGTAGATATGAACGTAGATACGATGGCAAGGTGTTTTGAATTAAAAAATATAATCGGCGTTAAAGATGCTACAGGTGATTTAGATCGTGTTACTAAACAAAAATCAAAGATGGGTGACGAATTTTTAATGTTATCTGGTAATGATGAAAATACTTACGAATTTAATAAAAGAGGCGGATCTGGATGCATATCGGTTTCTGCAAATGTAGTGCCAGATATGTGTTCAGAATTTCATAGCTTGTGTAACGGTAAAAATTTTGAGAAAGCTAAATTACTATTTGATAAATTGTTACCATTGCATGATGTACTTTTTATAGAAAGTAACCCGGTTCCAACAAAATACTCTCTTAATTTATTAGGAAGAATGAAGGAAGATGTTCGTCTGCCCTTGGTAGTGGCAAACTCTAAATCTAAAGAAAAAATTAAGAATGTTTTAAAACAACTCTCATTACTGTAATGAGCAAGAATGAAAAAAAAATTTCAAACATTGTTTGTCAGAATAGAAAGGCTTCATTTAATTATTTTTTTCAAAATATTTATGAAGCTGGCATAGAACTCTTAGGTCCTGAAGTTAAATCATTAAGATCAGGCAAAGGTAATATATCCGAGTCTTACGCGTTAGATAGTAAGGGTGAGATATTTTTATATAATTCATATATCCCCACATACAAAGAAAGTAGCTATAATAACCATGAGCCAAGAAGATCGAGAAAACTTCTTTTAAAAAAAAAGGAAATTTCTAAACTTATTGGAAATATTAATAGAGAAGGTTTTGCAGTTGTACCTACTAAAATTTATTTTAACAAAAAAGGTGTAGCAAAGGTACAAATTGCTGTTGGCAAAGGAAAAAAACAGCATGATAAAAGACATACAAAAAAAACTAGAGACTGGAATAGAGAGAAATCTAGAATATTTAGGAAAAATTAAATAAATTGATAATACTTTCATTTGGCTCAAACTTAAAATCTAATATAGGAAATAGAAAGCAAAATATAGAATTTGCATATAGAGAGCTAAAAAAAAATAAAGTTAGAGTCATTAAGAAATCTGCATTTTATGAAACGAACTCATATCCTAACAAAAATAATCCAAAATTTATTAATACTGTTGCTATAGTTGAGACAATTTTAGACGAATTTAAATTACTTCAAGTTTTATTAAAAATTGAAAAAAAAGCTGGTAGAATTAGGAATATAAAATATGACCCTAGAACTCTTGATATAGATATTATATCTTTCAATAATCAAGTATTAAGTATAAAAAAAAATAATAAAAAATTGGTTATTCCTCACAAACATTATAAAAACAGAGAATTTGTTATTTTACCATTAGAGGAAATTGCTCCAAATTGGATTGATCCACAAACTAATTACTCCATTTCACAAATAAAAAGTGAACTTGAAAAATCTAAGTTAGATAATATTAGAAAACTTTGAAAAATTTGATATAAATCAATTAATGCTCAACGAAAATCAGCTAATAGATAAAATCAAATCTTACAATAATTTTGTTGATATAAATAAACTTAAAACAGCCTACAAGTTCGCGCATGATGCTCATATTAAACAAAAGAGATATTCTGGAGATCCTTATATTAGTCACCCCATAGCAGTAGCTAATATTTTGGCAGAACTGAAGCTAGATGGTCCAACAATTACAACAGCACTTTTGCATGACACAATCGAAGATACAGAAACAACTTTTGAAGATGTAAAAAATAGATTTGGCGAGGAAATAGCAGAACTTGTTGATGGAGTTACAAAGATATCTAAACTAGAAATGCAAAACAAATCTTTAACGATTGCTGAAAATTTTAGGAAACTAATTTTAGCTACATCAAAAGATATAAGAGTTTTATTAGTAAAACTAGCAGATAGACTTCATAACATGCGAACAATTGAGTCTATTAATGACTTAGAAAAAAGGAAGAGAATTGCTAAAGAAACTATGGAAATTTATGCACCGCTGGCGCAAAGGATGGGAATATTAAGAGTTAGAGATGAACTTGAGGATTTGTCTTTTAAAATTTTAAATGAAGAAGCTAGAAATATGATTGTTAATAGAATTAAGGAAATTAACCCTAATACTCTTAAAACATTTAAAGAGATTTCCTCTGAAATAGAAATTTTATTATCTAAATCAAACATAAAGGCAAAAGTTACTGGAAGAGAAAAGACACCTTTTTCAATTTGGAGAAAAATAAATGAAAAAAGAATTTCTTTAGAAAAAATTACAGATTTAATTGGATTCAGAATAATTGCAGAAAATATTGATGATTGCTATAAATCATTAGGAATTTTCCATCAAGAGTGGAGGGCTGTACCAGGAAGGTTTAAGGATTATATATCAACACCTAAATCAAATAGTTATCAATCACTACATACTACTGTGATTGGACCAAAGAACCAAAAAATTGAGATACAGATACGAACAAGTCTAATGCATGATTTTGCCGCAAGAGGTATAGCTGCCCATTGGGTTTACAAAACTAATGAAAAAGTAAATACGAAAACTAATTTTGCTTGGCTTAGCGACTTAGTAGAACTTCTTGAGTCAGGAGAAAATCCAGAACATTATTACGAATATACTAAATTACAGCTATATGATGACCAGGTTTTTTGTTTTACACCTAAAGGAGCGGTCATAAGATTGCCGAAACAAGCATCGCCTATTGATTTTGCTTACGCAGTACACACTGAAATAGGAGACAGTTGTATTGGATGCAGAATTAATGGAAAGGACTCGCCTCTGGAAACACATTTAATGAATGGAGATAGTGTAGAAATAATTCGATCAAAAAAAATATCACCTTCTTATCATTGGTTATCGTATGCAAAAACAGGAAAAGCTAGAGCTGCGATTAGAAGATACTGGCAAGATAAATTGCCAGCTAATAGGGATAAAAAAATTCATAAATCAAGTATTTGGCTTTTACTAAGCCATAAGGCTGGAACTCTAGGGGAAATTGCGACCCTGATTGGTAAACATAATTGTAATATTTATAATTTAGAATTAGTAGATAAAAAAGAGGATTACTTGAGCTTTATTTTTGATGTCGAAATAAAAAATTTAAAAGATTTTACTAATTTAATTTCTGATTTAAAAACTAAATCAATTAATTTTAAAATAATAAGAAATAGAAAGATTAATGATCTCGGAAACTGATATAATTAAAATTTTAAGAGAGACGGATGCTCTTATGAAAGGACATTTTATTTTATCTTCTGGGCTTCATAGTGCTGAGTATTTGCAATGCTCTAAGTTAACGATGTATCCAAAAAAGCTTGAAATTTTATGCAAGTCTTTAACCGAGAAAATAGAAAAAAAGTATAAAAATATCGATATGATCGCCTCACCTGCCTTAGGTGGCATTATTGTTGGTTATGAGGTATCTAGATGCCTAAACATACCTAATGTTTTTGTTGAAAGGGTGAATCAAATTTTCGAATTAAGAAGAAATTTTTCTGTAAAAAATAAAAAAATTTTAATTATTGAAGATGTAATAACAACAGGCAAATCAAGCTTAGAATGTGCAGCGTGTTTAATTGATGAAGGCGCAGATGTATTAGGTTATTCATCAATTGTAGATCGATCTGACGGAAAGTCTTCAATAAAAAATGAAATTATCTCCTTAATAAAGTTTGACATACCCTGTTATGACCCAGAAAATTTGCCAGAAGAATTAAAAAAAATAGAACCAATAAAACCCGGTAGTAGAGCTACAATATAATATATAGATGATAAAACTCGGGGTAAACATAGATCATATAGCAACGATTAGAAATGCAAGGGGTGAAGATCATCCGGACATTATTAAAGCCGCAAGGTATGTTTTGAATTGTGGTGCAGACATTATAACAATACATAGAAGAGAGGATGAAAGGCATATAAATAAAAAAGATGTAATTAAACTTAAGCAAAAAATTTCTAAACCAATAAATTTAGAAATGGCAGCAAACCAAGATATGCTTAGGCTTGCGCTTAAAATAAAGCCTAAATATGTTTGTATAGTCCCTGAAAAAAGAATGGAAGTAACTACTGAAGGCGGCTTAAATCTAAAAAAAAATAATTTAAGACAAATAATAAAAAAATTGAAAACATCAAAAATTGAAGTTTCATTATTTGTTGATCCCAGTATATCAAATATCAAATTAGCCAAAAAATTAGGGGCAGATTCTGTAGAGATACATACGGGAAAATTTGCAAAACTATTTAAATTAAAGAAAAAGTCACAGCTTAACAAAGAATTTATAAAAATTGCTAAATGTAGCAACCTAGGAAAAAAAATTAATTTAAATATAAAGATGGGTCACGGTCTAGATTATGACTCAACCAAATATCTTTGTAAAATAAAGGAAGTGTGTGAATTTAATATTGGCCATTTTATTATTGGAGAGTCTATATTTTTTGGTCTCAAACATGTCATAAAGAAATTTAAAAAAATTATAAAAAGATAAATGGTCATAAAACCTAACCAAGAAAAAAAAGAATTTATAATATTAATTATATTATCTTCAATTTTTGCTTTGACAGTTCAGCAAAATTACTTATTTCAGGGAAATCATGCTCACTTAATTCATTCTTTAAAAAACATTAATTTAATGGATTTAAATAATGATTGGATTTCGTCAATAACTAATCATGTACCTATATTCACTTTTTTTAATTATATATTTATTAAATTTTTTTCTATAAATATAATACATATAATACATTTTCTACTTTTGATAATAACTGCAATTTCAATATTTTACATTTGCAAAAAAATTTTAAAGAACATCAATTTTTCTGCTTATTGCTTTTGGTTTGCTTTCTTTATTATATTATTTCATGAAAAAACTTTTTTTAATGGTGTAGCTGGCCAAGGTGTTTTGAACCATGTATATCAACCATCTAGTTTTGGAGTTTTATTTTTTTTAAGTTTTGCATTGTTTATTTATGGCAAGTATTATTTGTCAATTTTATCATTGGTAGCAAGTGTATATTTTCATCCAACGTACTTATTACACTCCGGTTTTTTCTTTATTGGTTATATTTTGTTTCTAATAAGTAAAAAAGAAAAAAAAACTTTTAATATTATAATTACATATTTAGCTTTAATCTTACCAGTAGTATTTTTTCTATTTAATAACTTTATAATCTTTGATCAAATAATTAACACACAGGCACAAAAAATACTCGTAGAAAACAGAATTCCTCATCATGCAAACATTTTTTCTTGGTTAAGTATAAAAGATCTAAGACCACTTATCTTAATATCTATTTCGCTTTACTTAGTAAAAAATTTTAAAGAGATTTTTATTCCTTTGCTTTCAGTATTTTTATTATCGATATCACTAAGTATAATTCAATACATCATTAATAATTATTGGTTAGCTTTGTTATTCCCTTGGCGCTCTTTTGTTTTTCTCGTGCCAATTTCAAGTCTTATAATCATAAGTTTTGTTAAAAATTTAGATAGCGGGAGATTTCCTAAATTAATTTTTATTTACCCATTGTTTATTATTGCTGTATTTTTAAATTTTTTCATAGATTCTAAAATTAACTTAAATAAAGATAACTTGGCCTTTAAAAAAAATTCTGAAATTTACAATTATCTAAAATTTAATAAAAATGACATAAAAAAGTTGCTTGTGCCGCTTGACCTCCCAGATATTAGATTAAATACTGGTATTCCAATATTTGTTGATTGGAAGCATCATGCATTTAAAAATGATGAAATCATACATTGGTATAAACGTGTAAAATTAAATGAGAGCTTTTACAACTCTAACAATGACAAAGATATGCTTGCAATTTTAAGAGAAATAAAAAAAATAGATGAAATATCACACGTAATTTTTAGAAAATCGAATAAAACTAACAATTTAAGAATGTGTGAGAAATTTGGTGTATTTAATGATTATATTATTTATAACTTGAAATTGTGTAAGCCTAAATTGTAAATGTTTTATAAAATTAAATTACTTATTCTAAGAATACTTGGTTATGAAAAGCCATTAAGAGTTGCCTTATTTAAATATTTGTCATTAAAATTTAAAAAGTTTAGGCCTCATTACGAAACAGTTTTATATGAGTCATGTAAAGTTGCTAAAAAATTGGGCCATGATGATTTGTGCGTCTTAGAATTGGGCGTTGCTGATGGCAATGGCATTCTATCGTTAATTAAATATAAAAGAATTATTGAAAATGAATTAAACGTCAAAATCAAGGTTTATGGTTTTGATCTGGGATCCGGTTTGCCTGAAATTAAAAAAAAAGAAGACCTGCCTTTTTTTTGGAAACAAGGAGATTATAAAAGCGAAGGTTTTGAAAAATTTAACAATATAAAAGATGTTAAGATTTATCAAGGAGATATAAAGAACACTATTTTAGACTTTGCGAATTCGAATACATCTAAGATAGCGTGCATTTTTTTTGATCTTGATTTGTATTCATCGACAGAGTCGTTCTTATCAAATATTAATAATTTAGAAAAACATCTTTTGCCTAGAACTTTGTGTTATTTTGATGATTTATATGTTGCTGACAATTGTGTTGATAATACAAACGGGGAATTATTAGCTATTGCTGAATTCAATAAACAAAATAGTAATTTTCAACTAGGAAAACCCGTTGATCATTTAAATGATTTTAAATTTCCACTTGCTAAAGGTCAGCTGTATACGCTTCATAATTTTAAAAATGAACAATACAATCAATATATAGGGATATATTCACCTGACTCACTTACTGGAAGTAACAAAAAAATTCGTTCTTTATTAGACGATTAATTAATTTATGAAACTTAATTATACTGTTTCAATTATAATTCCTATTATAAACGAAATTATATCACTTAAGAAAACATTATTAATAATAAATAAAATTCGAATTAAAAAAGAATTTATAATCATATATTCAGAAAAATTAACAAATAAAAAAACTTTAGATGAAATAAAAAATATAAAAAAAAAATATAAAGATTTAAGATTATTTAAACAAAAAAAACCATATGTTGGAGGGGCAATTATGACAGGCATTAAAAAATGCACTAAACAATATATAGTTATAATGGCTTCAGATTTAGAAACAAATCCATATGAACTAAAAAAAATGATTAAAACTTCTCAGAAATTTCCAGATTCTATTATTTCTGGCGACAGATGGGTATCTGGAGGTAAATTTAAAAATTATGGACTATTAAAGTTTTTGGCAAATTTTATTTTTCAGAAATTACTAAAGTTATTTTATAAAAATAAAATTTTAGATTTTACTTTTGCATACAGAGTGTATCCACATAAGGCACTTAAAAAAAACAAGTTTTATGAGTTGCGTCATGGTTTTGCTCTTGAAATGTTATTAGCTCCTATAAAACGTGGATATAAGGTTATAACCGTTGCATCTACATGGAAATCTAGATCAGAAGGCAGTTCTTCTATTACTTTACTAAGTTACATTTCTTATTTAAGAGTGTTATTTAAATATTTATGATTTATATTGCTACAACTACTATTAATCCCCCCACAAAAGCTTTAAAAAAATTTGCATCAAATAAAAATTGTAAATTAATTGTTGCCCTAGATAAAAAATCTAAAAAATTTAACCTTAAAAATTCAATTGTGTTATCAACGTCATATCAACATAAAAAATGGAATAAATTATCAAATATGATTGGATGGAATTGTATTCAACGAAGAAATTTTGCTATTTTAGAGGCTTATGAAAGAGGTGCAGAAGTAATTGCATTAATTGACGATGATAATATTCCATATAATAATTGGTTTAAAAATATTTATGTAAATAAGAAGATATATTGTTCCAAAGTAAATACTAATAAATCAGTTTTTGATCCAGTCGGATATACAAATCACAATAATCTTTGGCATAGAGGTATTCCGTTGGAGCAGGTAAATAATAGAAAATACAAAAAAGCTGGTAAAAAAATAATTAAAGCTGATATACAAGCAAATTTTTGGGATGGAGATCCTGACATAGATGCAGTGTGTAGAATGATTTATAAACCAGAGTGCAAGTTTAAGAAAAAATACTTCCCTTTTTTTTCAGACAAAATATCACCATTTAATTCACAAAACACTTTGGTTGCTAGAAAAATGATAAAAGATTATTTTTTATTTCCTCATATTGGAAGGATGGATGATATTTGGGCTTCATTTTACGTTACTTCAAAAAAATACAAGGTTGTTTATAATGAGTCCACCGTATACCAGGCAAGAAATGTTCATAATTTAATAAAAGATTTTAAAGATGAAACAATAGGTTATGAAAATTCTTTAAAATTAATTGAAGCTTTATATAAAAATTCTGAAAATATTTATGATTTTTTACCTCTATTAAGTTCTAAAGCATTTGATGAATGGAAAAAAATTATATCAAAAATTAAAAAATAATTAATAATTTAATGCATAAAGACTATTTTCGTAAATTAAGAATTTTTGATGGTGGAACTGGACAAGAACTTATAAATAGAGGATTGATACCACAAAAAAATCTTTGGTCTGCTACAGCACTACTAAACGAAAAATATCATAAGTTTATACTAGATACACACCTAGACTTCATAAATGCGGGAGCTGAAATTATTTTAACTAATACATTTGGTTCAAGAAAAAGAAGACTAATAGAAAATAATTTATTAAATAGATATCAAGATTTAAATACTATAGCAGGCAAAATAGCTAAACAAGCGGTAAAATCCTCAAAAAAAAATATTCTTATTGCCGGAAGTATTCCCCCTCAAAATTTTACTTATCAGTCTGATTTAGGAAATGATTTAAATTTTATACGGGAAGCCTTTTATCAACAAGCTAGCTATTTAGATCCGTACGTTGATTTTTTTTATTTAGAGGTAATGTGTAGTAAAAAAGAGTGTGAATTAGCTCTTGAGGCCTTGCAGCCACTAAAAAAAAATATAGTTGTTGGATTGCATTTAAAAAGTAAAGGAATGTTACCGTCTGGAGAAAAGTTTATTGATGTTGCGAACTATATATCAAAGTTTGATTTATCAGGTATTACTGCTTCTTGTGCAAATCCGGATGAGTATGATTTTATTAAAAATGACATTTCAAAATTATCCGTACCGTATGGATTTAAATTTAATGCATTTGAACAAATTCCTGAAGGCTGGAAGCCTGATGGCAAAAATACTTCTTTACTAGGCAAACGTAACGACATCACCCCTGATGAATTTTTAAAAATTTGTATGAGATATGCCAAGCTAGGAGCCACATTAATAGGCGGTTGTTGTCAAATTACTCCTAGTCACATTTCTAAATTAAAAAAAATTAAAAAAACCTAGGATGAACTTGTTAAGTCTATAATTTTAGCATAAATAGTGGTGAAACTTATACGTGCCCTCGTGGTGGAATTGGTAGACACAAAGGACTTAAAATCCTTGCCCTTCGGGGAGTGCCGGTTCGAGTCCGGCCGAGGGCACCAAAACACATGTATATTAGAGAAAAAATAATTATACCATTTATTTTTTAAATTAATTAATTTAAATAAAATAGTAAAAAAAATAACGTCTGCAATTTCTAAATAAAATATTAATTTATATATCTAAACTAAGATTTTTATGAGCATTCTCCGAAATAAATTTCAGTCTGTTTTCTGGATTTTTACCCATAAGATTGTCAATAAACCTTGAAAGTTTTAATATTTTGGACTTAACATTTGGTAAAGTAACTTTTATTAGTTTTCTAGTCTCTTTATTCATTGTAGTTTCTTTTAATTGAGCAGGCATCATTTCACCAAGTCCCTTAAATCTGCTTATTTCATAATTTTTACTATTTTTCTTAATTAATTTGTCTTTCGCTTTGTCATCATTGACATATAAAACTTCCTTTCCAGACGATATTTTGTATAACGGCGGGACTGCTAAAAATAATCTTCCATCTTTTATGAGATTTGGAATTTCTGAAAAGAAAAATGTTAACAATAATGTTGAGATATGATCTCCGTCAACATCGGCATCAGTCATAATAATAATTTTTTCATATCTCAAATCTTTTGAATTATATTTTTTTCCTCTTTGACAGCCCAAGGCTTGTAAAAGATTGCTGATCTCAGTATTTGCAAGTATTTTTGCAGCGTTTGAATTTTTAACGTTTATTATTTTACCTCTTAATGGAAGGATTGCTTGTGTTAATCTTTCTCTAGCTTGTTTTGCGGAACCCCCTGCCGAGTCTCCTTCAACAATAAATAGCTCGGTACCTTCAATTTTATCACTAGTACAATCTGCTAATTTCCCAGGTAATCTAATTTTTCTTGTTGCTGATTGTCTATCAATATTTAAATTTATATTTTGTAAATTTTTTTCTCTTATAATTTCCTCAAGATAATTGATAATATTTTTTGAATGTTTTTGATTTCTATTTAGCCATTCTTCAAAAATGTTTTGAGTTATCTTTTCGGCTATTTTTTGAACAAATGAAGATGATAACTTATGTTTAGTTTGTCCTTCAAATTCAGGATTTTCTATAAAAGCAGATAAGATAAAAGAGCAATTTTGAAAAACATCGTCTGAAGTTGCTTTTGCTACTAGCTTATTTTTTCTTAAAGAAGAAAATTTTCTAATCGCTTTAGTAATTCCTGTTTTAAATCCTGCTTCATGAGTACCCCCGTTTATATTATATACGGTATTACAAAAAGATTTTTTAATTGGATTAATTTTTTGGTGCCACTGTAAAGCAAATTCAAATTTGCTTTTTGTGACATTATCATATCCTTTGCCAAAACCTATTTTGTCATTGATTGCAGTTTTTTGACTAAGCTCTGTTTCTAAATAATCTTGAATTCCATTTTTAAAACATAACGTCTCTTTCTTAGGAACATCAGAATTTCTTTTTATTAACTCTTTTTTGCATTCCCAATTAATTTTTACATCTTTTATCAAATATGCCTTGTTTTTACATGTCTCATAAATTTTGGCTATATCAAAAAAAATATCGTTTTTAAAAATTTCTTTATCAGGTGTAAAGGTAATCGAGGTTCCTGAGTTTTGTTTTTTCTTTGTACCTTTTTTCAAAATTGTTAAAGCTTTACCTTTTGAGTATTTTTGAACGAAGGATTGTTTTTTTTTAATAATTTCAACAATCAATTTTGAACTTAATGCATTAACAACTGATAGTCCTACACCGTGTAGTCCAGCAGATGTGTTATAAACGCCAGTTTTAAATTTTCCACCTGCATGAAGGCTAGTCATAACGATTTCTAATGCAGTTTTCTTTTTCTTTGGATGCTTTTCAATAGGTATTCCTCTTCCATCATCTGAAATTTGAATAGTATTTTTATCTAAAACTCTAACGTCTATTGTTTTTGCATGTCCTGCGACGACCTCATCCATACTATTATCGATAATTTCTGAAAATAAATGATGGTAAGCATTTTCGTCCGTTCCACCAATATACATTGCCGGTCTTTTACGCACGCCGGTTAGACCTTCTAAAATTTCTATATCTTTAGCTGTATAAGTTGTAACCACTAATTAATTCTAATGCAGTTTCACGTATATTTAAACCTATTTTAACAACTATAATACATCTGAAATTCGATTGGATGTGGGGTGTCTTGAAATTTTTGTACTTCTTCCATTTTTAGACTTATATATGCATCAATTTGATCATCAGTGAATACTCCGCCTTGCTTTAAAAATTCCCTGTCTGAATCAAGAGACTTACAAGCGGCTCTTAATGATGTACATACAGTTGGAATACCTTTTAGATCTTTTTCCGACAAAGCATAAAGGTCTTTATCCATGGGATCACCTGGCTTAATTTTGTTTTTTATACCGTCAAGTCCAGCCATAAGCATTGCTGAAAATGTTAAATAAGGATTTCCAGATGCATCAGGGAATCTTACCTCTACTCTTTTGCCTTTTTCACTGGTACTGAAAGGTATTCTGCAACTTGCAGATCTATTTCTTGAAGAGTAAACTAATAATACTGGCGCTTCAAAACCAGGTATTAACCTTTTGTAACTATTAGTCGATGCGTTAGAAAATGCATTTATTGCTCTAGCATGTTTAATTATTCCTCCTATGTAATATAGGCAATCTTCAGATAAACCCGCGTAACCCTTTCCAGCAAATACTGGTTTATTATTTTTAAATATTGATTGATGTGTATGCATACCTGAACCATTGTCATTTTTAACTGGTTTAGGCATAAATGTTGCAGTTTTACCAAAAGATTGAGCTACGTTATGGACAGCATATTTGTATATTTGCATCGCGTCACCTTGAATGGTTAAAGTATTAAACAAAGTCCCAAGTTCATGCTGACTTGGTGCTACTTCGTGGTGATGTTTTTCAACTTTAACACCCATATCTTTCATTGCTTTTAAACATTCGGATCTTAAGTCTTGAGCACTATCAACTGGTGGGACCGGGAAGTATCCCCCTTTTACACCTGGTCTATGACCCATGTTTCCGTTATCATATTTTTTACCAGTGTTATATGGACCTTCTGTGCTATCTAATTCAAAACCTGTTTTATTCATGTCATTAATAAATCTCACGTCATCAAAAACAAAAAATTCAGGCTCAGGTCCAAAATAAGCTGTATCGCCAATTCCAGTTTTTTTTAAATAAGCCTCTGCTTTTTTTGCAGTCGATCGTGGATCTCTTTCATAGTAAGTTTTTGATATTGGGTCCATAACATCGCAATATAAACAAAGAGTGTTGTGAGAAAAGAAAGGATCAACATAAGAAGAACCTAGATCAGGCTTCAATATCATATCAGACTCATTAATGGCTTTCCATCCTGCGATAGAAGAGCCATCAAAAAAAACCCCGTTATTAAGCATGTCCTCGTCTACGGTTGATAAATCTTGTGTTAAATGCTGAAGTTTACCTCTAGGATCTGTAAATCTGAAATCAACGTATTCTATTTCCTTATCTTTAATCTTTTTTAAAATCTCTGAAGCGCTCATAAAATTAACTCCTTAATTGTAATTGTTTAGTATGACTTTTAATGATACACCAAGTAATTACACTATATTTTTAGTTATGACAGATATGCATTATATTCAAGCTCAACTAATAATTGAAATTTTACAATAAAAAATTATGAAATTATCAGTATTAATACCGGTCTATAATGAAAAGAATACAATCAATTTAATCTTAAAAAAAGTACTCGACACAAAATTAAATTATGATCTAAAAAAAGAAATTATTATTGTTGATGATTTCTCGAACGATGGAACAAGAGAAATTTTAAAGGATTTAGATCTTAGTTCAAATGAAAATATCAAACTATTATTTCATGATATAAACACTGGCAAGGGCTCAGCTATCCAAACAGGCCTTAAGGCTGTGACAGGTGAATTTACAATAATCCAAGACGCGGATTTAGAGTATGATCCGAATGATTACAATAAATTATTACATCCCATTATAAATAAAGGAGCAGATGTAGTTTATGGCTCTAGATTTGTTGGAGCAGGTTCAACTAGAGTACTTTTTTTTTGGCATAGGATTGCAAACGGTATTCTAACTTTATTAAGCAATATGAAGTCTAATTTAAATCTTACTGACATGGAATGTGGCTACAAAATATTTAAAACTTCTGCAATTACATCAATTAAATTAAAAGAAAAGAAATTTGGATTTGAACCTGAAGTTACACTTAAGCTAGCAAAACAAGGTTTCAGTTTTTATGAAGTTGGAATTTCATATCATGGAAGAAATTATGACCAAGGAAAAAAAATTGGTATTAAAGATGCATTTGCTGCACTTTATTGTATCCTAAAATATTAAATATAAACAACCAAAGGTTGTATCTTTTAAATTATTTTCTGACAGAAATAATTAATTAATTAAAACTTAAAATAACACTTTTCTAAATTTAATAGTTATCTATACTAGTCCTAATCTTAATAATTATTAAAGAAGGGGAACAAATGAAAAAAGCATTAAAGTTAATTTGTGGCTTCTCTATATTTGCGTTTTTGTTAGCGTCATGTGGTGGAGATAGCTCAAAAAATAACACTTTAGAGGCTACAAAAAAACAAGGGTTTGTAAAATGTGGAGTCTCTCAAGGTTTGCCTGGATTTTCTAATGCTGATGAAGCAGGAAAATGGTCGGGAATAGACGTGGATGTATGTAGAGCAGTTGCAGCTGCAGTTTTAGGTGATGCAAGCAAAGTTAAATATACTCCATTAAGTGCTAAAGAAAGATTTACAGCACTACAAGCTGGTGACATAGACGTTTTGTCAAGAAATACTACTTGGACTCTAGAAAGAGATGCAGGTATTGGTCTTACATTCGTAGGTGTAAACTTTTATGATGGTCAAGGATTTATGGTTAGAAAAAATTCAGGGATCACATCAGTAAATGGTCTAAATAATACAAAAGTTTGTACTAATACTGGAACAACAACAGAGCTTAACATGAGAGACTTTTTTAAATCTAAAGGTTTCAGTTATGAGCCAGTTGTTTTCGAAAAAGCTGACGAAGTTGTTGCAGCGTATGACTCAGGTAGATGTGATACATATACTACTGACAAGTCAGGTCTTGCAGCACAAAGAACTAAAATGAAAAATCCAGATGAACATGTTGTTTTACCTGAAACAATATCAAAAGAGCCATTAGGCCCTGTTGTTAGAGAAGGTGATTCAGCGTGGGAAGATGTTGTCAGATGGTCTTTAAACGTAATGATCGAAGCAGAGGAGTATGGTGTAACTTCAAAGAATATAGATTCAATGATGAGCACTGAAAACCCTGCTATCCAAAGGATCATTGGAGCTGAAGGATCTAAAACTGGAGAAGGATTAGGATTAGATAACAAATGGAGCTATAGAATAATTAAACAAGTTGGTAACTACGGCGAAACTTATGAGAAGCATGTAGGAGCCAATACTCCAATTGCGCTTCCAAGAAAAGGTTCTGCAAATGCTAGCTGGAGAAATGGCGGAGCTTTATACGCACCACCAGTTAGATAAAAATCAAATATTAAAAAAAAAGGGCTAGATTTTCTAGCCCTTTTTTTTATAAACTCTCTATATGATCAGTAATGCATTAAAGTCATTTAATATATTTTTAGAAAATAACCCTAGATTTAAAGTATATTTTCCTCAAGGGGTGTTAATTTTTCTCCTACTCATAGTTGTTTTATATTTTTCAATTAATGCTGGGACTAATATGGCATCTAGAGGCATTGAAACTGGATTTGGATTTTTAAGTAAAAAAGCACAGTTTGATATTCAGTTCAGTTTAATTGAGTACGATGGAGGTATGTCTTATGGAAGAGCATATCTTGTTGGTTTATTAAATACGATTTTAGTATCAGTTATTGGAATATTTTTTGCGACAATTTTAGGTTTCTTTTTCGGTATATTGAGGCTCTCCTCAAATCCTTTGGCATCAGGATTAGCAACGAGCTACATTGAGCTATTTAGAAATATTTCTTTATTATTACAAATTTTCTTTTGGTACTTTGCTGTTTTAAGATTACTACCACCACCTGAAAATTCTTTAATAATTTTTGATTTTGTATTCGCTAATATTAAAGGAATATATATACCTCGATTTGATTGGACTAATTTAGATTATTTTTTATATGGATTAATATTTACATTTTTACTGATATATTTTTTTAATTCTTACGCAAAAAAATTAAGAAATACCACAGGGAAGCAATTGCCAAATATATCAATTTCTTTTTTGATGCTTTTCTTAGTACCTACAATAGTAATATTTTTATTTAATGTGAAACTAGAGTTTATTTATCCGGAATTAAAATTGAGTAAAAATATATATAATTATGAGGGTGGAGTAACTATAATACCTGAATTAATAGCATTGGCTTTTTCGTTGTCTTTATATACTTCAACTTTTATAGCAGAGTGTGTAAGAGCTGGTATATTGGGTGTAGATAAAGGCCAAAAGGAAGCTGCGGCATCTATAGGTTTAACAAAAAATCAAATATTAAGATTAATTGTTATTCCACAAGCTTTAAGAATAATTATACCGCCAACTACAAATCAATATTTAAATCTAACAAAAAATTCGTCTCTTGCGGCTGCAATAGCATATCCAGATATCGTTTTAGTTTTTGCTGGAACAGCTTTGATGCAAACTGGTCGGGCTATTGAGATAGTAAGTATTACAATGTTCACATATTTAACTTTAAGTATATCGATTTCAATTTTAATGAATTGGTATAACAAAAAAATTTCAATAACGGAGAGATGATGAAAAACTTAAATTTACTATGGTTTAAAGAAAAATTTTTTTCAACGCCATTAAATTCCTTTTTAACTATAAGTATAATTTACTTAGGATTTATTACAATTCCTCCTTTAGCTAATTGGATTTTTTTCGATGCAACCTTTATTGGAACTAAGAAATCAGACTGTGTTTCAGGTGGTGCTTGTTGGGTATTCGTGAATGTATGGTTTGAGAGATTTATTTACGGTCTTTATCCAGTAGAAGAAATTTGGAGAATTAATTTAGCCTTCGGAATTTTGGCTGTAAGCATTTTGGTTTATAATTTTGTTAATGAAAAAATTAGGAAATATATTTTAATATTTTTATTTGGGGTATTTCCGTTTATATCGTTATTTTTATTTCATGGTGGTGCATTAGGCTTGCCAGTTGTTGACACAAGAGAATGGGGCGGGTTATTTCTTACGCTTGTAATTTCAGTTTTTGCAATTATTTTTTGTTTCCCATTAGGTATAATTTTGGCTATGGGCAGAAGAAGCAATCTCCCAGTCTTTAAGTATTTCTCAATAGGTTTTATTGAATTTTGGAGAGGCGTTCCATTAATTACTGTTTTATTTATGGCGGGTGTAATGTTTCCATTATTTCTCCCTGCTGGAAGTAATTTAGATAAGTTAATAAGAGTTATAATAGCCATTACTTTATTTGAGGCTGCTTATATGGCAGAGGTAGTAAGAGGTGGTCTGCAGGCTATAACAAGAGGTCAGTATGATGCTGCAAAATCACTTGGTATGGGTTATTGGAAAAGTCATTTTTTTATAATTCTTCCTCAAGCACTTAAAATAGTTATACCAGGAATAACCAATACGTTTATCGCATTGTTCAAAGACACACCGTTAGTTTTTGTAGTTGGACTACTGGAAATTTTAGGAATGATAAATTTAGCAAAAACTAACCCAAACTGGCTAGGTTTAGCAACCGAGGGTTATGTATTTGCGGCATTTGTATACTGGGCCTTTTGCTTTTGGATGAGCAGATATAGCCTTAAGCTAGAAAATAGATTAAAAACATCTAATTAAAATGGAAAAAATAATTGAATTAAAAAAAGTAAATAAATGGTTTGGTAAATTTCAAGTTTTAAAAGATATTAATTTATCAGTTTCAACTAAAGAAAAAATTGTTATATGTGGACCATCGGGATCCGGCAAGTCTACTTTGATAAGATGTATTAATAGATTAGAAGAGCATCAACAAGGAGATATAACTGTTGATGGTATTAAACTAGATGGAAATACAAAAAATATTGATAAGATTAGAAGTGAAGTTGGAATGGTGTTTCAGCAGTTCAATTTATTTCCTCATTTATCAATTATAGATAATTGTACCCTTGCACCTATGTGGGTTAAAAAAAAATCAAAAAAAGAATGCGAGACACTTGCAAAAGAGTATCTAGAAAAAGTTCAAATTTTAGATCAAGGTAATAAATTTCCTGGACAACTTTCTGGTGGTCAACAACAAAGAGCGGCAATCGCTCGTGCGCTTTGTATGGAGCCAAAAATAATGTTATTTGATGAACCAACTTCTGCACTAGATCCTGAAATGATTAAAGAGGTTTTAGATGTTATGGTTGATTTAGCAAAAGGTGGAATGACTATGTGCGTTGTAACACATGAGATGGGTTTTGCAAAAGAAGTTGCTGATAGAGTAATATTTATGGATGAAGGTAATATAGTTGAAGAAAAAAATACAAAAGACTTTTTTGAAAATCCAGAAAATGATCGAACAAAATTATTTCTAAGCCAAATTTTGTAATTATGCATGTCGAATGTCATCATTGTGGCATTGTTTACGATGTTAATGATAGGGACATACCTTTAAGCGGTAGAGAAGTACAATGTAATGAATGCAAAAAAATATGGATCATTAAGAAAGATATTAAACAAAAATTTTTAAAAGATTACGAGTCTAGTATTCCAATTAATACAGAGGATCTGATTACAAAAGCTGAGAAATCGATTGAATAACTTCTTTCATAAACAAATTTAAATTTTTAATTAATTGATAGTTTAGTTGATAAATATAGTCATAAAATACATTCAGAGAAGGATTTAATAGGAGTATTTCTTTTTTAAAAGTAATCATTACACCAACAAGCACTAATATTAACAATAAAATTAAAAATAAATTAGCAATATAGTGTTTCTTTCTAATAATTTTTTCAACTGATCCATGCGGTTTTTGTAACCATTGTAAATTACATATTCCACATCTAACGATCCTACCATCTTTAGGTATTTCATTTTTTTTAATTAAAAATTGTAACTTTCCACATTGACAGCTAATGATCATGTTTTTTTACTTTCCCAAACACCTTTTTTTAAAAACGTGAAATTTATTTTTTTTCCAACTATATTGCTTAAAAATAAAAGCTTTTTATCATCAGATTTATATTTTACTATATTGTTTAACAACAAAACATCATTTTTACTTATAATTTTTTTTGTTTTATTTCTTCTTTTTATTTTTTTTATTACTTTTTTATTAGGAATTACTTTAACTTTTTTGGTAAGTAATAAAGGTTTGACGCCAAAAGGTTTTTTGTTTGCAATTTGATTTGTTCTTTTAAAGTTATCAAATATTAAATTTGTCGCCTCTATTAATTCTCTTTGCGCTATTTTCTTTTTCATATATTAATCGAAGTATATTATGTTGAGATTTATAATTTAATACAAAAATTTCAAGATTTGATTAATATCATAATACAAAAAAGCCTATTTATAAGTTGTTAATATACAAAAAAACTAGTATTAACAAAACTCAGCCCCTGTAGCTCAATTGGTAGAGCAACTGATTTGTAATCAGTAGGTTCGTGGTTCGATTCCGCGCGGGGGCACCATAAACTATTTTATGAAAAGTAATAAAATTCTAGTGCTTGGATATGGGGTTGCCAGCAATGCATATCTATCCCTTTTAGAGAATAACAATCAAAATATAATTGTTCTTGGATCACCGCTGGATAAAAAAAAAATATTGCAAGCAAAAACTAATCGCGAAAATTTTTCAAATAATATTTCATTTTCAAAAAAAACTAAATTTTTTTTTCATAATGAAGATAACAAAATAAATTTTAAAAAAATTAATTACATAATTATTGGCACGAATTCTAAGGGGATTAAATGGGTGTGTGATATTATTAAAAAAACAAACGTACGTACAAAATTTCTAATTTTAACAAAGGGTTTAATGCTTCATCAGAAGAAAATTATAACGATAAGTGAATATTTAAAAAAAATTACTAGAAGAAATAACTTCGTAATGTCCGCTGGTCCATGTTTAGCTAATGAATTATTAAATAAAAAATTTACACAAACAGTTTTTTCTTCTAAAAGTATTTTGAATGCGGAAAAATTTAAAAAAATTTTATGTACAAAATATTATATTCCTGAAATTAATAACGACTTAATAGGTTCAGAAATATGTTCTGCTATTAAAAATATTTACGCAATAATTATAGGTTCAAGTTTATCAAGTGTTAAAAAAAATAATTTAACAAATTTTAATACTTCATCTTACTTATTTAATCAGAGCTTAAAAGAAATGAGTATTATAGTAAAAAAATTTGGAGGAAGTCACAGCAGTGTATTTGGAATTGCTGGGGTTGGAGATTTGTACGTAAGTGTTTTAGGAGGACGAAATAGCAAATTAGGATCTTACTTAGGGGAGAATTTAATTTATAAAAATATTTTAAAAAATAAAATGAAAAATACAACTGTTGAAGGAGCTGACCTTGTAATATCTCATGGAAAATTACTTATTAAAAAGATTGGAAGAAAGAATCTACCCCTGTTAAATTCATTATGTAATTCACTATTAAGCAATAAAAAGTTAAATTTAAGCATAAACAGTTAATTAATTAAGCTTTTTTGTGTTTTTTATGACAAAAAAGCACACTTAAACTATAACGATTAAAAGATATATATACCTTAATGTTATATGACTTTTTAAAAGATTACGCGACTATCTTAATATTCTTATTTATATCAATTGGAATTGGAGTAGGATTTATATTTTTAAACCTACTATTTTCTCCCAATAATCCAGATAGTGAAAAATTATCAGCTTATGAATGTGGATTTGAGGCATTTGGAGACGCTAGAATGAAATTCGATGTAAGATTTTATCTTGTAGCGATATTATTTATTATTTTCGATTTGGAAGTAGCTTTCCTTTTTCCATGGGCTGTCTCACTTGGAAATATAGGCTTACTGGGTTTTTGGTCTATGATGTTTTTTTTATTAATTTTAACTGTTGGTTTTGTATATGAATGGAAAAAAGGAGCTTTAGATTGGGAATAATGATAGAAAGTAAAATAAAACAAATTCCTCCAGAATTTAAAGATGTTGCTGAAAATTTTAGCAGGGACGGTTTCGTAACTATAGCAAGTAATACATTGATAAACTGGGCTAGAACAGGATCTCTACATTGGATGACATTTGGCTTAGCATGTTGCGCCGTTGAAATGATGCAAACTTCTATGCCAAGATATGATTTAGAAAGATTTGGTGCTGCACCTCGAGCATCACCTAGACAATCAGATGTAATGATTGTTGCTGGGACATTAACAAACAAAATGGCCCCGGCCTTAAGGAAAGTATACGATCAAATGCCTGAACCTAGATATGTTATTTCTATGGGTAGCTGCGCAAATGGAGGAGGTTATTATCATTATTCTTATTCTGTTGTCAGAGGATGCGATAGAATTGTACCTGTAGATATTTATGTTCCTGGGTGCCCGCCCAGTGCGGAAGCTCTATTGTATGGAATTTTACAATTACAAAAGAAAATTAGAAGAGAAGGTTCATTAAAAAGATGATAAATAAAGAAACAGAAAATTTAATCAATTTATTAAAAAATGAGAATAAATTAGATTTTCAAAATTATACCAGCGTTAATAACTTTGTCGTATGTTTGGGTGAAACAAAGGACTTGTACAATAATTTAAATATACTAAAAAAATCAGAGACTTTTAAATTTAAACAATTAATTGATATTACAGGTGTTGACTTTCCGGAAAGAGAAAAAAGATTTCAACTTATTTATACATTGTTAAGCCATGAATATAATCAAAGAATAGCACTCAAAATCAATTTTATAGATGAAGAGATAATACCGAGTATCGTTAATATATTTACGTCTGCAAACTGGTTAGAAAGAGAAGTGTTTGACATGTACGGAATTAAATTTTCTAATCATCCAGATTTAAGAAGAATATTAACAGACTACGAATTTGAAGGCTATCCTTTGAGAAAAGATTTTCCTCTCACTGGATTTAAAGAAGTCAGATATGATCCAGAATTTAAAAAAGTAAAATATGATACAGTAAAATTACAACAAGATTATAGAGATTTTGATTTTGAAAGTCCTTGGAGAGGATCGGAATATATTGCTTCTGAACAAAAAAAAGCAGGTAAATTAAAAGATGACTAAACAAACCAAAACAATGAATTTAAATTTTGGACCTCAGCATCCGGCTGCTCATGGAGTTCTAAGATTAATATTAGAGTTGGATGGAGAAGTCGTTGAAAGGGCAGATCCTCATATAGGTTTACTTCACAGAGGTACGGAAAAATTAATAGAAACAAAAACTTACACTCAGGCAATACCTTATTTTGATAGACTCGATTACGTAGCCCCGATGAACCAAGAGCACGCTTTTGCATTAGCTGTAGAAAAGCTTTTAAAAATTGATGTTCCAAGACGAGCTCAGTATATCAGAGTTATATTTTGTGAGATTGGTAGAATTCTTAGTCATTTATTGAATGTAACAACTCAAGCTCTTGATGTAGGTGCGCTTACACCGTCATTATGGGGTTTTGAAGAAAGAGAAAAGTTGATGGTATTTTATGAGCGCGTTTCTGGCTCACGACTTCATGCAAATTATTTTAGACCGGGGGGTGTACATATTGATATGCCAACTGGTTTAGCTGAAGATATAGATAAATTTTGTGACGATTTTCCTAAAGTAATAAATAATTTAGAAGATCTGCTAACAGATAATAGAATATTCAAACAAAGAAATGTTGATATTGGAAAAGTTTCTTTAAAAGAAGCTTTAGATTTTGGTTTTAGTGGTGTGATGCTACGTGGTTCAGGAAGGCCTTGGGATTTAAGAAAATCTCAGCCTTACGAAGGTTATGAAAGGTTTGATTTTGATATACCTGTCGGAAAAAACGGTGATTGCTATGATAGATATCTATGTAGAATTGAAGAGATGAAAGAAAGTCTAAAAATTATTAAACAAGCAATTAGGGAGATTCCAAATGGACCAGTAATGACATCTAATTCAAAAGTTGGACCGCCAAAAAGATCTGAAATGAAGCAAAGTATGGAATCTTTAATTAATCACTTTAAACTTTATACAGAGGGTTATCACGTTCCAGCTGGTGAAATATACGTGCCTGTAGAGGCTCCTAAAGGTGAGTTTGGAGTTTACCTGATTTCAGATGGATCAAATAAACCTTACAGGTGCAAAATTAGAGCCCCAGGATTTGCTCATTTGCAATCAATGGATTATTTAATAAAAGGACATATGCTTGCAGATGTTCCAGCCGTATTAGGTTCATTGGATATTGTTTTTGGAGAGGTAGACAGATGAGTGGAAAGAAAATTGCTAAGGAACAACCAGATCAATTTGAATTTAGTTTAGACAATAAAAACATAATTGAAAAATTGTTGTTAAAATATCCTGAGGATAGAAAGAAAAGTGCAGTCATGCCGTTGTTGTATTTAGCACAAAGACAAAATAATAATTGGATACCTTTAGCTGCCTTAAAGCTTATTAGTAATATTCTAAACATGTCTTATATCAAGGTTTATGAAGTGGCTACTTTTTATACAATGTATAATTTATCCCCAGTGGGTAAATATTTTGTTCAGGTATGCACAACAACTCCATGCATGATTAAGGGTTCTAGTAAAATTGTAGATATGTGTAAAAAACATATTTCATCTAAACAAGGTGAATTAAACAAGGAATTAAATTCATCGTGGACTGAAGTTGAGTGTTTAGGTGCATGCGTAAACGCACCTATGATGCAAATTAATGATCAGTATTATGAAGATTTAAACGAAAGTATTGCAGAGAAGATTTTTTTAAGTTTTAAGAATAATCAACTTCCAAAATTCGGATCACAAATAGGTAGAGTTTCAAGTGAGCCAACTAACAATAGGAAAACATTAAATAGAAATGCTTAAAGATAAAGATCGAATATTTAAAAATTTATATGGCGACGATAGTTTTGAGTTGTCTTCAGCTTTAAAAAGAGGGGATTGGAATGCTACAGATAAGATATTAGCAAAAGGTAAGGAGTGGATAATTAGTGAAATAAAGAACTCTGAATTAAGAGGCCGTGGTGGCGCCGGTTTTCCAACAGGAGTTAAGTGGTCTTTCGCTCCAAAGAATGTACATCCAAACAAACCTCACTATTTAATAATAAACGCAGATGAATCTGAACCGGGTACATGTAAAGATAGAGAGATTTTAAGAAACGAACCCCACAAATTGTTAGAGGGCTGTTTGATTTCATCTTTCGCTATAGGAGCAAAAAAATGCTATATTTACATAAGAGGTGAGTACGTAAGAGAAGGTGAAATACTTCAGAAAGCTATAGATGAAGCTTACGAGAACGGATTGTTAGGAGAGAACGCTGCTAAGTCTGGATGGAGTTTGGATATATATATACATTATGGAGCAGGAGCTTATATTTGTGGAGAAGAAACTGCATTACTAGAAAGTTTGGAGGGAAAAAGGGGTTTACCAAGACTAAAACCTCCTTTTCCAGCATTAATTGGTTTGTATGGGTGTCCTACTATTGTAAATAATGTTGAAACAATCGCTGTTGTACCAGAAATTTTAAAAAGAGGAGCGAAATGGTTTTCTTCATTTGGAAGGGCAAAGAACAGAGGAACAAAAATATTTTGTATCTCGGGTAACGTAAACAATCCGTGTAATGTTGAAGAGTCAATGAGTGTTCCTTTGAAGGAATTAATAGAGGAGCACGCTGGTGGTGTTATAGGTGGCTGGGAAAATCTACAAGCTGTGATACCTGGTGGCTCTTCAATGCCATTATTGCCAAAAAAAATCTGTGATAAGGTTTTAATGGATTTTGACTCATTAATAGAGGTAGAAAGTGGCTTAGGTACGGCTGGGGTAGTAGTGATTAATAAAGACCAAGACATAGTTAAATGTATTTCTAGAATTGCTCGTTTTTATAAGCATGAAAGTTGCGGACAATGCACTCCTTGTAGAGAAGGTAGTGGTTGGATGTGGAGAATGCTTGAACGAATAAACCATGGAGAGTCTAGTATAGAAGAAATAGATATGTTAATGGACGTAACAAAACAAATAGAAGGGCACACAATTTGTGCCTTTGGCGAGGGATCTGCTTGGCCAGTTCAGGGATTATTAAGACACTTCAGAAAAGAACTAATTGATAAGTGTGAAAATTTAGGAAACAGAAAAATAGCTTAATGATTAAATTAAAAATTGATAACAAGGCCATAGAAGTTGAACCTGGAACTACAATTTTACAAGCCTGTGAAATAGCTGGTAAAGAAATTCCAAGATTTTGTTATCATGAAAAATTATCTATAGCAGGTAACTGCAGAATGTGCCTAGTTGAAGTATTAGGTTCAAATAAACCAGTAGCGTCATGCGCTATGCCTGCTGTCGATGGGCAAGAAATAAAAACTAATTCTGGAATGGTTAAAAAAGCTCGAGAAGGAGTTATGGAATTTTTATTAGTAAATCATCCATTGGATTGTCCAATTTGTGATCAGGGTGGAGAATGTGATTTGCAAGATCAGGCATTTAATTATGGTGGAGGAAAATCACGATACGAACTAAATAAAAGATCAGTTAAAGAAAAAAATATGGGGCCGTTGATAAAAACTCATATGAATAGATGTATACATTGCACAAGGTGTATTCGTTTCGCAGAAGAGATAGCAGGAGTAGAGGAATTAGGAGCTATTAATAGAGGTGAAAACATGGAAATTTCTACTTACTTGGAAAAAGCTGTTACATCAGAATTTTCAGCTAATTTAATTGATTTATGTCCAGTTGGAGCCCTCACTTCTAAGCCTTATGCTTTTGAAGCAAGGCCATGGGAACTTAAAAAAACAGAATCTGTTGATGTAATGGATGCTATTGGCTCAAATATTCGAATTGATAGTAAAGGATGGGAAGTAAAAAGAATTTTACCTAAAATCAACGAAGATATAAATGAAGAGTGGATTTCTGATAAAACTAGATTTGCGTGTGATGGACTATTAAGTAATAGGATAGATACCCCTTATATAAAAATTAATGGTAAATTAACCGCGACGTCCTGGGACAATGCTTTTGAATTTATAAAATCCAATGTAATTAATAAAAAAAGTTTTAGTGGATTAATAGGTCAGCTAGTAGATGTTGAGACAACTTTTGCGTTTAAAGAATTTTTTAAAGAAGTATTTAATTCTAATTTAATTGATTTTAGGCAAAAAAATCTTTTTTTAAAGAATTCAAGTCTATTTCATAATATCTTTAATACTCCTCTAAACGATATTCATAATAGCGATTTAATACTTTTGATTGGAGCAAACCCTAGACACGAAGCAAGTATTTTAAATTTAAAAATTAGGAAAGCAATTAAAACAAATCAAGCAAAAGTTTTCGGTATCGGAAATATACCTGATCAAACATATAAAGTTCGTCATTTAGGAGATAATATTGAAATACTTAATGATATTGATTCAAATAATATCGATTTTAGCAAAGTTTTTTATGCAGCGAAAAAACCAATAATTATTATTGGCGAGAGTGTTCTTAATTTCAAAATTGGCAATTTTGTAATTGAAAAATCTAAATCTATATTGTCAAAGGCAAATAATTTATCTGGATTTAATATTTTACATCAAAACGCCTCTTCGGTTGGATCAATAATACTAGAAAGCTATAATAATAATTTTAAAAATTTATTATTATCAGACGTGATATTTTTACTAAACGCTGATGAGGTAAAAATAGATAAACAATCAAATCAGTTCATCATTTATCAAGGTACACATGGCGGTGAAAATGCAAGCTTAGCTGATGTTGTTTTACCAGGCGCTGCCTTTACTGAAAAGGAAGGTATATTTGTAAATTTAGAGGGCAGACCCCAGCTAGCTAACAAAGCAAGTTATCCACCGGGTAATGCCAAAGAAGATTGGAAAATTATTAAGGCTTTGTCTGAGGCACTTAATAAACCATTAAACTTTAATTCTTTGGAAGAATTACGTAAACAGATGTTTGATAAATATCCAGTTCTCAAAGACTTAGACTGTTTACCAACAATAAATTATAAGGACATTAAAATTGAAGAAGTCGATAAAATAGAACAAAATATTAAACTACAAGATTTTAAGTATTATAAATCTAATATTATAGCAAGACAGTCAATTACAATGCATGAGTGTGAAAATAAAATATTTAAAATTAATCAACCTAGTAAAAATTAATGGATATTTTAAATATAATTTTTTACGATACATTAAAAATCTTTGCATTAATAACACCAGTGCTTATTGCTGTAGCATTAATTGTTTGGTTAGATAGGAGAGTTTGGGGTTTAGTTCAATTAAGAAGAGGACCAAATGTTGTTGGCCCTTTTGGATTATTTCAAAGTTTAGCAGATGCTCTAAAATTTATATTTAAAGAAGTAATCATCCCTGCCGGTGCAAATAAAATAATTTTTATTTTAGCTCCAATAGTTACAATGTCTTTGGCTCTATTGGCCTGGGCGGTTATACCGTTTAGTGAAACTTTATTTGTAAGTAATATTAATGTTGGAATTTTATATTTATTTGCAGTTTCTTCGCTTGGAGTTTACGGGATAATTATGGCTGGTTGGGCATCAAATTCAAAATACCCCTTTCTTGGGGCTCTCCGATCAGCCGCACAGATGGTATCATATGAAGTTTCTATAGGTTTTATAATTGTTACAGTGCTGCTTTGTGTTGGTTCTTTAAATTTAGTTGATATTGTTTTAGCACAGAAAAACGTATGGTTCGCAATACCTTTATTCCCTATGTTTGTAATATTTTTTATTTCTTCACTGGCGGAAACTAATAGACCACCATTTGATTTACCAGAAGCAGAAGCAGAATTGGTAGCTGGATACCAAACAGAATACTCTGGAATGATGTATGCTTTATTTTGGCTTGGGGAATATGCAAACATTCTACTGATGTGTGCAATGGGCTCTATTTTATTTTTAGGTGGCTGGTTATCGCCAATTAATATAGCGCCTTTTAATTTAATTCCTGAACCTATTTGGTTAATAATAAAAATATTATTTTTATTTTTAATTTTTGCCTTAATTAAAGCTATTGTTCCCAGATACAGATATGATCAATTAATGCGGTTAGGCTGGAAAGTTTTTTTACCTGTCTCACTCGTTTGGGTTATATTAACATCGGGGTTTTTACTATATTTTGATTTATTACCGACATGAAATTTAATAGATTATTAAAAATTATTTTCCTTAGTGAATTCATAAAAGGTTTATTTATTGCGATAAAATTTATCTTTAAACCTAAGGCAACTATAAACTATCCATTTGAAAAAGGATCTATAAGTCCAAGATTTCGAGGGGAACATGCATTGAGGAGATACCCCAATGGTGAAGAACGATGCATAGCATGTAAGTTATGTGAAGCAGTGTGTCCCGCTCAAGCAATTACTATCGAGTCTGAATCTAAAGAAGATGGATCGAGACGAGCAGCAAGATATGATATTGATATGGTTAAATGTATTTATTGTGGATTGTGTCAAGAAGCATGTCCAGTTGACGCTATAGTTCAAGGTCCAAATTTTGAATTTTCTACAGAAACCAGAGAAGAGCTTTATTATAACAAAGATAAACTCTTAGAAAACGGTGATAAATGGGAGAATGAGATTGCTAATAATATTAAATTAGATAAGCAATACAGATAAAATGTTAGCACATTCAATAGTATTTTATTTTTTTTCATTAATAACGATATTTTCATCAATAATGGTTATTTCATCAAAAAATACTATTCATGCAGTATTTTTCTTAATATTAGATTTTGTTAGCATTTCATGTCTATTTATAATGTTAGGTGCTGAATTTTTGGGAATGATTACACTGATTGTGTATGTCGGTGCCGTTGCAGTTTTATTTTTGTTTGTTGTAATGATGATAAATATTAATTTTTCTGAACTTAAATCAGGTTTTTTAAATTATTTACCTTTTGGATCATTAATTGGATTAGTAATTTTATTAGAGCTTTTTATTATGGTTGGGGCCTGGAAATACAAAGATAACTTTTTAACAACGAGTGAGATTGTTATTAGTAAAGAAATTACAAATACACAGAGTATTGGAAACGTTATTTATACTGATTACATTCACTATTTTCAAGTTTCAGGTATTATTTTATTAGTTGCGATGATTGGGGCGATATTACTTACTTTTCAAAAAAGAGATTTTCTAAAAAGACAAAATATACTTGAACAAGTATCAAGAGAGAGATCAGATTCAGTGAGTGTTGTTAAAGTAGAAACATATAAAGGAATTAAAATAGATGATTGATGTCGGATTAGGTCATTATTTAGGGTTAGGTGCTGTTATTTTTACAATAGGAGTGGTTGGAATATTTCTTAATAGAAAAAATGTAATAGTTCTTTTAATGTCTATTGAGCTAATACTGATTGCAGTAAATATTAATCTTGTTTCGTTTTCAGTTTATCAACAAGATATAATTGGTCAGGTATTTACAATGTTCGTCCTTACTGTTGCCGCAGCTGAAGCAGCAATTGGTTTGGCGATTTTAGTCGTATTCTTTAGAAATAAAGGATCGATACATGTGGATGATATTAATAACTTAAAAGGATGATATTGAAATGTCCTATGTATTAGTTTTTGCACCATTAATTGGTTTTCTTTTAACAATTTGTTTTGGTAAATTACTTGGAGATAGAATTTCTCAAATTTTAACGTCATCGCTAGTTTTAGTATCAACATTAGTATCATTTTTTTACTTTTTTAAATTTATTTCAAACGATACAGCTATAATAAACGATCAGATTATAAACTGGGTTTCTTCAGGAAAATTAAATTTTGACTGGTCAATTTATATTGATCCATTAACATCTTTAATGCTCGTAGTTATTACATCAATATCATTTTTAGTTCATATTTATTCTATAGAGTACATGTCTCACGACAAATCAAAACCTAGATTTATGGCTTATTTGTCCTTTTTTACATTTGCTATGATTATGCTAGTAACAGCAGATAATTTTGTTCAATTATTTTTTGGATGGGAAGGTGTTGGACTAGCTTCTTATTTATTAATTGGTTTTTGGTATCATAAAAATTCTGCTAATAAAGCTGCGATAAAAGCATTTATTGTAAATAGGATCGGAGACTTTGGCTTAGCAATTGGTATTTTTATAATTTATAAATATTTAGGGACTTTAAATTATGAAGAAGTTTTTGACGGGTTAATTACATTAAATGATAAAACTGTATCTATTTTAGGCATAGAAGGAAGTATTATATCATTTATTGCATTTTTCTTATTTATTGGTGCAATGGGCAAATCGGCACAAATTTTTTTACATACATGGTTACCAGATGCCATGGAGGGACCAACACCAGTATCTGCTTTAATACATGCTGCAACTATGGTAACCGCAGGCGTTTTTTTAGTGGTCAAATGTTCACCGATTTTTGAAAATTCAATCTTCGTATTAAATTTAATATTGGTAATTGGCGCTAGTACTGCTCTATTTGCAGCAACTATAGCTTTAGTTCAAAATGATATAAAAAAAGTTATTGCTTATTCTACTTGTAGTCAACTTGGCTATATGTTTGTTGCTACTGGACTAGGTGCATATCACATTGCCATGTTTCACTTATTTACGCACGCCTTCTTTAAAGCTTTGCTTTTTTTAGGAGCGGGCTCTGTAATTCATTCGATGAAAGACGAACAAGACATGAGAAGAATGGGTGGATTATGGAAAAAAATTCCAATTACCTATATTTTTATGATTATCGGAACCTTAGCAATAACTGGGTTCCCTTTCTTATCCGGTTTCTTTTCTAAAGATGCAATTATAGAAGCAACCTATTATTCTCAAAGTAAATTTGGAGGATACGCAATGGTTGTTTGTATTTTAACAGCACTTTTAACTGCAATGTATTCTTGGAGATTAATAATTAGAACATTTCATGGAAATTTTAATAATATTAACTTAGATTTAAAAGATGTTAAAGACTCGGGCTTGATAATTATATTACCTTTGCTTTTACTATCAATAGGAGCAGTCTCGTCTGGTTTTGCTTTTAAAGAATTGCTAATTGGCATTGATTTTATAAAGTTTTGGGATAATTCAATTTATTTTAAAGAAAATTTTGAATTAAAGCACCCGCCGTTTTGGTTTTTTATACTCACTCCAATTTTTACAACATTTGCAATACCTCTGTCTTTTTATATATTTTTAATGAATAAGAAAATTATTGATGATATAAAAGCTAGACATCAGCCGCTTTATAATTTTTTAATTAATAAATGGTATTTTGATGAAATTTATGATTTTATATTTGTTAGACCTATAAAAAAAATTGGCGATAAATTTTGGAAAATAGGGGATATATTTATAATAGATGGATTTGGCCCCAACGGCTTTGCTAAGATAGCAAAGATTATATCGATCAAAGCGGTAAAATTTCAATCAGGATTTTTATATCATTATGCTTTTGTAATGCTAATTTTTTTATCGATATTTTTAACTTTAATAATAATTTAATATGAATTTACCAATTTTATCAATTTTAATATTTTTACCTTTAGTTGGTGTTTTTTTTCTAGTATTTACAAGAGGAGACGAGCATTTTATAAGAAAAACATCTATTAATGTATCTTTAATTACCTCATTACTAACGCTTTTAATTTCAATATTCATTTGGATTAATTTCGACAAGACAACAGCCGAGTTTCAATTTGTCGAAGAAAAAAAATGGATTAGAGATTTTATAAATTATAAAGTTGGTATCGATGGTGTAAGTTTGGTATTTATTATTTTAACTTCTATAATTGTACCAATATGCATTATCTCAACGTCAAATAGTGTATCTGTTCGTATTCGAGAATTTTTGATTTCTATACTTCTGATGGAAACACTAATGCTAGGTGTTTTTTGTTCATTGGATTTATTTATATTTTTTCTATTTTTTGAGGCAGGTCTAATTCCAATGTTTCTAATTATAGGTATTTGGGGTGGAGATAGGCGCGTATATTCTGCATTTAAATTTTTTCTTTATACTCTTTTTGGTTCAGTATTCATGTTAATAGCTATTATATTTATTTATTTTGAATATGGATCATTAGATGTAATTGAGTTGTTGCAGCTTGACATCGATCAAAAATATCAAAAATATTTATGGCTTGGTTTTTTTGCATCATTTGCCGTAAAAACTCCAATGTGGCCTGTTCATACCTGGTTACCTGATGCACATGTAGAAGCACCAACCTCTGGTTCAGTAATATTAGCTGCTATTTTGTTAAAAATGGCAGGATACGGATTCATAAGATTTTCAATTGGATTATTTCCAGACGCTTCTTTATATTTTGCACCTTTAATTTTTTCATTGAGCATAATAGCAATTATTTACACTTCTCTTGTAGCATTAATGCAAACTGATATGAAAAAACTGATAGCTTATTCGTCAGTAGCACATATGGGATTTGTAACTCTGGGAATTTTTGTTTTTAATATTAATGGTTTACAAGGAAGTATTTTTCAGATGATCAGTCACGGTATTGTGTCTGCAGCGCTTTTTTTATGTGTAGGGGTTGTCTATGATAGAATGCACTCAAGAAAAATATCAGATTATGGTGGATTAGTTAATAAAATGCCCTTTTATTCAACTTTTTTCTTTATTTTTATTTTAGCGAGTATTGGTTTGCCAGGCACAAGTGGATTTATTGGTGAATTTCTTATTTTAATAGGAGCTTTTAAATATAATTATTTGATAGCTTTATTTGCCGCGATAGGCGTTATTTTATCTGCGTGTTACGCACTCTGGATGTACAAAAGAGTAGTATTTGGCAAAATTTCTAATGATAAAATTAATAATTTACTTGATTTAAATAAAAGAGAAATAATATCAATTATACCATTAGTGATTATGGCAATTTTGCTAGGTATATATCCAAATATTATTTTGGATACTATTTCTGAAAGTTCAAATAATATAATTGAAACCTTCAACCAAAAAACAAATTTAGAAGTAGTTAAAAATGAATAATATTGAATTTATTTATCCTGAATTATTTTTAATTGTAAGCTTATTAATTCTTTTGATTCTTGGTGTTTATAAATCTAATAGTTATAATTTCATAAAGAAAATAACAACAATTTGTTTTTTGTTGTGTATACCTATAGTTTATTTAAACAATATTGGCGATTTTAATATTTTTAATAATAGTTATTCAGTTGACAGTTTATCTAACTATTTAAAAATTCTCATATTGTTATCTACAGTATTTTTACTAATGTTCACAAATGATTATATAAAAATTCAAAAACTTGATAAATTTGAGTATCCTATATTAATTCTTTCAGCAGTCATTGGTATGTTTTTAATGGTAAGTTCTAATGACTTAATAGGTCTTTACCTGGGTATAGAATTACAATCGTTATCACTGTATGTGCTAGCATCTATTGATCGAGGATCTGAAAAATCTACAGAGGCAGGTGTTAAATATTTTGTATTAGGAGCTCTTTCGTCGGGACTATTTCTTTATGGGTGCTCACTTTTATATGGATTTTCTGGCTCAACCAACTATTACGAGATTTCGGAAGTATTTAAACAAGATACAAGTATACCAATATTATTTGGCATTATATTTATTATTATTGGCTTAGCATTTAAAATTTCTGCAGTACCATTTCATATGTGGTCACCTGATGTTTATCAGGGGTCCCCAACATCTGTTACATCATTTTTTGCATTGGCGCCAAAAATTGCTGGATTAGGTGCTATCATTAGAATTTTATACATATGTTTTGGAGAGATTTATGAGGAATGGAAATCAATTATAATTTTTATTTCAATTGCTTCAATGCTTTTGGGGGCTTTTGCAGCTATTGGACAAACAAATTTAAAAAGATTAATGGCATATAGCAGCATTAGTCATATAGGCTATGTATTGGCAGCTCTAACTGTTGGCAATAGAGACGGCGTTATTTCAGCAATATCATATTTAAATATTTACATAATTATGATGATAAGTTCATTTGCTTGCATTTTGTTTTTTAAAAGAAAAAATGTATATTTTGAAAATATATATGATTTATCTGGTTTATCAAAAAACCATCCAGTAATTTCTTTTTGCTTTGCTACTACATTGTTTTCTTTAGCTGGTATACCTCCACTTGCAGGATTTTTTGCAAAATTTTATGTGTTTAAATCAGTAGTAGAAGGAAACATGATTTACCTTGCAATTATAGGATTAATAGCTTCAGTTATATCTGCATTTTATTATTTGCGAATTGTAAAAATTATGTATTTTGATCCTGAAAATGAAAAATTTGACGAGGGTAGTAACATTGGAATTCGTTTTTCTATTTTATTTTCTTCAATAATAATAATTTTCTACTTTTTAAATCCATCTTCAATTCTTTATTATGTCGAAATGGCAACTAAATTTTTGAATTAAAATTATGGATACTTTAAATATCAATTATGATAAAATTAATAGTACAAATTTGGAAGCTAAAAATATTTTATTAGCACACAACGTCAAAAAAGCAGTAGTAACCGCTGAGGAACAAACATCTGGAAAAGGTAGATATGGTAATAAATGGATATCAAAAAAAGGCAATTTATATATGAGCTTAGTATTCCAAGTTAAAAGCTATTATCATGTAAAGTTATTACAATTCAAAATACTTAAATTATTAAAATCAGTAATATCTAATTTGTTAAGTGAAAAGACACAAATTAAAGTCAAATATCCAAATGATATATTAATACAAAATAGAAAAGTATCTGGAATTTTAGTAGAAAGTATAAATTGTTATTCAAAATTATATGCTATAGTTGGAATAGGTATAAACATAAATAATTCTCCAAATACAAGCAAATGGAAAACAATACATTTAAATAAATTACTTAAAATCAAAGTAGAGCCTAAAGAAATCGAAAAAAAAATAAGAAACAAAATAAAAATATAACATGATATTACTACTTGATATTGGTAACACATATACAAAATTGGCAATTTATGATTTGTTAAAAAATAAAATCAAAAAAAAAATTAATATAAAAACTATTAATTTATTAAACAAAAATTTCTTACTTAATCTAGTTAAAAAAGAAAAATTGAAATATTCATTGTGTTCTTCAGTAGTTCCAAGAATATATCAGAAACTTAGAACTTTTTTGATTAACAAAAGCATTAAAACTTATGAAATTTCTCAAAGAATAATAAAAAAAAATATTAAAATTAAAATTAAAAATAAAAATCAATTAGGATCTGATAGAATTTCTAATTCTGTAGCTGCAAAAAACCTTGGTTATAAAAACGTTGTAATAGTAGATTTTGGCACTGCAACCACATTCGATATTATTAATAACTCAGATTATATAGGTGGAATTATTTTTCCTGGTATAAACTTATCAATTGAAGCTTTAGGTAAATTAACTGCAAAATTACCTATAATAAAGTTAAGGAAAAATAAAAGTGTTATTGGCAAAAATACATTTGAAGCAATTAATTCAGGCATATATTGGGGATATATTTCAATGATAAATGGTTTATTGTGGAAAATAAATAAAGTTACGAATAAGAAGAATAAATTGATACTAACAGGTGGATATAGCAAGTTTTTCAAAGCTAAGATTAATACCAAATCTACATTGAATCTGGATATAACATTATTAGGTCTTATAACATTGATAAGAAGGAATAAAAAAATATTTAATGTCAACGAATAATAAAGAACTACTTTTTTGTCCACTCGGTGGTGTAGGCGAGATAGGTGCAAATATGAGCTTATATGGTTACGGTGAAAAAAATTTCCATGAATGGATAATGATTGATATCGGTGTTACATTTACTGATGATAGTGTCCCTGGTATTGATTTAGTAGTACCTGATCCAGACTTTATAATACAAAAAAAAAAAAATTTAAAAGGTATTGTTTTAACTCATGGTCATGAGGATCATATTGGAGCAATTGCTTACCTTTGGCCTTACTTAAAGTGCAAAATTTTTGCCACTCCTTTCACTGCTACATTAATAAAAGAAAAATTTAAGGAAAAGAAAATTGATATAGATCATCACATAAATATAATTCCTTTAAACGGTAAAATAGATATTAAGCCATTTAAAATCAATTTTGTGTCCTTAACGCACTCAATATTAGAACCCAATGCTCTATTAATAAGCACGCCTGACGGCAATATATTTCATACCGGAGATTGGAAATGTGATCTTAAACCATTGATTGGAAAGAATATGGATACTGAAAAACTTAAAAACATCGGATCAAGTGGAGTTTTAGCTATGGTATGTGATTCTACTAATATTTTTACTGAAGGAAGGTCGGGATCTGAATCAGATGTTAGAGATAATCTGATGAATTTATTTGAAACTATTGAACATAGAATTGTAGTGACAACATTTGCTTCAAATGTAGCTAGGATGGAAAGCGTATTCAAATGCGCAGAGAAAGTAGGAAGGCATTTGTCATTAGTTGGCAGATCAATGAATAAGATTTACAAAGTTGCTAAAAGTTGCGGTTATTTAGAAAGCGTAAAGCCACCAATTGACCCAAGGGATGCTATGAGGTTGCCAAAATCAAAAATTGTATATTTGTGCACTGGTAGCCAAGGTGAACCAAAAGGAGCAATAAATAGAATAGTTAATGATGAACATCCAGATGTTGAGTTATCTGAGGGGGATACTGTTATTTTTTCTTCAAGAATTATTCCTGGTAATGAAAAAAAATTGTACAAAATGCATAATGCTCTTTGCAAAAAGAAAATTAATGTTATTTCTGAAGAAAATGCTTTTGTTCATGTTTCAGGACACCCTGGTAGAGATGAAATGAAAGACATGTATCAGTGGATAAAACCTAAAATTTCCGTACCTGTTCATGGAGAGCATAGGCATTTGTTAGAGCATTATAATTTTGCAAACTCCATGCAAGTCAAGTTTCCTACGTTAATAGAGAATGGTGATGTTTTAAAAATATTTCCAGGAGAGCCCAAAATCGTAGACAAAGTAAATAATGGTAAACTGCTAATAGATGGCAATAAGCTTATTGATGAAGACAATTTTGCTTTGAAAGAAAGAAAGAATATTTCCTTCAATGGTTTGCTTGATTTGAGTGTTTTAATTTCTAAAAATAATAAAATTCAGAGAAATCCAATTATAAATATCAAGGGTTTACCATTTGATGACCTAGAGAAAAAAGAGATTATATATGAATTGGAGGACAAATTTTTTGATGTGTGTAGCAATATCAATTTAAATAATAAAAAATCTGAAAAGTTACTCATTGATGAATTAAAGTCACAATTACGAAAAGTTATTTTTAATCGTTGTAATAAAAAACCATTTATGAATATCAATTTTATAAAAATTTGATGAGTCTAAAAAAATTTATAGATCCTATAACCAATGTTACATCTTTAGCTTCAATCAACTCGTATAATTTTATTGGCAAAGGAGATAAAAATGCCGCTGACCAAGCGGCTGTTGACTCGATGAGAAAAGAACTAAATAATATTCCTTTTGATGGTGAGGTTGTAATAGGCGAGGGTGAGATGGATGAGGCGCCAATGTTATATATAGGTGAAAAGCTTGGATTAGGGGGCGATATAAGCGTTGATATCGCTGTAGATCCATTAGATGGAACAAAGCTTGCAGCAGACAATAAGCCTAATGCGGTCTCTGTTATAGCAATATCAAATAGCAATTGTTTTTTAAGAGCACCAGACATGTATATGGAAAAAATTTCTATAGGACCTGAACTGCCTAATAACATCATAAATTTAGAGGATCCGCTTACTAAGAATATTGAAAGATTAGCGAAGGCAAAAAAAAAAGATATTATAAATATTAAAGTTTGTCTATTAGACAGGCCCAGACATAAAAAACAAATTGATATTTTAAAAAATATGAATTGCAAATTAAAACTAATTACAGACGGGGATGTTGTTGGAGCAATGCAAGCCTCACTTCATGACTCTGATGTTGATATGTATTTAGGAACTGGAGGAGCTCCAGAGGGTCTTTTGGCTGCTGCCGCAATAAAATGTTTAGGTGGTCAATTTCAAGGCAGATTAGTATTTAATAATAAGAACGAGGAGTTAAAAGCTTCAAAAATGGGAATTCAAAACTTTGAAAAAATTTACTATATGAACGATTTAGTCAAAGATGATGTAATATTTTCTTGTACCGGTGTTACAAATGGAGATTTAGTAGAAGGTATAAAGAAAATTAATGACAAATTTACAGCAGAAACTTTTAGTATGCATTTTCAGTCTAAAACTATAAAAAAAATTAAAAAAGAATATGTTATATGAGAAATCTATCTGTCTTAGATAGGAGATGGGTTGTTAGGCCAGTCAATCAACAAAGTATGGAAAGTTTATGTCAAAAAAAAAATTTGAATCATACTTTTTCTAAGATATTAATTACAAAAGGTATTACAGAAAGTAATTATGAGAATTATATTGATCCTAAAATTAAAAATTTCCTACCAAATCCTTTCATATTTAAAGATATGGAAGAAGCAATAAAAAAAATATATTTACATATAATCCACAACAATAAAATAACACTATATGGTGATTACGATGTAGATGGTGCATCTGCATGTGCAATTTTGTCAAAATATTTAAAAAACTTAGATGTTGATCATGATATATATATTCCTGATAGAGTAAAAGATGGTTATGGTCCAAATATTAAGGCTTTTGAAAAAATTATTAATAATCAATCAAAACTAATAATTATGTTGGATTGCGGAACGCAATCGTTTGACTCGATTGATTATGCCAATAAAAAACAAGTTGATACTATTGTAATTGATCATCATAAATCTATTGAAATTATTCCAAAGGCACACGCAATAATAAATCCAAATAGATTTGATGAAGATGGTAGTTATGGGTATTTATGTGCAGCAGGCTTAGTATTTATTTTTTTAGTTGCTTTAAATAGACATCTTATAAATGAAAAATACTTTACAAAAAATAATTTAATTACTCCAGATTTATTAGATTTTTTAGATATTGTAATGCTCGGTACCGTTTGTGATGTTGTACCATTAATCGAATTGAACAGAGCATTTGTTAAACAAGGACTTAAGATTATGTCTAAAAGAAAAAATTTAGGACTCAAAACTTTAGCTGATATGTCTGAAATATCATATACACCCACTAGTAAAGACGTAGGTTTTAAAATTGGTCCTAAAATTAATGCCGGTGGAAGAATTGGTCAATCAGATTTGGGAGTTAATTTATTATTATCTAGTGAGCCAGAGAATGCATATTTGATTTCTAAGCAACTTCATGATTTGAATCTAAAAAGAAGAGATCTCGAAAATAAGGTATTAATAGAAGCTATTGAAAAAGCAGATATAGAAAAAAAAAATAATATAATAGTTTTGCATAGTAACGATTGGCACGAAGGAATTATAGGAATAATAGCAAGTAGAATTGTTGATTTATACAACAAACCGTGCATTGTTATAAGTGCACAAAAAGATACAGCTAAAGGCTCTGCAAGATCTGTACATGGTTTTGATATTGGTTTAGCCATTATTAAAGCAAAGCAAAAAAATTTAATTATAAGAGGAGGTGGACATGCAATGGCTGGTGGATTTTCAATTGAGGCAAAAAATATTGATGTATTTAAATCTGAAATTAACCATTTATTAAATAAAATTGATAATAAATTAAATAATGATCTTTTGATTGACCTTGCTTTATCTCCTCAGGCCTTGGATGACAATTTTATAAAATATATTGAGATGCTAGAACCATTTGGATCAAGTAATAAAGAGCCGGTTTTAATGCTAAATAATATAGAAGTTAGCAAAGCTAAAATAGTAAAAAACAGTCATGTAAAATGTTTTTTTAAAACAGTCAATAGATTCATTGATGTTATGTCCTTCAATTCAGTAGGTAAACCTATAGGAGAATATTTATTAAATGCGAAAAAATCTAGATTTGATGCTGTTTGCAAAGTGTCAATTAATTATTGGAATAATAGACAAAATTTACAGTTGATTTTGTTGGATTTAAAAGTATTGAATTAGTAAAATATTCAAATGGTCCCTTCGTCTATCGGTTAGGACACGTGGTTTTCATCCTCGAAAGAGGGGTTCGATTCCCCTAGGGACCGCCAAATTAAATTTGTTTCAAAATCAATTTTTTGTTATATTTTTATGCAATAACAATGTCACAAATAAAAAATATTAATAAGTTGCAAGAATTTAATGATGAAAACGTAGCTTCTAAAGATAAAAGAGAATTAAGTTTATTTTTTTCATTATGTGAAAACGGGAAAAATGCAGTTAATAAAAACAAATTTAAAGAAGCATTATTTAATTCAGGACTGCAAATGTTTGATGATAGATTGCAAGGTATTTTTAAAAAAATCGATAATTACAGTGATGAAATTTTGTACGATGATTTTTTAACAATTATCAGATCCTCGGGTCTGTTAGCTGAGAAAGCTTTACGCGGTGAACTAGCTATACCTGATTTTAAATATTTTTCAAAAAATTTGGATAAGATGTTTGATGAAGTTAAACCTAATAAATCAGGTAAACTTGCATCTTACATACCACCTTTGGCAGAGGTTGATCCAGATAGGTTTGGTATCTCAATAGTGACTACTGATGGTCAAATTTATGAACGGGGTGACACAAATGTTGATTTCGCAATTCAATCTATGTGTAAGCCATTTAATTATTGTTTTGCATTAGAGAATTTAGGTTTGAAAACAGTACATAGTCACGTTGGGCAAGAACCCTCTGGACGTCAATTTGACGACTTAACACTCTTAGCAAGATCCGCTGCAGGAAATCTAGAGTCAGATGATGGCCGTATACCATTTAATCCAATGGTTAATGCTGGTGCAATTATGACTGCAGGTTTAATAAATCCAAAATCTTCTTATAGTCAAAGATTAAGATATATACGACAGCAATTTGGTAAACTTATCGGATGGAATCCTAAGCATGATTGTCGTGTAGATTTGCCTAGGTTTAATAAAGATATGGCTCGTCAAGAAAACTTTACTGGATACAATAATATAGCAATGGGCTATTTATTAATGGCAACTGGTAACCTTCCTCATACTAAAAGTGAAATTCAAAAAGATATACATCCTGATCTAGACGATTATGATTTTTATACTGAGCCAGCTGTTACAGAAGCGCTTAAACTTTATTTTAGTGTGTGTTCATTAGAGATGACATCTACAGACGTAGCAATGGCTGCTGCAACTCTAGCGAATAGCGGTGTTTGTCCTATAACCCAAAGTCGTGTTCTAGGTCAAAAAACAGTAAGAAACTGCTTACCTGTGTTGCAAATGAGTGGAATGTATAATGGAAGTGGAAATTTTTTCCAAGAAGTTGGATTACCTGCAAAAAGTGGGGTAGGCGGGGGAGTTTTATTAATAGTGCCGAGACTTATGGGTATATGCATTTTTTCACCACGACTTGATCAGCATGGAAATAGTGTTCGCGGAATTGAGATGGCTAAAAGAATAACGTTAAAATATTTAGTGCATATGTTCGATGGTACAATGACAGATACAACACGTATAGACCCAAAGCTCCCTATCTCAAGATGGAGAGCAAGTAGTTGTTCTGAAGCGATATGGGCGGCAAGCAATGGAAACATTAGAACATTAGAACGTTTAGTAAATGAACAAAGAGATCTTCAAATTGGTGATTATGATATGAGAACACCACTGCATTTAGCATCAGCCGAAGGTCAGCTTGAAGCAGTTCAATTTTTGCTTAAACAAGGCGTTAAACCTCTACCTGATCGTTGGGGAGGTTTTGGTTATACTGATGCAAAAAAAAATAATCATGATGAAATTGTAAAAGAATTTGAAAAACTAAATATGAAGTATACTGAACCAAATCATTTAGTTGAAGATCCAAATGGCAAGACTGATGAAATGGCAATTTATGATGACGAATTAGCTGTAATTGAATTGCTGTTTGCGGCCGCTGACAACAATGTTGATGGTATACGACAATTAATTGCTAAAGGTGTACCAGTAAATGCTGGTGATTATGACTCAAGAACCGCTCTACATTTAGCTGCTGCTGAAGGGCATTTCGAATCCGTAGAATACCTGTTATCCCACGGTCATCCGTTGTTTGTACGTGATCGCTGGGGCGCAACACCATTGGATGAGGCAAAGCGAGAAAAAAGAAAAAAAGTGTGTGACCTTTTAAGAAATTATAAAAAATAAGATATTATTTAATTTAGGTAATGTTAAAATTTAGTTTAATCGATAAAACTTATATACGGTATACAGAACAAGGATCTGGCCCGCCATTATTAATATTACACACTTTAAGAAATAGACTGGAGTATGCTGATAGAATATTGCCTGAATTGTCAAGATTTTTTAAGGTTTATGTTTTAGATCTACCAGGACATGGCGATTCTCCTATAAATAAAAATACTAATTACGATTTATCATTTATTGCTAACTCTATAATTGAATTTATTGACTTTAAAAATTTGAATGAATTAACAATTGCAGGAGAGTCAATCGGGGCAGTTTTAAGCGCTATAGTTGCGAAAAAAATCCCGCAAAAAGTAAAAAAAATTTTCTGTTTCAATCCATATGACTATGATAAAAAATTTGGAGAGGGTGTTTCAAGAGGTAATATTATATCAAAATTCCTATTTTTCCATATGAGACTACCTTTTGGTATAGGTTATTTATTCAGCAAACTTGAGTCTTATACAATTGTAAAGATAATTTTTCATGGTGGCGTACGAGATAAAAATTCAATTACCAAGGATTATATTAGGCTACTATGCAAGTCTCTTAAAAAAAAATATTTTACATACCATGAAAGGAATCTATTTTTTAATTCTATTCTTTTAGACCACAAAGAAATTTATAATGATTTAAAAACTAAAGTGAGTTTAAACTATGGCGAGTATGATTGGTCAAAAATAAATGAACGAAAAAAAACCATGTCTTCTCTAGGATTAAATTCTTACAATACATTAGGAAATACTGGTCATTTTTCTTTTTTAGAAAGCCCTAGTGAAGTTAGCAATATAATCATAAAAAATATCAGATAATGATAATTATTATCAGTATCAATAAAACTTATTGCATTTTTTTCAAATAATCATATTTAATCATTATGAAAATTAATAAATATAGCTGCAAAAAATGTGGAATAAGTTTAACTACTACTTGCTCAAAATGCGATAGAGTTGTAGATATAAAACAATTCAGTGGCGGTTGTTTAGTTCAAATAACTAAATGTACAGATTGTGCGAACACACCCGTGATTAAAGATATTTGTAATCACGCTTAATTAGAGCAGTTCTTCAATTTTTTTTAATATATTAGTGCTTGTTGGCCTTGTCATCGATGAGAAGGTATCAACTATATTGCCATCTCTATCAATCAGTATTTTATAAAAGTTCCATTTAGGTATCGTAGATTTACCGTAGGATTTAAGTGCCCATTTATAAAATTCATGGGCATTTTCTCCTTTTACATCTACAGTTTCTGTTATTGGAAAAGTTATTCCAAATTTACTTTCACAAAAGTCTCTGACTTCTTTTGAGGTATCTAATTCTTGATTAAAGCTATTAGATGAAATTCCAATGATTACTAAACCTTTGTCTTTGTATTTTTCCCAAGTTGATTGTAAACCTTCATATTGTTTTGTAAATCCGCATCGGCTTGCAACATTTACTACTAATATAACTTTATCTTTATAATCGCTTATTTTAATTGAATTATCAGACAAATCTTTAAATGTTATGTTATATAAATTTTTTTCCATAGAAATTGAATTCTCAGATATTATCAAACTTACAATTAAGCAACAGAATTTAAATATTCGCATTTTTTTTTGTTGAAAGAAGTAAAATTATATATCCCATTACAGTTGAAAATAAAGAGCCTAATAAGACTCCGATCTTTACACCATCAATAATATCAGAGTTAGGGAAGGCTAAGTTTCCAACAAATAAACTCATCGTAAAACCGATTCCGGTTAGTATACCTACACCGTAAAAACTTACCCAGTTACAATTGTCTGGTTTTTCGGCCCAACCAAATTTTATTGCAGCTATTGAAAATATAAATACACCCACTTGTTTACCTATAAATAAACCTAAACAAATACCTAAAGGAACAGGACTTAGAAGGTCAATAAATGACACACCTTCTAAATTAACTCCTGCATTTGCTAATGCAAAAACTGGCATAATTATAAACGATACATATGGAGCAAGCGAGTGTTCCACTTTTTTTAACATAGAACGTGTATGACCATGAATTTCTTTTTCATGTGGAATTGTAATGGCCAACAAGACCCCTGCAATTGTTGCATGAATTCCAGATTCATGAGTAAAAAACCACATAAAGGTTCCTACGATCGCAAAGGGAAAAAAACTTTTAATCTTAAATTTGTTTAATCCCATTAAAATTAAAAAGCTAAACAGGACTAAAGTTAAATAAAAAATATTTAATTTTGTAGAATAAAATATAGCTATAATTATAACGGCGCCCATATCATCTATAATAGCAAGGGCTACTAAAAATACTTTCAATGACAATGGAACTCTGGATCCCAATAAAGACAAAATACCAATCGAGAAAGCGATATCTGTAGCCGATGGAATTGCCCAACCTCTTAGAGTTTCTGGCGTTTCGTAGTTAAATGCAACATAAACAAGCGCAGGTACAAGCATTCCGCCAACCGCACCCAAGATAGGTAAGGCAGCTTGTTTTGGTCTAGACAATTCACCTTCAACAAATTCTCTCTTAATTTCGAGACCTACAACTAAAAAAAATATTGCCATTAATGCATCATTAATCCAGTGAAATACAGAAAGTTTTAATTTAAATTCACCAAACCCTATGGGGATATAAGTTTTTAAAATTGAAAAATAAGTATCTGAAAGAACTGAATTGCTGACGATTAGCGCAATTACTGTCATAAACACCAACACAATTCCTGCTGACGTTTCTTGTTTTATGAACCATTTAAAAAAGGAGGTTGTTTTAGCGATCATTTCATTTATTTAGCATCTTATTAGAAAAAATTAAATTCTTAATTCTTTAATATGATTATAAATTAATGTATATACTTTTAAAATCTAAAAATATTCGGGGCATAGCGCAGTCTGGTAGCGCATCTGGTTTGGGACCAGAGGGTCGCAAGTTCAAATCTTGCTGCCCCGACCAATACAACTAAATATAGTGACAATAATTTCCTCGCTTTATAAAAAGTTCTAAATAGTGTTACAATATGAATAAAAATATACGTGAGCATGCCCTAGTATCTTTAAGTGATTTTATTAGCTCTGATTTAAAAGAATACTCAAGTAAAAGAAATTACGATTATGGTCCTAATAACAGGAAAAATACATCAAATTTATCCAAATTTATTGCTCATGGAATTTTGACTGAAAAAGAAATTATAACACAATCATTGGTAAAATTTAAGTATGAAGTAATAGAAAAATTTATTCAAGAAATTTTATGGAGAATATACTGGAAGGGTTGGTTAGAAAAAAGATCAACTGTATGGAGTGATTATTTAAAAAATTTAAATAAATTAAAAAAAGAATTAAATGGTAACCAAAACTATACTAACGCAATTAACGGTAAAACAGACATTTCTTGCTTTAATGACTGGATACATGAATTAAAGAAATACGGATATCTTCATAATCATACAAGAATGTGGTTTGCTAGTATATGGATATTCACTTTAAAATTACCTTGGGAGCTTGGAGCTGAAATATTTATGAAATATCTATACGATGGTGATTACGCGTCCAATACGTTATCCTGGAGATGGGTTGCAGGACTACAAACAAAAGGGAAGCATTATGTTGCTCAGTCATGGAATATACAAAAATTTACTAATAATAAGTACAGTAATATTAAATTAGTGGAAAACCCATTGCCAATGAATGAAAATCAAATTTATAAAGAGGCTTTTTTAGATTTTCAAAACATTGATGTTAAGCAATATGAAAATTTTGTAATATTTGAAAATAACTTATCAGCTGAGAATTTTGATTTATTTTTAGATTTTAAAAATATATTCATTGTAAAAAACATAAATCATAGAAAGTTAGATTATGACGAAAAAGTTATGGATTTTAAAACAAAGTTAATTGAGGATCAGTTGTCTAGAATTGAGAATGTCAAGCCTGTTCAAATAATTGATATTTCAGAATTAAAAAAAATTGATATATCAAAGTCAATTTCATTGTATCCAAATGTTGGAGAAAATTTGGATTATCTTATTGAAAATAATATTCAAATTAAATTTATATATAGAACGATAGATTTAGCATCTTATCAATTTTGTAATAAAGGTTACTTTAATTTTAAAAGAAATATTCCTTTTATACTTAAGAAAATAGTTGCTTAAATATTAATGATCTAATTGTAAATGGTATAAAAAAGTATTAAATGTATCGATGTTTAATTTTTTAAAATCAGATAAAATAAGTAAATCAAAATTAAAAATTATTTCTGGCTACAATTTTAGATATAGAAATGTTGGAAAGCACTCTGAAAAAACTATTATTAAATATGCTAAATATTTCAGATTTGATTATGAAATTATAAAAAATATTAAATTCGAAAGACACTTTTATTGGTTAAAAATCAAAGCAATTATTGACAATTTAAAATCAAAAAAATACGAATATATTTTTTGGATTGATGCTGATGCTTTCTTCTGTAAATATGAAAATATTTTAAAACATATAGATAAAAAAAAACATATTCATATAGTTAACCATTTGGTCAAGTCTGTTCATAAGACGAATTATAAAAATACTAATTATTTAACTTGGGGGCCTAACGTTGGTGTTATTTTAGTGAAAAATACCAAGTGGTCGTTAGATTTTTTTCAAAAAGTTTGGAATAAAACAAAGTACCTAGATCATTATTGGCCAGATAATGCGGCATTTTTAGACGTGATAGGATTTAAAGCTGAAATTAATAAATTATCTGATAATAAGCCATCAAAAAACATTTTGAGTAAATTTGAATTTTTACCAGGAACCTGGAATAGTATGCCAAAAAGAAATTATTTAAAACCAGATGATACCGAGTTGTCGAATTTCTATTTCGATCCAATTATCATACACTTAGCTGGCATGCGTAGAAAAAATAGAATTAATTTTATAAAAAAATACAACAAACTTTTTGTTAAATAATATGAAGATAGCAAGAATTTATATACCAACCAAAACAGCTATGCAATCGGGGAACAAAAATAATAACAGATGGGTCCTTGAATATCCTGGGATTTCGAATTCTAAAGATTATCTTATGAATTGGAATTCTACTGGAAATACAAAAAAACAAGTAAAAATTTTTTTTAAGAGTAAAAATGAAGCTATTAATTATGCTAATAGGAATAAAATAGAATTTAGATTAATTGAACCAAAAAGAAGAAGAATTGTTATAAAATCTTATGCTGATAATTTTAAATAATGTTTAAATTTTTTACACAAAAAAAATGGTTTACTTGGAGCATTGGTGGAACCTTACTAATTTTAATTGCTACATGGTCATTAGTTCAGATTGATGTCCAAATTAATCAATGGTTTGGTGAATTCTACGACGCATTACAAAAAGCACTTACATCCCCAAACTCTGTAACATTAGGTGAATTTCTTTCTTATCTTTATACGTTCCTAAAATTAGCTGCGATATATATTCTAGTAATTGTTTTTGCAGACTATTTTACAAGTCATTGGACTTTTCGATGGCGGACAGCTATGGCTGAATTTTATCATGATAAATGGACATACGCATCCTCAATAGAGGGAGCTTCACAAAGGGTCCAGGAAGATACATTAAAATTCGCAAGGATCATGGAAGGCTTGGGTGCAGAGTTATTAAGAAGCATTATGACACTTATTGCATTCACACCCATATTATGGGGATTATCAAAAAAAATTACTGAGTTACCTTGGATAGGACAAGTTGATCATGCAATGGTGTGGGTTGCTATTATTACTGCATTAGGCGGTACAATTTTATTGGCAAGTGTTGGTATCAAATTACCTGGTATTGAATATGATATACAGAAAGAGGAGGCGGCTTATAGAAAAGAGCTGGTCTTAGGAGAGGACTCATCTGAGAGAGCTAAACCAAAAACAGTTTTAGATCTTTATGGAGGAGTAAGAAAGATTCATTATAAACAATATTTTCATTATTTATATTTTAATGCTGTAAAATGGAGTTATCTTCAAGGAATGGTAATAGTTCCCTATATTGCTTTAGCTCCTACAATTGTCTCTGGCGTTGTAACATTAGGTTTTGTCCAACAAATAATTAGGGCATTTTCTAGAGTAGAAACCTCTTTACAATATTTGGTAAGAAGTTGGCCAATTATAGTTGAATTAATATCTGTACATAGAAGATTAAGAGAGTTTGAAAGAAGACTTGAATTAAACAAAAACGAGAAAGATTTTATTAAAGCTTAACCAGCGTCAATAATATTAAATATTTTTTGTTTGTTAAAAATCTTTAATAGTATTTCAAATTTTTTAGTATCATCGATTTTATCAACATATTTTTTTGCTAAATCAAAAAGGTGAGAGTGATATATAGGATCGGCTATTAAAAAATCTTTCTCTCCACTTTGTTTAAAACCTAAGATATCACCATAACCTCGCAATTTTAAATCTTCTTCAGCTATTAAAAATCCGTTCAAATTATCTTTAATAATGTTAAGTCTTTTTTTTGATAATTCCGATAAATTCTTATGATATACTAATAAACAATAAGCCTCATTACCACTTCTACCAACCCTTCCTCTTAGTTGATGCAATTGAGAAAGTCCAAACCTTTCAGAATTTTCAATTACTATAGTATTTACATTTGGATTGTCTAAACCAACCTCGACTATAGTTGTACAGACAATTAAATCTAATTTTTTTTCTAAAAAATTAATCATTATTTTATCACGTTCTTGTTCCTTTAGATTTCCATGAATACATTCCATTTTATATGACGTTTTGTTTTTTAAAAATTTTAATCTTTCATTAACTGCCTTAACATTTAATTTTTCACTTTCATCAATAATAGGACAAACCCAATATACCTGATCTGAACTATTAATTCTTTTTTCAATAAAATTACAAACATCATCAATTTTACTATTAGGTTTTAAGAAAGTAGTTATATTATTGTTAAATGGCTTTTCTTTTATAGTGGACAAGTCTAAATCACCATAATTTGTTATAATTAATGTTCTTGGTATTGGTGTTGCTGTCATTAATAATACATCAGTATTCGTATCACCCTTAGATGCTAATTCTATTCTTTGCTTTACACCAAATTTGTGTTGTTCATCAATTATAATGTATCCAAGTTTTTTAAATTTAATTCTATTTTGAAATAATGAGTGTGTTCCTATAATTAGATCAATTTTCCCACTGAGCAATTCATTTAAAATAGATTTTTGCTTTTCTTTTTTAATAGAACTGGATATTAGCTCAACATTAATATTTTCATCTTTAAATAAATTTTTAAATAGTTTGTAATGTTGGATTGCTAGAATTTCTGTTGGTACCATAATTGCAACTTGATAATCATTTTTTATAACACAAGCTGCAGTTATAAAAGCTACTATAGTTTTTCCACTGCCGACATCTCCCTGTAATAGTCTCATCATTTTTTTTGATGAGCCTAGATCAATACTAATCTCGTTTATTACTTTTATTTGGTCATTAGTTAACTTAAAAGGTAATTTCCCTTGAATAGTATTTAAATATTCTTTGGAAATCTCTTTGTTAATTTTTGTTTTTTTAATTATTCTTTTTCTAATTTTTTTAAACAATAATAAGTTTGATAAAATTTCATCGAATGCAAGTCTTTCATAATAATTAGAATTTTTGTTAATATCGTCATTAGTTTCAGGATTATGCAATTTTTTAATTGATGAAGACCAAGATGACCAACCCCTTTCATTGATAAAATTTTTATCGTGCCATTCGTCAATTTCACCAATATCTTTACTTTCTTCAAAATAAATCTTCTGAATAGTTTTTGGAGATATGCCGCTTAAATTTGAATATTTAGACATTATTTTTTTTATACTCATTTCTTTATCTATTGTTTGAATATAATCTGGATTAGTCATTTGAAATTTATTTTTATAAATTGTTATTTTTCCGCTTATTATAATTTCAGTATTTAAAGGTAGTTGCTGCCTGATATAATTTTCTCTAACATTAAAAAAAACTATATCAATCTTTCCAAATTTATCTTCACAAGTGACTCTAAAAGGTAAATTTCTAATTCTTGGAAAATTATATTTAATTGGCCTAACAAATATTGTGCTAATTTTTCCTATTTCTAATTGGTCCAAGGTTGGGCAAAATCTTCTATCTATCGTACCAATTGGCAATCGCAAAAGTAAATCAATCTTAGTGTATATGTTTTTTTCATTAAGCTTTTTGGAGATTATTTGACCAACACCTTTTGCTTTAATAATAGAATCAAATAATTTATTATTCATATGGTTTTATAATATTTAAATATATGAATAATAGAGATTATTTATTAAAAAAATTACTTTTTAGATCTACTCACAGAGGCACAAAAGAGATGGACCTATTTTTAGGTAGTTTTTTAAAATAAAATATAACCACCCTTAAAGACGATGAGCTCAAAGAATTTGAGCAAATTTTGAATTTTTCAGATAAAAATATTAACGATTGGCTTGTATACAATAAAAAGAACGATGAAATTGATGCAATAGCCTTATCTAAAAAATTAAGATTACATGTTATAAAATAATATATTCTAATATTAGTTGTTAATTTCGTAAATTTAGTTTAAATAACTGACTTATGGACGCTAAAGCATTGGGACAATTCATACCTCTAATTTTAATTTTTGTTATTTTTTATTTTCTACTTATTAGACCTCAGCAAAAAAGAATTAAAGAACATAAGGCAATGGTAAATGCATTAAATAGGGGAGACCAGGTTATCACAGCAGGAGGGTTAGTTGGAAAAATTGAACGCTTATTAGATGATGAGAAAGTAGAAGTTCAAATTGCAGAAAATGTAAATGTAAAAATAGTCAAATCAACCATTTCGCAAGTGTTAAGCAAAACAGATATCAAGAAGTAGAGTGTTACAATTTTCGAAATTTAAAGTTTTCTCAATATTTTTTGTTATTATACTTGGTTTATTTTTTTTTGTTCCAAATTTCATAAGCAAAAACCTTATTTCATTTGAACCAAAAAGGTTTACCTTGGGCTTGGATCTGCAGGGCGGATCATATTTATTATTAGAAATAGATACAAAACCTATTTTAGAGCAAACGTTCCAATCGAAAATAATTGAAATTAAAAAAAAATTAAGAAAAAACAATATTGTTTATTCTGGTTTTAAAATAAAAAAAGGTAATTTATTTTTTAGTTATAAATCAGACGAAAATAAAATTAAAAGTTTACTAAATGAAAAAGATATTAATTTACTATCAAATGGTAGTAATGAATTTACTGTTTATGCTGAGCAGAGTCAAATTATACTAGAATTTACAAAAGAATTTTTTGATTTGATTAAAAAAAATGCGCTCGAGCAATCACTTGAGATAGTCAGAAATCGTATAGATGAACTTGGAACCAAAGAACCTACAATTATTGCACAAGGAAGTGACAGAATACTAGTTGAATTACCTGGGTTAAAAGACCCTGCATATATTAAATCACTTTTAGGAAAAACTGCCAAATTAACATTTAGATTTTTAGCCGTTAATGAAAAAGAGCAATTTGGTATCGATATTTTAAAATCAAATATAGATCCAAGTAGAAATTACAAAGTAGAAAAAAAAATAATTATTTCTGGTGAAAATTTAATCGATGCCCAGCCTGGATTTGATCAAAGTAATAACTCATCTGTAGTAAATTTTAAGTTAGATACCTTTGGAGCTAAAAAATTTGGTTTTGTTACAAAAAAAAATATTGGAAGAAATTTGGCCATTGTAATCGATAATGAAGTTGTTAGTGCACCAGTTATTAGAGACGCAATAACTACAGGGAATGGACAAATATCAGGAAATTTTACAGTGCAAGAAGCCAATGACTTATCAATTTTACTTAGATCCGGAGCATTACCAGCACCTATTAAAATCATTGAAGAAAGGACAGTAGGGCCTGATTTAGGTAAGGAAAGTATACAAAAAGGATTTTTTTCATTGGTGCTTGGTTTTGTTTTAGTAATTATCTATATGATATTTAATTACAAAGTATTTGGCGTATTTGCAAATATTTCTCTAGCTATTAATTTAATTTTATTAATTGCAGTTCTATCAGTATTTGAAGCCACTTTAACCCTTCCCGGTATTGCAGGCATTATCCTTACTGTAGGAATGGCTGTTGATTCAAATGTTTTAATTTATGAAAGAATTAGAGAAGAAAAAAAATATGAAAATAATAATATGATAGTATTTGACTCGGCATATAGAAGGGCGCTTACTACAATTTTAGATGCAAATATAACAACATTTATCGCTGCTATTATACTCTACTCTATTGGAAGCGGGCCAATAAAAGGTTTCTCAATTACATTGGCGATAGGAATTATAACTTCTTTCTTTACAACATTTGTATTTGGACGTTTTTTAGTTGTTCTATATTTGAAAAAGAATAAAGGAGCAGAAAGTATATTTTAATATGAATATATATCAAAATAAATTTGAATTTATTAACAAGCACCGGTATTTAATAATACTTTCTGCTTTATTATTTATTTTATCTATTTTTTTATTTTTTTTTAAAGGTTTAAATCTTGGAATAGATTTTAAGGGAGGGACAGTTATTGAAATGCAATTTGATAAACAAATTAAATCTGAACAGATAAGAAAAGAACTTTTAAAGTTAAACTTGGGCGATGTTAAAGTTAAGGAATTTGGTAAGTCTAACAATCATTTAGCAATTATTGAAGAAAAAGGAACAAAGAATGATTTTATTTCTAATATAAAATCACATTTAAATAATAATTTAAACTCTAGTGCAGATTTTAGACGTGTTGAAATTGTTGGTCCAAAAATTAGTCAGGAATTAAGTGAAAAGGGTCTAATAGCCGTATCACTAGCATTAATCTGTATGTTAATTTACATTTGGTTCAGATTTGAATGGCAATTTAGTGTTGGAGCAATATTTGCATTAACTCATGATGTATTTATAACAATTGGTGTTTTTAGTTTATTGGGGTATGAATTTAATTTATCAATTGTAGCTGCAGTTTTGACAATTATTGGGTACTCAATGAATGACACTGTAGTTATCTATGACAGAATAAGAGAAAATTTAAAGAAATTTGATAAAAAAGATTTGTCTATATTATTAAATGACTCTATTAATGAAACATTACCAAGAACTATAAAAACTTCAGTCACTACATTATTGGCTTTAATTTCAATATATTTTTTTGGTGGTGAAATTTTAAAAGGCTTTTCATTTGCTTTAATATGGGGCGTAATAATAGGAACTTATTCTTCTATCTTTATAGCATCTCCAATATTGCTTTATATCAATTTAAAAAGAGATTGGAGCGAGAAAATCGACAATACTCCTTAAGCTATTTTTTTTACTTTATTTATCAATATTTTATTCAGAAATTGTCCCGTATAACTATTGTTAATTTTAGCTAAATTCTCTGGCGTCCCTTGGAAAATAATTTGACCACCACTGTCACCACCATCCGGACCCATATCAACTATCCAATCAGCAGTTTTAATAACTTCCATATTATGTTCTATGACAATTACTGTATTTCCCTTATTAACAAAAGTTTGCAAAACATCTAAAAGTTTTTTTACGTCATGCACATGTAATCCAGTAGTTGGTTCGTCAAGTATATATATAGTTCTACCCGTTGATCTTTTTGAAAGTTCTTTCGCTAACTTAATTCTTTGAGCCTCTCCGCCGGAAAGTGTAGTTGCTTGTTGACCTATCTTCATATAACCCAGCCCAACCTTTTGTAATGTTAATAGTTTATCTTTTATAGTTGGTATATTTGAAAAGAAATCAACACTTTCATTAACACTCATATTCAAAACATCAGAAATATTTTTTCCTTTAAACGTTACACTCAATGTTTCTCTATTGTATCTTTTGCCTTTACAAGCGTCACACTCGACAAACACGTCAGGTAAAAAATGCATTTCATATGTAATCACTCCATCACCTTCGCATGCTTCACATCTTCCACCTTTAACATTAAAGGAGAACCTGCCAGTTTTATAACCCCTGCTTTTTGACTCCGGAAGATTTGCGAACCAATCTCTGATAGGAGTAAAGGCTCCAGAGTAAGTCGCTGGATTTGACCTTGGAGTTCTGCCTATCGGCGATTGATCTATATCAATAATTTTATCTAAATATTCAAAACCTTTTATATTTTTAAATGGTTTTGGCATTTTTCTCGAGATTTGTTTATTTATCATTAAGTTTAAAGCTCTATAGAGTGTGTGTAATATTAATGTGGATTTACCGCTTCCCGAGACACCCGTTACACATGAGAAAGCACCTAGTGGAATTTGCAAATCCACATTTTTCAAATTATTGCCAGTAGATCCAATAATTTTAAGATATCTGCCGTTTTTTGCGCTTTTTCTTATTTTAGGGGTAGCTATAAATTTTCTTTTTGACAGGTAATCACCAGTAATACTTTTTTCATTAGAACAAATCTCATTAAAATTACCCTCGGCTATAACTTTCCCACCATTTATTCCGGCACCAGGTCCAATATCTATAATATGATCAGAGTTCAGCATGGCCTCTTCATCATGTTCCACAACTATTACCGTATTACCCAAATCTCTTAATCTTTTTAAAGCTTTAAGTAATTTGATGTTGTCTTTTTGGTGTAATCCAATTGATGGTTCATCTAATACATATAATACACCTTGAAGCCCTGAACCAATTTGTGAAGCTAATCTTATTCGTTGAGACTCCCCACCTGACAGGGTACCAGATCCTCTAGATAAATTTAAATAATCTAGCCCAACATTTACCAGAAACGATAAACGTTCATTGATTTCTTTTAACACATGAACCGCAATTTTATTTTCTCTTTCATTTAAATAGTTTGGTAATTCATTAAACCATTTGTAAGCGTCTTTTATAGATAATTTTGTTACTTCACTAATGTTTTTAGAGTTTATTTTTATACATAGCGCCTCTTCTTTTAATCTATTTCCTTTACAATTTTCGCAGTCTTTTTCACTCTGGTAGTTTGATATTTCTTCACGTTTCCAATCACTCTCAGTTTCAAGATATTTTCTCTCTAAATTATTAATTACTCCCTCAAAAGTTTTTTTATTGCTATAGGTTTCGTAACCGTCATCATAAGTAAACTTTATCTCTTCTTCATCAGATCCGTAGAAAATTATATCTTGAATTTTTTTAGGTAATTTTTTCCATGGCTCGGTTAAAGAGAACTTATAATGTTTTGCTAAAGACGAAAGTGTCTGAGCATAATAATGGCTTGTAGAATTTGCCCAAGGTTTAATACAGCCATCAGCAATTGACTTTCGTTCATCTGGAATAACTAATTTTGTATCAACATATAGATCAACACCTAGTCCATCACATTCTGTGCAAGCGCCAAATGGTGAGTTAAAAGAAAAGAGTCTAGGTTCAATTTCTTCTATTGTAAAACCTGACTCTGGGCATGCAAATTTTGAAGAAAAAATTATTTTATTCGTTTTTTGATGTTCTTTTGGAACATTATTATTTAAATACTCTGTATACAAAAGTCCATCAGAAAGTTTTAATGATAATTCAACGCTTTCAGAAATCCTTTTTTCATCTTCTTTTTTATTAATAAATTTGTCTATCAATAATTCAATATTGTGTTTAATTTTTTTATTAAGATTTGGAGCATTATCAATTTCATATATTTTACCATCTATTCTAATTTTTTCGAAACCTTGTTTCTTAAAATTTAAAATCTCTTTACGGTATTCTCCTTTTCTACCGCGGACAATTGGTGAAAATAATTCTACTTTTGATGGCTTTGGTAAATCTAAAATTTTATCAACCATTTCGCTAACAGTTTGAGATTTAATAGGTTTTCCTGTAAATGGAGAGTAGGGGGTGCCAACACGTGAATATAAAACTCTCATATAATCGTATATTTCTGTTACTGTAGCAACAATTGACCTTGGGTTTTTTGAAGTAGTTTTTTGCTCAATAGATATTGCAGGCGAAAGACCTTCGATTAGATCTACATTGGGTTTTTTCATCTTATCAAGAAATTGCCTTGCATAGGCTGATAGACTTTCAACATATCTTCTTTGTCCCTCAGCATAAATTGTATCGAATGCCAATGAAGATTTACCCGATCCAGATAGGCCTGTCACAACTACTAGTTTGTCTCGTGGGATTTCTAGTGATATATTTTTTAAGTTGTGTTCTTTTGCGCCTTTTACAACAATATTTTTCAACATACTTAATCGGTTTAAATGTTAATTTGTTCTAATTATATGCGATATATGGTATAATTAATCATTATATAAACCAATAAAATAAAGAAAAAATGGCAGGAAGTCTAAATAAAGTATTCTTAATAGGCAGATTGGGTAACGACCCAGACATAAAATCTACTCAGAATGGCAAAAGTGTTGCGATTCTCAGTTTGGCTACAAGTGAAAGTTGGAAAGATAAAAACACAGGTGAAAAAAAAGAAAAAACAGAGTGGCATCGTGTAGTTATATTTAACGAAGGGCTTGTTAACGTAGTTCAAAAATATTTAAAAAAGGGCGCACAAGTATATGTTGAAGGTCAAATTAGCACTACAAAATATACAGATAATAATGGTCAAGAAAAATTTAGTACCCAGATTGTGTTACAGGGATACAATTCGACTCTTACAATGCTAGGAGGTTCAAATAAAGCTATAGAAAGTGGTATCGATCAAGATACTTCGAGTAATTTACCATCAGATGAAAGTGTTTCTAAAACAAAAATAGACGACGAAGTTCCATTTTAGACTTTTTAAATGAAAGAAAAAAAAACCGCTATTCGTAATATACGTGATGAAATGAAATCATCATATCTATCTTACGCGATGAGTGTAATAGTAAGTAGAGCATTACCGGATGCTAGAGATGGTTTAAAACCTGTGCACAGGAGAATAATATACGCCATGTACAAAGGTGGTTATGACTGGAGCAAGCAATATCGTAAATCTGCAAGGATAGTCGGTGATGTTATTGGTAAATATCATCCACATGGAGACCAAGCTGTATATGACGCAATGGTAAGATTAGCCCAGGATTTTTCAATGAAAGTAAAATTGCTAGATGGTCAAGGTAATTTTGGATCTATCGACGGAGATAACGCAGCAGCGATGAGATACACAGAAATAAAATTGGCAAAAATTACTGAACATTTAGTTGCTGATATTCAAAAAAATACTGTAGACTTTCAAAATAATTATGATGAGACTGAATTAGAACCAAAAGTTTTACCATCACAATTTCCAAACTTACTTGTTAATGGAGCGGGTGGTATTGCTGTGGGTATGGCTACGAACATTCCACCTCATAATTTAAAAGAAGTTATAGACGGCACATTAGCTTACATCAAAAATCAAAATATAACTTTAAAAGATCTAATGAAAATAATTCCTGGTCCAGATTTTCCAACAGGAGGAGTAATTTTGGGAACAGAACAAATATACAAGGGATATAAAGATGGAAGAGGATCAATTAAAATACGAGGTGAAGTAGACATTGAAAAACAAAAAAATGAAAAAACATTCATTGTTATTACATCTATACCTTACCAAGTTAATAAAACTGCGCTTATAGAAAAAATTGCTACCTTAATTAGAGATAAAAAAATTGAAGGAATATCAGATTTAAGAGATGAGTCCAACAAGGACGGAGTAAGAATTGTAATAGAAATAAAAAGGAATACTAATCATGAAATAATTCTAAATCAACTTTATAAATTTTCCCCATTAGAAAGTTCATTTGGATTTAATACATTGGCTATAAAAGATAATCGACCACAAAATTTATCTTTAATAGATTTTATAGATACTTTTTTAAAATTTAGAGAAAAAACTATAATAAGAAGGTCTTTATTCGACTTAAAAAAAGCTAAAGATAGAGTTTTGGTATTAATTGGATTATTTATTGCAATTGAAAACATTGATGATGTTATTTCAATTATTAGAAAATCAAAAAATCCGGAAGAAGCTAAAACTTTTTTACTTAAAAAAAAATGGGATTTCAATAAGTCAAAAATTGAAGATAAAATACTTCAAATCTCCGATATAGATAAAAAAAAACTGAATTATTTATCTGATACACAAGTTAAATCAATATTAGATTTAAAACTACAAAGATTAACTGCAATTGGTTTTGATGAAATAGATGAAGAACTAAAAATACTTTACAATACAATTGAAAAATTAAAAAATATTTTGAATAAAAGAAGTTCGTTATTAGAATATATTGAAGAAGAGCTAATCGATATTAAAAATAAATATGGAAAAGAACGAATTACACAATTTAGTGACCAGGTTTCAAATCTAGAAATTGAAGATGTTATTCAACACGAGGATATTGTAGTAACGCTAACTAACCAAGGCTATATAAAAAGATCTCCATTAACTTCAGTGAGATTACAAAGACGTGGCGGAAAAGGTAAGATAGGTATAAAAACTCGTGAAGAAGATTTTGTTACTGAAATATTTACTGGAAATACTACATCAACTGTTTTATTTTTTTCTAATAAAGGAAAGGTGTTTAAAATTAAAGGCTGGAAAATTCCAGAAGGGTCAAATCAATCAAAAGGTAAGCCAATATCAAATTTATTTTCTTCGTTAAACAATGATAATAAAGTGACATCAATTATGTTGTTACCTGATCAAAATGAAAATCAAAAGCTATTAAAAATCTTGTTTATTACAAAAAAAGGAAAATTAAGAAAAAATAATATAGAAGACTTTCAAAATATACAATCTAATGGAATCATAGCTATGAAATTAGATAAAGGTGATGAGATAGCAGCAGTCAAATTAGTAAGAGATGATCAAGACGTTTTAATAAGCACTTTTAATGGGTTATGTTTGAGAACAAACATAAATAAAATAAGACTTTTTAAGGGTAGATCTTCAAAAGGCTTAAAGGGTATAAAATTATCAAATAATGACGAAGTGATCACTCTTTCTGTAATTAACAAAGTGGAAAGTAGCGAAAATGAGAAAAAAATTATTTTAAAAAACGAAGATAGCAAAATTAAAAAAAACACAAAATTAATGGAATTAAAAAACAAAGAACAATATATACTGTCCATTACAGAAAATGGTTATGGTAAAAGAACTTCGTCATTTGAATACAACAATCAAGCAAGAGGTGGCAAAGGAAGAAAAGGCATAATAATTGATAAAAAAAATGGTAATTTGGTTGCATGCTTCCCAGTAAATCAATCTGATAGTATAATGCTAATTACTAATAAAGGACAAACAATAAGCTGTAGCGCAAAAACAATTAGGGTAACAGGAATTGTAAGTCGCGGTGTAAAAGTTTTGAATACAGCTCAAGATGAAAAAGTTGTATCTGCATGTTTGCACATAAAAGATGACTAAAAAGATAGCTTTATATCCTGGCACATTTGATCCTTTTACATACGGTCATTTAGATGTTATCAAAAGAGCAATTAAAATTGTTGACACGCTTTATGTTGGAATTGCACATAATAAAAATAAAAAAACTTTATTTAACATTAAAGAGAGAGAAGAAATTATTATAAAAACTTTAAAATTATTGCCAAAACAGTCAACAAAGAAAATCAAAACTGTAAATTTTAGTGGATTAACTATAAATTTTTGTAAGAAAATTAATTCAAAAATTTTAATAAGAGGTTTAAGAGTAGTTGCTGATTTTGAATATGAATTTCAATTAGCCGGTATGAATAATAATTTAAATAAAAATGTTCAAACTATATTTCTTATGGCTGACATACAAAATCAAGCAATATCGTCAAATATGGTAAAAGAAGTTGCTTACTTGGGTGGGGATGTAACTAAATTTGTACCCAAACCTGTATTATTACTTTTAAAAAAAAAATTTAAAAAAATATGAAAATATTTCATATATTATTATTGATAATCATTGTATTAACCTCAGATAAAGGAGTCACAATGGAAAACAAATTAATTATGAAATTAAAATATGGTCAAGTCGAGATTGAATTATTTCATGAAGATGCGCCGAACCATGTTAAAAGAGTTTTAAAATTAGTAAAAGAAGGGAAATACAATGGTGTTGCTTTTCATCGTGTTATAGAAGGTTTTATGGCGCAAACAGGAGATGTTAAATTTGGAAATATAAATGAATTTAATCAGCAAATGGTTGGGACAGGTAGTTCAGATTTGCCAGATCTAAAAGCAGAATTTAATAACATTCCACATGAAAGAGGCACAGTTTCAATGGCAAGATCCGCTAATCCTGATAGCGCTAATAGTCAATTTTTTATTTGTTTTAAATCAGCGCCACATTTAGATAGGCAGTACACAGTTTTTGGAAAAGTTATATCTGGTATGGAAATTGTAGATCAAATAAAAAAAGGAGAGCCCGGCAGTGGATCTGTAGATAAACCGGATTATATTGAAAAAATAGAAATAAAATAATCTTATATGTCAATCTCTTTTCATCTTATAAAAGAAGATGGCAATGCTAGATTAGGAAAAATAAAAACAAAAAGAGGCGAAATAGATACACCGGCTTTTATGCCTGTAGGAACCTTGGCTACTGTAAAAGGTCTTACTAACGAACAAATCATAAATACTTCATCTCAAATTATTCTTTGTAATACTTATCATCTTTGTATCAGACCCGGAGTGGAGAGAATACATAGAGTGGGTGGTTTACATCAATTTATGAATTGTAATTTACCTATACTTACCGACTCTGGAGGTTTTCAGGTAATGTCTTTATCTAAAAATACTAAAATCATCGAAGATGGCGTTTATTTCAATTCACATGTAGATGGAAAAAAAATTTTTTTATCACCAGAAATTAGTATTGATATTCAAAAAAAACTTAATTCAGATATAGTTATGGTTTTTGACGAGTGTCCAAAATATTCAAAAAACAAAAAATCAATTCAAAAATCGACTGATTTGTCATTGAGATGGGCTTGTAGATCAAAAAAAGAATTTGGTATCAATAATGATAAATTTTTATTTGGTATTGTACAAGGAGGCATATTTAATGATTTAAGAATAGACAATTTAAAAAAATTACTAGATATATCGTTTGATGGTTACGCAATTGGGGGTCTTGCAGTCGGAGAAAGTCAATTAGAAATGTTTAAAACATTAGATTGTTTGAAGAATTATCTACCTAAAAATAAACCACATTATTTAATGGGAACAGGGACTCCAGGTGATATATTAGGATCAGTAAAGAGAGGAATTGATATGTTTGACTGTGTTTTACCTACTAGGTCTGGAAGAACAGGTTTGGCTTATACTTGGAACGGAAAAATAAATTTGCGAAACGCAAAATACGCTAATGACGATAGTGTTTTAGATGAGAATGTAAATTGTCCTGCATCAAGAAATTATAGCAAAAATTACCTAAACCATCTTGTTAACACAAATGAAATTCTAGCGTCTACACTGTTAACTTGGCACAATATCGCATTTTATCAAGATTTGATGGGCAAAATAAGATATAATATAAGTATAAAGAATTTTGATAATTTTTACAAAAAAAATTTTAAAATATTGAATAATTGAGCAAATTACTTGATATTTTAATAAAAATTTATTATTAACATGTTTTTTTAACGCATTGAATATAAGTTTAAAAGAAATATAAATGTAACGTGGGCCCGTAGCTCAGTAGGTAGAGCAATTCCCTTTTAAGGAATGGGTCACAAGTTCGAACCTTGTCGGGCTCACCAATATAATGAGTGAAAATAAATTTTATTTCGTTAAGTGCAAAAATTGCAAGAAGGAAGTAAAAATATCCCCTCAAGTTTATAGATCAAAACAGAAACAAATTTGTGATAGTTGTTTAACGATAACCTTTAAAAAATTTAAAAAAAAAACTAAATACCTTTAATTCTGGGGAATCTAGCCCTTATTTCTGGTATCCAAAGTTTGATTTGTCTTATTCTGTTGCTGGGTGAGGGGTGTGTACTAAGAAATTGAGGGGGGATCTTGCCTTTTTGCAATTTACTCATTCTTACCCATAACTCTGAAGCTTCTAATAAATCGTAACCAGTTAACGATGAAAACGCTAGTCCTAAATAATCGGCCTCTGTTTCTTGTTTTCTTGTAAAAGGGTTAAATATGCCTACTTTTAAAATATCTACACCTGTAGTTTGTCCAACAGTATTTCTTGTTCTACTTATAGCGCCCCCAAGTAATGCATCTGCAACAGCCGTTGTAACATTTAAAGCAGTAGCAGCACTTGCTCTTTCAACAGAATGCTTTGCTACAGCATGAGCTATCTCGTGACCCATCACATTAGCTAATCCGTCCGTGTTTTTTGTAACTTTTAAAATGCCAGAGTATACCGCTATTTTTCCGCCTGGCATACACCAAGCATTTAACATTTTATCATCATCAACCAATATATATTCCCACTGAAAATTTTTGGTTGGATCATTTTTCCCCTGTTTCTTAAAATATTCACCAATTGCGATCTCCATTTTCTTACCGATAGTTTTAATGTTATTTAAAGTTGCCAAATCTTTACTTAATTTAGCTTTTTTCTTAAACTGGTTATAAGCCTTTGCGGCTTGAGCATTTATCATAGACTCTGGATATATTTTAAGTTGTTTTCTACCAGTAATAGGGGTTGTTGCACATGCATTAATAGCTAAAGCGCAACCCCCGCAGCCTAAATATGTTAAAAATTGACGTCTTTTCATGTTTAAATTAACAAAATAATGTGTAAATTAAACATTTATAAGCTCGATTCAAGATGAATTTACAAATATAATAAATATGACCAATAAACCTCTAAAAAAACCAGAAAAAAAATCTTTAATAGCTAAAATACGAAACTATTTTTTAGCTGGTGTAGTTGTGATGATTCCAATAGCTGCAACCGTATATTTGACAATTTTTATAATCAATATCTCAGAAAAAATACTCCCAAAATCAATAAATCCAAATCAATATTTACCCTTTGATATACCTGGCTTAGAAATATTTATAACATTTATAATTTTAACTTTAATTGGACTTTTGTCCCTAACATTTTTAGGTAAAAGATTACTACTAATTAACGAGAAAATATTAAATAAAATACCTATTTTAAGAACAATTTATAATGGATTAGGTCAATTAACCAAAAGTTTTACCAACAAAGATAATAGTAATAAAAAAATTGTTTTATTGGAATATCCAAGGAAAGGTATCTGGTCAATTGGTTTCGCAACTAATGAAAATGAGGGTGAGATCAGCGATAAATTAAATCGTAAACTAGTTAATGTTTTTGTCCCTACAACGCCAAATCCCACAAGTGGCTTTCTTTTAATGGTTCCTAAAGAAGATTTAATCTCCTTAGATATGAATTTTGAGGATGCTTCTAAATTTATTATGTCCGCAGGTTCTATAAACCCTAAAAAATAGTTTTTTGAGCTTTTCCAGGAGAACAGAGATGGCTAAATCAAAGATTCCTGGAAAAGAAGAATTAATTAATTTATTTTATTTAATTTGTCTAGGTCAATATACGTTACCTAATTCTTAATACATGTATTAGATATATTTAATAAAATATTGTATTTATTGAATATTTTAAAATAAAATAATTATTATATTAGCTAATTTTTATTTAAATATTAAGTATTGACAAAAGGTAATGCTAATATATATATATTCCGATAATTAATGGTTATCGGAAATTATGAATAATTTAACAACTGATATTAAAAATTTAGAAATTAAAACTTTAGACAATTTAAAACTGTCAAAAGCAAAAAATACAATTCGTGCATACAAATCAGATTTTAAAGACTTTGAGCTTTTTTGTTCTAAACATTCTATGAAAAGCATGCCTACTGAGCCTAAAATAGTTTCTCTATATCTAACGTATTTGTCAAAACAATCAAAATACAGCACATTAAAAAGACGTCTGGCTTCTATTAACATCATGCATAGGTATAAAGGTCATTATTTAGATACTAAGCATCCAATAATCGTTGAAAACTTATTAGGCATTAAAAGACAAATAGGTGTTTTTCAAAAAAGTAAAAAACCACTAATGTTTGCCGATATAAAAGAAATAATTAAAGGAATTAATAAGTCTGAGTTAAGTGAATTGAAAAAATTAAGAGATAAATCGTTGATTTTAATAGGTTTCTCCGGCGGGTTTAGAAGGTCAGAACTGGTTTCTATAACTAAAGATGATATTGAATTTGTCAAAGAGGGTGTAAAAATATTCGTAAAAAAATCCAAATCAGATCAATCTGGAGAAGGCATGATTAAAGCAATCCCCTCATTTAGAAGTCTTGAATATTGCCCAGTTGATCATCTTAGAAAATGGATGCAAATAAATAAAAATGACTTACTTTTTCCTATTTCAGATAAAAACGTTGCTTTAATAATCAAAAAACATGCGTTGAATGCAGGCTTAGATGATAAAAAATATGCTGGACATAGTTTGAGATCCGGCTTTGCAACAAGTACAGCAGAGCTTGGAGCTAGTGAAAGAAATATAATGGCAATGACAGGTCACAAATCTGTAGACATGGTGCGTAGATATATCAAAGAAGCTGATTTATTTAAAAATAATGCTTTAAATAAAATATCAAGTGAGTAGACCAATAAAATACGTTGAAATTAAAAATTGCAATAAATGCAAGCAAAATATTAATTTTAGAAAATTTAGAATTGGTAAAGTTTATCAATTTTACAAAAATATTAAAAATAAAAAGCCTTAATCCATATAACTGATAATTTATCACTTTTTTAATATTATTAATTTTAAAAATTTTAGTCCACATATTATTTTTCCCACAAGATAAGATAAATTTATTTTTGGTTCGTTTAATGGCCCACTATATGGCATAGTGCTAATTGTATTATCGGAGAATAAACCACCTTTTAAATAATGTTTAGTAAAAAAAACCGGAGTTATACCCCATTTTTTTAAAAATGTGTTTGTTCCTTTATTTACTTTAAGTTCAGGTTTTTTTCTTAATGATATAGACCCAAAGTGGTAAACCTTAAATTTATTCAAACCTTTAAAAATTCTTACACCTGCTTTCCAAAGCTTCATGTTTAAATCTGGATCAGAGCCTATACCTGGATCGAATTCTTGACTAAAACCATTGATTTGGTCCCAAAGCGTCCTGTGAATCAAATGTGGGGCCCAATGCGAACCTTGATAATCGTAATAATTAAGTTTATTGTAATTTTCCAATAATTTACTTTCGTTAAAATTTTCATAAGTCGACCCACAATCAAATGCAATATGACCGGAATTTTGTTCAATCATAGTAGATGAAAAATAATATAAATTATGCTGCAAATTATTAACTTCTCTTTCTAAAGCAAGATCCCAACCTGGACAATAATACATATCATCGTGTGAATATAAAATAAAATCAGTAGTAGCTTTTTTCGATGCAATATTAGTTGCAGAACATAGTCCTAAATTTTTTGGTGAGAACGTATGAACAATATTATTTTTCTTTAAAAAGCTTAACGTATCATCTAACCCTTCATTAACATGTACTATAATTTCGTGATTATAATTGGAATTTTTTTTTATACTATCAATAGTTAGTCTTAGGTAATGAAAATTATTAAACGTTGGAATAATGATTGAACAAATCACTATTTCATCCAATCACGTTTATCAAAAGATAAGTCTAAAGATTTACCTATCATATAATTGGTAACTAATTTGTTGTTAAATAGCTTAAAATATTTGAGTCTACCTTTTTTGCCTATTTTAGAAAGTTCGTTTTCATTATTTTTATAATATTTAATTTTTTCTATCAAATCAGTTTCATTACAGTAAATTATAAGCTCGTCTTTATTAAAGAAATCTTGAAAATAATATTTTCTATCACATATAGTTGCTACACCATTTGCCATGGTTGACGTGATTCTATCACTTGAGTAGTATTTAATGGGTTCTCCCCTACTAATATTAATCGCTAATCTACAAGATGACAATTTCTCGAAGAACTCATCACCCCATACTGGTTGATTATTGTTCATTCCATAAATTTTGAATGATAAATCTGCACAATTGTTAACTATTTTTTTTATAAATTTTTCTCTCGGATCCGAGTGATTTTTTTTCAACGTACCTCTATGCTGACCATGACTTATAGCAATAAATATATCAAATGATTTTTTATAATTAAAAAAGCTATTAACATCAATTGATGGATCTGCCGGATTGGGAATAAAAAAACTATTTTTTTTATTTAAGAATGATATTTGATCAGGTGATGTTGTCACAAAATTTGTATCAACAATGTCACTTTTGGATAATATTCTAGTTCTATTTTTTACAAAATCAGGTCCGGTTTTAATTAATGGATCGAGAAACCATTGTGAAATTTTAACTCCCGAAAAATTTTTCTTAATTTTATATAAGGGTTCTAGCATTAAATTATCAGCGTGGCCTAGCATAATAATATCTGGTTTAAAATTATTGACTGATGATAATACTATTTTAGATAAATTTCTTTTTCCCTCTAAATCATAAATATTTTTTGATGTACTTAAAATATCTCTATCACTTATTGATAGTACATTATAATTATTTAATAAAAAACCATTGTTAATTTTTTTTGATGTTGAATAATATAGCCTCCCATTGTGCCTGATATGAGTATCAGCTATATGCATTACTTTTATAGGTCGATTTAAATTAATATTAATTTTATTATTTATAAGATTATTTCTGATTCTATCTAGTTCTTTACTTATTTTATTAATATCATGTACATGGTTTTTAAATGCTTTTTTTTGCAAATCTTTTCTTAATTTTTTATTTTTAATAATATTATTAATTGCATTAAAGAGTGAATTTTCATCAAGTTGATCAAGTGTTATCTTGTATTTTAACGTTTCTGGCAGCCCACCCTTGTCAGAAATTATCGTTGCACATCCCGCGGCACCAGACTCTATTGCTACACGACCTAAGGGCTCTTCCCATCTAGAAGGAATTACGCTTATTGCGGCTTTTCTAATTCTTCTGATTGTATCTGCGTATTTTAGCCATCCTAAATTTTTAAATCTTGCATGTGAAAAAGCTATTTTCTCTCTAGGTTCATCACCCACAACTTCCACAGTCCATTTTTTGTGAATTTTTAAGATACGTAAAGCAGCTTTGCCAAAAATATCGTAACCTTTAGAAGTGTTTAATTTGCCCGCAAATATTATTGTATTTTTTTTTAATGGAAAAGTATTTTCTTTCTTGACTCCTGCGTATACAACCTGAGTTTTATCTGAGTTTTTAAAGCTAATATCTTTAAAAAATTGATCTTTTAAATATGAACTTACAAAAAGTATTTTATCTATACTTTCTAAAAGAAATTCCCTGTCTTTTCCTGTTTTTGAGCCTCTGAGATTAATTGGATCATTATGAAAATAAAGAATTATTTTTTTTTTCATTTCATTTTTTAATAAATTTGCTATTTGTGGTCTGTTATGAATTTCTATAATATCAGGATTAAACTTTTTGATTTCTTTAACTAATAATTCAGCATACTCAACATTTGAACTTCTTATCTTAATTTTTCCGATTTTAATATTTTTATAATTTCTATCGACGATATCCTTCTTTTCTGTGCTTCCATAAATTTTATATTTAAATTTGCTTTTACGTGTATACTCTTTTGTAAATAAAGAAACAGCTCCAGAATATTTTATAGAATAATTTTCAGTTAAAGGCAGTACTACAGCTATTTTTCTCATATCAATTTAAATATTTTATTAAAATTATTTGTTGTAATTTTATACACCATTTTTTCATTAATATTTTTAATTTTTGCCACCTCAAAGGCAATAATATCTAAATTCTCAGGGGTATTCTTTTTACCTCTGTATGGTTCTGGAGATAAATAAGGTGAATCTGTTTCTATTAATATTCTGTCTTCAGGAACATATTTTACAACCTCTCTTAGTTCGTTATTTTTTTTAAATGTGATAATTCCACTGAAAGATATATAAGCACCAAAATCCAAAAGTTTCTTAGCAAAATTTTTAGTACCAGTAAAACAATGTATAATTAATTTAGGTTCAGGATTTTTCATATGCAATTTCAATAATTGAATCGTATCGTTTTCTGCATCTCTAGTATGAACTATTAAGGGTAAATTACATTTTTTACTTAAAATTATATGATTGATGAAATTTTTTCTTTGTATGTCAAGTTTGGTTTTAGTTCTATAATAATCAAGACCAGTTTCGCCTATACCTATAATTTTTCTATTTTTATTTATTAAACCTTTATAATCTTCATCATTAAAAATTTCATCTATGTTATTTGGATGAAGACCAACTGTTGCATAAATTTCTTTATATTTAACGCTTAATTTCGAATTTAAAATTGATGTCTCTAGATTTACACCAATAGTTAAAAGTTTATTTATTCCCTTTTTTCTACAATTTTTTATTAATTCTTTATAATTGTTAAGCATTGGCTCATAATATAAATGACAATGTGAGTCTATTAGTTCCATTAATATTTTTTGAATAAAATCTTTGGTTTAGATAGTTTTTGTCCTTCTGGAATATCTATTTTTAAATTACTTATACTAAAAGATTTTAATCCAAGTAAATTTAAAAAATATTCTGATTTTTTTGGCATTATTGGATGCAATAATATAAATATATTCTTGATAGAATTTATAGATGTATTTAGTATATTTTTAATATTCGTATCACTGTTTAGTTTTCTATTCCATGGCTCATTATCATTTACATATTTGTTGATTTTAGAAGAATATTTATTAATCTCTTTTATATAATTATGTATTTCAAGATTACGTAAATATTGAACAAAATTTTTAGAATCTATGATTGTTATTGAATTTTTAGTATGATTATCTGATGTATTTGGCATTTTTAAATCATAATATTTTTCAATCAAAGTAAAAACTCTTTGTGTAAGATTTCCAATATTATTAGCTAAATCGTTTATACAAATTTCTATGTTATCTTTGTTTATCTTTCCATCTAATCCAAATACAACTTCTTTAGCAAGATAATATCTAATTTCATCTACACCATATTGATTTATCAATTCAATTGGGTCTAAAATATTTCCTTTAGATTTTGACATTTTTTCATCGCCTGAAAGAATCCATCCATGACTAAAAATTTTTTTGGGCAAAGGTAGCTCTGCTGCCATTAAAAAAGCAGGCCAATATACTGCATGAAATCTCAGAATATCTTTACCGATTATGTGAATATCAGCAGGCCATGGCGCGTGCTGATCCTTGTTAAAGTAGTTAGATGCACTAACATAGTTTACTAACGCATCTAACCAGACGTAAATAACATGCTTTTTGTGACCTGGTACACTTATACCCCAATTAAAAGTAGTTCTTGAAACGGACAAATCCTTTAATCCCTGTTTTATAAAACTTACAACTTCGTTCTTTCTTGATTCTGGTTGAACAAAATCTGGATTTTTTTCATAAAAAGATAATAGTTTTTTTTCAAAACCTGACAATTTGAAGAAATAACTCTCCTCTTCCATCCACTCAACTTCACTACCACTAGTTATTGATTTTTTTTTACCATCTTCCTCAAAAACCTCCTCTTCTGTATAATAAGCCTCATCTGAAATTGAATACCAACCTGAATATTTTGACAAATATATTTGATCCTTCTTGCTCAAAATTCCCCAAAGTTGTTGAACAACTTTTTTATGTCTATCTTCTGTTGTCCTTATAAAATCAGAGTTACTTAAGTTTAGTTGATTAGATAAATTTCTAAAAACTTCTGATACTTCGTTACAAAAATCTATTGGATTTTTATTATCTTTTTCTGCTGATTTTTGTATTTTTAACCCGTGCTCGTCTGTACCAGTTAAAAAAAATACCTCATAACCTTCAAGTCTCTTAAATCTTGCAATTATGTCTGTTAATATACTGGAATATGCATGGCCCATATGTGGCTTGCCAGAAGGATAATAAATTGGTGTAGTTATAAAAAAATTTTTGGGCATTAATATCAAATTAAATTTTTTAAATTTTGATTGAATTTTTTTGATTTGTCTAAAATTTTAAATTTTCTTATTAAGCTTTCGTAATTATTTATATTATTTTCCTCAAAATGATTAAGTAAAGCAAATTTAACCATTTTGTAATTTTGATTAGACTTTTCATTATTATAATTTTCTATACATTGATTTATATCAAGGTTTTTACTTTTTATTATATCATTTTTTTTAAAAAAATATTTAAATGTAAAACAACGTGATTTAATAGTACCCAAAATATTGTCGTTTACAGATGATACTAAAATAAAATTACAATTATCAATATTTTCCTCTAATGTTTTAAGTAATGAGTTTGTCGCGAAGTTATTTAAATAAGAAATGTTATTAATTAAAACATATTTATTATTTTTATTTAAAGTTCCTAAATTTGTGAATTTTATTAAGTCTCGTATTAAATCAATACCGGTAGACTTAGTTAAATCTAACAAATAAATATCAAATCTATTTTTAAAAATAATATCATCCTCCTCGCGACTATATTTTAATCCAATAAATTCACTGACAAGCCTTTTTGCGAAAAAAAAAACTCTATTAACATCATTAGTTAAAAATAAAATAGGACTTGGAAAAGTATTTTTATTATTTAAATCAATAAACATTTTGAGTTGATCAGATAAAAAATTATTATTATCCATTTAAAATTTTCTTTTTTATTAATATTTTGATTATTTGGTTTGTTACTTGGTTTTTAGTTAATGCACCATTTATTAAAAATATTTTTTTATCTCTCTTTTTTTCTTTTAAAAAAGCTTTTCTAATAATATTTATTTTTTTTAAATCATAATTGTCAAATTTATCTTTACTTTTTCTTCTTAATTTGATCCTTTTTTTTGCCAAAACAGATGGCAAATCTATTAAAAAAGTTAAATCTGGATATGAATTTTTCCCAATAATGTTTTGTAAGAAATTTATCAGTTTTTTATCTATTTTTTGTTCGTGATGTTGATAAGCATAGGTTGAATGAATATATCTATCACATAGCACTATATATTTTTTTTTTAAATAGTAGTTGATTTTTTTAAAATGGTCGTATCTTGCGGCATAAAAAAGCATTAGTTCTGTTAAAGGCGTGAAATTACTGTTAATTATTAAATTTCTAATTTTCTCAGCCAAAATTGTACCGCCTGGTTCTCTTGTTATGAAAACTTTTTTATTTTTTTTTTTTAAAAGTTTATAAATTATTTTAATTTGTGTAGATTTTCCAGATGCGTCAATTCCTTCAAATGTTATAAATTTTTTCATTTTTTAACCCCATACAAAAAAACTTATAGAATTTAAAAATCTTTTCATAAAATTTACTTTTTCTGCATCAGTATTTGAAACAATTTCTTTGGATTTAATTAATTCGTTATCATAATAAACTTCTAATTTGCCCAATACATCGCCTATTTTAATATTTGATTTTATTGGTTCTTTTACCTTTGCTAAAATTTTTATTTTATTTTTTTTTCTTTTTTCTGTAGTAATGAATAAATCATCGCGTAATTTACCAGTAACGTGCCCAACATTGATATTCCATGACTTAATTTTTATATCGATATCTTTAGGAATTTTTAACAAGTCGTATCTAATCTTTGCATAATTAATCAATTTTAAGCTTTCTTTTGTTCTTTCTGATGACGATTTAGTCCCACTTATTACGCTAATTATTCTTCTGTCATTCAATTTTGTTGTTGCTGCCAAAGAATAACCCGAGTCAGACAAATGACCTGTTTTTATTCCATCAGCGCCTACGTTTCTATATAGTAAAACATTTCTGTTACCCTGTTTTATTGGTTCTCCACCAGTTCTATCCCAAGTAAATTGTTTTTCTGCGTAAAGTTTATAAAGCTCAGGATAATTCTTGATCATGTAAATTGACATCATTGCTATGTCGGAAACAGTTGAAAAATTATTTCCATCGTAAATTCCTGATGAATTAGTGAAGTTAGTATTTTTTAATCCAATTTCAATAGCCTTTTCATTCATTAAATCTGCAAAAGCAGATTCTGTTCCAGCTATGCCTTCCGCTAAAACTATACAAGCATCATTACCTGAAACAATAATTATACCTTTTAACAAATTTAAAACAGAGATTTTATCATTGGGTAGTATGAACATCGAAGAATAACCACTTTTTGACATCCTCCAGGCCTTGTTCGATACAAGAAATTTTTCGTTTATTGATAATTCTTTCTTTTTAATTAGGTCAAATGCTACAATGCTTGTCATTATTTTTGTCATTGAAGCAGGTGAAATTTTTTGATCTGAGTTTTTTTCATATAAAATCTTTTCTGAACTGACGTCTATAACTATTGCTTGAGATGCTGAGGTGCTTATTTTAGAATCAGCCAATGAAGGAAAAATTAAAAGTATTATTAAGAAAACAGTTTTTTTCATTTTATAATTATATTATATCCATCTAGTTTATTTAATTTATTGCTATAATTGTCAAACTCTTTTAAATTTACTAAGGGTCCTACAGATACATAATTATCATTTTTTTTTAATTTTATAACTATTTTTTTTTTACTTATATTTTTTTTAAGGTTTCTAACTAAAACATTGGCATATAATTTATTGTGAAAGGGGCCATATTCTAGATAAATATTTTTATCTGTTTCACTGCTAATTTCCATGTTAATTTCTTCACGAAAAACTGAGGATGCAACTTTCTTTTCTTTATCAAATATTTTAGCTTTTTTTGCAATAAATTTTGGGTTTTCAATTGACTCTTCAACAAGAACTAAGGGAAATTTTTTTGAAAGTTTTAAATTATTAAAAGTAACTAAATCAACATTACCTACTCTATTTTCCAAGCCTTTATAATCTGCATTAGTAGTAACTTTTACATAATTCATATTTTCAATATTTATTATTTTAACTAATTTATTTTTTTTTATATTTTTAATTGCAATAATGCCTTCATTATTTAAAACTAAAAAACCTTTTTTTTCATATATAACTTGTTGCGAAATACATGAAAATAAAAATAAAAATAATAAATATAAAAATCTATACATTTTTTAAGTAATCAGCAAAAATTCCAACTGTAATAGCAAATCTCAAAGATCTGTTCCAATGTAATAATTTTTCATAGTTATTAAGTACTAAATAATAGTCTCCAGTTTTACCATCGGGTCTAATAAGTCTTGCTTTTAAATTTTCGTTTATTTTTACGCTGTTAGGCAATTTGACTCCTAATTTTTTCCATTTTTTTATTGATAATTTTTTTTTAAGTTTTCTTGCATCCGTACCCACATACTTTGAATTAATTTTTTTTTCTAATTTAATTTTAAATCCCCATGGGTTTTCATCCCATCCAATTTCCCTTAAATAATTTGCTGCAGATGCAAATGAGTCATTTAAGGAAACATATAAATCAATATTATTATTATTATCGTAATCTATGGCGAAGTTTTGAATAGATGATGGCATAAATTGAAAATTTCCATGTGCTCCTGCCCAGGAACCAACTAATGATTCTAATTTAATAATTTTTTTATCTATTAATTTTAATAATATTAAAAGCTCTTTAGAAAAAAACTCAGATCTTCTTTTATCATATGAGAGAGTAGATAATGCAGATATAATATCAACTTTACCTTTGTGTCTTCCAAAATGAGTTTCTATACCCCACAATGCTACAAGATAATTTGCAGGTACATTGAATTCCTTTTCAATTTTATTAAGTAGATCTCTATTTGATTTAATTAATGATTTGGCAGATTGAATTTTTTTAATATTTACTCTTTTCTTTATATATACATTTGTTTTTTCTATAAATTCAGGCTGTCTTCTATCGTAAGTTATTATTTTCTCTAAAAATTTTACATTTATAAATGCTGTGTCAACAGTGGCTTGACTTACTCCTTGCCCAACAGCGTATTTTTTATAGTTTTTGACCCAATTATTAAAATTCTCGTTTGCACTTAATATTTCAGGCTTAAGTATTAATAAGATAAAAAACAATATTTTAATTAGGTTCATTATTTTGGATAACATAATCAAAAATGAAAGTCATTTATTGATATTTGGCTATAAATATTTATAAATGCGCTATTATCAATGGAGAGGTGGCTGAGCGGTTGAAAGCACTGGTCTTGAAAACCAGCAATGAGGCAACTCATTCGTGGGTTCGAATCCCACCCTCTCCGCCATTGGGTTAATTTATTTTTGTGCAACCATTCATATAAGGCACTAATACTTTCGGAACAGTTATTGACCCATCTGAATTTTGATAGTTTTCTAATATTGCAACAATAGTTCTACCAACGGCTAAACCTGAACCGTTTAATGTAGATAGATATTCTTTTTTTCCATCTACAGTTTTGTATTTAGAATTCATTCTTACAGATTGAAAAATTCCACAGCTCGAACAGCTTGATATCTCTCTATAATTTTTTTGTGATGGTAGCCAAACCTCAATGTCATAAGTTTTTTCTGCACTAAAACCCATGTCACCACTACATAACAAAATAACTCTATACGGAATTTCTAATTTCTTTAAAATTGACTCTGCACAAGTCAGTAACCTTTCAAGTTCTTCTAGTCTTTTTTCTGGTTGAATAATTGATACTAATTCAACTTTTGTAAACTGATGCTGTCTAATCATTCCTTTAGTATCTTTCCCAGCAGCTCCAGCTTCTTTTCTAAAACATTGGGTACTGCTAACTAATCTTAAAGGTAAATTGTCATATTCAATAATTTTCCCAGCCACTACATTCGTTAAAGAAACCTCGCTAGTTGGTGTTAACCATAAATCGTCACCTAAATTATATTGATCATTTTCAAACTTGGGAAGTTGGGATGTGCCAAACATAGATTTAGAATTAACGATTACAGGCATGGAATGCTCTATATAACCATTTTCTTTTGTGTGTACGTCCAACATAAAATTTACAAGTGCCCTCTCTAATAAAGCAAGATTATTCTTAAGTATAACAAATCTAGAACGTGAAATTTTAGCTGCATTTTCAAAATCCATTTGATTTAATTTAGTACCAATTTCATCGTGTGGTTTAATTTTAAAATCATGTTTATTAATATCTCCAAATTTTTTTATTTCTTTATTATCTTTGCTATTTTTTCCAATGGGCACCGTATCGTGAGATATATTAGGAATATTATGAATTAAATTATCACTTTCGGCTTTAATTGTTTCATTTAAATTTGTTAAATCATTAATTTTATTTTTTAAATTTGTAACTTCATTGCTTTTTAAATTAAATTCTTTAGAATTTTTTTTTATAGAGGACAACTCTTTAGATATGATATTTCTTTTATTTTGAAGCTTTTGAATTGACTCAAGATTTTCTCTGTACTTTTCATCAAAAACTATTATTTCATTAATTATTTTATCTGAGTTTTTGAATTGTCTTTTATTTAAAGAATTAATTACCTCTTTTTTGTTTTCTCTAATAAACTTTACCAGAATCATTTTTTCTCTACGATTTTAACAGTAAAAATTGATATTTCATATAATAGAAGCAGTGGCAATGCCAATCCTATCTGGGTAATTGGATCTGGAGGGGTTAATACTGCAGCCATACTAAATATTATTATTATTATATATTTTCTTCTTTTTCTTAAGTATTCTGCATCAACAAAACCTACTTTTGCTAGTAATGTTAATAAAACTGGCAATTGAAAACTTAATCCAAAAGCAATTATCAAACGAGTAATTAATGAGAGATATTCGTTTACTTTAGCTTCAAGTTGAATTGGTAAACTTTCTGGTGTTGCTATTTTTTCAAATGATAAAAAAAATTCTATAGCAAGTGGCATAATCAAATAATAAACTAACATACCGCCCAATAAAAAAAGCACTGGTGTAGCAACCATAAAAGGTAATAAAGCCAACTTCTCATTTTTGTAGAGTCCTGGTGCAATAAATTTCCATATTTGTATTAAAATAATTGGACAGGAAATAAAAAATGCAGAAAAAAAAGCTAATTTTAAATATGTTAAAAATGTTTCATGTAAAGCTGTAAAAATTAATCTTCTATCAATATTGTCGTTTTTAACTGCTTCTGCATAAGGAGTGACTAAAAAATCATAAATTTTATCAGCAAAGAAATAACATACAATAAAAGTTATGAATAAAAAAATTATAGATTTTAATATCCTGGATCTTAATTCAACTAAATGTTCACCAATAGTTGCTTGTTTTTCAACCATTAAGATTTTTTATTTTTTTTATTACTTTCCTCGGAGTCTATATCTGTAACATTCTCGATATCATCCTGAATTTCAGTAATATAGGATTTTACTTTTTTAACATATGACCCGATTTTTTTCACAACAACAGGAAAATCTTTTGGACCAATTATTAGTATTGCAAGAACAATTATTACTAATAATTCAGACCACCCAATCTGTGGCATTTTTAACTTTCAGATTTATTGTTATCGTCTTTAGATATAGATTTATTTTCTGAATTCTCATCAGACATGCCCTTTTTAAAACTTTTAATACCTTTGGCGACATCTCCCATCAGTTCAGAAATTTTACCTCTACCAAATAGGAGGACTACTAGTGCCACAACAATTGCTATTTGCCAAAAACCTATACTCATAAGGAATTTATATGTTAATTTTTATAAATTACAAGAATTATTCTTTTTTTTCTAATGTATCATTAATCATGTCGTCTATGTTCGTATAGCTGTTTTTTTCAACTTTATCTTTATCTTGTTCGGCAAATTTAGCAGTACCAAAGATTGAACTATCAACTCTATTGTCTATTAGTCCAGCAGCCATTAATTCTTCTGAGTTTGGCAGGTCATCAATTGAATTGATATTAAAGTGACTTAAAAACATATCTGATGTTGCGTACATAAGTGGTTTGCCTGGGATATTTTTTCTACCTTGTGGTTTTACCCATCCTAATTCAAATAATACTTCCAATGTACCAGTGCTAAAAGATACGCCTCTAATTTCCTCTATTTCTGATCGTGTCACAGGTTGATGATATGCTATTATTGCCAAAGTTTCTATTGCTGCCTTTGATAATTTTTTTTCCACATAAATTTCTTTTCTTAACTTGTCAGATAAATCGGATGATGTTCTAAAAGACCATTTTTCAGCCAAACAAACTAAATTTATTCCTCTATTTTTGTACTCATCCTGTAAGTTATATAAAATTTTTAATACGTCAGTTCCTCTTTTAACTTTTGTTTTTAAATTTTTTATATCAACAGGTTCTTTAGATGCAAATAAAATAGCTTCTATTAATTTTTTTTCAGATCTAGACATATATTATTTTTTTTTAATAAATATTTTATCATATATATTTTTTTGCTTAATTAACAGTTCTCCTTCTCTTACTAACTCAAGACTAGCAACTAAGGTTCCCGATAATCCTGTTTTATGTAATTTTTTGTTATTCAAATACATTTTTGGAATAGTTTTTTTGATATCACACCATTCCTTTATTGAATTAAACATAGCTGATATTTTTTTTATAGCTGATTCCATAGTATATACTGGCAATTTAATAATATCTATTTTGGAGAAGTTTTGTTTTCTTTTAAAATCAGCATAAGACTTAATTAATTCATATAAAGATAATTTATATTTTGACTTATTTTTACCTTTAATATCCTGCGCCCCTCCCCTAAAAAAAATATCAATACCTATTTGTTTTTTTTTCATTAGTTGCGTTGAAAGCAATCTTATCATTTCTAATTTTCTTAATTGTAATTTTAATTTTTCAGCCATTTCAAGTGCAGAAAAATCATCATCGTATTCATCGGGCAATAATAATCTTGATTTCAAATATGCTAACCATGCAGCCATTACTAAAAAGTCAGCAGCTAATTCTAAATTTTTTTTTACTTTTTCTATAACCTTAATATAAGATTCTGCTAATTGCTCGATTGATATTTGCATCAAATCGACCCTTTGAGTTTTTGCTAGATCTAGCAACAAATCTAGTGGTCCTTCATAGTTATCGATATTTAAATCAAAATTTTCTACTTGATTAAGATTTTTATTCATATGAAATTCAAATAATAATAAAATTTACTTAATTCTTTTACTTCTAACATATTTTGCAACATGTAGCATTTCATTCATATTACCGTTACAATGCAAAATTAAATCACATCCTGCAATTAAAGGTTGAATAGATCTAATTTTTAAATTACCTTTTAATCCTTTCATGCAGATATCGTCCGTAATTATTTTTCCTCTAAAGTTTAATTTTTTTTTAATTATATCTTGTAAAATATATTTTGAATATGTTGCACATTTTTTGTCAATATTTTTATAATGTATATGAGCAGTCATCATATAGTGCGATTTAATATTTTTAAAAGTTTCAAAATCATTTTTCATAAGAAATTTTTCATTTTCTGTCACTATCGGTAAACTTAAATGACTATCCTTAGTTGATAAACCATGACCAGGTGCATGCTTACTAATACAAGATATATTATTTGATTGGTAAAAATTAATTACGTATTTTGCTATATTAACAATTTGTTTTTTTTTTGATGAAAAACATCTATCCTTAATAATTTTATGTGTTTTACTATAAAGTATATCCAGAACAGGATATGCAACAGTATTGATGCCTAATAATTTAAAAAGATTAATATTAAAAGTTAAAAAGTAATCTAATTCTTTTTTATATTTTTTTCTATTTTTATTATATATTTCGCCAAAGTATTTAGCTGAATATTTTTTTTGCGAAAAAATTTTATTAAATCTATTTATCTTTCCACCCTCATGATCAATTACAAATAGCAAATCATAATTCACAAGACTTTTTATATGATTAATTAATGATTTAAACTGATCAATGCTTTCTATATTTCTCTCAAAAAAAATTATGCCATAAGGATGATATTTTTTTATGAATAATATTTCTGCATTGGACAAGTAGGAATATTTAATTCCAAATATAGCTTTTGTTATCATTTTAATAATTTCCAATATGATTTTTCATTTTCAATTGATTTAAATTTGCCTTTATTTTCATTGAAAATTTTAAAGTCCTTTTCTTTTAATTGTGCGATATTATCAGCTTCTTTATCTAATAAATGTATATAATTTTTTCTACTTTCAATTTTATTTTCAAAAAATATTTTTGAGTTATAAAACTTAATATTTAATCCTATAAATGCTAAAACCACCAAGTAATTTATATACTTAAAATATTTCATTACATTTCTTTAACTATTGATACATTTAAAATATTTAATCCACTTTTAATAACAAAAAAAATTTTTTTAATTAAAAATAATCTTGCAGCAACCAAATCCTTGTTATTGTTTTCTAAAATTCTTAATTTATCGTTACTTTTTCCAAGATTCCAATAAAAATGAAATAAAGAAGATAACTCATATAAATAATATGGAACTCGATGTGGCTCTAGATTTTTTACACTTAAAGATATTACTTTAGGCCATTCCGAAATTTTTTTTATAATATCTATTTCAGATTTATCATTTAATAAATTAAGGTTTGTAGATTTAATATTATCCTCAATATTTTTATTTAATTTTCTAAAAATTGAATGGATTCTTGCGCTTGCATACTGAACATAAAATACTGGATTATCTTTAGACCTGTCTGTTACTATATCAAAATCAAAATCAATTTGAGAGTCAGTGTTTCTATAAACCATCATAAATCTAACAGCATCACTTCCTACTGATGAAATAAGATCTTTAACTTCAATAAAATCTCCTGCCCTTTTTGACATTTTATAAGGCTTTCCCGATTTATACAATTTTACTAGTTGAGTTACCTTGCATTTAAAATCTATGTTATTTTGAAGAGCAATAACACTTGAGGTAATTCTTTTTATATATCCTGCATGATCGGCTCCTAAAATATTTATATATTTGTCAAAAGACCTCTCAATTTTATTTAAATGATATGCAATATCATTCGCAAAATAAGTCCATGATCCATCAGGTTTTTGTAACGCTCTATCCTCATCATCACCAAAAGATGATGATTTGAATAAAAGTTGTTTCCTCTTAACCCAATTTTCATCTTTAATTGATTTAGGTTTTGGCAAAAATCCATCATATAAAAGATTTTTCTTTGTTAATTTTGAAACAACTTTCTCAATTATTTTCTGCTTTACTAAATTAGACTCGTATACGAAATTGTCGTGCTTAATACCCATGGACTCTAAATTTGATTTTATTAGTTTCATTGCATGTAAAATTGACTCTTTCGAGAGTAAATCTTTTATTTTTTCAAAATTATCATAATTACTTATTTTTTTTTCTTTTATAATATCTCTAGCTATTTCTTTAATATAATCGCCTGGATACAAATTTTTATTTTCGGGAAATGGTCTTTTGTGTAGTATCTCTTTTATTCTATGATAAACAGATTTAACAAAAATATCTATTTGATTTCCATAATCGTTTACATAGTACTCTTTAACAACAGTGTGGCCAGCAAATTGCAATAGATTGGCTAGAATATCTCCATATACAGCTCCTCTACAGTGGCCAACATGCAAAGGCCCTGTCGGATTAGCTGATACAAATTCTAATAAAATTTTATTCTTTTTTAAATTTGGTACTCCATAGTTATTTTCTAAGGATGATAAAAAATTCGTCCAAAAATCTTTTTTAAATTTCAAATTTATAAATCCTGGTTTTATTACATTAAACTTATCAAATTCTTTAAAATTTTTCTTTAAGACATCTTCAATTTGACAAGCAATTTCATATGGATTCTTTTTTACTTTAGTAGATAAAATCATTGCTATATTAAAAGTTAAATCACCAAATTTTTCAAGTTTTGGTTTTTCAACTAAAAATTTATCTTCCAAATCAAAAAGTTCTACATTTTTGTCTTTTAATAATTTAATAAATTTTTGTTTATAAATTTCAAATATATTCATTTTATTAAGTCGTTATACATCGTAAGCGCATACTTATCTGTCATACCTGCAATAAAATCACAAATATTTCTTTCTTTAGATTGAGACTCATGTTTTTCTTTTATTTTATCATAATTTTTCAAATAATAATTAAAAAGTTGTTCTATAATGTTTTCAGATTTTATATTCCATTTCGTTATAAATTTATGATTATACATGTTGCTTTTTAAAAAATTTCTTATTTCCATTAAAAAAAATTCGGTTTTTTTTGAAAAACTAATCAGATTTTTTCCGTATTTATATACATCTTTGATTGTTTTTATTTTATTTTTTTTTAATCTTTTATTTGTCTCTTCTATCAAATCTGTAACTAGGTAATTTATTAAAAACCTATTTATTCCATAATTATTTAAACTTATTTTATTTTTTTCTATAGCGTTGTTAAAACTAGTAATCTTTTTTAAGTCTTTTAATGTAAAGAGCCCTGCTCTAAGACCATCATCAATATCATGACTATTATAGGCTATATCGTCTGAGATAGAACTTATTTGCGCTTCTAATGATCCGATATCCATGTAATTTATTTTGTATTTTTTTATTTCTGGTAGACTCTTTTCAATATGTTTATAATTATTTACGATACCATTATGTTTTATTAGTCCATCAATAGTATTTATTGTCAAATTTAATCCAGTATGCTTTTGATAAACTCTTTCTAAAAAAATCAGTATCCTAATAGTTTGTAAATTATGATCAAAACCACCATTGTTTATCATACACTTATTTAGAGCACCCTCCCCTGCATGGCCAAATGGTGTATGACCGAGATCATGTGCTAAGCTTAGTGTTTCACACAAATCCTCGTTTAAACCAAGCACCCTAGCTATTGATCTAGAAATTTGCGAGACTTCAATTGAGTGTGTGAGTCTGGTCCTAAAATGATCACCCTCATGATATACAAAAACCTGAGTTTTATGTTTTAATCTTCTAAAAGAGTTGCAATGTATTACTCTGTCTCTGTCTCTTTGATATTCTGTTCTATACTTTGATTTTTTGACTTTATATACCCTTCCTCTAAAATTTATGTCATTTGAGGAAAATGTCGCTAATTTTTTATTATATTTATCTATAATTTTTTGCATTTTTAAATTATTTATTAATTATTCATGAATATTGAAATAACAGATAGAGCAAAAAAAGAAATTGCTAATATACTTAAAAACGAAGAAAAGGGATCTTTTTTTCGTGTTACCATTGAAGGCGGAGGTTGTTCTGGATTTAAATATATTTTTTCTATCGACAAATCTATTGCTATTGATGACTTTAAAAATGATATGGTAGTAATAGACAAACTTAGTTTAAGTTACCTAAAAGATTCAATTTTAGACTATCAGGAAACACTAATAGAAAAAGCATTTAAGATTAAAAATCCAAATGCACAATCTTCTTGTGGCTGTGGAATTTCTTTCTCTCTGTGATAATTTCAAGCTGGAACATAAATTCAGTAAGAATCAGAACTGAGATTATTAAAAATTATTTAGTTAAAGAAAAAATTGACATACTTTTGTTACAAGAAATTAAATGTCAAACAGACCAGTTTCCCTCTAAATTTTTTAATGATTTAGGTTATAAATGTTATGTTAGCGGTCAGAAATCATATAATGGCGTAGCTATAATTAGCAAATGTAAATTAAATAATATTGATATAAATAGTTTTGTAGATCCTAATGATCAGTCTAGATTTATATCAGCAGATATTGAAATAAAAAAAAAATCAGCAAAAATTATTTGCATTTATCTACCAAACGGTAATCCCGTAGGAACAGAAAAATATTTATATAAAAAGAAATGGCTCAAAAAATTTTTTATTTTTATAAAAAAAATAACTATTAGAAATAAAAATTTAATTATTGGTGGTGACTTTAATGTAATACCTGAAGATAAGGATGTCGACAATCCTGAAGACTGGGCTAATGACGCTTTATTCAAGTTAGAAATAAGAAAGGAATTTAGAAAATTATTGAATTTAGGATTTAAAGACTCTTTTAGATTATTTGATAATAATGATAAACAATATACATTTTGGGATTATCAAAGAGGTTCTTGGAATAAAAACAAAGGATTAAGAATTGATCACTTCTTGGTTTCACAAAATTTAATAAATGATATTAAAAGTGTTAAAATTGATAAATATGTTCGAGCTTTAGAAAAACCTTCAGACCATGCACCTATCAAAATACACTTTTAACTCTTCCATATATATCGTCGTATCTAACTATATCGCTTTCTTTTAAGATTTTTCCAATTTGAGCTTCATAAATAATAAGAGGTTTATTTGATTTATTTTCAACCCTATGAATAGATCCTTTAGGTATAAAAATAGATTCATCTATTTCTTTTTTAATAATCTTATTATTTAATGTAATATGCGCTAATCCTTTTTTTATAATCCAATGCTCACTTCTGTGGAAGTGTTTTTGTAAACTCAACTTTGCTTTTGATTTTACATATATTTCTTTAATCAAAAAATTTTCACCTTTAAATAAATTCGTATATTTGCCCCAAGGTCTAAAAAAAACACTTTTATTGGAAATATATGTATTTCTTTTTTTATAAAATATATTTAAAATTTCCTTCCAACTCCCCAAATCACTCCAAGGAATATTTAATTTAATAATATTAATATTCTCTGCTTTTTCTAAAATTGAATAATCAAAAGAAATAGAGTTTATATTTTTAAATAGCTTATTATCTATTACATAAATTTTTTTATTAATTACTTTTGTTTTAGACTTGCAATTTAAAAAGGTATCATGCAAAATATTATAAATCTTGGGGCTATGTTTTTTATAATTATTTATAACCGACATTGTGTTTAGCAAGAACATTCCTGAGTTCCAATATCCACCTTTTTTTATAATTTTCTTTGATAAGTTAAAACTAGGTTTTTCAAGAAATTTTATTGCCTTAAAAATATTTTTATTTTTTTTCATTAAGATATATCCATACTCAGATGAGGGCATGTTGGGTTTAACTCCAAATAAAAAGATATTTTTATCTGTTAAGTACTTTATATGCTTTTTAATTGTATTTATAAATATTTCTTTTTTTTCTATGTAATGGTCGCTGCTTAAGAAGATTAAAGGCTCATTCCAATTTATAGAATTTTTAAATTTATTTTTATCTGAAAGTATATTTGCAAATACCGCTGATAATATCGCTGGTGCGGTATTTTTTTTTTCGGGTTCTAGTACAATTTTATATTTTTTAAAATCATTTTTCTTAAGAATATTTCTTATTTTTTTTTCATAACCGCGATTTGTACTAATTATTGGATAATCAAAAAGAGGGTTTTTGACTCTTTTGAGAGTTTGATCAAATAACGTCCACGAACCGAAATTTATAAATTGTTTTGGCTTAATAATTTTTTTGTTGTCCCATAATCTCGTACCCTCTCCCCCGCACAAAATGATTGGTCTTACTTTCATTTAAATATCTGCGTAACATTTTTTCTCTTTAAATGCTCCTGGATGTGTCACTGCACCATTTTGTGAGCTACCTACGCTTTGAGCATACTTCCAAAGAGTTCCGCTTCCGAAATTCGGCTCTTTCTTCTTCCAAATTTTTTTTCTTTTTTCAATTTCTTCGTCATCTAATTCAACGTTTATAGATCCATTCTCGGCATCTATAATGATTTTATCACCATCATTTAATAATCCAATCATACCACCAACATATGCTTCTGGTCCGACATGACCAACGCAGAAACCTCTTGTAGCACCGGAAAATCTACCATCTGTTATTAGAGCAACCTTTTCTCCCATTCCTTGTCCGTAAATCGCAGCAGTTGTTGAAAGCATTTCTCGCATTCCAGGCCCACCTTTGGGTCCTTCGTAGCGTATTACAATTACATCACCTTCTTTATATTTTTTATTCTTCACAGCTTCAAATGCCTCCTCTTCACTGTCAAAACACTTCGCTATTCCTAAAAATTTTAATTTTTTTAAACCTGCAACTTTTACAATCGCACCTTCGCTAGCTAAATTACCTTTTAAGCCTATAACACCACCCGTTTTTGTAATGGGGTTGTCATAACTTCTCATAACTTTTTGGTTTTTATTAAACTTTATATTTTTCAAATTTTCTTCCATTGTATTACCTGTGACTGTTAAACATTTACCATTAATGTAACCACCATCGAGTAATGTTTTTAATAACATTGGTACACCGCCTGCTTCAAACATATCTTTAGCAACATATTTGCCACCAGGTTTTAAGTCTGCTAGGTAAGGTGTTTGTTTAAAAATTTTTGCTACATCTAATAAATCAAACTTTATACCGCACTCATTAGCAATTGCTGGAAGATGTAATGCTGCATTTGTTGATCCACCAGTAGCAGCAACAATAACAGCAGCGTTTTTTAAAGAGTCTAATGTTACGATGTCTCTTGGTCTAATTTTATCTTTCAATAATCTCATAACCTGTATACCACTTTCTAATGCGTATTTATCTCTATCTAAGTATGGAGCAGGTGTGCCTGAAGAATAAGGCAACGCCAAACCAATTGCTTCTGATACACAAGCCATTGTGTTAGCAGTAAATTGTCCACCACACGCTCCTGCACTTGGGCAGGCATTTAATTCAAGTTCCTCAAGCTCTTCATCTGTCATTTTACCTGCCTCGTGCATACCAACTCCCTCATAAACATCAACAACAGTAACATCCTTACCTTTAAACTTTCCTGGAAGGATTGATCCACCATATAGAAATATACTTGGCACATTTAATCTGCACATTGCCATCATTAAACCTGGTAAAGACTTATCACAACCTGCTATACCAATTAATGCATCATAACAGTGTCCTCTAACTGTTAATTCTGTAGAGTCAGCTATTACCTCTCTTGAAATTAAAGATGATTTCATACCTTCATGACCCATCGCGATACCATCCGTGACTGTAATTGTGCAAAATTCTCTTGGTGTACCGCCTTTTTTGTTTACACCTTTTTTGGCACTCTGGGCTTGCCTCATTAAAGCGATATTGCATGGAGCCGCCTCATTCCAAGTAGATACGACACCTACAAAAGGCTTTACGATATCCTCCTTTTTTAAGTCCATTGCGTAATAAAAAGATCTATGAGGCGCTCTTTCTGGACCTACGGTTGTATGTCTACTAGGTAATTTTTTTTTATCGATATTTGTCATATTACAGTGTTTATAATTTCCTTTAATTTATCCAGTTCTAAAGAGTTAGACTTTAATAATTCCTTTTCTTTATCAATAATATCTTTAGGTGCTTTTTTAATAAAATTACCATTATTAAGCTTTTTTTTTGAAATTTCAATTATTTTCACTAAATCAGATATTTTTTTGTCTATAATTAACTTTTGCTTATTAATGTCTACGCTATCTTCAAATTTAATAGATATTTTTCTTCCGTCAACAATTATCGAAATAAAATTTTTATCTATATTTTCACAGATTTTATTAATTCTAGCTAATTTAGATAAAAAAATAATATTATCAGTTATCAATTTGCTGTCTTTTTTATTTAAAGTTTTTAAACCAAGGTCGATTTTACTTCCAGGTATTATTGACAATCTTGACTTTACAGATCTTATCTCTAAGATTAAATTTCTTAAAAATATTATATTATTAGTTGTTTTTTTATTAATTTTTAATTTAAGATCAGGATTAGTATAATTAATTAAATAATTACCGTATATTTTTTTGAAATTATGTTTAATCCAAAGTTCTTCAGTTATGAACGGCATAAAAGGATGCAATAAAAACAATATTTCTTTTTGAATATATAGTAATACATTTTTAGTTTCTTCTATATCTTTTTTTATTTTACTTTGAAATATAGGCTTAGTAAATTCAAGATACCAATCACAAAAAATATCCCAAATATATTGATAGGTTAATTTAGCTGCCTCATCAAAACGATAATTTTCAATCGACTTATTTATTAATTTTTTATGTTTTTCTAGTTCATTTATAATCCAAAAATTAATTGATAAATTTAATTTTGATAATTTAATTTTTTTATTTAAAGTTACCTGATTTTTTTTACTATAAGCAAAAATATTCCATATTTTTGTCAAGAAATTTCTATAGCCTTTGACTCTATCTGTAGATAATTTGACGTCCCTTCCAGGAGAGCTCATCGATATGAGTGTAAAACGTAAAGAGTCCGCTCCATACAAATTAATTAAATCTAAAGGGTCGATAACATTACCTTTGGATTTTGACATTTTTTGACCTTTTTCATCTCTTACTAGCGCATGTACATAAACCTTTCTAAACGGAACTTTTTTCATAAAAAATAATCCCATCATCATCATTCTTGCAACCCAAAAAAATATGATATCAAAACCTGTTACTAAAACACTTGAAGGATAATATTTATTTAATTCATAATTTTTTTTCGGCCAATCCATTGTAGCGAAAGGCCATAGTGCTGATGAGAACCATGTATCAAGCACATCTTTATCTTGTTCTAGTAATATTTTTTTTTTGTCTATATTTTTTTTTCGCAATTTTTTCCGCTTCTTTTTTATTTTCGGCAACTATAATTTCATTATTTTTTGTATACCATGCGGGTATCTGGTGTCCCCACCATAATTGTCTGGAGATGCACCATGGCTCAATATTTTCCATCCATTGAAAATAAGTCTTGCTCCAATTTTCTGGATAAAAAACTGTTTCTTTATTTTTAACTTTAACAATCGCATTTGTTGCTATTTTTTTTGCATCTACAAACCATTGTTTAGTTAATAATGGCTCTACAACAACTCCAGATCTATCACCGAAAGGAACAGTGTGTTTTATGTCTTCTATTTTTTCTATTTGTTCTAAATCATTTAATTCTTTAATTAAATTTTCTCTTGCTTCAAAACGATCTAAATTTTGATAATTTTTTGGAACATTTTTATTTAGAGTACCGTCTTTGTTCATAATATTTATTAATTCTAAATTATTTCTTTTTCCTACATCATAATCATTGTAATCGTGTGCAGGAGTAATCTTTACTACACCAGAGCCTTGCGTTGGATCAGCATATTCATCACTAATAATTTCAACTAATCTATTTGAAATAGGAATTTTAATTTTTTTTCCCAGATATTTTAAATATCTTTCGTCACTAGGATTTATAGCTACAGCGGTATCACCAAATAACGTTTCTGGTCTTGTAGTGGCAATAACTAAAAAATCATTTGAATATTCTAAGTAGTACTTAATATAATATAATTTGCCGTTAACATCTTTTTGGTTTACCTCTAAGTCAGAAATAGCTGTTTTTAATTTTGGGTCCCAATTTGTCAATTTTAGGTCTTTGTAAATAAGCTTCTTATTGTACAATTCTACAAATACTTTTGTAACAGCTTGTGATAAGCCTTTATCCATTGTAAATCTTTCTCTTGACCAATCACAACTTGAACCTAATTTTTTTAATTGCAATGTTATCGCATTTCCAGATTTACGTTTCCACTTCCAGATTTCATTGATAAATTTATTACGTCCCAAATCTTGCTTTTTAATACTTTTTTTATTTAATTGTTTTTCCACTACCAGCTGCGTCGCTATACCAGCATGATCAGTTCCAGGTTGCCAGAGTGTTTCAACTCCTTTATTGCGGTGATATCTTATTAATAAATCTTGGATAGAATTATTCAAAGCGTGCCCCATGTGAAGATTTCCTGTTACGTTTGGCGGAGGTATTACTATAACAAATTTTTTATTCTTTTTATTTTTGATGGGTTTAAAACACTTCTTTTTTTCCCATAAGGAATATATTTTTTTTTCGACTATTTTATGATTATAACTACTTGTTTTGCTCATCAAAAAATAAATTTCACTTGATTTGATTTGAGATTATATAATAATGGCGCAGAAGCTTCAAATAATTGAGTCTTCTCATATTCTTCGTTGTTTTTAAGTGTAAATTTACAAAAATATGATGGAAATTCATTTTCAGTATATATGGAATAAATTTTTCCATCTTCATTAAGATATTTTGTCAGATAAAACGGAAATTTATTAATAGCACCATTGATAAAAATATGATCAAATTTTTTTTCTAACTTAATTTCATTAAATTTTGTATTCAAAACTTGACAATTTGTAATTTTATTCGTTTTTAAATACTCACGAAAAATCTTGACTAAGGTAATATCTTCTTCCACGCTTACAATAAACTTAAAAAACTTTCCAAATATAATTGAGCTATAACCACTGCCACACCCAACATCTAATATTTCGTTTTTTTTATCGATTTGCATAAATGTTAAAATTTTGGCTAAATAATATGGTTTAAGCAAAAACCTTTTCTTTATAAATATATGATCATCAATATAGGCAATGCTTTTTGTATCAGGTGTTAAAAAATCTTCTCTATTTAGTGAGTTAAAAGCTACCAAGATTTTATCATTAGTAATTAAATTTGGTATTAATTGCCCATTAATCATATGGTTTTTTTGATTTTTAAGAATCATGGTTTGAATAACTATCCAATCATATATATACCTCAGAATATTAAAAATTAAGTATTATTAAATGGCCACGTGGCGGAATGGTTACGCAGAGGATTGCAAATCCTTCTATCCCAGTTCGATTCTGGGCGTGGCCTCCATAGAATTTGATTGTTTTATAATGAAAATTTTGTATTCTGCTAAAATTCCCCGGTAGCTCAGTTGGTAGAGCAAGCGGCTGTTAACCGCTTTGTCGCTGGTTCGAGTCCGGCCCGGGGAGCCAGATTTAAACAGCTCTTTTTATATCTCCATTATTCTTGAGAACTTCAAATATTTTTTCTTTCTCTACAGGCTCTAAATCATTAAATAGTTTTAATAAATAAGAGTAATTAAGACTTTTTGCTAAGTCTTTACCACTATCAGCTCTAAAATCTTGATAATCCTCAAAAAAGTACTTTATTGGAACTTTTAGAAAGTTTGCTAATTGTAATAATCGAGCAGAACTTACACCATTAGTGCCTTTTTCATATTTTTGTATTTGCTGAAAAGTAACGTTTATTGCCTTTGCAACCTGTGTCTGAGTTAATCCTAAAGAAGTTCTTCTTAGCCTTAATTTTTTTCCTAAGTGTTCATTTAATAATGTGCTCAATTTTACCTGCCCCGGGATCCTTTAAACCTCTTTTTAGCAAATATGGCAAGAAAAAAAAGCGACAAAATAGAGAATTTTTTATTATATTCATATTGATTTTAATACAAAAATAAGAATTAAATTTAGGAATATTTCATGGATTTATACTGGGTAAGATCAGATTTTAGGGTGAATAATAATAATGCGCTTGAGCATGTGCGTAAAAATCGAGAGAAAAAATTAGCTTTATACATATACAATAGTGAAAAATTTCATAACAGATCCGCTCAAAAATGGTGGTTATCGCAAACTATAATTAAATTTGAAAAAATATTAAGTGAATTAGGTTTTACATTTCATTTATTAAAAGGAGATGAATACGATGTTTTAAAAAAATTCGTTAAAGATTACGGTATTAAGCAAATATACTATAATAAAATTTTTGAACCAAAAGAGCAAGAATTAGATAAGAAAATATCAAAACATTTTAAATTCAATTTAAAAATATTTGTTGGTAAATCAAATCTATTGCAGAATCCTTTTGATGTAAAAAAGAATGATGGTACTCCATTTCAGGTATTTACACCTTTTTGGAAAAATGCAGAAATTCGTTATTTGAATAATAATAACATAGAAAAACCAAAGCTTAAGAGCATAAAAAATATAAATACGAAAGATAAAAAGATTTGCGATTTCGTTGAAAATATAATTTTACCTAAAAAAAAATGGCATGAAAAATTTGAGAACTTATGGAACCCTGGAGAAAAACAGGCAATAGAAGTTCTCGAAAAGTTCATGGATCAAAACATTTCAAATTACTCCAAAAATAGAGATATTCCTTCTATTTTTGGTACATCAAAATTATCTCCTCATATCGCTTTTGGGGAAATTACATCTGAAACCATATATTCATATTTTAATAATATTAAAAATAAAAATATAAATCATAGGAAGTTTATTAATGAGATAGGTTGGAGAGAATTTTCATATCATTTATTAAATCACTTTCCACAAATTGAAAAACGAAACCTAAGGACTCAATTTGACAATTTCATTTGGTCAAATGATAAAGTTAAACTTGAAAAATGGAAAAAGGGTGAAACTGGTTATCCTATTGTAGATGCTGGAATGAGGGAATTATATGAGACGGGCTGGATGCACAATCGTGTCCGCATGATTACCTCATCATTTCTTGTAAAACATTTAAGAATAAATTGGAAAGAAGGCGAAAGTTTTTTTAGAGATTCTTTATTAGATTTTAATTTAGGAAATAATATTTGTGGGTGGCAATGGGTATCAGGTTGTGGTGCAGACGCAGCACCTTATTTTAGAATTTTTAATCCTATATTACAGGGTGAGAAATTTGACAAAGACGGTTTATATGTAAAAAAGTGGATACCAACACTTCGGTCAATCCCGAAAAAATTAATACATAAACCCTGGGAAATTGATAATGTTACTGCTAAAAAAATAGGATTTGTTTTAGAAAGAGATTATCATAAACCAATCGTTGACCACAAAATTGCGAGAAATCAGGCCTTAGCGGCATTTAAAAAATTAAGATCTAAATGAAAAAAGCAATAGTAATAGGTGGTGGAATAAGCGGTTTATGTGTTTCATATTTTTTAAAAAACAAATTTGAACTGTTATTATTAGAACAAAATGATTATATAGGCGGACATTCACACACTCATACGATATCTGAAAATAATAGAGTATTTAATTTTGATAGTGGGTTTATTGTTTTTAACAACTTAAATTATCAAAATTATATTAAAGTTTTAGAAGAAAATAATGTTGAATATGAAAAAAGTAATATGTCATTTTCTGTAATTAATGATGAAGAAAATTATGAATGGGCTGGCAAAAACATTAAAACAATTTTTGATTTAAGTAATATTTTCACGCTAAGATATTGGAAGGTTTTAGCAGGTATAGTTAAACTGAATTTAATAATTAAAACTAAAAAAAAAACAAATAATTCAATTACTGTAGACCAGTTTTTAAAAAAACATCATTTTAATGAAGAATTTATTAATCTTTATTTTTTGCCAATGTGTAGTTCAATATGGTCTTCAAATTTTCAAGATATCAAAAATTATGGAGCAAAATTTGTTATTAACTTTTTTGAAAATCACGGATTATGCAATATTTTAAAAAAAAGACCAATTTGGATGACGATAAAAAATGGTAGTTCACAATACGTAAAAAAAATTGTCACTAAAATCGGAGAAGATAATTGTATTCTGAATTCCGAGGTAATAAATATTGATCAAGATAATAAAATTGTAAAATGCTCAAATGATAAAGAATATAAATATGATATTTTGATATCATGTATACATACTGATCAAGCAAAAAAAATAATAAAAAATTTAACAAAAAATCAAGAAAAATTATTAGATATGGTAAATTATAAAACAAATAATATAGTAATTCATTCGGATGAAAAAATTATGCCAAATAAGTTAAGTAATTGGTCATCATGGAATTATAGGTATCAAAGTAAAAATTTAATACTAACATATTGGATGAATTTACTTCAAAATTTAAAGTTAAGAAAAAATATATTTGTAACTTTAAATTACGATAAAATTAATAATGAAAAAATAATTAAAAAATTATCTTATAGGCATCCCGTATTTAAATATGATAAAGAGGAATTAAAAAAACAAAATGATATAACCTCTGGAGAGAATCATATTTATTTTGCAGGAGCTTGGTTAGGTTATGGTTTTCATGAAGATGGTGTAAATTCTGCTATAGAAGTTTTTAAAAAATTAGATGTTGAAAAATAAAATTTGCGATACCTATATTTTTCATCATAGGAAAAAACCCTTTGATAATTTTTTTTCATATAACGCTTTAAGTCTATTATTAAATTTAAAAGAGATTGAAAGTTTAAAAAAACCCTTTTTATTCTCAATAAACAAACTAAATATATTTAGTTTTTATGAGATTGATCATGGTTCTAGGATTAAAGGTGAAAACTTATATAAATTTATTAAAAAGAAAATTACAAAAAACTTTAATTTTAAGAAAGATTTAGATATATATATACTTTCTTCTCCCAGGTTTTTGGGTTATGTTTTTAATCCTATATCTATATACTTCTGTTATCATAAAGAAAAAATTAAATATATCGTTTATGAAGTTAAGAATACGCATCACGAACAGCATACTTATTATAAAAAAATCAATTCACATATATTTAAGCATACGATAAAGAAAAAACTGTACGTTTCACCATTTCTATCAATGAATATGAAATATTATTTCAATGTTATGATTAAAAAAAATAAAATTTACATTAATATTGATGCAATTAATTCAAATAGTATGCTGAAGACGGGTCTAATTGCCAAGAATTACATATTTAGCAATAAAAATTTGCTTTATTTTGGTGTAAAGAGAATATTCTATGCACAAAAAATAATGCTGATGATACATTATCAAGCATTAATTTCTAAAATAAAAAAAGCAAAGTTTTATTTTAAGAGAAAAAAATTATATAATACTTTAAGTTTTCATGAATAATCTTTTAAATAACTATATAAAAAAAGAGCTCGATAAAATTAAGTGGGGCACAATACAACTTAATATTAAAGACTTTTATAAGAAAACTTTTATTGGGAATAATAAAGGCTTAAACTCCAATATAGTTATAAAAGATCTAAGTGTCATAAAAGACTTTATGCTTAGAGGTGATTTAGGTTTTGCTGAGGGATATATTAATAAAAAGTGGGAAACTCAAAATTTAAATAATCTTTTGAAAATTTTGTTAATTAACCAAGATATAAATAAAAAAGAATGGAAACCAAATTTATACGAAAAATTAAAAGAAAAATTTTTTTTTATTCTTAAGAAAAATTCAGTAAGACAAGCAAAAAAAAATATTGAATTCCATTATGATTTGGGAAACGAGTTTTATAAACACTGGCTAGATAATACGATGACATATTCTTCTGGTATTTTTGGTAAAAATAATAATTTAGATGAAGCGCAAGTTAACAAATATAATAGTATATGTGAGGGAATAGAGATTAGCAAAAATGATAATGTTTGCGAAATAGGTTCAGGATGGGGTGGCTTTCTTAATTATACTAAGGATAAGGCCTTAACCTTAGATGGAATAACAATTAGCCAGGAGCAATTTAAATATATAAATAATAATAAATTGAACCAAGATAACTTTAGTATTCAACTAAAGGATTATAGAGATATTAAAAATAAATACGAAAAGGTAGTATCTATTGAAATGTTTGAGGCTGTTGGTAAAAAATATTGGGATATATATTTTAAGAAACTAAACTCAATTTTAAAAACAAATGGGGAAGCTTGTTTACAAATTATTACAATTGATGAGAAGTATTTCGCAAAATATATGGTAAATGTAGATTTTATTCAAAAATATATTTTTCCTGGAGGTATGCTTCCAACTAAAGAAATTTTAAAAAATTTATTCAAGAAAAATAATTTTCAAATAAAAAAAGAGATTGCATTTGGAAGAGATTATTCTAAAACATTGAATCATTGGAAAAATAATTTTAATAAAAATTGGTTTAAAATTAAAAATAAAAAATTTGATGATAAGTTTAATAGACTTTGGAACTACTATTTAGATTACTGTGAAACAGGTTTTGCTCTTAAAAGAACCGATGTAACGCAATTTTTTTTAAAGAAAATAAAATGAATACAGTTATTGACTTAATAGGAAATACTCCCCTAATAAAACTTAGAAAAGCCTCAGAAATTACTGGATGCAATATTTATGGTAAGGCAGAGTTTTTAAACCCAGGTTTATCTGTAAAAGATAGAGCAGCATTATGGATAATAAAAGATGCTTTGAAAAAAAATAATCTAGAGAAAGGTGGTACGATAGTTGAAGGAACTGCAGGCAATACAGGTATTGGTATTACAATGATTGCTAATTATTTTGGTATAAATACGATAATAGTAATTAATAATAATCAATCACAAGAAAAAAAAGATGCATTAAAAAATTTAGGAGCCAAATTAATTGAAGTTGATCCAGTTCCTTATGCAAATCCAAGTAATTATGTTAAGTACTCAAAAAAAATAGCAGAAGAAATGTCTAAAACAAGTAATAAAAAAATTTGTTGGGCAAATCAGTTTGATAATGTAATAAATGCACAAGCCCATATCGATACTACCTCTGTTGAAATATACAACCAATTAGATGGGAATATAGATGCATTCACTTGCTCATCAGGAACCGGTGGCACAATTGCTGGCGTAGGTATTGGTTTAAAAGAAAAAAAAAAAGATATTAAAATAATGTTGAGTGATCCGGATGGATCATCTTTATACAATTATATTAAAAATGGAAAATTGGAATCTTCTGGGTCATCAATAACCGAAGGTATAGGGGCTTCAAGAATTTCTAAAAACTTTGGTATTGCTCCAATAGATGATGCTTTTCAGGTTAATGATATTGATGCTTTAAATGTTACATTCGACTTATTAAAAGAAGAAGGGCTTTGTCTTGGATCATCCTCTGGAATTAATGTTGCAGGAGCAATTAAACTTGCTGAAAAAATGGGCAAAGGTAAAAATATTGTTACAATTTTATGTGATGTTGGCACTAGATATACTAGTAAACTCTACAATGTTGAATTTCTGAAATCAAAAGGTTTGCCTTATCCTGATTGGTTATAATTTAAATAATTTGTTTTAATTAGGTTTCTCAATTTGCGATTTTTTTTTAATTTATGCTCTTCCTGAAGAGCTTTTGATTTCGATTTATATTTTTTACAATAAATTAATTTCCATTTAGATCCTTTGGTATACTTTGCTCCCTTACCCTTATTATGAAGTAAAATTCTTTTATTAATGTCTGCTGTATATCCAACATACGAAAAATTTTTTTGGTTAATTATTAAATACACAAAGTACATAATTGGCGCGCTCTGGAGGACTCGAACCTCCGACCCACGGTTTAGAAAACCGTTGCTCTATCCAGCTGAGCTAAGAGCGCCTATAATTTATTACTTTAATAATAAATTTTACACTATCTTAAAAGAAAATTTTTTATTAACAAAATAAAACTTAGTGGTGTAATTTTGGATAAAACAAATACTATTAAACTTATTAAAAGGGTTAAATTATTGAAATTTGAAAAATTTACCCCATTAATACCATATAAACTACTTGGAAGTGTATTAAATGACACTAAAAATGAAATTTTAAATATATTTTCAAAATTTATATTCTCAAAACTTAAAAAGAAGCAATATAAAATCACCATTAAAAAATAAGTGAACAGTACAAGGGATGCTATAAAAAGATCAGAGCTTTTAATTTTTTCTGACGAATTATAAATTGATAAATTTGTAATACTTGCTGGTATTAGCAGTTTACTAAACTCACTTAAAATATTTTTAAATATTATGAGAAATCTAGTAATCTTAAAACCTCCTGAATTTGAAAGTATTGAACCACCTACAAAAACTGTTATTAACAAAAAGAAAATATTAATATTTTGATTATATCCAAAATACAAACCCGAATTTGACATAGATGAAGTTAATGATAACATGATATCGAAAAATTCTAAATTTTTATCACTTATCAATATTACAAACATCATTGTAACTAAAAAAATTAACATACTTTTTGTCTCACTCAAACTAAATTGCTTGTTAATTTTAAGTATGATTAACAAACAAAATATATTAATCGAACTTAATAAAAACGATGCTGATAATAAAAATTTATCAAAATCATTTTCAGCAATAATTTTATTGCTTGAAAAACCTCCACCTGAAACTATTGAAAATACCAAATTAACGATTTCAAATAATCTATAATTTGTGAAATTTAATAATATAAAAATAAGTAATGTTAAAATCAAATACACATAGGTTATATTCTTAATATTTTTTAAAAAATTCAAATGAAAGTAATTTGTATCTTTTTCTTTTTGTAAAAATTTCATGGGAAAGAACTCAAAAATTTCTTGACCAAATATAGATATTAACAATAATAAAAAATAAAATCCACCAAGCCATTGAATAATTGATCTCCATAAAATTATTGGCTCATCTAAAAAGTAGACGTTATTTAATAATGAAACACCTACAGAGGAAAAGCCTGAAATCGACTCAAAATAAGAAGCAAAAAAATTTAGGTAATTCCCATAAAAAAAAGGTATTGAAGTAAATAAAGGAATAATAAAATAAATTAATAAAGCAAAAATTAATAACTCAAATTTATTTATTTCTTTTTTCTTAGGTTTTATTTTTAAAGAAAATATAAATATAAAAAAAACTAAAAAAAAAACAATTAAATAACTTTCTATATTAAAATAATAATTAAAATAAAAACAAAAAATAATATTTATAAGCGATATTACTAAAACAGGCGCTAAACATAACCCAAAGAAATAAAATAATCCTGTAAAATTCATGAGAATTAATAATATTGACTAATTCTAAATAATTGTTCAACTTTTTTTAATTTATCTCTACTTGCAATTAATATTACTGTATCGTTTATTTTAAAATCAATCTCTTTTTTTGGAACAATAACTTTTTTATCTCTTACTATAAGGCCTATTCTAATATCATCACCAAAATTTATATCTAAAATTTTTTTATTTAAAAGCTCGGAATTTTCTGAAATTTTAGCTTCTATTATTTCGTATTCTCCGTCATCAAGACTATAAACAGATTCTATCTTTCCTTTGTGTACATGTTTAAGAATCGTAGAAACAGTTGTCATTCTTGGATCAACAATATCGTCAATTTTTAAAGATGATTGTAAAAGATTATAATTGTGGCTATTTGAGATCGCTATAGTTCTCTTAATTCCTTTTTTTTTACAAAGCATAGCGCTCATTACATTGACTTCATCATCATCAGTTGTTGTCAAAACAGTATCAATTTCATCGATATTTATTTCTTTAAGAATATTTTCGTCTAAACCGTCTCCCTTAACCACAATTGCTTCGTTTAGATCATTTGCGATTGACTGTGCTCTTACACTGTCTTTCTCTATAATTTTAATTCTTGGTTGGTTAGGATTTTCCTCTAAAAGTTTTGCAAGATCAAACCCAATATTTCCACCACCTATAATTAATATTTTTTTTGCAAATTTTTCATCCTTTCCAAAAATCGATAATGTTCTGTCAACTTGATTTGAGTCAGTAAGAATTAATGCTTTATCATTTTTAAGAAGCTGATTGTTTTTTTTAAACTTAATAAACTTTTCTTCTCTATGTACCCCAAGAACATTAGCATTTAAATCAGAAAAAATTTCTGTTAATTTTTGTAATGGCGTGTTTATTACTGGACATTTTTCATCTATATTAATTTCCAATAATCTGACAAGATCTTTGGAAAATGGAAAACTTTCTAAAGCCCCAGGTGCTTCTAGTTTTCTTAAAAGCGACTTAGAAACTTCGTATTCTGGTGAAATAATAATATCAATTGGTAAATTTGTTTTAGTGAACAATCCCTTCCATATAGGTTTTAAAAATTCTTTTGATCTAATTCTTGCGATTTTTCTTGGTATATTAAATAGTGAGTGAGCTATTTGACAAACAATCATATTTGTTTCATCATTTCTTGTAACAGCAATTATCATATCTGCATTTTTTGCATCAGCTTTTTCCAATACACTTGGGTATGTCGCTATTCCAACAACACCTCTTGCATCCAAATTATCATTAATTTTTTGAATATCAGCGCTTACTTTATCGATGACAGTAATAGAATGACCTTGTTTAGATAATTGATTAGAAATAGAGTAACCAACTCTACCAGCTCCACAAATAATAATATTCATCTAAATTTTTATTCCTAATGAGCTTAATTTTCTGTGCAATGCTGACCTCTCCATTCCTACGGCTTTAGAGGTTTTTGAAATGTTTCCGTCATTAATTTTTAATTGCTGAGATAAATAGACTTTTTCCCATTGTTCTCTTGCTTTTTTTAAAGGCAAATTAAAATCCATTGCCCCTTGAGATTTGTTAACATTTAAATTTCCAAAACTTTCTTTAACAATATTAAGTATTTTTTTATTATCATTTTCACCTAATATTAATATTCTTTCTATGATATTTCTTAATTCCCTAACATTTCCAGGCCATTCATATTGATAAAATAATTCGTAGATTTTGTCTAATTTTATATTAAATTTTTTTCCAAGATTCACTGAATATTCTTTAATAAAATAATCAGATAGTAGATTTATGTCAGACAATCTTCTTTTAAGGGGCGGTAATTCAAAATTAAATACATTTATTCTATGAAAAAGATCTTCTCTAAAATTTCCCTTTTGGATTTCATCATATAAATCTATAGAGCTTGTGCAAATTAATCTTGTATCTACATTAATAATTTTTGTTCCGTTCACTCTTTTAAACTTTTGATCTGTAAAAACTCTCAAAATTCTTCCTTGAATTTCTAAAGGCAAATCTAAAACGTTATCTATCAATAATGTTCCTTTATTTGCTTTGTCAAGTAAACCAAATATATCTAAATTGTCTTTAACTTGACCAAAAAGTTCTATCTCATAATTTAATGGATTAATTGTTGCAGCATTTAGAACTATGAAAGGATTGTCTTTCCTTTTTGAATTAAGATGTATTTTTCTTGCGAGTAATTCTTTGCCTGATCCAGATGGTCCAATAATTAGGGCCCTACTATCGGTTAAAGCTATTTTATCTATCGAATTTTTAATTTTTTTTATAGATGGGCTATTACCTATAAATTCATAAGATTTAAAGTAATTTTCTTTTAACTCCTTATTTTGAGACTTTAGATCTAAAATTTCTGATGCTCTCTTAATAAAATTAACAAGTCTTTGTTCACTAAAAGGCTTCTCTATAAATTCAAAAGCCCCTAATTTCATCGCATCGACTGCAATTTGAATATTTGCATGTCCAGACATCATTATAACTTGAGTTTCAGGTAATTTTTCTTTTATCGTTTTAAGTAAGAAAACTCCATCTCGTTTAGTTTCATCCAAAGACACATCAAGTAACGCTATATCAAAGCTTCTATTTTCGATACAATTTAGGGCCTCTTTGACCGTGGACGCCTTAATTATATTAAAAGATAATTCCGATAAAATATCACTTATTAATTTTATTATATCAGGTTCATCATCAACAATTAAAATACTTTTACTCATTAATTTTTGGTAACAGGATTGTTACTTCTGCTCCCTCATTGTTATTAGGTTTTTTAAAGAAAATCTTTCCATTATGTTCATGTATAATTTTCGATACTATCGATAAACCTAACCCACTACCGTTTTTTTTAGTAGTGTAATATGGGTTCGTTTCATTTTTTTTATTTTCTTTAAAGCCAATGCCATTATCAATAATAGAAATATTAAAATTATTTTTGTCTTCAGTAAGAGATATATTAATTTCTCCGTTGAAGTCATTTTTATTTAATTTTTTTTCTTCAATCGATTCAATAGAATTTTTAATAATATTAATCAACACTCTATTAATTTGAGAATAATCACAAATTATAATGTTATTTTTTGACTCATTATTAAAAAAAATTGGAATCTTTTTATAATTTAATTTATATAAATTTATCGATACCTTAATCAACTCAGAAATATTGTTTTTTTCAAATTTAGGTTTACTCATCCTAGAAAAGTTTGAAAACGAATTGGCTAGCTCCTTAATATTTTTTATTTGATTATCAATTATTTCTAAATGTTCCTTTGCATTTTTATCAAGATCAATTTTTTGTTTAATTCTATCTAAAGAAAGTTGTATGGGAGTTAAGGGGTTTTTTATTTCGTGTGCTAATTTTTTACCTATAATTTCCCAAGCTTCAAATCTTCCAGATAAATTACTTCGTTGCTCCTGTTCCTTAATCTTTTCTGACATTTCAGTAAAGGTATAGTTCAATACATTAAAATCAGAGTTTTTATCACTTGGCAAATTTATATTATAGTTACCTTTTGAAATTTCTTTTGATGCTGTAAAAATTTTATTTAATGGTCTGTTAATACGAGACGAAAAATTAATGGCAACTAAAACTGAAGATACAACTAACAACATAGTAAACATTATATAAATTATCAAAAAAGTAATTTGTAAATTAATAATATTTTTTTTTAATTTAAAATAATAAGTGGACGCATCACCTGTATCTTTTAAAAAACTCACTATCTGGTTATCTACATTTTTAACCACGTATAAATACAAATTATTATAACTATTTAGCTTTACTATACCGTAAGTTTTTTTTTCAAATGCATTTGAGTACCAAAAAGGCTTCCCATTAGACGCATTTACTAAATATTGTTCCAAAGGCTTTTTATATTTTTCATTAGATAATTGCTGATATTTAATGTCTCCATCAAGATTGATTATATAAATATTTTGCAAACCTCTTAATTTTGATTGAGCTGTTATATATTTTGTAAAATTTTGATCATTCTTGATTAATATTTTTTTATTTCTGTTAATATCGTTTGCAGTTAGTAATACATTATTTATAAATAACTTGTAATGATCAGCAAGATAACTTCTTGCTAAATTGACAGAATTATTTACAGTATTTTCAATTTTTTTGTTGAACCAGTTTTGTATACCGTAGTTAAAAAGCACTAACGAAAAAATAGATATAATTGCTGATGGAATCGCTGATATAGATAAAAAATATAAAACTAACGATTTACTTGTATTTGATCCAAGTTCGTTATTTTTTTTTAATAAATAAATGTCATATAATTTAATTGCTATTCCAAAAAATAATAAAATAAAAAAAACAAGATTTAATATTAATAGATTCCTTACATTGAGTTTATTTAGAGGTAATAATCCTGTATCCGTAAAAGTTTGAATAGTTACAATAACACAAATAAATGTTATGAAAAATAAAGCTGTTAAAAACTTTGTATGTGATAATAATCTGGTTATATAAATCATGAAAATTTGTTCTATTATATTACTTGCAGGCGATAGCCTGAGATTCAAATATTTGACACCAAAACAATATTTTAAACATAATAATGAGATACTAGTTAATTATAGTATTAAAAAATTCAACCAAAATAAGCTAATTTCAAATGTAATATTAGTAGTAAATCCTCAAAAATTCAAAGTATTTAAAAAACATGTATTTAAGTCAAATAAAATAATGGTTATTAAAGGCGGTAAAACAAGGCAAGAGTCTGCCTTTAATGCCCTCAGGTACATACATAAAGTTAAAAAATACACTCATGTAATTATACATGACGCAGCTCGACCGTATTTTTCACATGAGCTTCTTAAAAAAATCATATTTAATTTAAAAAAAAATGATTGTGTAATACCTGCTATATCCTCTACGGATACAGTTATATTCAAACAAAAAATACAAAACCGAGATAAAACTTTACTTATTCAAACACCTCAAGGTTTTAATTACAATCTTCTTTATAATTTATTTAAAAAAAATAGAGAAAAAATAACAGACGAGTCTTCGCTATTTTATAAAAATAAAAAAAATGTAAAAATTATTAAGGGAGAGCATACAAATATTAAAATTAATACAACCATAGATTTATTTCAAAACATATCTTACGGGATAGGTTTTGATGTTCATAAATTAAAAAAAAAGAGAAAGTTAATAATCGGCGGTATAACAATACCTTATGACTTTGGTCCTTTAGGTCACTCTGATGGTGACAGTGTAATTCATGCATTAATTGATAGTTTATTAGGCGCAACTGGTAATGGAGATATTGGAACATTATTTCCAAATACACCAAAATATAAAGACATTAAATCATCTATACTTTTAAAAAAAATAATAAAATTATTAGGAGCAAAAAATATTTTTATACATAATATTGATATAAATATAATTATTCAAAAACCAAATCTTTCAAAATATAAAAATAAAATTAAAATTAATTTAGCCAGGATGTGTAAAATTAAACCTTCTCAAATTAATGTAAAAGCAAAAACAACTGATAAGCTAGGTTTAATAGGTAAAAACAAAGCACTGGCTTGCGAGGTAATAGCAACTGTAAAATATGCAAAAACTTAACTACAATTTTGTTACTTTGTTTGGGATAGGCAATATAAAAGCAGCACCTGGAACGTTTGGATCAATTTTTGCTTGCCTTATATTATTTATTCTATTTCACGTTCTAAATCTTAATAATTATTTAATTTTATCTTTTTTAATTCTTATAACAATATTCTCATTCGTATCGATTAATATCTATTTGAAAGGTTCTGCAAATAAAGACCCAAAAGAAGTGGTGGTTGATGAATTTATTGGCCAATCAATACCTATTTTTATGTACGAAATTTCTCATGGATATGAAAAATTAACTAGTGATGCTTTAATTTTTTATTTTATAATTTTTATATTGTTTCGTATGTATGATATCTTTAAACCTTTCCCTATAAACTATATTGACAAAAATTTACAAAATGCAGTTGGCGTAATATTAGATGATGTTATAGCTGGAATTTATACTGTTCTTTCATTAATTATAATTATATTAATAAAGTTTAATTTTTCATGAATTTAATAAAATATTTAATTAAAAAAAAAATATCTATCTCAGTTGCTGAGTCTTGCACTGGTGGTTTAGTTGCGGCTTTACTTACTTCAAAACCTGGTTCTTCGAAAATATTCAAGCTAGGCATTATAAGCTATTCTAATAAAGCTAAAGCAGATATTTTAAAAGTTCCAAAGTCTATTATTAGTAAGTATGGAGCAGTGAGTGAACAATGCTGCAAATATATGTTAATAGGTATTAATAAATTATCTAAAACAAAAATTTCAATTTCAGTTACAGGAATTGCTGGTCCCAAAGGTGGAACAATAAAAAAACCAATTGGTACTGTTTTTGTAGGAATAAAATTTAATAATAATTATAAAATTTTTAAATTTAAATTTAAAAATAGAGGTAGAAAATATATTCAGAAATGTACTGTAAAAAAGATTTCAAAAATAATATTAAACCTTATCAAATAAGCTATTTGCCCTTTTTTCAAAAGAATTAGCGATTTTTATTAATCCTAAATTAAAAGATTTTTCCATTATTGAATTTAAAAACTTATTGTTAAGCTCAAAATCAATTCTAAACTCAACTTGAGTTTTTTGGCGACCTCTTTCTTCAAAAAACCATTCATTTTTTAAATACTTTAATGGTCCTTTAATACTCGTTACCAAAATATAGTTTTTTTTTTTAAAATATATTACGTTGCTTAAATAAGTTTGATTTAAAATTTTTTTTCCAACCGTCATGTCAGCTTTGATTTCTAACCTATCCTCTAAATTTTTTCTTTCATATACTTTGCTGCTGATGCACCAAGGAACAAAGCTTGGGTATTTCTCAATATCTAATACCATTTCAATAAGATTATTTTTGGAGCAATTAATTAATTTTATAACTGAGGCTGATGACATTTATTTTTTTTATCTCTAGCCGCTCTTAAACTTTTGAAATCTTCATCAGCATGATAAGAGGATCTTGTTAGAGGCGAAGAAGAAACTAATAAAAAACCCTTTGAAGTTGCAATAGATTTTAGTTCCTCAAATTCAGCGGGCTCATAATATCGCTGTAATGGAAAATGTTTTTCAGATGGCTGCAAATACTGCCCAATGGTTAGAAAATCAACATCAGCCGATCTTAAATCGTCCATAACTTGTATAATCTCCTCTTTACTCTCACCCATTCCAACCATTAAACCAGACTTAGTAAAAATGCTCTTATCTAATTTCTTCACATTTTTTAATAATTCAACCGATGTAAAATATCTCGCACCTGGTCTTACTTTTAAGTACAAGCTAGGTACAGTTTCAATGTTGTGATTAAAAACATCCGGTTTTGCTTTTAATACAATTTTATATGCGTCGCCTTTTCTTAAAAAATCAGGTGTTAAAACTTCGATTGTAGTTTCTGGATTTTTTTCTCTGGTCAGTGTAATCACATTATAAAAATGGTTAGCACCACCATCTGCCAAATCATCTCTATCTACTGATGTTATAACAACATGTGTAAGATTTAGCTGTTGTACTGCATCAGCAATTTTTAATGGCTCAGAGATGTCTAAAGGGCCTGGTTTTCCAGTTTTGACATCACAAAAAGCACAAGCTCTTGTACATGTGTCCCCCATTACCATAAAAGTTGCATGACCTTTTCCCCAGCATTCTGTAATATTAGGGCAATTTGCTTCCTGACAAACTGTTACCAAATTATTTGTATTAACAATAGTTTTTGTAGCAAAGAACTTTTTACTATTTTGAATTTTTGATTTTATCCATTTTGGTTTCTTCTTTAATGGATTAGATGGTTTATTAACTTTTTCGGGATGTCTAATTTTGTTTGTCATTTATTATATATAAAACCTCATTTTTTTTTCCTAAGACAAAAATTTCTCTGTATTTTTCATCTAAATAATCTAAATTTAAATCTTCAGTTAACATATCATTTCTTAAACTTACAGATTCTAAATTATCTAATAATACACCTTCACTAACAGTTAAATCATGTAACATTTTGTCTTTTTTTTTCATTGAAAAGTAACCTTTATCACCAGTTAATGCGTTTATTAGAAAATAAATAGTCAAAATTAGATTAATAATTAATATTTTATTTAGATTAAAAATTTTAAAACGCTTCATAGTCTACCCATTTTTTTATTATTTAGTATTTCTTCTATTCTAATTAATCGATTATATTTTGATACTCTTTCAGATCTTGCTAAAGATCCTGTCTTTATTTGACTTGAGTTTGTTGCAACACATAAATCGGCAATAAAAGTATCTTCGGTATCTCCAGATCTATGGGATATTATAGTTTTAAAATTATTTTTCTTTGCATAGTTAATTGTTTCTAACGTTTCTGTCAGAGTTCCAATTTGGTTAAGTTTTATTAGAATTGCATTTGCTGATTTTTTTTCAACACCTTTTTTTAATCTGTTTATGTTTGTAACAAACAGATCGTCTCCAACAATCTGTATTTTACTACCTAATTTTTTATTCAATTTAGACCACGTATCCCAATCGTCCTCAAAAATTGGATCCTCGATTGATAAAATAGGATATTTTTTTGTTATGTTGTAATAAAAATCTATCATTTCATCACTTGATAATAATTTATCATCTAATATTTTATATTTATTTTTTTCATATAATTCATTTGAAGCAACATCTAAACATATAATGACATCTTCTCCTGCTTTAAAACCTGCATTGTGTATAGCAGATAAAATTAGTTCAATGGCGCTATCATCGGTATCAAGCGAAGGTGCAAAACCTCCTTCATCACCTACACTACTACTTAAATTTTTTTTAATTAATAATTCTTTTAATCTTTGAATTATTAAAAAAGAGATTTGCAAGCATTCAGTAAAATTTTTCGCTCCGTCTGGACGTATCATAAATTCTTGTATTTTAAGTGTGTTGTTAGCATGAGCTCCTCCATTAATTATATTTAACATTGGATATGGTAAACAATAATCGTTATTTTTTTTGTCAATATGCTCAAACAAATTTAATTTATTATTTAATGCTCCTGCTTTACAGCTTGCAATTGAAACAGCTAATATTGAGTTAGCCCCTATATTAGATTTATTTTTTGTTCCATCAATATCAATCATCTGATTGTCTATTTTATTTTGATCATTCACATTTGAACCAATTAATCTTTGTAATTCAGTATTAATATTTTTAACTGCACTTGAGACTCCCTTTTTTAAATATTTATTATCAATATCTCTTAATTCAACAGCCTCATATGAACCAGTTGAGGCGCCAGATGGTACAATTGCTTTAGATCTTATTCCATTTTCCAAAACTACTTCAGCTTCTACAGTTGGAAAACCTCTGCTATCAAAAACTTGTCTACCTATAATATTTTTAATTTTCGTCATTCTCCTGATTTTATAAGACTATCGATTTTAGATAATTGAACGATTAATTTTTCTAAATTTTTTAAATGAAGCATGTTTGGTCCGTCTGAAGGAGCATTGTCTGGATCCTCATGAGTTTCTATAAAGATTCCCGCAATACCTATAGATATGGCTGCTTTCGAAAGTGGATTTATAAATTCGCGTTGTCCATCACTAATCCCTCCCTTCCCTCCAGGTAATTGTACCGAATGAGTAGCATCAAAAATCACTGGAAAACCAGTTTTTTTCATAATAGGTAACGATCTCATATCCGCGACTAACGAGTTATATCCAAATGATGTACCTCTCTCTGTTAAAAGAATATTTTTATTTCCAGATTCTGTTACTTTATTTATTACATTAGTGATGTCCCAGGGGGCCAAGAACTGACCTTTTTTTATATTTATTACTTTATTCGTTTTTGCAGCCGACACTAATAAATCAGTTTGTCTACATAGAAAAGCAGGGATTTGTATTATATCTACGTATTTTGCAACTATAGAGCATTGTTCGCTAGTGTGAACATCGGTAAGAATATTTAAATTAAATTCTTTTTTAATTTTCTCAAAAATCTTTAATGATTTTTCTAATCCTAACCCACGTTTAGAATTTATACTTGTTCGATTAGCTTTATCAAAAGAACTTTTAAAGACAAATTTTACGTTATTTTTAATTGCTATCTCTTTTAATTTTCCTGCAATATCTAAGGCATGATTTTCGGATTCAATCTGACATGGACCAGATATAAGACAAAAATCTACGTCATTAGAAAATATTATATCATTACAATTTATTTTATTATTTTTCATTGTTATTTATTTTTGATGCATTTATAAATGAATTAAATAAAGGATGAACTGACATTGGTCTAGATTTAAATTCGGGGTGGAATTGAACTCCTATGAACCAGGGATGATCAATTAATTCAACTCCTTCGGTTAAAGTTTTGTCTGGCGATAAAGCAGAAAATATCATGCCCTTTTTTTGAAATTTATCTTTAAAATTCATATTGACCTCATATCTATGTCTATGTCTTTCACTAATCTTGGTTTTTTTATATATTGATTTAATCTTTGAATTTGTCTTTAAGTTGGCATTGTAAAGACCTAATCTCATAGTACCTCCTAAATTGACGTCTGTTCCCTTAATAATTTTACCTTTTTTAATCCATTCATTAATCAAACCAATAACAGGTGTGCAATTTTTATTTAGTTCAGTAGAACCAGCTTTTTTCAACTTTAAGACATTTCTTGCAAATTCAACCATGGCTAACTGCATGCCAAAACATATGCCCAAAAAAGGTATTTTTTTTAATCTTGCGTATTTTATAGCCAATATCTTGCCTTCAGTGCCTCTTAAACCAAATCCTCCTGGAATAAGAATTCCATTGATGTTTTTTAGATAATTTTTAATATTTTTTTTGTTTAATTTTTGAGATTCTATCCTAATAATATTTACATTTATATCATTTTCTAATCCCCCATGAATTAGAGCCTCATCTACAGATTTATAAGCGTCTTTGTAATCAACATATTTACCAACTAGTCCGATATTAATATTACGTTTTTTATTTAAAATTGACGCTGTGATATGTTTCCAAGGTTTGAGATTAATCTGTTTCTTTGGCTTCAATTTAAAATAATTTAAAACCTGCTTATCTAATTTTTGTTTATGAAAACTTAATGGTGCTTCATAAATTGTTTTTACATCAATAGTTTCAATTACATTTTTAATATCTACATTGCAGAATAAAGCAATTTTTTGTCTTTGATTTACTGGAATACTATGTTCGCATCTGCATATTATAATATCTGGTTGGATTCCTATGCTTCTTAATTCTTTAACTGAATGCTGCGTTGGCTTTGTTTTTATTTCACTTGAGGACTTAATGTACGGAACCAAGGTAAGATGTATAAATAAAGTATTTTTTTTTTCTATATCATTAGAAAATTGTCTTATAGCCTCCAAAAATGGTAAACTTTCAATATCACCAACTGTTCCCCCGATTTCACAAATTACAAAATCTTCTTTTTTTGTATCATGTTTTATAAATTGTTTAATTCTGTCTGTAACATGCGGTATTACTTGTACAGTTTTACCCAAGTAACCTCCCTCTCGTTCTCTTTTGAGTATATCTGAATAAATTTTTCCAGTCGTTATGTTGTCAGATTGTCGAGATGAAGTGTTTGTAAATCTTTCATAATGACCTAAATCAAGGTCTGTCTCTGCGCCATCATCGGTTACAAAAACTTCTCCATGTTGGAAAGGACTCATTGTTCCAGGATCAATATTTAAATAAGGATCCAATTTTCTTACTCTAACTTTGTAACCTTGTGAGATTAATAAACTAGCTAAAGATGCAGAAGATAATCCTTTGCCAATGGATGAAACCACGCCGCCAGTTACGAATATAAAACGCGCCATGGAAGTATGTTATAAGATAATTTATCTTAAATAACAAAGTAAATTTTAATTTGATTTAGGAATTTTAGGCAAATTCTTATCTTTATTTTCTTGTTTTTCAATTTCGTCCAAGACTGAAGATGGGTTTTCCTCTTTTTTATTAATTATTGTAAGGCTTATACTGGTTATAATAAATAAAATAGCTATTAATGTAGTAAATTTTGTTAAAAAATTCCCTGCTGTCCTAGAAGACATTAAGGTATCAGCTCCTGATCCTATACCAAGTGCACCGCCGTCTGATCTTTGTAACAAAACTGATACAATCAATAGCAAGGCTAATATCACGTGAATAATTAATATAATATTCTCCATGTTTTACTTATAATAGTTTTTTATTAAATTTGTAAAGCTTTTATATTTTAATGAGGCGCCGCCAATTAAAAAACCACTGCAATTATAAATATTTTTTAAAACTTTAATATTATTTTCGTTAACTGATCCGCCGTATAAGATTTTCGGCTTTAACGAATATTTTTTTTTACAATACTGAGTCAAATAATCAAATGTTTTATTTAAGTATTCTTCTGAAGGAATTTTGCCAGTACCAATTGACCAAATTGGCTCGTAGGCAATAATAGTATTCTTAATTGTTTTTTTTGTTAATACCTGGAGTTGAGATTTAATAAATTGAATTGATTTTTTTGTTTTATAAGTTGAGTAACTTTCACCAACACATAGAATAATATTTAAATTACTTTTCACCGAATTACTAATTTTTTCTTTAATAGAATTATTATTTTCTCCTTTCTCTCGCAACTCAGAGTGACCTAAAATTATGTACTTTATACCAGTGTCTTTAAGCATTCTCGGACTAATTGAGCCAGTATAAGCGCCGTAGTCTTCAGATACATTTGAAACATTTTGTGCACCCAATTTAATACTAGAATTTTTTAAAATATTCTTAAATAATGAAATAAATAAGTATGGTACACATAAAATAATTTTAGATTTACCTGATTTTGCATTTTTATTGCTGAAGTTACGTATTTTTTTAACTAAATGTGACGAATTTATTGAACCGTGCATTTTCCAATTAGCTACGAAATATATATTTTTTAAAGACATTTCTTAATATTTAAATTAATAAACTACATTTATCATTTTATGAAAATAATAAATACAAATTTTGGTAAGAATTTACTAACAAAATTGCTACTAATAATAATAATTATAGCGTTTGCTTTGTGGGGAATTGGTGATTTTTTTACATCAACAAAAAAAAACGTTATAGCAGAAGTTAATGGGGAACCCATCTATACAAAAGAATATTTAAATAAATTAAATAAAAACAAGAATTTCATAAGTTCCTTTTTATTAAGAGGCAAAACTGAAGAAGAAATTTCTTATATTACCTTAAATATTTTAATATCTGAAAAAATTATCGACATAATAGCAGAAGAAGAAAATATTTATATTAATGATAAGACTTTATCAAATTTTATAAAAAAAGATGAGAAGTTTAAATTGAAAGGTAAGTTTTCAAGAACAGAATACGAAAAATTTTTACTAAAAAATCAAATATCTCACTCTGAATTTGAGAATAAATTTAAGAAAAATTTACTTAAAAAAATTATTATTGACTCAAGTACCTCGGGTTTTAATCTTTCTGATTATCACAAAAAAACTATAAAAGAAGATATTTTTAAAGAGGTTTCAATTAATTTTTTTCAAATAAAAAATGATTTCAATATTTCAAATAAAGAAATTGAAACTTATTTTGAAAAAAATAAATTAGAATTTTCACTTGGGGAACTAAGAGATGGATTAAAAATCAAATTAAACAAAAAAAATCTAAATATTGAAAAAAATGATGATACTAGTTTTTTCGAAATAATATCGAATATTGAGAATGATATTTTAGATAATATATCGATAGATAGATTGTCAAAAAAATATAATCTTACTATAGAAAAAATTGAAAAAATTAATCGTAAAGGAATTAATAGTGACTACAATAAATCAAGAAACGCTTTTTTAGTTGAAACATTATTTGTATTAAACAATGATATTAAAATACAACTGTATGAAAAAAACAATGATTTTTATATCGTAGAACTTGGCCAGGTTTATCAAAACGAAAAAATTACATTAAATGAAAAAATTATTAAAGATATAAAGAAAAAAATTTTAGTAGAAAAAAAAAGAGAAATATCCAATGTAATATTAAATAAAATAAATGATGATAATAACTATTTTGACATTTACGCGTCTCAGAATAATATTAAGATTGAAAAGACTTCATTATCTAAGTTAAAGAAAAGTGAATTATTTAAAAAAAATATACAATTTAATATAATAGATAAAGAAAAAAAATATTACTTTGTGGAGCAAGATGAAAATTTTTATATAATTAAATATTTATCTAGCAGAATATTGGAAGATAAAGCAAAAGAGTACGAGAAAACGATTGAGACAGAGGTAAAGATGAGATTTAAAAATCTGATACTCAATGAGTTCGATTTAATATTTAATAAAAAATATAAAATTAATATTAATAGGGAAATTTACGATAGAATAAATAAAAATACCTTTAAATAAATGTTAAAAATAAAAAAAATTAATAATAAAAAATTTACTTTATATTATTGCGAAAAAAAATTTACTAATAGCAAAACATTACTCTCATATATTGATAAGATACTTGTGAAAAAAAATTCATTTATTTATGAATCTGTTGAAAAAGGAAAGATAAGAGGAAGATACACAATATTCGGATACGATCCAGATTTGATTTACGAAATATATAATGGGAAATTTTTTAAAAACAAAAAAAAAATCAAAATAAAAAATCCAATTTTATATATAAGAAACCAACTCAAATTTTTTAAATTTACTTTGCCTAAGCACATGCCACCAATGTCAATGATGTTAAATGGTTATTTTGGTTATGACTCTATTAGATATATTGAAAAAATACCCGATAATTGTAATGATGATTTAAAAATACCTGATATCAAATTAATAAGGCCTTGTAGAATTGTTATTTTTGATAATTTAAAAAATAAATTTTTTTACATATTTATAAATTTTAATAAAAATAAAAATTGTGATTATAAAAAAATTTTATCCAATATAGTTAGTATAAATAATAATTATAAGGAATATAAAAAAATAAATAAAAATAAATTAGTTATAAAAAGTAATACTAGCAAAAAGAAATTTAAAAAAAATGTATTAATAGCTAAAAAACACATAGCAAAAGGTGATATTTTTCAAGTTGTATTAAGTCAAAGGTTTTCATTTAAAATTTCAAAATCGCCATTAGAAATTTACAAAAAATTAAGAATAACTAATCCTTCTCCTTTTTTATATTTTATTAATTTTAATAATTTTCAAATTATTGGTAGTAGTCCAGAAATTTTAGTAAGAGTGAGAAATAAAAAAATAACTATAAGACCAATAGCTGGAACAAGGAAAAGAGGAAAAAATAAAATAGAGGATTCTAAATTACAAAAAGAGTTGCTTGCTGACAAAAAAGAACTTTCCGAACATTTAATGTTATTAGACTTAGGGCGGAATGATACAAGTAAAGGATCAATTGGTGGTTCAGTAAAAGTTACTGAGCAATTTAAAATTGAAAAATATTCACACGTAATGCATATTGTTTCTAATGTTGAAGGAAAATATAATACAAACTTATCATTAATTGATGCAATGTTTGCTGGTTTCCCTGCAGGTACTGTATCTGGTGCACCTAAAATTCGAGCTATGGAAATTATAGATAAATTAGAGATAAATAAAAGAAAGTTATATGCGGGAGCTATAGGATATTTTTCCCCAAATAACAGCATGGATACTTGTATTGCTTTAAGAACCGCATTAATAAAAAATGATAAACTTTATATTCAAGCTGGTGCCGGTATTGTTGCGGATAGTAATCCAGAAAAAGAGTATCAAGAAACTGTGAATAAAGCTAAAGCAATAATTGAGGCTGCAAAGTGAAATTATTATTAATCGATAATTATGATAGCTTTACACATAATATTAGTGAATATTTGTATTCTTTAAAACAAAATGTGAGGATTGTAAGAAACGATAAATTTAACCTTAACGATATTAAAAAATTTAATAAAATAATTATTTCACCAGGTCCAGGAAACCCTGACGAATCTGGCAAATGTCTAGAGCTAGTAAATCGTTACTATAAATCCAAAACAATACTTGGTATTTGTTTAGGGCATCAAATTATTGGACAGTCCTTAGGTGGTAAAATCATTACCGCAAAAAAAATTATGCACGGTAAAATGAGCAAAATTATTCATAATAAAAAAGATCTTTTCAAAAATATGCCAAGCAGAATATATGGCACTAGATACCACAGTCTAATTATAGAAAAAAAAAGTTTACCTAAGTGTTTTGAAATTACTGCAAAAACAGATGATGGAATAATCATGGGTATTAAGCATAAATATTATAAAATATATGGTATTCAATTTCACCCAGAAAGTATTAAAACTACAAATGGAAAAAAAATTATTAAAAATTTTGTAAACATATGAATTTAGACGATATTTTAAAAAAACTGGACAAAAGTATTTCTCTAAGTTTTGAGGAGAGTAAATTCATGTTTGACGAATTAACATCAGGGCAAGTTAGTGATGATATTATTGAAGAGATATTAATTAAATTATCTTCTAAAGGAGAAAGTATTGAAGAAATTTCTGGTGGAGTAATTTCACTTAGAAAAAAATCTAGATCAGTAAATTATGATGGAGATTTATTAGATACTTGCGGTACTGGTGGTGATGGAAAAAATACAATAAATATATCGTCGGCTGTAGCATTAATTTTATCTGCTTATGGGATTAAGATAGCTAAACACGGTAATAAAAATATCAGTTCAAATTGCGGATCTGCAAACTTATTTGAGGAAATGGGAATTAATATTAATTTAAATCCACATCAAATAACAAAATCGTTAAATAATAATAACTTTGCTTTTATGTTTGCGCCTAATTACCACCCAGCAATGAAATATGTAGCACATGCAAGAAAAAAAATTAAACAAAGAACTATTTTTAATTTACTTGGTCCATTATTAAATCCATGCCAAGTAAATAGACAGATTATAGGGGTATTTTCAAGTGATGTTTTAGAGAAATATATAAACGTTTTAAAAAAAATAAAATTAAAAAAAGCATGGGTTTTTCACAGCAAAGATGGCTTGGATGAAATTTCATTATTCGATAAAACACAGGTATACGAAATTGAAAATGAAAAAATAAATCGTTTTGAAATTAACCCCGAAGAAATAGTTAATACTAACGGTAAATTTAGCGATATTGTAGGAGCAGATGCCAAGTATAATAAAGAAAAAATAATTGAGGTATTAAAGGGTAAAACTAATACCCTTTCCCAAATAATTGCACTTAATTGTGCTGCAGGATTAATAGTTTCTTCTAAAGAAAAAGACTTAAAAAATTCATATATAAAGATAGAAAAATTTTTACAAACAGGCAAAGCTTTTAATCATTTAGGAAAGATTATTAAAAATGACTAATATACTTGATGAAATTTGCCGACATAAACGAAAAGAAGTAGAAATTTCAAAAAAAAACATGGATATTAATTTTTTAAAAAAAAATTTAATTATAAAAAATTTTAATTTTACAAAAAGAATTATCGATTATAAAAAAAATAATAAAACATGTATTATTGCAGAAATAAAGAAAGCCAGCCCATCAAAAGGTATATTTGTTGATGACTTTGATCATATGAAAATTGCAAATGAATATATTCAAAGTAATGTGGCTTGTTTATCAATTGTCACCGAGGAAAAATATTTTTTAGGAAAAAAAAAATATATTAAAGATGTTAGAAGTATTTCTGATATTCCCATCTTGTGTAAAGATTTTTTTGTAGATTTATATCAAATTTATGAAGCATCTTCTATTGGTGCAGACTGCATCCTAATTTTAATAAAAAATACAGATATAAAGCTAATTAAGTCTATGTATAAATTAGCTGAAGAATTAGGATTGAATACGATTATGGAAGTTCATAATGAAGATGAGATGAAGGTTGCTTTAAAATTCGATAATTCTATTATTGGAATAAATAATAGAAATTTAGAAAATTTTTCTGTTGATATTAACAATACTATAAGTCTGTATAAAAAATTTGATTTAAAAAATAGAATTGTTATTTGTGAAAGCGGTATTGAAAATATTAATGATGTGAAAAAAATTAAAGAAAACACTAACATTAACAATTTCTTAATTGGAGAATCACTAATAAAATCAAATTCAATTTCACAAAAAATTAAAGAATTATCTGAATAAGTAATTGATTTTATTGATTTTTTAAATATTGTAATAAGTGTAGAACTTTAATAGAACATTATTGTTTAGGTTTTGTTCTTATGCTTACTAAAAAACAAAAAACATTATTGTTATTTATCAACGAGAAGTTGAAAAACGGAGGTGAATGTCCGTCTTATGATGAGATGAGACAATCGCTTAATTTAAAATCAAAATCTGGAATACATAGACTGATTGCAGCTTTAGAGGAAAGAGGTTTTCTAAAGCGTTTGCCGCATAAAGCTAGATGCTTGTCTGTTATTAAATTACCTGAAAATGCAGGTATACAAGATCTTTATAACAATTTCACTCCTAGTATAATTAATGGTGGACTAGATAAAACAACGAATGATAATAAAAATAAATTAATTCCTGTAGTAGGAAAAATAGCTGCCGGTGTTCCAATAGAAGCACTGGAGAATTCAGATGAGACTATTGCTTATCCTCCTGCAAAAAGTTCTGATGATTTTTTTGCACTGAAAGTAGAGGGAGATAGTATGATAGATGCGGGTATAAATAATGGAGATACAGTTATTATTAAAAAAACAAATGTAGCAAATAATGGTGAAATTGTTGTTGCCTTAATCGACGATCATGAAGCAACATTAAAAAGATTCAGAAAAAAGACTAATAGTATTGCCTTGGAAAGTGCTAATAAAGCTCACGAAACAAGAATATTCAATCCTGAGAGAGTAAAAATTCAAGGTATTTTAGTCTCTCTTTATAGAAATTTTTAATAAATTAATATAAATCTTAATAATGAAAATTATTACGAGATTTGCTCCATCTCCAACCGGATACTTACATATCGGTGGTGCTCGAACAGCATTATTTAATTATTTATTTGCAAAAAACCAAAAGGGAGACTTTTTAATTAGGATTGAGGATACTGACAAATTGAGATCAAAAGAAATATATGAGAAGCAAATTATTCATACTCTAAATTGGTTAGGCTTAGACTTTAATAATAAATTTATTAAACAATCAGATAATATTAATTTACATGTAAAAATAGCAAATAAATTGTTAGAAAAAGGATTTGCGTATAAATGTTACTGCTCAGAAGAAGAAATCAATAAGCAAAAGGAAATTTGTAAAAAAAAAGGTATTCCATATATTTATAATAGGAAGTGGCGCGAAACTGAAAATCTACGCGTTCCAGATAATGTTAGCCCAGTAATAAGATTTAAAAGTAAAATTTCAGGAAATACCGTCATTAAAGATCTTGTACAAGGAGATAGAAATATCTCAAATTCCACAATTGAGGATTTTATAATTTTAAGAAAAGACTGCTCCCCTACTTACCAACTATCAGCTACTGTAGATGACCACGAAATGAATATTTCTCATGTTATTCGTGGTGATGATCACATGATAAACTCTTTTAAACAAAAGCAAATTTACGAAGCGATGGGATGGGAAATCCCGCAATTTGCACATATTCCATTAATACACAGTAAAGATGGTAAAAAATTATCTAAAAGAGATGCGTCTTCTACCATAGATGAGTACATTAAAGAGGGTTACCTGCCAGATGCAATAAGAAATTACTTGTTAAGATTAGGATGGTCATACAAAGATAAAGAAATCTTCAATATGGAAGAGAGTATCAAGTTATTTAACCTAGAGAATATTGGTAAATCACCCTCAAAATTGGATATTGAAAGAATAAAATCTATTAATATAGAGTACATTAAATCTTTTAATGATGACGATTTGTTCCAACAATTCCAGGAATATTTAAAAAAATTTTATTCTAATATAAAAATAGCCCCGGAAATAATATTAAAAATTAAACAATCTATTTATTTTTTAAAAAATAACGCAAGTTCTTTAAAAAATATTTACAATAATGCTGAGTATATTTTTAATTATAACAAAATGAGCAAGGAATTTCAATTTACACCAAATGATCAAGAAACAAAAATTATAAATACTTTAGTAGCAAAACTAGTTAAAAATATATCTATAGATAAAGATGTGTTAAAAAAAATTATAGACGAAGTTATAAAGGAAAATGAAATTAAATTTAAAGAATTTGGACAACCAGTTAGGATGTGTTTAATATGTTCGTCAAAAGGACCTTCTATAACGGATATTATTTGTAGTATTGGCCTAGATGAAACAGTAATTAGATTAAAAAAATATATCAATAATTAGACTTTTATAACTAAAACTGATAAATATTCGCTTTTTAATGAATAAAAAAACTACAGTAACCATCGGCGATAACATTTATGATTTACCACTTATTGATGGTACAATTGGACCCTCTGTTATAGATGTTTCAAAATTATACGGGGACTCAAATTATTTCACATATGATCCAGGATTTACTTCAACAGCAAGTTGTAAATCTAGCATCACTTATATTAATGGAGATAAAGGGGAATGCTTTTATAGAGGATATCCAATGGATGTACTTGCCGAAGAAAGTAACTTTTTAGAAATTGTTTATTTATTATGGCAAGAAGAACTACCTGACAAAAAGCAATGGAGTGAATTTTCTGATGCAATTAAAAATCACACAATGGTTCACGAACAATTTAAAAATTTTTTTAACGGTTTTAGAAGAGCCTCGCACCCAATGGCTATTACAGTTGCTTGTGTTGCAGCTCTATCGGCATTTTATCCAGACTCAACAAATGTAAATGACTTAAACCAAAGAGTTATATCTGCTAGAAGAATGATTGCTAAAGTGCCTACATTAGCAGCAATGGCATACAAATATTCTATTGGTCAACCTTTCATTTACCCAGATAATTCATTGAACTATACTGAAAATTTTTTAAAGATGTGTTTTGCTGTACCTGCTGAAACATTCAAAGTAAACAAAGTTTTTGCTCGTGCATTAGATAAAATTTTTATTTTACATGCAGATCATGAACAAAATGCATCTACATCAACAGTTAGATTGGCAGCATCTTCAGGGGTTAATCCATTTGCATCAATATCTACGGGATTCACATCCTTATGGGGTCCATTGCATGGTGGTGCAAATGAAGCTGCATTAAACATGCTAAAAACAATTGGAGATGTAAAAAATATTAAAAAATACATAGATAAAGCCAAAGACAAAAATGATCCCTTTAGACTTATGGGATTTGGTCATAGAGTTTATAAAAACTATGATCCAAGAGCCAAAGTTATGCAAAAAACATGTCACGAAGTTCTTGATGAAGTCGGAAGATCCGATGATAAATTATTAAAAGTCGCTAAAGAATTAGAAAATATTGCTTTAAATGATAAATATTTTATCGAAAAAAAATTATATCCTAATATCGATTTTTATTCAGGTATAACGTTAAGTGCAATGGGCTTCCCATCTTCGATGTTTACGGTTTTATTTGCAATCGCTAGAACCGCAGGATGGCTTGCTCATTGGAAAGAAATGTGTCTTGATCCTAAAAACAAAATAGGTAGACCAAGACAGCTATACACTGGAGAAAAACCTAGAAAATTTAAACCTTTGCAAAAAAGATAATTATATATTTTTTTTTATATAATTTAGTATTTTTTCATCTGTTGTCATATTTGAGAAAGAACCAATAGCCTTGATGTAATCTTCAACATTTTTATTTAATAACTCTTTATTACTTAAAAATTTATTTGCCAAGTTACTAATTTTCTTAACAGTGCAATCAAATTGTATTAACTCAGGTATGACTTCCTTGTTAGCAATTATATTAACAATATTAACATATTTAACTTTTACAAAAGGCTTTATTAAAAGATAATTCAATAGAGACATCTTATAAATTGTAATCAAAGGAGAAAAATTTTTACAAACATCCAAAGAAATAGTACCTGATTTTGCAATTGTCAAAATAGATTTACTAAAATTATAATTTTTATCTTTTTCATTAGTAGAAATAATATATTTAAAATCATATTGTTTTAAATTTTTTTCTAAATATTGATATGTTTGACTTGTTGAAGGAAAATGATAGGTATAATTTTTATCTAATTTTTTAATTACTTTAATTAAAATTGGCAACATCTTAGTAATCTCGCTTTTTCTACTCCCCGGACATATAGAAATCATGTTGGCGTTTTTTTTTGAATTATCGGATTTTTCAAATTTTAAAAAAAAGGGATGACCAACAAAAGAATTATTTATTCGGTATTTATCGAAATATTTTTTTTCAAATGGGAAAAGTAAAAATATATGATCGATAATTTTTTTAATTTTGATAGCCCTTCTTTCTCTCCAGCTCCATATTGTAGGAGCCACAAAATGATAAGCTTTCGTATTTATTTTCCTTTTTACTCTTTCTATAACCCTAAAACTAAAATCAGGACAATCAACGCTAAAAATTAGGTCTGGTTTAAATCTAACACACTGCGTTACAGTGAAATTTATTTTCCTAAAAATTTTAAATATATTTAAAATAACATCTGTTATACCAAAATATGTAATATCCTTATTATCAAACAATATAGGTATACCCATGTTTTTAAGGTTCTGACCACCTATTGCCTTAAATTCATAATCTTGAGTATTTGTTTTGGAAAAAACAAGTGAAGCAAGTTTATCACCTGACTCCTCTCCAGTAATAATAAATATTTTTTTTTTCATTAAAAAACAGAAATAAAAAATTTTTTTTTTATCAGCAAGTTTTTTGCATTTGTTTTTATCTAAAATTACATTTTTTCCTTTTTTTAGATATATCCCCGCTAATCCGGCACTTATACAATTTTTGATTGTTTTATATCCAATAGTTGGCAAATCAATTTCAAAATCTTGATTTTTTTTTGGTATTTTCACTAAAATTCCAGTGCTTTTTTTTCTTGTCTTGTTAAATTTTTTATAGCTATTGATGATTTGATCCGTGCCAAAGGCTCCCTCAACCCCAACAATTCTACACCTATCAACTATAATACTTTGTCCTAAATCGTCTTTTTTAAATTTATTAAATAAATTTATAGCTATTTTCAAATCTACCATATTAGTTGTTGTTGGTTTATAGCTTGTTGGATTTGCATATAGAGTAAGTGCTTTGCAATATTTTGTATGACTTATAGTTTTAATTTTCTTTTTTTTTAAAAGCTTAATAATAAAGTTAAGTATTTTATAATCACCTTTTTTAAAAATTTTATAAAGTGCTGGCAAAATCTTAAAACCTTGGGTATCAAACTTAATATTTTGTAACGAAGGCCTTATAATTTTACCCGCAAAAATAACTTCTTTACAATTATTTTCTTTTAGAGTTTTAAACAATTTTCCAAACTGTCCTATCTTTAATTTTATTTCAAGTTTTGATAATTTTTTCTCAGTTAAATTAATAATGATATATTTTATTTTTTTTTTATTTAAAATTTTAAAAATCTCTTTAGGAAAATTACCTGTTCCACAAATTAATGCTATCATATTATGGTCTGCATATATCTCTATTTTTATTTTTATTATTTAAAAATAAAAGTAAATCCTTTAGTAATTTTGAATCGCTATTATTGATTTGTTTTTTAAAATTTTCCAAATTTTCGCACTTAAACAATTTATTGATAGTTTCTTTGTATTCATTAATTTCATTATTTTGATGATTCAGTCTTTTTAATCCAACTAAATTTATATTTTCAAACCTACATCTATTACCTTTAACTAGCGAAAAAGGAAGAACATCCTTATCTACGCCTGTCATCCCTCCAATCATTGACCCTTTTCCTATTTTGGAAAACTGCAAAACTGCTGAATTTCCACCGATGATTACATTATCTCCAAAATTACAATGTCCAGCAATAGCTGCATTGTTTGCTATAACAATATTGTTTTCAAGGTAACAATCGTGACCAATGTGACTTGAGACCATAAATAAATTGTTATTACCTATTTGAGTTACATTTCCTCCACCCGCTGTTCCTGGACTAACTGTAACATATTCTCTAAAAGTGTTATTATTTCCAATTTTTAAATATGTTAATTCATTTTTATACTTAAGATCTTGAGGAGCAGATCCAATAGAGCAAAACGGAAAAAATTTATTATTTTTTCCAATAGAAGTGTTTCCAGATATATGAACCGAGCCTATAAGCTGGCAATTATCACTAATTTCAACATTTTCTTCAATCACGCAATAAGGACCTATTTTTACATTTTTTCCTATTTTAGCTCTCTTATGAATTGTAGAATTTTTATCAATCATTATGTTCTATCAGCAATAGTCGCCATCCACTCAGCTTCTGCTTTTTTTTTATCGCCAACATATGCTTCTCCTTTATATTTCCAGACTTTGCCTTTTATTTGCAATACTTTGACCTTAAGATGCAATTCACAATCTGGTATTATTGGTGACCTAAATTTAGCTTTATCGACAGTCATTAAGTATACTAATTTATTTTCAATAATTTTTGGGTCTAAACAGTGTGCTGCTAATGCCGCGGCTGCCTGACCAAAACCTTCAACTATTAATACTCCAGGCATAACAGGTTGACCAGGAAAATGCCCTTTAAAAAAAAAACTATTTTTATTTACATTCATTATTCCTGTTGCAGATTTCATTGGAACTATATCTCTTAGTTCTGAAATAAGTAACATTGGATCTCTGTGAGGCAATAATTTCTCTAAATCTAATTTTTCAAGTTTATTTTTTGTCATTTTTCAAAAAGTCTTTTATAGATACAGCTGGATACCCCATAACACTTTGATTGTCATTTATATCTTTTACTACTCCAGATTTGCCACCAATTTTAACATTATTTCCAATCTTAAGATGACCAGAGACTCCTGCTTGTCCTCCAATCATCACATTATTACCAATAATTGTGCTTCCAGCTATTCCAACCTGACCTGCTATAAAACAATTTTCTCCTATTTCAGTATTATGAGCAATATGTACATGATTATCTAAGCTTGTGTTGTTTCCTATTTTTGTGTTTGAAAAAGATCCTCTATCAATAACACAATAAGATCCAATATTACAATTATTACCAACTATTACTTGACCTATATGAGGTATAATTTCAATTTTATTATTAATTAATTTATATCCAAAACCAATTTTTCCTATAACACAACCAAAGCTAATTATAGAGTTATTTCCTATATGAGTGTTTTTAATTATAACATTTGAACTAACAACCACGTTATTTCCAATATTACATCCGTTTTCGATAATTACATTATTTCCAATTGTAGTATTATGACCAATAATTACATTTTTTGAAATGTGAACATTGTTGCCAAATTTAACTTTTTTATATTTTTTTTTAAGCTGTCCTTTGCTTAAGTATAAATTAGAATGTTTATCATATCTCGCATCAGGATAGAATAAAATAGATATTTTTATAAAATCATTTAAAGGTGATTGTGAAATAATTGGCTTACAAGTACTTGGCAAATGTTTTGCATGCTTTTCCTTTAAAACACAATAACTTGCAGATGTTGAGTGCAAGGAATTAATATATTTAGAATTATCTAAAAACGAAATATCGTTTTTTTTTGCATTATTTAAACTTTTAATATCATTAACTTTCCCATCAAAATTTATACTACTTATTGCACATTTAGATTTTATGTAACTAAGTTTAAAAGGACCTTTGTTCTCAAAAAACATATTTAGTAATTTTAGACCGATTTAAAAAACTCCACCAATTTGAAAATTAAAGCTTTCTGTCTTATCGGTACTTGCTTTTCTGATAGCATTAGAGAATGTTAAGCTTATTGGACCGACAGGTGACCACCATTCTAATGCAATACCTGCCGTAGTTCGAATGAAATTACTTTCATCAACATTATCTGAATAATCGACGCCCCAAACGTTTCCATTATCTAAAAAAACTAACGTTTTAGCATTCCAAGAATCTGGGAATGGATTTGGAAAAGTAGATTGAATAGACGCAGCTGCACCATAATTCCCACCTACATATATGTTACCATCTTTTGGACCTACGCCTCTTGACTCAAAGCCTCGTAAAGTTTTTCTACTTGAAAATATTCTATCACTTAACTTTACATCCTCATTAGTATCAAAAGTATTAATGTGTCTAAAAGATAATTTTAATGATCCTATGTAATCATCACCAAATTTTGCATAGCTATTTGAAAATATTCTATTTCTTAAGTAAGGAACATCACTTGCTAAATGTGCAAAGGTTTGATTTATACCGTAAACATACCCTGAACTAGGAAACAATCTCGAATTTCTTTTGTCTTTACTAATTGATTGAGTTATACCGCTTGTAAAATAATTACCGTCTCTATTTGTTAAATTAGTAGATGTATCAACTACATCAATTTTATCATAGTCAAATAATAAGCCTGGCTGATAATAAATATCTTCAAATAGTTCGTATCTATATGAAGTTTGAGCTAATACTTTAGAGCTCTCGTATCCTACGTTTGAAAAATCTTCGTCAATAATACCAATACTATTCTTAAATGTATTTCCTGAATTTTTGTAATCAGGATTTATGATATCAATAAATCCTGTAATCTTATCTTCTGTCAAAGAAAACTCTATGTTTGAAGCAATACCTGTTCCAAATAAATTTTTTTCAGATAACGAGCCTGTAATTAGACCTCCAGTAGAACCATATCCTGCTCCAGCACTAATAGAGCCAGTCGGTTGCTCCTCTACAGACAAATCAACTGAAACTAGATTATTATCTTCGTCTCTGATTTTATATTTTGTATCTTTAAATATTCCTGTAGATTTAATTCTATTAATAGAATTTTTCAGTTTTCTTCTGCTAAATGAGTCACCTTCTACAAATTCAAGCTGATTTCTAATAACCTTTTCTTCCGTTATTTCATTACCATAAATATTAATATTTTTAACAAATCTCTTAACATCTTCCAACAAATAGACGTTAAGGTTTATTAAATCATTGTCTTTGATTTTTTCAATTCTTGTGAATGCAAAATCTAATTTTTGTTCGGTAAATAATTTATTTGCTTTTCTATCAAATTTAGCAATTTGACTTTCATCATAAATTTTTTTGGATAACTTATTAATATTATTTTGTAAAGAATTTACAATATTTTTGTCAAATAAATTTTTTTGATCAATCACTTTTAATTCTCCAAATGAATATTTTTTACCAGCTTCAATTGAAAAAATTATATTTGCATAATTATCATCAATTAACTCAACCTTATAAGAAGTAATTTGTACATCGAAATATCCCTCGTTTAGATAAAAATCTTTTAATATACCGGTATCGCGCTTAATTATTTCGGGATTTATATTAGTGATTGATAAAAGCTTCCACCAGTTATGTCGTGTAGACTTTATAACATCTCGTAATTTGTTTGATTTAATTTTTTTATTACCTATAAAAAAAATATCATTTATCTTAGTTTTATTTCCTTTTTCAATTCTATAAACTAAATTAATTTTATTATCGTCAAGCTCTGATGTTATTAAATTTATTTTAGCTGCATAATATCCTGTATTTCTATAAAATAATTTTATAATTTCTAAATCTTGTTTAGCTTTTGCTAAGTCAAAAAATTTGTTTTCCTTTAATACTACAAAATTATCAAATTGCTCAAGTACAGATTTTCTATTCTCTCCTTCAATGTAGAAAAAAGATATCATAGGATTTTCATTGACTTGAATTAATAGTATATTATTTGAAATTGAGAGAGTTACATCTGAGAAAAAACCAGTTTTATAAATATTTTTTTGAGCTTCGTTAAGATCGTTTTCAGCGTAATTTCTATTTACTATTAACTTCGAATATTCAATTATAACTTTTTTATCTATGCGATCATTACCTTTAACTTCAATTTTTTTAAAAATATCAGCAAAAACAGTATTACAAAGTAAAAGTAATAATATAGTCAAAATTAATTTATTCATTATTTATATTCAAATTATAATTCTTAGCAGTTTCAACGGCTTTTAATATATCTTTTTTACTTCTTATATATGTTTTACATAAAGAAATAAATTTTTTATTCTTAAATAATTGCACTAAAATTAGGGAAATTTTATCAAATGTTATCTCTTTTTTCAAAAATTTATAAACTAACCTCTCATTTATAATACTAAAAAAAATCATCGCACCATGACCTAATTTTGCAATGTTTTTTGCAATCTTAAGTAATTTAAACTTCTTGTCATCGGGCTTAAAAAATTGAAATACAGAATTATCTAAAAAAATTTTTTTATTTAAAAATTTAGTATCTGACATATTTAAAGCATGTGATATAGGAATTTTCATGGAATTATTATGTGCAATAAAATAGTAAAATCCTGATTTTAATAATAAAATAGCATGAATTCTCGAGGATGGTTCAATCCTTATAGCAACATCTTCAGGTCTTAAGTTGAATATTATTAAAGCTTCAAAATATTCTAATACTTTGTTAGCCAATGTAGCGGAGTCTATAGATATTTTTTTTCCCATACTCCAGTTTGGATGTTTTAAAGCTTGTTTGACTGAAACTTTTTTATATTTAATTTTTTTGTTAAAAAAGGGTCCACCTGATGCAGTAAGAAATATTTTTTTTATATTTTTTTTAAAATTAGGATTATTATCTAATATTGAGAAAATTGAAAAATGTTCAGAGTCTATTGGAATTAACTTGCATTTATTTTTTTTCAATTCCTTTATTAATATTTTGTTTCCTAAAACTATCGATTCTTTATTAGCTATTAACAAATTTCTTGATACTTTCGATATAGTAATAGTTGATATGAAACCATCGTTTCCTGCAATAGAGGAAATACAAAAATCTATTTTACCATTTATTTTTTTTACCAATTTATTTAAGTCATTAAATATACGAAATTTTAAATTTTGATTTTTATTTAAAAATTTTAGATAAGCTGCAGTGTTTTTAATTAATATATATTTCGGTTGATAAAGCTGCACTTGCCTTTTTAATAAACCGATATTTTTATTGCATGATATAAAAATCAATCTTATTTGACTTTTTTCTTTTTTAATTAAAGATAATGTTTGAACACCTATTGAACCAGTAGATCCTAAAATTCCTAATGATTTGTATTTCATAAATTAATAATAATAAAAAATATTATAGATGATATAACCAAACCATCAATCCTATCCAATACACCGCCATGATCACCTAAAATTTTCGAATAATCTTTTAGACCATACTTTCTTTTGTAATATGAAAAAAATAAATCTCCAAAAATTGAAGAAATGCAAATCGTTATTTGTAATAAAAATATATAAATAAGATTATTTTCTAATATTTCATTATAAATAAGAAAAATAAATGCGAATTGTGAAAAAAATAACGATCCAAAAAAACCTTCAAAAGTTTTATTTGGGCTAATTACTTTCAATTTTTTTTTCCCAAATTTTTTACCGATATAGTATCCTGCAGTATCACTAATCCACACGATAAATAGTAACCAAATACAGTTAATATTATTCTCTAGATTAATATAAAATAAAGAAATAGAAAAAATTGAAAGAATTATAATTCCTAAAGCTTTATCAAGTATTTTACTAATTGACCTGTTCCACTCGTAAACTGATAAAAAAAATATTATTATAATATTAAATAAAAAAACTTTATTATTAAAAGTGGATAAAATTATATAAGGAGCTAACATTAAAGATATAAATACTCTATGCCGTAAAAAATAATTTAAATTACTTGCCATAATTTCTTTTTATAACCTTAAAATTACGTAAAATATTGCTTAAATCTTTTGAATTAAAGTCTGGCCATAATTTTTTAACAAAAAAAATCTCTGTATAAGATATTTGCCATAACAAAAAATCGCTTAACCTTTTATGACCACCTGTTCTTATTAACAAATCTGGATCAGGAAATAATTTTGTATATAAGGTTTTATTAACAGTTTTTTCATTTATGTTTAATTTTTTCTTTTTTATCAATTTAAATGCATTAAGTAATTCTTTTTTTGAGCTATAGTTAAAAGCAATATTAATATGTAATTTTGGTCTCTTCACGTTTCTATTATTATAAAGATTTATTAGTTTTTTTATTTTTAAAGGTAATCTATTTTGCTCACCGACGAATTTTACACTAATCTTTTTATTTTTTAACTCTAAATAGTTTTTATTTAAATAATTATCCAATAATGAAAAAATATATTTTATTTCTAATGTTGATCTTTTCCAATTATCATAAGAAAAAGTATATAATGTTAAATACCTAATTTTTAAGTTAACAATTTTTTTAATGATATTCTTTAAATTCTCTAATCCTTTTGAATGACCATAAGAGCGGTTTTTATTTTTTGCTTTCGCCCATCTACCATTTCCATCCATAATAATGGCCAGATGTCGAATTTTATTCATACTGTAAGGATGTCTTTTTCTTTTTGTTTAATTTTATCTTCAATTAGTTTTATATAATTATCTGTAATCTTTTGTAACTCATTTGCAAATTTCTTATTTTCATCGTCAGAAATAATTTTATCCTTGTTATCTTTTTTAATTTTGTCCATACCTTCTCTTCTTATATTTCTAATAGAAATTTTAATTTTTTCAGATTGTTGTGAAACTATTTTTGTTAATTCTTTCCTTCTCTCCTCAGAAAGTTTTGGTACAGGTACTCTAATAATTTGACCATCCACTAAAGGATTAAGATTTAAATCAGATTCTCTAATACTTTTTTCAATAAATTTTACATTATTTTGATCCCAAACTTGTAAGCTTAATGTTTGATGATCTGGTGTTGAAATAGAGGATAGTTGTTTAATTGGCATTACCTGTCCATAAACTTCGACTTTGAGCAAATCAAGCATGTTTGCATGCGCCCTACCCGTTCTAATAGAAGAAAGGTCTCTCTCTAAACTTCCTAAAGAATCTTTCATTTTTTTTTCAAATGATTTTAATAATTCGCTCATAATAAATTATTTCGTCAAATTTTTTACTTCTTCGTTAAAATTAGATTTGTTTATTATAATACCCTCACCTACTTTTAATCTTTTAAAATTTGTAATCTTGAATTGAATATTATGGGATTTTGAAAAACTCTCTATAGCTTTTTCAACAGTAACATCTGGATCAATCACCCATTTCTGTTTTAATAATGAATTTTCAGACATTATTTTCGAAATTTTACCATCGATAATTTTGTTTAAAATATCTGATGGCTTTTTGTCATCTTTTAATTGTTCAATTATTATTTTTTTTTCATTTTCTATGAAATTATTATCTATACCTTTCTCGTCAATTGACATTGGATTTAAAGCAGCAATATGCATACAGATATTCATAGCTAACTCTTTTGCTATTTTTTCATTATCTGTATTATAAGATAATAGAACTCCAATTTTGCCTGTACTATCTGAAGCTTTATTATGTAAATAATGTGCTAGAAAGCCATCACAAATAATTTTTTCAAATTTTCTAATTTTAATATTTTCTCCAATTTTTGAAATAAGTTTTGTTATTGCTTGCTCGATCGTTTCGTTTTGGTTTATTTCTAATTTTTTTAAATCGTCTGTTGTATTTGCTTTTAAAGATTCTTTTGCAACTTCTTCACAAAAATTAATAAATTCTTTATTTTTAGCAACAAAATCAGTTTCAGAATTTATTTCTATTAAAATTCCAACCTTATTAGATATACACGTTGCAACCAATCCTTCAGCTGCATCCCTAGAACTTTTCTTGGCAGCTTTTAAAATACCTTTCTTTCTTAAAAAATCTACAGCTTGTTCAATATCGTTATTATTTTCTGATAAAGCAGTCTTGCAATCCTGCATACCGGCTCCGGTTATTTCCCTAAGTTCTTTAACTTTTTCAAGAGTAGACATAAAAAAAATTATTTTTCTTTTACTGAGTCTTTAGAGGTTTTTGCCTTTTCTGTTGTGATAATATTTTTTCTTGCATCAATTATTGTTTTTTGAACTAAGTCACAGTACAAATTAATAGATCGTCTAGCATCATCATTTCCAGGGATTGGATAGGTAATATTTTCTGGATTAGAGTTGCTATCAACTATAGCCACAATTGGTATATTAAGTTTTTTACCTTCTAAAACTGCTAATGACTCTATATTGGTATCAATTATAAAAATCATATCAGGTAATTTTCTCATTTTGCTTATTCCACCTAAAGATCTCTCTAACTTATCTCTTTCTACTGTCATTTTAATTAATTCTTTTTTTGTAAATCCAGTATCTTCTTTTTTTAAATCTTCATTTAATCTTTTTAATCTTTTTATTGAATTATTGATCGTATTCCAATTAGTAAGCATACCACCTAACCATCTATGATTAACATAATAGCTTTCGGTATCTTTTGCTAAGTTTGAAATAAGTTCAGAAGCTTGTTTTTTTGTAGATACAAATAATAATTTACCACCATTTGAGACACTCTTATGTATCTCTATTAATGCTTTATTTAATAATTCTAATGTTTGAGATAAGTCAATTATATGAACAGAATTTTTCTCGCCATATATATATTGCTTCATTTTAGGGTTCCATCTAAATGTTTTATGTCCCAGATGAACACCTGCTTCTAAAAGATCTTTTATACTTACATTTGGTAAATTCATAATTTTAACCGGTTATTCCACCGAGGAAACTACCACAAAAGTGGACCGGGGGTTACAAACCACTTTCCTCTGCGAATTTTTTTGATTTTATAATTAAAAATATCCTTTATTACAAGCAATTAATTCTTTATAATAATGTCAATACCCTCAGATTTTAAGTGTTTTATATCATCATAATTAACGTTTCTTGTTTTCGATAGGCGAAAATTATAAAGTAAATTATTTCGTTTATATTTAAGATTTACAATAGTTGATCCTTTCTGATTTTTTAGATAATTTTTCAGATTTTTAAGGCTATTGCCACTATCTATATATATATTAATTTCTTTAATGTTTTTAGGTTTTAAATTTTCAATAAAAAAAACTCTTGTAACATTTATTCGCTCAGTTCCGTCTTTGGCTAAATCTTTTTTTGTATTTATAATAAAAGAGTTACCAACCTTCAAATATTGCCTATTTTCAATTAAATTTTCAGAAAATAAAAATAATTCAAACATTTGGCTTAAATCGGTAAATTTAGCAATTGCATACGGACTACCTCTTGCAGTTTTTTTTTCTTGCAATTTCATCAAAGTTCCACTCAAAACACATGTTTTAAGTTTTGAGTTTAATTTAAAATTTTTGTAAGTAATAACTTTTAAATCATCTAATAAAGCACTATGATTTTTAAGGGGATGCTCACTTACAAAGAAACCGATAGACTCAAATTCTTTTTCAATAATTTCTGACTCTTTCCATTGTTTGACATTATTTAAATTAATAACTTGAGAAGTTTTTTCTTCTGCAAAAAGGTTAAGGTTATTGCTAGTAACTTCTGAAGTTTTGGAGGCTTTTATTAAATCCGGGACGCTTTCATAAATTTTCCTTCTATTTTTTTCAAGGTAATCAAAGGCACCAGCCTTTATAAGTCCTTCTAATTGTAATTTATTTAAATTCTTACTTGAATTTCTTGATAAAAAATCATTTAGATTTTCATATTCGCCATTTGTCTCTCTCTCTAAAACAATTTTTGAAATACTATCGTAACCTACTGCTTTAATTGCAGATAATGCATAATAAATTTCTTCTTTCTTATTTGGTAAAAATTCTGAGAAGGAATTATTTATACATGGAGGTAAAATCTTTAATTTTAGTTTTTTTAATTCTTCATAAAATAAATTTAATTTATCGGTATTTGAAAGTTCAGTATTCATAGAAGCACAAAAAAAGTAGATTGGATAATGTTTTTTTAAATATGCAGTTTGATAAGCTATTAATGCATAAGCAGCGGCATGGCTTTTATTAAATCCGTATTGTGCAAATTTCTCAACTAATTGAAAAATATACGTAGCTTGATCTTTAGATATCCCGTTTTTTATTGCTCCATCTATAAAATCCTTTTTTTGTCTTTCCATTTCTGCTGATTTTTTTTTACCCATTGCTTTTCTCAAAATATCAGCTTTGCTAGCAGAAAAATTTGATAATGTTTGTGCAATTTGCATTACTTGTTCTTGATAAATAATTACACCATAAGTTTCATTTAAAACAGTTTTTAAGGTTGGGTGTATATAATCAATTTTTTCTTTGCCATGTTTTCTATTTATATAAGATGGAATATTTTGCATAGGTCCTGGTCTATATAATGCTACTAACGCAATAATATCTTCAAACTTGTTTGGTTTTAATTGTTTTAATACTTCCCTCATTCCAGAACTTTCAAGTTGAAAAATGCCCATGGTTTCTCCAGAGCTTAATAGATCGAATGTTTCTTGGTCATTTAAGTTAAGTTTTGAAATATCAAAATTAGGATTATCTTTTTTTATAAAGTTAACAGCTTTTTTTATCACTGTTAAGGTCTTCAATCCAAGCAAGTCAAATTTAACTAGACCTGCGTCTTCAGATGATTTCATATCAAATTGGGTTACAGGTATAGGAATATTAGAAGATAAATCTTTATATAAAGGGACAATTTTTTTTAAATCCTTATCTCCAATAACTATTCCTGCAGCATGGGTCGCGATATTTCTATACAATCCTTCCAATTTTAAGGAATAATTAATCAATTTTTTAATGTTTTGATCTTCTTTCTGCGCTTGTAAAATTCTTGGTTCTATTGCAATTGACTCTGCTAAAGAAAGTGGCCTTGAGGGATCGAAAGGTATCATTTTGCATAATTGGTCAACCCTTCCATACGGGAGTCCAATCACTCTTCCAATATCTCTTAAAGCCATTCTCGCCTGCAATTTTCCAAAAGTAATAATTTGTGCAACTTTATTTTGATATTTATCTTTTACATAATTTATAACTGAATCCCTTCCTTCCTGACAAAAGTCGATATCAAAGTCTGGCATACTAATTCTATCTGGGTTTAAAAAACGCTCAAAAATTAATCCAAATCTTATAGGATCTAAATCTGTAATAGATAAACACCAAGCAACTAATGATCCAGCACCAGATCCTCTTCCTGGTCCAACGGGTATGGAGTTTTTTTTTGCCCATTTTACATAATCAGAAACAATCAAAAAATATCCAGTAAATTTCATATTTATTATCATTTCTAATTCATATTTAAGACGACTATTGTATAATTTATCAACAGAATTTTTTTTATTTTCATCAGTTATGTTTTTAAATACAAAATTTTCTAATCGATATTTTAATCCTTCATATGCCTGTTCTTTAATAGCTAAATCAAGATTTATATTATTATCTTTTAGATTTGGTAGTAAAGGTTGACATTTTTTGGGAAAATATTTTATTTTTTTTATAAGATTAAAGTTATTAGCTAAAGCATCTGGTAAATCTTTAAATAATAATTTCATTTCATCAGATGATTTAAGATAATGTTCTGATGAATATTTTAATCTTTTTTTCTCATTCACATAAGTTTTTTCACCTACACAAATGTACGCATCATGGGCTTCGTACATATCTTTTTCAATATAAAAAACTTCATGTGTTGCAATAATTGGTATTGATAATTTATTGCTAAAAAATAATAATTTTTTTTCAATTAAATTGTCGTTTGCCTCTTTATGTCTTTGAATTTCAATGTATAGATCATCTTTTATTTTTCTCTTTACTTCATTAAGAAAAAAATCCACTTGTTCCTCATTATTGTTTAGTATTAATTTATAAATTAAAGAGTTTGTTCCGCCTGCCAATATAATTAAACCTTCACTAAACTTTACTAAATCCTCAAATGAGCAATTTATGTCCTCATTTTCTTTTAACTCTAGATAAGATTTAGATGATAAATGAAGCATGTTTTCATATCCCTTTGCATCCTTAGCAATTATAGATACTTTTCCAATTATATATTGATTATTAAAATTTAATTTAATATTAAGTTGATTGCCAATAACAGGTTGTGTCCCAGCTTTTGAGAGCTCATTAGAAAATTCAAGTGCTCCAGATAAATTATTAGTATCAGAAATTCCTACAGCAAAAATTTTATTTTTTTTACAATACTCAGCTAAGTCAGATATTTTGACTGCACCTTCACATATTGAATATTGGCTATGAGTTTTATAATGTATAAATTCTCTCACTAATTAGAAATAACAGTTCTATTTTTAATTGTTAGTTCTAAATCACATTTATTCACAAGGTCTCTATTATGAGTTGCAAAAATTATAGTTCTATTTTCTTTTTTTAATTCTTTAAGATAATTAATAATTATTATGCTATTTTCATTATCTAAATTTCCTGTTGGTTCATCTGCTAAAATAAGTTGTGGTTCATTAATCAATGCTCTGGCTATAGCTACTCTTTGCTGTTCACCGCCTGATAGTTGCGAAGGAAAATAATTTGTTCTTTTAGATAAATTAAATTTACTTAAAAGCTCCTTACCTTTATTATAACAAAAATCATAATTATAATTATTATTATTTAACAACGGCAATATAACATTCTCAATTGCATTGAGATCATTTATCAAATTAAAATTTTGAAATAAAATTGAAATGTTATCTCTTCTGTATTTATTTTTTTCTTTTTGGCTAGAAATATCTAATCTTTTACCGTTCAAGTGATATTCACCCTCTACTTTACTATCTAGCAATGAAAGTATATGTAACAAGGTAGATTTTCCTGATCCTGAAGGTCCTGTCAATGCAACTAATACATTGTCTGACAATTTAAAATTTATATTATTTAAAATATTTATTTTTTCCACACTCTCATAAGTTTTCGACAAATTGATTATTTCTAGAAAATTATTCATATTTAAGATTTATGATTGGATCAACTTTTGATGCTTTTATTGCAGGTATTAAAGAAGCGATTACTGATATTAAGATTGAAAATATGCTTATTAATAAAATAGTTTTGATATCTAAGTTAGTTGGCATCTTGCTCAAAAAATAAATTTCTGCGGGAAATATTTCAATATTTAAAACATCGCTTAAAAATAATCTAATATTTTCAATATAATATGAAACTAAAACTCCAAGAAACACCCCAAAACCTGTACCTAAAATTCCTATTGATGATCCTGTAATTAAAAAAATTTTTGATATAGAAAAATTAGAAAAACCAAGTGTTTTTAAAATTGCTATTTCTTTACTTTTGTTTTTTACAAGTATCGTTAATCCAGATATAATATTAAAGGTTGCTACTATTATTATCAAAGTCAAAATTATAAACATAACATTTCTTTCTACTCTTAATGCATCATAAAATGTTTTATTATTGTCGGTCCAATGATAGATTTGCTTATCGTTAAAATTATTTTTTAACAATCTAGAAACTTCTTTTGATTTATTTATATTTTTCAATCTTATTTCAATTTCTTTATTATCTAATTTTGAAAATTTATTCGATTGATCCAAGTTTCCAATTACGTAATTTGAGTCAAATTCATACAATCCAGTCTCAAATAAAAAAACAATTTTATATTTATATGATTGTGGTAATGTTCCTATCGGTGATGTTTCAGTTTTACTAGATAACAAAATTATATTGTCATTTTTATTTAAATTGAGTTTATTTGCTAAATTAATACCAATGGCAATTTCATCATTTGAAAAGTTAATATCTCCAAACTTTTTTTGTTTTAAAACTTTTTGTAAATTACCAAATTCATTATCGTAACCTTTAAAAATCACACCTTGGCTTAAATTACCTTTTAAAATTAATCCAGATCCATTTTGGATTAGTGATATAGAGTTATACTTTATATTATTCTTATCTAATATATTTAAAATTTTATTATAATCTTCTTTATTTTTTTTAATATTTTCAACTGTTATATGAGGTTGAAAAGACAATAATTTCGAAATTAATTCATCTCTAAACCCATTCATTACTGACATGACAATAATTAAAGTTGCTACTCCTAAACAGATTCCGAGGAAAGAAAAGGCAGATATAATTTTTAAAATACCCTCTTTTTTTTTTGGCTTTAAATAACCTTTTAAAATTAATTTTTCAGATTTATTTAACAATTTTATATTCTTTTTCTAATATATTAATTAACTCTTTAATTTTAACTACTTTAGTATCTTTACCTAGTTCTTTAAATTCAAATTCCTGATCTTTGTTTTTTGATCCAACGATAATTTGAAAAGGAATACCTATTAGGTCAAAATTTTTGAATTTATTTGATGGATTATTTTCTGTATCATCTATAATAACTTCAAAATTATTTTTTAAAAGCTCGTCATAAAGTTTAAATGCTTTTTTAGAAATTGAGTCATTTTTCTTACCTAAATTGATAATTGCTACGTGGAATGGTGTAATTGATTTTGGCCATTTCATAATATTATTATTATATTTAGCTTCTATAACTGCTCCCACTAATCTTGAAACTCCTATACCGTATGATCCCATGTAAACATTTACATTTTTACCATCTTTTGAATTAACAATAGCATTAAGTGGTTTCGAATATTTTTGACCAAAATAAAAAATATGACCGACTTCAATACCTTTTTTTTTCATTTGTGATTTCTTGGTAGTTATTTTTTCAAATTTATCTTTATTATGCATTTCAGTTGTGGCAGAATAATATTTAGAATAATGATTTGAAATCTCTAAAAAAGAATTCTCAGAATACTTCAAGTTTGAAGGGTCAAAATTTAAAATATCTTTGTCCAAATAAATTTCACTTTCCCCTGTATCAGCCAATATGATAAATTCATGTGATAAATCCCCTCCTATAGGACCAGTTTCAGCTTTTGTAGGTATAGCTTTTAGTTCTAATTTTTGAAAAGTTTTTAAATAACATAACATCATCCTGAAATATGATTTTTGAGCATCTTCTTTAGAAAGATCAAATGAATATGTATCTTTCATCAAAAATTCACGGCAACGCATGATGCCGAATCTTGGTCTAATTTCATCTCTGAATTTCCATTGAATATGATAAAGCATTAATGGCAATGATTTATATGATTTAATATTATCTCTAAATAATTGAGTGATAAGTTCTTCGTTCGTTGGTCCATATAAAAGTTCGCGATCTTGACGATCTTTAAATCTTAACATCTCTTCTCCATAACTTTCGTATCTACCACTTTCTCTCCATATATCTGAGGACTGTATAGTGGGCATTAACATCTCTATAGCTCCAGATTTATCTTGTTCTTCTCTAACTACTTTTTCTATTTTCTTTAAAATTTTATAACCTAGTGGTAACCAGGAATATATACCTGCTGAGGATTGACGTATCATACCTATCCTTAACATCAGCTGATGGGATTTTATTTTAGCATCAGATGATATATCTTTTAATACTGGTAAAAAATATCTAGATAACTTCATAATTTTGTTAGAAAATCTCTAATATTTATTACATTAAAATATGATAAAATAAATATAATAGTAAACAAAATACTTGTTATTATTGTTGTATAAAATACCTTTTTTAAAATTCTCGGATTAGAAGGTGCTCCCGGCTCTGTCCCGGGATAAATTTTTTTATCATCTAATTGAGATTTTATTTTAAAGGGTAACAATAAAAAAAGAATAATCCACCACAATATAACATAGGTAACTATGGAGCCTGTAATTGACATTAAAGTTTATTTTGGTCTCTAATTCTAATTAATACAGTTTTCTTAAAAATAGATTTATTTTTAATGAAGCTTCTCATCGCTTTCATTACATTAATCTCTTTAGCATAATGCGTTATAAGAACTATATTGGATAAATTATTTTTTGGCTTTTGAACTAGATTTCTAACAGAAATGTTATTTCTTGCAAAAATTGTCGCGATTTTAGATAAAACTCCTTTTTTATCATTCACAAGTATTCTGATATAATATTTGCACTCATGGTTGTTAAAATTATATTTTTTAAAATTTTTTTTTGTTTTAGGGCTATGTCCGAATGAAAAATCGTCATTTCCAACCATAATAGATGATATATCTGATATAATGGCTGAGGTCGTTGGCCCTTTTCCTGCTCCTTCCCCTTCATAAATTGTTCTTCCTATTGGCGCTCCATCTACGACTATTGCATTTGTTACACCATTTATATTTGCGATATCTAAAGATGAAGGTATGAGACAAGGATGGACTCTTTGCTTAATGTAATTACCTATTTTTTCAGATATTGCCAATAATTTAATCTTTAATCCTAACTCTTTTGCAAAATTAATATCATCGATAGTAACATTAGTAATACCCTCGACTATAAATCCTTTGTTTAATATTCTACAACCAAAACAAATTGAACTTAAAATTGAAATTTTTTCTGCTGCGTCAATACCTTTAACATCTGAAATTGGATTTCTTTCCGCGTATCCTAATTTTTGAGCTTTAATTAACGCATCTTTAAATGAAATATTTTTATCTTCCATTTCAGATAAAATATAATTTGTTGTACCATTTAAAATACCATAAACATGGAAAATTTTGTTTGCTATGAGGCCCTGTTTAATTGACCTGATAATTGGTATCCCTCCACCGACAGATGCCTCAAATAGTAAATTGACAGCATTTTTTTCTGCTAAGATAGATAATTGATCCCCGTACTTTGCAATCAAAGATTTATTCGCTGTAACAACATGTTTTTTATTTTTTAAAGATTCAAAAACCAATTTTTTGGCTATACCTTTGTTTCCTCCAACTAATTCTATAATTATATCAATATTTTTATTTTTGGTAAGTGAAAGTGGATTTTTTTCCCATTTGTTTTTTGATAATTTTATACTTCTTTTTTTTTTATAATTTTTAGCTGAAACTTTAATTATATTTAATTTAAAGCCTGTTTTTTTCTTAATAATATCTTTATTCTTATTTAAGCTTTTATATACTTCGGTTCCTATATTTCCTAATCCAACTATAGCTAAATTAAAAGTTTTCATTTTATGTTAGAGATAAGTTTTCCTCAAAATCAAATCTTATATTGAAATTTTGAACTGCCTGGCCACTTGCACCTTTTAATAAATTATCAATTGAGGAAGATATTATAAATGAGTTTGGGAGTCTATTTTCATTTATAGATATATTGCAATAATTAGTATTAATAACCTCATTTGTGTTGATTAGTTTTTTTTTATAAAACCTTATAAATTCGGAATTTTTATAAAAATTTAATAAGCACTCAGAAAGTTTGATTAAATTGAAATTAGACTTTATGTATATTGTTGATAAAATTCCTCTAAATGTAGGTATTAAGTGAGGAGTGAAATTAATTTGTGTTTTACTATCAATATACATATTTAAATACTCCTCAATTTCTGGAACATGTCTATGATTAGATAGCCCGTAAGTAGCAATATTTTTTTCAATTTGAGGATATAATTTAGTATTTAAAGTTTTCTTGCCTGCACCAGAATAACCAGATTTACTATCTATTATAATTTCATTTGAATTTATCAAATTTTCTTTTAACAAAGGTATCAAAGGCAATAAAATAGATGTGGGGTAGCAACCCGGGCATGCAATTAAATTGCTTTTTTTTATTTCATCTCTAAATATTTCAGACAGTCCATAAACTGCTTTTTTAAGTAAATTTTTAGATTCGTGTTTTACATTATACCAATTCTCATAAGTTTCGGCATTTGATAATCTAAAATCTGCAGACAGATCTAATATAACTAAATTCTCATTAACCGATTTTATAATATTATGTGATTGCGAGTGAGGCATTGCAGAAAATAAAACATCACAATCATTTATTAATTTAACATCAATTTTTTTAAAATTAGGTAACTTGTACTTTTTAATTAAGTTTGTGTCCTGACTTTCTAAATTGTTTACAAAAAGATGTATTATTTCTACATAAGGATGTTTAACAAGTAATTTTATTAATTCCTGCCCAACAAATCCAGATGCTCCGGCTACACAAACTTTTAATTTTTTATTCATAATAAATATTTATATTGATTTGTCTTAAAAACAATGAAATTGAAAAAATAATTACCTTTTTGAGAACTGGAATCTTCTTCGTGCTTTACGTTGACCGTATTTTTTTCTTTCAACAGTTCTAGAGTCTCTGGTAAGTAATTTATTCTTTTTTATGCTTTTTCTAAATGTTGGATCAATACCAACTAATGCTTTTGAAATTCCGTGTGTAATCGCTCCGGCTTGACCACTCATACCTCCACCACTTACTGTAGCAAAAATATCGTAATTGTTTTTGGTTTTTGTAATGTCAAATGGTTTTTCTATTACTAATTGATGTACAGGTCTTTTAAAATATTCGTTATACTTTTTGCCGTTGATTGTGATTTTGCCATCACCTTTAAGAATCCAAACTCTTGCTACCGACTCTTTTCTTTTTCCGGTTGCATAAATAGCATCTTTTGAAATTTTAATATTCTCACTCATTTTAATTATTAATTTTATTTTTTTTTGTTCATTTTTTCCATATCAAGTATTTTTAAATCCTGAGATTTGTGTGGATGATTATCAGCAGGATAAATTTTAAGTTTTGTTAGTTGTTTTTTTGCTAATGGACCCCTTGGTAACATTCTTTTAACAGCAAGTTTTAAGATATCTTCAGGTTTATTTTTCATTAAATCATTTGGTGTAGTTGATTTTATTCCACCAGGATAACCAGTGTGCTTAAAATATTGCTTATTTGTTAGTTTAGCACCTGTAAATTTAATTTTTTTTGCATTAGTTACTACAACGTAATCACCAACTAATTTATTTGGTGTATAACAAGTTTTATTTTTTCCTCTTAAAATCTTAGATATTTCGGCAGCTAACCTACCAACAACTAAATTGGTTGCATCAATATGTAACCATGAACTTACAAAATCTTTTTTTAAATTATCGCTCATTTTGATCAGGTAATTAATCCTTTACTCCGTTATTGTCAATTAAATTTGAAGATCTGTATATAGCAATTAAGATTGTAGAAATTAATAAAATTGATCCAATTTGATGAAGGCTTGCTAAATAAATATTTAACCCAGATAATAAAGTCGAAATTCCCAAGATTATTTGAAATAAAACAGCTAAAAAAATATAATTAAAATATTTTACAGGAATATTCTTATGTTTACGATTATTAAAATATGAAAAAACAAAAATAATGCAAATTAAGTAAGCCAGAATTCTATGATAAAATTGAACGTATGAATGATTATTTAAACTTTCCAATGAAAAGATAGAGTAAAGATTTATATCATCAGCAATAAAGCTTTCATTCATTAATGGCCATGTTTGATATATAAGACCAGCATCTAAACCTGATACAAATGCTCCAAAAATAATCTGCATGTAAGTTGCTAATAATAATATCATTAAAGATAGATTCGATTTATTTATTTTTATTAGCAAATAACTATTTTGATGATTAATTAATAACCAAAATAACAAAGAATATATAATAATCGCTGTAAATAAATGCATTGCAAGTCTAAAATGACTCACATCTACATTTTTAACCAAACCGCTTTTAACCATATACCAGCCTATAAAACCTTGAAGAAAAAATAAGAAGCAAATAATTAAGCTTAAAATCAGTTTTTGATATCTAATTTGTTTATTAAAAATAAAAAATATCATTGGAACTATAAATAAAATTACAGTTAACCTAGCAAGTATCCTGTGCGCATATTCCCACCAAAAAATAATTTTAAATTCAGATAAACTCATGTTGTAATTAATTAGTTTATATTCAGGTATTTGCTTGTACAATTCGAAGTAATCTAACCATGTTTGTTGATTTAGAGGAGGAAGAATTCCTGTAAAAATTTCCCAATTAGTAATTGATAAACCCGAATCAGTTAATCTAGTTAATCCACCAACAATAATTAAGAGCAGTAATGTTACACAACAGGATAATAACCAATATAAATGAACTTTATTTTGATAAAACATTATTATATGGTTTATATCTTATTTATAAATATGAAAAAAACAAAATTGTCACCCGCAGATAAACTTAAAATCATTAGGAAAAATATAGATAAAATAGATTTCAAAATGTTAAAGTTACTAGCAAATAGAAGAAATGAGGTGCTAAAAATTATTAAGTATAAACCAAAAAGTAAAATTGTAGATCAAAAAAGAATAAATAAAATACTGTATTTGAGGTGTAAAAAAGCAAAAGCGTTTAAAATAGAAAAATTTGTTATTATAGGTATTTGGAAAGCCATGATTAATTCTTTTATAAAGCTGCAGAGAATAAAGTATAAATAATTATTTGCTATGTGGTGGTAATTTTTTTTCTATAAACCACTCATGTTTCTTTGTTTCTGGATTATATTTCTTTAATTTAAGTTTGTTTTTTGCCTTTTCTCCAGCTGTAGGTTTTTTAACGTAATAATAAAAGCTGCTATTCTGTTTTTGTTCAGGAACTAATCTAACTTTAATTGAAGTTTTTTTTGCCATTATAAAATATTTTTTATTTCACTAATTATTTTTTTTATTTTTTTTAATTGTTCATGATTTATATATTTATCATTTTTCGAGTCAACTTCAGTTTTAGTTTTTTTTTCATTTAACAACATTTTTACTTTATTTAAAGTTAATCCCTCGTCATTTAATAAGGATTTTATAGTATGCAATACTTTAATATTATCATCAGAATAATATCGTCTACCATTATAAACTACCGAACATTTTGCTTGTTTAAATTTTTTTTCCCAAAACCTAAGTAGATAAGTTTTGTTTCTTCCAGTAGTATTGTCAATTAAACCTAATATTTGGCACACCTCGCCTACGGTTTTAAACGCCTTTTTTTTTTTATTCATTGGTTTGTTTATTAATTTTTTTAATTAACATTTTTGAAGGTTTAAATCTTACAACATTTCGTGAAATTATCTCAGCTAATTCCTTGGTTTTAGGATTTCTGCCAACTCTTGCGGATTTAGTTTTTAAGTTAAAAGAACCAAACAAAGCAATTTTTACTTTATTTTTTTTTTCGAGCTCTTTAATTAAAAATTCAAAAACTAAGTCTACGAATTTAGCACATTCACTTTTTGGTAACCCTAATTCTTTAAAAACAATTTTATATAAATCTTGCCTCGTTATATTGTTATTTTTTTCCATCAACAAAATTATTTTTAATTTTATCAATTAGATTACCACGTAATATTTTGGAAGACAATTTAATTGAATTATAAAATGCATACCCATCTGCACCTCCATGACTTTTAATTACGGGGGATGTAAGACCTAAAAAAATTGCTCCATTATAATTTCTTGGATCTAATTTTTTTTTAATTTTTGAAAAGACTGGATAGCTTATTAAATACGATATTTTACTTAAAAAACTATTACTAAAAGAATTTTTTATTTCAGATGTAATATAATTTGCTGTTCCTTCGGCTGTCTTTAAAGCTACATTGCCTGTAAATCCATCAGTAACAATAACGTCAACATCTCCTTTGGTAATATCATTTCCTTCTATATATCCAGTATAGATGAAATTATTATTTGTCTGATTTAATGATGAATGAGTATTTTTTAAGGTTTCATTCCCTTTGATTTCCTCTGATCCTATGTTGAGTAAACCCACATTTGGTTTTTGTTTATCAAATAAAACAGAATATAACTCGCTTCCTATTTTTGAAAATTGAACAAAATTTTTCTCATTACACTCTACATTCGCACCTAGATCTAAAACTATACTAAGATTTTTCTTGTTTGGCCATAATCCTGCTAGTGGCGGTTTATCGACACCATCAATCGTTTTCAAAAGTAATTTAGAAATAACAAGTAATGCGCCTGTATTACCAGAAGATATTATTATATCGCATTTTTTATTTTTTACTGACTCAATCGACCTCCACATGCTAGACTCTTTACCTAGTTTAATAGAGTCTCTCACGCTCATTTCATTTGTAATTATTTTTTCACAATCCTCAATGAATATGCTTTGATTTTTCGAAAGATCACATTTTTGTAAACATTCTTCAATTTTTTTTTTTTTTCCAAATAAAGTAAAAGAGGTTTCTTTGTTATCTCTCAAAAAAATTCTTAGTCCTTCAACTACTTTTTTTGGAGCGTTATCCCCACCCATTGCGTCCAATGCAATGTTATATTTATAATTCATTAAAGATATTATTTATTTTTAAATATTTGTTTTCCGTTGTACATGCCAGTTTTTTTATCAATATGGTGGGATAATCTAAATTCACCACTTTTTTTGTCCTCGATAATATTTTTAAATTTAACTGCATGATGGGATCTTCTTTTCCCTTTTCTAGATACAGAAGTTTTGCGCTTTGGTACTGCCATAAAAATGTTGTAAATATCATTTATGACTTTTAAATCAACTTTTATTTGTTAGGATTATCATTTAATTTGATATAAATGTTAAATTTACTAATATAAGCATTAAAAGTGATCTAAGCTAATGAAGTATATAAAACTCTCTATATTTTGCCTAATTTTAACTAATTGCACTTCTTTAAAACAGCCTAACGAGGCACATGGTGTTAAGAATATAATTTTAAAATCACAAATATTGAAAATAAATGTTTCGAACAAAAATGATGTATTAAAATTAATGGGTTATCAACCATTAATAGATCCTTTTGATAAAAATTTGTGGAGCTATTTTGAAATCGTGATTGAAAAAAACAAATTAGGTAAAAAAAAATTTAAAAAGAATAATATCTTAATTATTAAATTTAATAATAAGGGTATCATAAATAGAGTAGAAACATATAATTTATCCAATATGCAAAACATTGTGTTTTCTGAAAATAAGACAAAAAGCTTGGCTTTGGATGATTCTGTTATTACAAAAATATTAAATTCTTCTAGGAAAAGACTTCAACGAGCAAAAAAAAAAGATGATGATTTTTCTCCATTTCCTAAATAGCATTAATTAATGTGCGATTATAGCCAAAAGTAAAAGAGCTACGATATTGGTAATCTTTATCATGGGATTAACAGCTGGACCTGCAGTATCTTTGTAAGGATCACCAACTGTATCACCTGTTACTGCTGCTTTGTGTGCCTCAGAACCTTTACCACCGAAATTTCCATCCTCGATATATTTTTTTGCATTATCCCATGCACCACCGCCTGCTGTCATTGATATTGCAACGAATAAACCTGTGATAATTACTCCAAGTAACATTGCGCCTAAAGATGATAACGCAGCGACCTGTCCAGCTATTAAATAGATAATACCATACAAAATAACAGGCGATAATACTGGTAACAATGATGGTATAACCATCTCTTTAATAGCGGCCTTGGTTAATAAATCTACAGCTGTTTTATAATCAGGTTTATCTGTACCTTTCATTATTCCTGGCATTTCTTTAAATTGTCTTCTCACTTCATTTACCACCGCTCCTCCGGCCCTACCTACAGCTTGCATGCCCATTGAACCAAATAAATATGGTAATAAACCTCCTATTAACAAACCTACAACAACATATGGATTTGAAAGATCAAAATTAACTTCAATCCCACTTAATGATGAAGTAGGATCTTTTGAAAAGAATTTAATGTCTTCGGTATAAGCAGCAAATAAAACTAGAGCTCCTAATCCAGCGGATCCAATTGCATAACCTTTTGTAACTGCTTTTGTTGTATTACCTACAGCATCTAAAGCATCGGTTGTTTTTCTTACATCATCAGGTAAATTAGACATCTCAGCTATACCACCAGCATTATCAGTTACCGGACCATAAGCATCAAGAGCAACTACCATGCCGGCTAAAGCTAACATTGTAGTAACTGCTATTGCTATACCAAATAAACCTGCCAATAAGAAAGTTGAAATTATTCCAGTTACGATTATTAACGCAGGTATTGCAGTAGCCTCCATAGAGATTGCTAAACCTTGAATAACATTTGTACCATGACCTGTCGTTGATGACTCGGCAACAGATTTTACAGGTCGATAATCTGTTCCAGTATAATACTCTGTTATCCAAATAATTAAGCCAGTAATTATTAATCCAATTAAGCCACAAAAATATAATTCAAGTCCAGAAAATTCTTTATCATTTACATTAAATTGACTGTCTAAACCTATAACTAAATCAGTGACAGGGTATAAAGCTAATAAAGATAAAACTGCAGTCACAATAAAACCTTTATATAAAGCTCCCATTATATTTTGACTTTTTCCAAGTTTTACAAAATAAGTTCCAATTATTGATGTAAGTATGCAAATTCCACCTATGCTTAGTGGATAAATCATCATATTTATATTACCTGAAAAAAAAATTGAGGACAGCACCATTGTTGCAACTATAGTTACAGCATAGGTTTCAAATAAATCTGCTGCCATGCCAGCACAGTCGCCAACATTATCTCCAACATTATCTGCAATCACCGCTGGATTTCTTGGGTCATCTTCTGGAATACCTGCTTCGACTTTGCCGACTAAGTCTGCACCAACATCAGCTCCTTTTGTAAATATACCCCCACCCAATCTAGCAAATATAGATATTAAAGATGCACCAAAACCTAATGCAACTAGAGCATTTACTATTTCACGCTCATCGATGTTTAACTTCAATAACAAAAAATAGTAAACTGATATTGAGAGAAGAGCTAATCCAGCAACCAACATACCGGTAACTGCCCCTGATTTAAAAGCTATTCTTAGTCCATCATCTAAACTAGTCCTTGAGGCTTCAGCTGTTCTTACATTTGCTTGTACTGATATTAACATCCCTACGTAACCAGCCGCTCCAGATAGTGTAGCTCCAATTACATATCCTAGTCCTACCCATATTGAAAATAAAAAACTAATTAAAATTAGTACAATAACTCCAACTATAGCTATAGTAGTGTATTGTCTTTTTAAGTAAGCCTTTGCACCTATTTGAATAGCGCTTGCAATCTCTTGCATTTTGTCATCACCAGCACTAGCAGACAATATTTGTTTACTAGATATAAAACCATATATTACGGAGATTACACCGCAAAAAATTACAATCTGTAAAATTATATCTGAGCTCATTAAATATCTTAATTATGTGACTTAGTGCCAAAATAAAATATAAAAATCAAGATTTTTGACACTTTATTGTTGGGATTTATAAACAGCATCTAAAATGGCATTTACTAGTTTTTTTTGATTTTTATCAAAATATTTGCCGGTAACTTCTAAATATTCGTCAATTACTACTTTAAAGGGAGTTTTTTTAATAAAAATTAACTCATAAATGGATGCTTTCAAAATGATTTTAAGCAATAACTCTAAATTATGAATATTTACCTTTTCTTTATTAAGCCATTTTTCTAAAAAAGCTTCTAACTCATTTTCTTTATCAAAATACCCATAAAATATTTTCTTGATAAGCCTTTGGTATGGATGTTTTTGAAAAGAAATGTCTTTATTGGAACTGGTTATTTTTTCATAGATTTTCTGAACAACCACCAATCTAAAAGAGGGGTTCATAATCAGATATTTTTTAAAATTGAAATAGCAGCTTTTGTTGCTTCAGCACCTTTATTTTTCTTACCAGACGACCTAATAATTGCCTGCTTTTTATTTATACAAGAAATGATTCCATATCCAATTGGGCAACTATATTTTACAGATATTTGCATGATTTCATTTATAACAGTTTTTGATAATAATGAGAAATGCGGTGTCTGACCTTTAATAATACAACCAAGAACAACACAAAAAGAATATTTTTTTCTTTTTAATAATATATTTACAAGCTGAGGTATTTCAAAACAACCATCAACAATTCTTAAATCATATTTAATTTTGTTGTCATTTAGAATTTTTATAGTCCCTTTAAGTAAATTATTAGATATAACTTGATAAAAATTAGAAATGACAATTAGGCAATTTTTTTTCATTTTTTATTTATAATTTCTTGTTTTCTTATTTTAATTCCAAAACCTTCAAGACCTATTACTTTTTTCTTAGACCTTGTCACTAATATCATATTTTTAATTTTAAGCTTTTTCAAAATTTGCGCACCCACACCGTAATTTCTTATATTTGTACTTAATTTATCGTTAATACTAGTATAATTGATTATTTTGGGCAAATCTGCAAAATCACTCTCTTTTATCAGTAATATTACACTTGGTTTAAAAGATGACATAAATTTTAGAGAATTTTTAATATCTTTTTGAACATTTTTATTTGTAAAAATGTCTAATGAATTTGTTGATAGAACCCTAACTTTTGGAATAGAATTTTTTTTAATATCTCCATAAACTAATGCCAGATGTTGCTTATTATCTAAAAAATTTTCAAATGAGATTAATTTATATTTTTTTTTATTTATTATGACAATTTTTTCTTCTCGTTGTTTTATAAAAGATTCTTTTTTTAACCTATAAGATATTAAATCATCTATTTTTCCAATTTTTAATGAATGCTTTCTTGCATATTCAAGTAATTTTTTTCCTTTTGCCATGGTGCCGTCATCATTCATTATTTCACATATTACAGCAGATTTTCCCATTCCAGCGAGATTAGAAATATCTACTGATGCTTCGGTATGTCCCGCTCGTGTTAAGACACCACCGTCTCTAGCAACAAGTGGAAATATGTGACCCGGTGTTGATATAGACTTTGAGTTTGATTTTTGATTAATAGCAACTAAAATTGTTTTTGCACGATCTAATGCGGAGATACCAGTAGTTACTCCTCTTCGAGCCTCTATACTTACAGTGAATGCAGTTCTTAATCTTGAGCTATTTCTACTAGGCATTAGACTTAGGCCGAGCTTATTTGTTTGTTTCTTATCTAAAGCCAAACAGATCAATCCTCTGCCATATTTAGCCATGAAATTAATTTTTTTTGCTGTAGTTTTTTTTGCCGAAAAAACAAGGTCTCCCTCATTTTCTCTATTTTTATCGTCAACTAAAATAAAAATTTTTCCTCTTTTAGCAGCTTTAATAATTTCATCAATTTTAGAGTATTTAAATTTTTTCATTTATATTATCTATTTAAATATTTTAAAATAATATCAAATTCTACGTTAACCTTATCATCTTTTTTAAGGTTAATTAGGTTTGTTAATTTCAAAGAGTGAGGAATTATGACTAATTGAAAGTGGTTTTTGCTTACAGAGACTATTGTTAAAGAAACACCATTAATAGCTATAGATCCTTTTTTAATTATATATTTTTTAAATTTTTGTTTATATTTGACATTAATATACCAACTACCTCGTTTAATATTTATTTTGCTAATAGATGAGCAATCATCGACATGACCTTGAACAAAATGACCTGATATCTCATCACCAAATCTAAGTGATTTTTCAATATTTAAATTTTCTTTTTTTTTTAAAAACCTTAAATTAGATAGTCTCAGTGTTTCGGGGGATAAATAAAACATTATTTGGTATTTGTTTTTAATCGATTTTGCTTTGATTAAAGTTAAACAAATTCCATTAATTGATATTGAAGAACCAATATCCTTATTAGTAAATCTTTGAACGGTATTTAAAGTTAAGAAATACTTAGATTTATATTTTTTTAAAGATGCAAACTGAGCTTTATTTTTTATAATTCCTGTAAACATTATGAATAATACCTAAATATCCTATTATCGTCTAAGCGAAAAGGTTTTTTAGATTTAAATTTTGTTTTTATATTTTTGTATATTTCTAAAGCATTTATTCTACCTTTTTTACTAAAATTTTTATCTGATTTTACAATTAAAAATTCATTTATTAGATTATCTTTTAAAAATAATTCTTGAGTTTTTAAACCTCCCTCGACTAATAATTTTCGACAATTGAGTTTAAATATTTTCTTACATATTAATTTTGTTTCAATATTTTTATTTTGAATGCAAGGGATATATATCAAATTACAATACGATTTAAGTTTTTTGATTAAATAGTTATTTTTACTACTATGAAAAATATATGGTTTTATTTTAGCTAAGTGTTTATAACCATTTTTACTAAATTTGAGATTTTGATTTATTAAAAAAATTTTATTTTTTTTTTTAATACCTTTAATTCTGCAATTTAATAAAGGTAAGTCGTCTTCAAATGTATTTTTACCAACTATAATAGAGTCATTTTTATATCTTAATAAATGAGCATATTTTAACGCTTTTTTATTTGTAAAATACTTTTTATTTTTATTTTTTGTAAAATAATCCGAGCTAATAGCTAATTTCGCAGTTATATAAGGTAATTCTTTTTTTTTTGAATAATTATATTTTTTTATTTCATTGAAACAGGGATTATTCATCGATATTTTTGAAAGTTTGACTTTGTTTTTCTTCAAATCATACTTAGAATAATTTATTACTCTAATATCATAATCATCAGATGAATAAATTACTTTCTTAATTTTTTTCTTTTTTATTATTTTAGTGCATGATGGATTTTTGCCTTTATGAGCACAAGGGATTAGAGAAACATATAATTTTTCTATTTTTTTGTTTTTAGCGTTTTTAATTGAATCATATTCGGCATGTGGTGATCCGTTTGGTCCTGTAACACCTGTAGATATTATTTGATTTTCAGAAACAGATACTGCTCCAACAGATGGATTGGGAAAGCTTAAAAACTGATTTATTAAAGATAATTTGTTCGCTAAATAAATAAAATATGAATTATTTTTTTCTGTAGGCATCGATATTATCTACAAAATTTTCAAAGTCCTTTGCCTCTTTAAAATTTGTATAGACAGATGCAAATCTTACATAACCAACCGGATCGATTTCTTTTAACCCATCCATTACAAATTTTCCTATAGTTGAGGTCATAATTTCGTTTTGACCAAGGTCTTCTAAGTTTCTATAAATTTTTGATACAAATTTTTCAATTGTGTCATTATCAATTGGTCTTTTTCTAAGAGCAGTCATAATAGATTTTGTTAGTTTCTCTCGTTCAAAAGGGGATTTTCTTCCATTCTTCTTTATTACAGTGAGTTCTCTAAATTGAACTCTCTCAAATGTTGTAAATCTCTGTTTACCACAACCACATAATCGTCTTCGTCTTATAGCTGTACCATCCTCAGTAGATCTAGAATCTATTACAGACGTGTCTTTTTCTTTGCAAAATGGACAAAGCATAATTAATAAATTGGGAATTGATTACAAAGTTTTATAACTTTTTCCCTTACTTTCATTTCGACAATAGAATTTTTATCTTTATTTTCTTTAAGACCTTTTAATAATTCCGATACTAGCTCACCAACATATTTAAATTCTGCTAAACCGAAGCCTCTAGTGGTACAAGCGGGTGTACCTAAACGAATGCCAGATGTTACCCAAGGCTTTTCTTCATCATAGGGTATGCCATTCTTGTTACAAGTTAAATTTGCCTTAACCATTGACTTCTCTGCATCCTTACCGGTGACGTGAATTGGTCTTAAGTCTAATAAGATTAAATGTGTGTCGGTTCCTCCTGAAAAAATTTCAAAACCAAAGTTTTTTAATGTTTCAGATAATATTTTTGCATTATCTACAACATTTCTCGAATAAATTTTAAATTCATCTTTTAAAGCTTCTCCAAAACAAACTGCTTTTGCTGCTATAACATGCATCAGTGGTCCCCCCTGTAAGCCCGGGAATACAGCCGAATTGAATTTTTTAGCTAATTCTTCATTATTTGTTAAAATAATTCCTCCTCTAGGTCCTCTTAAAACTTTATGTGTAGTAGATGTTACTACGTCAGCTAGATCGCACGGATTTGGATAAACTTTGCCAGCTACAAGACCGGAGAAATGAGCCATGTCGACTAGTAAATATGCTCCTACACTATTTGCGATTTCTCTAAAAATTTTAAAGTCTATTATTCTCGAGTAAGCGCTACCTCCAGCTATGATAAGTTTTGGTCTGTGTTTTTTTGCTAAGTCTTTAATTTGATCATAATCGATAAGACCATTATCTTTTCTAACACCGTAATGTATAGCGTTAAACCATTTTCCAGATTGAGCGGGAGGAGCTCCGTGTGTCAAGTGACCTCCTTGATCTATTCCCATTCCCAAGATTGTATCTCCCGGTTTAAGTAATGCTAAAAAAACTGCACCATTAGCTTGTGCACCTGAATGAGGTTGAACATTCGCAAAATTAACATTAAACAATTTTTTTGCTCTCTCTATTGCTAATGTCTCAGCTTTGTCTACAAATTCACATCCACCATAATATCTTTTTCCTGGGTAGCCTTCGGCATATTTATTTGTAAGCACTGAACCTTGGGTTTCAAGAATTGATTTAGAGACAATATTTTCAGAAGCAATTAATTCTAAATGATTTTGCTGTCTATTTAATTCTTCTGTTATAAATGACATCAATTCAGGATCAGTTTTTGACAATCCTTCATTAAAAAAATTATAAGTAACTTTGTATTCTTTAGACATTATATTTTATTAATCCTCCTTAGATGTCTTCCTCCTGAAAATTTAGTTGTTAAAAAAATATCTACCATCTTTTTAGCTTTTTTTAAATTTGTTAATTTTGCACCTAAAATAATCACGTTTGAATCATTGTGTTCTCTAGATAGCTTAGATGCTTTTTGATTGTGAGGTAAAGCAGCTCTAATTCTATTAAATCTATTTGCAGTAATACTCATTCCAATACCTGTACCACAAATTAAGATGCCCATTTTTTCTTTATTCATTTTTTTTACAAGTTTTTTTGCATAATCTGGGTAGTCAACAGATTTATACAAATTATTTGTTCCTACGTCGCTCACTTTAAACCCTTTTCTTAACAAATATTTAGATATACGCTTTTTCAAAACAACACCGGCATGATCTGCAGCAATTATTACATTTCTTACCAAATATCTGCTATTATTGCTTCTCAAAACACTAAAGCTATACAATACTATGAAAAAATCACAATATATAGTTATTAAAAATTGCAATAAGACGCAGTAAATGTATGAAAAATTTAGGTATTAATTGAGTATGCTATTATTAAAAAGACAAAGAAGACTAAGATCAAGTAAATGGTCAATAAATTTATTCAGAGAAAATAATATTTTAGCCAGTGACTTTATCCTTCCAATTTTTATAACTGACGGAAAAAATCAAAAGCAAGAAATTAAATCTATGCCAAACGTGTATAGGTATAGCCCTGATAACTTAAAGCAACTAATTGACAATGCAATAAAAAATGGGATACAGGCAATAATCTTATTTCCTCAAACTCCTCAAGATAAAAAGGACGCTGTTGGGTCAGAGGCACTAAATGAGAATAACTTAATTAATAAATCAATTAGAGAAATTAAAAAAGGATATAATAAAGAGATAGGAATTGTTACTGATGTTGCGTTGGATCCATATACAACACATGGACACGATGGTATTTTAAAAAATAATTCAGTACAAAATGATGAAACAGTTGAGAGACTTGTACAACAATCCTTGTTACAGGTTACTTCAGGTGCCGACGTTATAGCTCCTTCAGATATGATGGATGGAAGAATTTTTAGTATAAGAAATGCACTTGAAAAAAACAATTTTAAAAATACTTTAATACTTTCTTACGCTGCAAAATATGCATCAGGATTTTATGGTCCATTTAGAGACGGCGTAGGATCAACTCAAAAAGAAGGAATTGATAAAAGCTCTTATCAACTTGATAGTGCAAATTCTGATGATGCATTAAGACAAATAGAAGGGGATCTAAAGGATGGTGCAGATATGATCATGATAAAACCAGGTTTAACCTATTTAGATATTATATCTCAAACAAAAGATAAATATAATGTTCCAATTGTAGCTTATAATGTTTCAGGTGAGTATTCTATGATTAAAAATGGTATTAAAAATAAAATATTTAATGAAAATATTTTAAAAGAAATCATGGTATCATTTAAAAGAGCTGGTGCTAGCGCAATTGTTAGTTATTTTGCTATCGAATATATTGAGAAATTTTTAATTCAAAAATAATTGCTTTTAAAAAAAATCAAAGGTTCTTTTCCTTTTAATATTTTAAAACTTTTTACTTTGTGTAATACTAAATAATGATCACCTACATTGTATGTTTTATATAATTTACACTCTAAATAACCTAAAGATTCTTTAACAATATTATTTAAATACAATTTATTGAAAGTATTATTTGTACTAGCTAATTTTTTAGAAATTTTTTTTTGCTTTTTCGATAAGAATATTATTTTATAGATAACGTTTTTCCTTAAAAAATTCTTTTTAGATTTAGAAGTTTTATCAAGACACCACATAATAATTTTAGGTTTTAAAGAAACTGGAGCAAATGAATTTACTGTAATACCTTCATATTGTGAATCTTTCTTATAAATAATTGAGGTTATTCCTGTAGTGAAAAGTGAGAGACAATTTATAAATTTATTTTTCAAACTGACCCCACTTAACTCTATTCCATGCTCTTTCATGAAAGTAATACAAAATTATTTTGGTGATAACTTCAATTGTAGCTATCCATCCACCGACAGATATACTGCCACTTACAAACCAAGCTATTAAGAATGTATCTAATGAGGCTAGTATTCTCCAAGTAATTGTTTTTATCAAACTTCTTATTTTAATATCCCTAGTCATTAATTATTTTTATATTTTTTTTATATCCTCTAAATAAATTAAGATTAAATTTACTAGTTATCTTTTTACCAGATCCCGGTCTTTTGGTAATATAACTTTTAGATTGAAAATTTTTAATCTCTTGTTCAAAAATATCGTTAAATACTAAATTTTTTTCTATACAACTTAAGCTACAAACTGAGTATTCTTTATTTTTAAATGAATTCACTCCTACACCGTGATTCAAATTTGGTATTTCTTTTTTATTTAGTATAATTAATTTATAATCTTCTGATCTATTCAAAAAAACAGCAATGTATTCAGAAACGCCGTTTAACATTAAACTTCCAAAAAAAGAATCATTTGAATTAATATTAAGAATTTTTTTCCCTGATCTTTTATTAGAGTAAAGATTATCTGACTCAGTAATAAACATTTTTCCCATTTTAGTTGATAACAAAATTTTGCTATTTTCAACATACTCAAAGCAATCAATTATTTTTTCCGAATCTTTAAGTTTTAGATAATTAGATATTTGCTTACCCTTTTGAGATCTTCCTACTAGTTTTTCGATTGATAAGGTGTAAGATTTGCCAAAGTTGGATAATAAAATTATTTTTTTTGAAGATTTACTACATAATATCAAATTGCAGGTTTTGTCTAATTCATCAAAATTCGTTGGTAAATAATTGCCTTTATTTATTTTTATATAAGCTCCATTAATTATAAAAATAGTAACATCCTCATTGGTCTTTAAATTTTCTTGAACTTCATCTGCGTCCATTTGTTTAAAATTATCTAATACCGTTCTTCTTTTTCCAAAACTGCTATTTTCTCCAAAATTTAATGATATTTGATCAAATTCCTTGTTAATTTCTTTTTTTTGTAATGTTTTTGATCTTAGTATTTTCTGTATAATATTTTTTTCACTAGATAAATTTTTAAATTCATTTTTAATTTCATGCTCCTCGATTTTTTTTAAGTTTTTTAATTTCATATCAAGTATTGCATCAGCTTGAAAATTATTTAAATTATACCTTTTTATTAAGCTTTTTTTAGGGTCTTTATCATTTCTTATTATTTTAATAATATTATTAACATTTCTAAATACTATTAAAAAACCTTTTAAAATATTTAATCTTTTATTGATTTTTTTTAGTAAATAAGAATTTTTTTTATTTAAAATTAAATACCTGTGTTTTAAAAAATTTTTTAAAACATCAATCAAAGGCATGACACGTGGTTGCTGTTTATCATTTAATATATTCATGTTTAGAAAAAATTTGGTACTTAAGTCTGTTTGATTAAAAAGCGACTCCATTAAAATATTCGGATCAACATTTCTATTTTTTGGCCTTAATATTATTCTTACTTTTTCATCAGATTCGTCGATAATATTATCAAGAAGTTTGTTCTTTTTTTCTAAAATTAAACTCGCTATTTTTTCTATAAGTTTAGATTTATTAACGTGATATGGTATTTGTGTTACAACTATTTGATATAATCCTCTTCCTAACTCTTCAATTTTGTAACTTGCCCTTATTTCAAAAAAACCTTTGCCTGTCTTATAAGCTCTTTGTATTTCCTTCTTGTTGTTATTTAAAACACCGCCGGTAGGAAAATCAGGCCCTTTAATAATTTTAAGTAAATCATTTAATTTTGTATTAGGTTTATCATTAATAATTTTAATTCCGTTGCATAATTCTGTAATATTATGCGGCGGAATATTTGTTGCCATTCCTACAGCAATACCACTGGATCCATTTGCTAATATATTTGGGAATTGTGATGGCAATATTTCTGGTTCCTCAAGTTCGCCGTCATAAGTTTTTTTAAATTTTACTGTATCGTACTCGATATCTTTAAGTATAGACTCAGCAACTGAAGTAAGTTTAGCCTCAGTGTATCTCATTGCGGCAGCATTATCACCGTCTATATTTCCAAAGTTACCTTGGCCATAAACAAGTGGGTATTTTGTTAAAAAATCTTGAGCAAGTCTAACAAGCGCATCATAAACTGATTGATCGCCATGTGGATGAAACTTTCCGATAACATCACCAACAACTCTTGCAGACTTTTTAAATTGTGATTTTGGTCCTAAATTAAGTAAGTACATCGCGTAAATCAATCTTCTATGTACTGGCTTTAATCCGTCTCTTAAATCAGGAAGTGCTCTTTGCGTTATTGTGGATAATGCGTAAGATAGATATTTTTTTGCAAATTGATTTTTTAATTCTTCTTTTAAGATATTTTTATTCATTATAAAAAAGTGTATTTAACATGTTTCTATAATAGAATTTAATATTTTTATCATGAAATTGTTTATCATAAATATTTTTATTTATATCCAAAATATTTTTTAAATCATTAAAAATATAATCTGATTTTCTATCCAATAACAATGAAGGTATATAACTTTTTTTAATATTATCTTGATCGTCATAACCATAACCTAAATCGCATAAAGTATCATATTCCCATAGAACAAATTTTTTGAGTGGATCTTCATCAAAATTATTAATTAAATTATCAAGTGAATTGTAAATTTTATTAAAAGATTGTCTTTCAGGAAAAATTTTTGAGGAAATTTCAAAAATAGAATTAAAAATTAATAATTTTTTTTTATCATTAAAATATAAAAATCCATTTGAAGTCAATAATTCACAATTAAAGTATCCTAAGGAGTCTTCAGTTTTTGACTTGTAATGTAAGTGTAATTTATTTCCAATTTGCAATTTATTTTTATATTTTTTTGAATTTCCACCATAGATAATTCCACTATAATAACCATGATTATTTGTAAAAAAATTTGCTATTATCGAATTTTCAGAATAATTAATTAGCTTTACTAAATATCCTTCGTCTGTCCAAATCATTCTAATTACCAACGATAACGTTAAGAAATAAATGTACTTTTGATTTTAATATTTCTTCTAGTTGTTTTCTAGAGTATTGACCAATCAATTTGAGCATTTTTCCAGACTTGCCTATAATAATTCTCTGTTGATTTTTATTTTTTACTACAAGATTTTGATAAATCTTCACAGATTTTGTTCTTATTACTTTTTGTGTTATCACGTTTGTTTGATAAGGTATCTCTTGATTTGTGAACCTAAATATCGCCTCTCTTGTAATTTCAGCGAAAAATTTGCTCTTAGACATTGTATGTTTTTTTTCTAAATTGTATTTTTTTTTTTTGTTTCGTATTTTTATATATATATTGTAAAAAATTATTTAAACTTATCTGTTTAAGTGCAGAAATATAAAATATGTCTTGAAAAATATTTAAAAATTCAATTTTTTCAACTTTATTAATTACATATGTTTTTGAAACTAAATCAATTTTATTAAAAATTAAAATTTTAGGTTTATTAACTTTTATAATTCTATCTTTTATATCATTTAGAAAATCCAATTTTGATTTTATATCAATTAGTACACAAACTATATCCGAGGATTTTATTGCTTCATTTGCAGTATTAATAAAATTAACATTATTTTTTTTGCTGTAAAAACCAGGTGTATCTATAAATATGATATTACTATCTTTAAACTTAATATTGGCACGAATGTTTAAATTTGTAGTTTGAACTTTATGTGAAACGATTGATATTTTTTTTTTATTTAAAGCATTAATTAGTGTTGATTTTCCGGAATTTGTTGGACCTATTATTGAAACTAAAGATGATTTCATATTTTTAAACTTTGTAATAGTTTCTTTGCAGCTAAAGACTGAGCTATTTTTTTTGATCTTCCCTCAGCAATATAAGCTTTGGATCCCGTTATATTTACCGATACTTTAAAAATTGGTTTATGAGATGGCCCATGATTTGAAATATTTTTATAAATTGGTAATTTTTTAAATTTTTTTAATGAATATTCTTGTAATTTAGTTTTTGGATCTATTATATTACCGGATATTTTATTAAATTTATTTTTCCATAATTTTAGAACAACTTTATTAGTAACCTCGAAACCTTGATCAAGATATACTGCGCCTATTAGAGACTCGCATAAATCACCGAATATTTTTTCATTTCCAAATTTGTTCTTCTTTTGCGATTTACTAAGATTGAGAAAGTTATTTAATTTTAAATCTTGTATTATTTTAGCACATGTAGATTTATTTACTAACGAAGCCAATTTTTTATCCAATTGTCCTTCAGAATCCGTTGGATAAATTTTATTTAAATTAGCTGCAATAACTAATCCTAATACTCTATCACCTAAAAATTCAAGACGTTCATTGTTAATCTCGATTGCCTTTGATACGCTTTTATGAATAAAAGCTTGCTCTAAAATTTTTTTTTTATTAAATTTAATTCCTATTATTTTCTCAATTTGTTCAATTTCTATTTTATTCATTAATTGATTTTTTTTAATATCCTTTCGAATCTTATGGAATGATGCCATTTCCAGAAGGTAAAAAAGTTACCTTTTGTTTTATCATTGGAAAAAAATAAAAATCTTGCCTTTCCGACTAAATTTTCTTTTTTAACATATCCTACTCTTGTCAAGTAACGGCTATCTGATGAACAATCTCTGTTGTCGCCTAAAAAAAAATAATGATTTTTTGGCACTGTATACACATCAGAGTCTGTAAATGAGCCTGTTGAAAAGTATGCAATCTTATAATTATTTTTTGTTGAAATTTTTTCTTTATAAATTTTCACATTTACCTCTTCATTACCACAATAAATTTTGGAATTTTCAACAAAAGTTTTTACAATTTTATTATTATTAATGTACAAATCCCCACTAATAAATTGTATTTTGTCTCCTGATTTTCCTATTAATCTTTTAATATAGTCTGTTCGATTATCTGCTGGAGTTTTAAATACTATAACATCTCCTCTGTTAGGTTCTTTAAATAAAATTCTCTTTTTTAAAAGTCCAATACTGAAAGGGAATGAGTGTCTGCTATAACCATAACTGTATTTAGTAACAAACAATCTATCTCCTATTAATAATGTTTTTTCCATTGAAGATGAGGGAATGTAAAACGGCTGTAATAAGAATGTTCTTATTAAAATTGCTAAAAAAATAGCTATTATAATGCTATTAAAATTTTCTATTATTTTTTTTTTCATATTTCCCTAGATATAATAACAAAAGCAATAGCCCAAGGAAAATCATCAGATATACTTAAGTGTATTTTAATATTTTTAGATTTCATCTTTTTTTCAATTTTTTTTTCAAGATTTTTTGTTATTTTAATATACGGAGATCCATTAGATTTATTTAAAACACTTATTTCTTTGAATGAAACAAATTTTCCAATACCAGTCCCAATTGCTTTAGAAAAAGCTTCTTTTGCAGCGAATTTTTTTGCAACTGTAAATTTATTGATTTTTTTATTTTTAAATTCATTATTTTTAAAAATTTTTTTTAAAAAATTTTTTTTTTTAGAATTTATAATATTATCTACCCTTGTTATATTTACAATATCTACGCCTAGACCTAATATTTTCATAAATATTTTACTTACAGAAAATTGAATTATTTAACAAATAATAAATTTATTATTTCACAAGTTTTTGTGTAATTCTGTCAAATATTATAGCTATTAAGACAATACCTAGCCCTCCAACAAAAGCCTGGCCTATATCTAATCTCCCTAATGCTACATAAACAGTTAAACCTAAACCACCTGCGCCTATTAAAGCTGCAATAACTGCCATTGATAGAGACAACATTAAGGTTTGATTTACACCAGCTAATATACTTTTTAAAGCTAATGGTAATTCAATTTTTAAAAGTATAGTTAATTTATTGCACCCCAAAGCTTTTCCTGCGTCTATTACTCCTTTGCTAACTTGTCTTAATCCAAGATTAGTTAGCCTTATGACAGGTGGGAGAGCAAATATTATAATTGCTACTACTCCAGGTGTTAAACCAATCCCGAAGAGCATAACAACTGGTATTAAATATACAAAGCTTGGTATAGTTTGCATTACATCTAAAGCTGGTCTGAGAGAGGCTTCAAAAAAGTTACTTCTCGACGAGAGGATACCTAAAGGTATTCCTATAAAGCAACAGAAAATAACGGCTGTTATAATCATAGCCATAGTTGTCATTGTTTCCTCCCAAATATCTAATAAATCGATAAAAATTAAACTTAGAAAAGTGAAGATCGCAAATTTTAAACTATTTGTTTTATAAGCAGCAAAAGTAAAAAAGATTATTACTAACGGTAGAGGGACGAAATTAAAAAAAAAATCTAGTGAATTTAGAACATTATCTATTGGAACCGATATTTTTTTAAAGAGTGGTCGTTGCTCAAACAACCACTCTTTAACGTATTTTTCTATCCATTCAGCTATTGGTAAATAGACATATTTTGATGGGTTTAAAAAGTCCAAAATTATTTAGCTTTTTTAATCCAGCCATCAAAGGTGCTTTTATTTGCTTTCACCCACTCTTTAGCGTGCCTCTTTACATCTCTTTCGCTTTTTTCACCTTTATTCATTTTCATATTCTGTGCAGATATATCTGCTAAAGGTATGGAAGCTACATTAAGTAATTTTTCAACTTTAGGATTTTTCTTTAAAAAATCTACGTTTGCTGCTGGTCTAATATCATCAGCACCAAAACCCAAATTAATTGAAGACTTAGTTGCATTATTTACTTTTGTCGCCTTGGTCTTAGAATATGGAACTTCAATCCAAACAACATCTTTACCAAGTTGAAGCGCTCCAACTGTCCAATTTGGAGTCCAAGTATAAAATAGAACTGATTTTCCATTTTTATACCTTGCTATAGCGTCAGCCATAGATGCAGAATACTCAGCTTTAACAGGATTAATAAAATCACCTAATTTAAGCTCAGCGAAATGTTTGGTTATTTGTTTTTCACATCCCCACCCCGGAGGACATGCAACCATATCTGCTTTTCCATCTCCATTTGCATCAAATGTCTTGGCGTGTTTTTTTATATCCATAACACTTTTAATATTAAGTTTGTCAGCAGTTCTCTTGTCAATTAAGTATCCTTGTAGTCCACCTTTTTTCATTACGTAACCTACAGGTTTTACTTTTCCTTTTGCTTCTTTAATATAAGTGTCATGTGTTGAGAACCAACCGTTAACCCAAAGATCTATATCGCCTTGAGCTGCTGCAACGTAAAAAACCGAAGGTTTGATTGCTTGCGGTTTTGCAACCTTATAACCAAGTTCTTCAAGCGCCATTTTATAAATTTCAGCTTGAAAATAACCAGTATCCCAATTGGCTTTTGCCATTTTAATTGTCTTAGCATTTGCATTAAAGCTTAATGCTACAACCGACAATATACATAGTACTATTCGTAGTAGTTTCACTTTATGTCCCTCCTATTAGTATGCAAATACTAACAAAAAAAAACCGAAAAAGTAACCGTATGCAACTATAAAGGTAAATATAGCAGATATAGTAAATTTTGGTCTATTTATAGAAGATTTGTAAAATTTTATAGGAAATTATTTTTTTAGCAAATTTGAAAATGATGTTCTAACAATTTTTTCACATTCTAAAAGTTTTTTTTGATTTTTTGATCTCATCACTATTGATGTACCAGAATTTAAATTATTAAAAAAAGGATAACTGCCAATATCAACGACTTTTTCAAAATTTTTTTGAATATTTTTTAATTCATCTGCAATTTCACTTTCTTTTGTAATTAAATCGCATGAAATAGAGAGAATTTCTGTACTATTAGGAATAATTTTATCCAATTCATTAATCATTGCATTTAATATTTCTGGAACACCAGGTAAAACAAAAACATTTTGGACATAAAAACCCGCTGCAAATGTTTTTGGATTAGGTATTAATTTTGCTTTTTCTGGCATTTTTGCCATTTTTTTTCTACCATCATTGAAGTTTTTTTTATCGTAGAAATTTTCTAATATTTGATAGGCTTTTTTGTGGTAGACGTAATTCTGATCAAACGCAACAGATATAGCTTCTGCTGTAATATCATCATGAGTGGGGCCGATCCCTCCTGTAGTAAAAACATAATTAAATTTATCTTTTAAATCTCTAACATGATAAATAATTTCATTAATATTATCCGCAACAATTCTCACTTCTTTAACTAAAATACCCTTCTTATTTAGCCATTTTGCCAAAGCTGAAGTGTTTTTATCTTGAGTTCTTCCAGATAAAATTTCATTTCCAATTATTATAATAGATGATGTAATATCTTTATTATTATTCATATGATATTTAAAAAAAAACTAATACCTGTAAAATTTGAAAAAAGATATAAGAGATTTTTTGCAGATGTGAAAAAAAATAATAAAATTTTAACAGCACACTGTCCTAATTCAGGTTCAATGCTTGAATTGTTAAAAAAAGGTAATAAATCATGGATTTCAAAAAGTGATAATATAAAAAGAAAATTAAAATATACTTTAGAAATTATTAATGATGGCAAAAGCAATGTAGGGGTAAATACTTTAATCGCCAACAAAATCATAGAAGAAGCTTTGCTTAAAGGAAAAATTATTGAATTTAAAAAAATTCGTAAATTAAAACGTGAGGTTGTTTATTCGAATGATACTAGATTTGATTTTGAACTTAAAATAAACAATAGAAAAGTATTTTTGGAAGTTAAAAATGTTACACTCTCAAGAGAGCAAGGAATTGCAGAATTTCCGGACTCTATTACCTCTAGAGGCCTTAAACACATAAAAAAATTAGGACTATCAATGAAACATGGCTACGATGCTGTTGTTATATTTCTTATACAACGCGAAGATTGTAATTTTTTTAAAATAGCGAAAGATATAGATCATAAGTACTATGAGGCATATAATAAAAATAAGAAAAAAGGTGTGAAATTTATTGCTTACTCATGTAAGGTAAATAGTAAAAAAATTGAAGTAGAAAAAAAAATTAAAATTATAAATTAAGTTCATGAATTCAATAAAAAAATACAATGAAAGCGATTTTGTTAAATTAAGAAAAGCAGGTAAGTTAGCAGCGATAGCTTTGGACATTATTAAAGATAAAATTTTGCCGGGAATTACAACACAAACAATAGATGAAATAATAAAAAAATTTTTAAGAGATCACAATGCATACCCTGCCCCTCTGTTGTATAGAGGGTATCCAAAATCAATTTGCACTTCAATAAATCATGTAGTGTGTCATGGTATTCCCTCTGACAAAGAGTTAAAGAATGGAGATATATTAAATATAGATGTGACAGCTTATCTAGACGGTTTTCATGGAGATTGTTCAAAAATGTTTTGTGTAGGAGAAATTTCGGTAAAAGCTAAGAATTTAATTAATATCACCAAAGAGTGTTTAAATAGATCAATAAAAATTTTAAAACCAGGTATTCATTTTGGAAATATCGGTCATGTAATTCAAAGTTTTGCGGAGGAAAAAGGATTTTCTGTTGTTCGAGAGTTTTGTGGACATGGTGTGGGTGAAAACTTTCATGAAGAACCGAACGTTTTACATTACGGTAATAAAAACGAAGGTCCAATATTAGAAGAGGGTATGGTTTTTACGATTGAGCCTATGATTAATGAGGGTAAATTTGAAACAAAGGTATTAAAAGATGGATGGACCGCAGTGACTAAGGATAAATCCTTATCAGCACAATTTGAACATACTGTTGGTATAACAAATAATGGGTACGAAATATTTACTTTAAATAAAAATTAAATGATACCACGATATACCAGAGAAGAGGTTTTGAGAATTTGGGAGCCAGAAAATAAATATAAAGTTTGGCTAGAGATAGAACTGCACGCAGCAAAAGCAATGGAAAAGTTTAAAATAATACCATCTGGCGTTGCTTCTAAAATAAGAAAAAAATCAAAAATTGATGTTAAAAGAATTGATCAGATTGAACAGAAAACTAAACACGATGTAATTGCATTTTTAACCTCAATAGCAGAAAAAGTAGGCCCAGATGCGAAATATTTACATCAAGGTATGACTTCATCAGATGTTTTGGATACATGTTTTAATGTTCAATTAAAACAATCTGCAAACATATTACTTAAAGATTTAGATAATATATTAATAAGTCTAAAAAAAAAAATTAAAAAATATCAAAATACATTTACAATAGGCAGAAGTCACGGCATACACGCTGAGCCAATTACCTTTGGATTAAAACTTGCTACTTTTTACGAAGAATTTAAAAGAAACAAATTAAGACTTAAATCTGCAATTAATGAAATTTCAACTTGTGCAATTTCTGGTGCGGTAGGCACATATGCTCATTTAAATCCTAGCATTGAGAAATACGTTGCGAAAAAATTAAATTTAAAACCTGAACCAATATCAACCCAAATAATCCCAAGAGATAGACATGCAATGTTTTTTTTCAACTTTAGGGGTAATAGCTAGCTCGGCAGAAAGGTTGGCGACAGAAATAAGACATTTACAAAGAACAGAGGTTCTAGAATGTGAAGAATTTTTTTCTGCTGGACAAAAGGGATCTTCTGCAATGCCCCATAAAAAAAATCCAATTTTATCTGAAAATATCACAGGTCTAGCAAGGCTTGTTAGAAGTTATGTAAACCCTTCTATGGAAAACATAATACTTTGGCATGAGCGCGACATAAGCCACTCAAGTGTAGAAAGAAATATTGGTCCTGACGCTACAATTACATTAGATTTTTTATTAAATAGACTGAATAACGTTATAAAAAATTTAGTAGTCTACCCAAATAAAATGAAGAAGAATATGGAGGCTTTAAATGGTTTAATATTTTCCCAAGGAATTATGTTAAAATTGACACAAAAAGGAGTATCAAGAGAAACTGCATATAAAATTGTTCAAAAAAATGCTTTGAAAACTTGGAAAAATAGCTCTAGTTTTTATCAGAATATATCAAAGGATAAGTTTATATCTAAAAATATATCATCGAAAGAATTGAAGCTTTTATTTGATGTTAATTATCATAAAAGATATGTTAAAAATATTATTTCAAGAGTACTTAAATGAGTAGAAGAAAATTAATTTACGAAGGCAAAGCAAAAATTCTTTACGAAGGTCCAGAGAGAAATACTATGGTGCAGTACTTTAAAGATGATGCTACAGCATTTAATAATGAAAAAAAAGCAATTATTGAAGGTAAGGGAGTTTTAAATAACAGAATTTCTGAATTTATATATAATCAATTAAATGATTTTGGATTAGAAACTCATTTAATAAAAAGATTAAATATGAGAGAGCAACTGATCAAATCATGTGAAGTATTGCCAATTGAGTTTGTTGTTAGAAATATTGCTGCTGGATCAATAGTTAATAGATTGGGTTTAAACGAGGGATCTATTTTAAAAAATCCGATTGTTGAGTATTATTACAAAAATGACGCTTTAGGAGATCCAATTGTAACGATAGAGCATATTAAAATTAATGATTGGGCAAATGAGGAAGAAATTAAAATGGCCACTAACATTAGTTTACGTATAAATGATATTTTATCAGGTTTGTTTAGGGCGGTAGGAATTAAGCTGGTGGATTTTAAATTAGAGTTTGGTAGATATTGGAATAATGAAGAAAAAAAAATCATTTTGGTTGATGAGATTAGTCCTGATACCTGTCGTTTGTGGGATACTAAAAATGAAAAAAAACTCGATAAAGACAGATTTAGAAAAGATTTAGGTGGATTAATTGAGGCTTATCAAGAAGTTGCAAAGAGGCTTGGAATCATGCCAGAAGGTACTAATATCAAAGAAATTAAAACAGGTATTTCTAAAACAATTAAATTAAAAAAAAGTTAAATTGAAATTTGAAGTTTTTATCACTTTAAAAAAAGAGGTTTTGGACCCTCAGGGTAAAGCAATCGAAAATGCTTTGAGTTCCCTCGGCATTCAAGGAATTGAAACAGTAAGACAAGGTAAATATTTTTCTATTGTAATTGATGAAAAGGAAAAAAATAAAGCAGAAAAAATAGTAAAATCTGCATGCCAAAAATTATTAGCTAATGAGACTATAGAAGAATATAGTTTTAAAATAGTTAAATGATAGCAAATATAATTGTCTTCCCAGGTTCTAATTGCGATAGAGACATAAAAGTTGCATTAGAAAAATTTCAAATAAAATGTAAAATGATATGGCATCAAGAAAATGAATTGCCAAAAGCAGATTTGGTTATTCTTCCTGGTGGTTTTTCTTATGGAGATTATCTTAGATGTGGATCGATGGCATCTAAATCAGTCATAATGAATGAGGTAATTAAACACGCGTCTACTGGAGCGTATGTTATTGGTATATGCAACGGTTTCCAAATATTAACAGAAACTAAATTGCTTCCAGGTGCTTTGTTAAGAAACTGCAAGCTAAAATTTATTTGTAGACATATAAATTTAATAGTAAAAAATAATAATACACCCTTTACCAAAAAATATAAAAAAAAAGCAAAAATCAAAATCCCAATCGCACATAATGAAGGTAATTATTATGCAGATGATACAAATTTGAAAAAATTAGAAGAAAATGAACAAATTGTTTTTCAATATTGTGATGAAAATTATGAAATAAATAACAATGGTAATCCCAATGGCTCGAGTTTAAATATTGCTGGAATAGTTAATGAAAAACAAAACATCTTGGGTATGATGCCCCACCCTGAAAGATGCATTGAAAATTTTTTTGGAAAGGCCGATGGAATTCCTTTTTTTGAATCTTTATTAAAATGATTGAGGTAAATAAAAAAACAGCTGAAAATCATGGAATAACTGAAGATGAATATGAAAAAATTATTAAAATTATAGGTAAGAAACCGAATTTCACAGAACTTGGTATTTTTTCAGCAATGTGGAATGAACATTGCTCGTACAAATCGTCAAAAAAGTGGCTAAAAACTTTACCTACAAAAAATGAAAGAGTAATTCAAGGGCCAGGTGAGAATGCAGGGATAATTGATATTGATGATGATGATGTGGCAATTTTCAAAATAGAAAGTCATAATCATCCTTCATTTATAGAACCATATCAAGGAGCAGCTACAGGGGTTGGAGGCATACTTAGAGATATATTTACAATGGGAGCAAGACCGGTGGCTAGTCTAAATTCTTTAAGATTTGGATCTGCAGATCATCCCAAAACAAAATATCTTTTGAATGGGGTAGTATCAGGTATTGCAGGATATGGAAATTGCATTGGAGTTCCAACCGTGGGTGGAGAGATAGAGTTTGATAGCTGCTATAATGGAAATATTTTAGTAAATGCAATGAATATAGGTATTACTAAAAAAAATAAAGTTTTTTACTCGATTGCCAGTGGTGTTGGAAATCCAGTTATATATGTGGGATCAAAAACCGGAAGAGATGGTATTCACGGTGCATCAATGGCTTCTCAAGAGTTCGATGAAAATACAGAAGCTAAAAAGCCGACTGTTCAAGTTGGCGATCCATTCTCAGAAAAATTACTTCTGGAAGCATGTTTAGAATTGATGAAAACAAATGCTATTGTTTCAATTCAAGATATGGGCGCAGCTGGACTTACCTCTTCATCTGTAGAAATGGCATCGAAGGGTAAGGTTGGGATTGAGATTAATTTAGATAAAGTTCCATGTAGAGAAAAAGGCATGTCACCTTACGAAATAATGCTGTCAGAAAGCCAAGAAAGAATGTTGATTGTTTTGAAAGACGGGAAAGAGAAGGATTGTGAAAAAATATTTAATAAATGGGGGTTGGATTTTTCTGTGATTGGAAAATTGACTAATACAAATAAATTAATCCTATTATCAAATAACAAAGTAGTCTGTGATTTAGCAATATCTGCATTATCGGATCAGGCTCCAGAGTATGATAGAAAATGGGAGAAACCAATTACTGAAAAAAAAATAGATTACGAAAGTATAATTAAAAATTTTCAAATAACCGAATTAATAGAAAAAATAATTTCACACCCTAACCAAACAAACAAATCATGGGTTTGGGAGCAGTATGATCATATGGTTATGTGTGATACAATTAATGAACCTGGAGGTAATGCGTCTATAATAAGAGTGCACGATACAAATAAAGCAATTGCAGCAACTGTTGACTGTACACCCAGGTATTGTAAAATCTCTCCGTTTCTTGGTGGTATGCAAGCAGTTTGTGAAACATACCGAAATTTGTGTTCAGTGGGAGCAACACCAATCGCTATAACAAATTGTTTAAACTTTGGTAATCCTGAGAAGCCAGAAATTATGGGACAATTTGTAAATGTGATCAAAGGCATTGCTGAAGCATGTAAAAAATTAGATTACCCGGTAATTTCAGGTAACGTCTCTTTATATAATGAAACAAATGGAATTGGTATTAATCCTACGCCTGTAATTGGAGGTGTGGGATTGATAAAAAATATTAATCAAACTTCTAATCACAAATTTAAAGAAGCGGGCAATTTAGTTTATATTATTGGAGATACTACAGGTCACTTGGGACAAAGTATTTTGTGTTATGATATACTTAATCTTAAAAAAGGTGAACCACCGCCATTAGAATTAGAGAAAGAGATAAAAAACGGTAAATTTATAATTGAAGTTATAAAACAAAACTTAATACAATCCTCGCATGATGTTTCTTCTGGTGGAATTATTCTATCTATCCTTGAAATGTGTATTCCATCTAAAATTGGTATTAACTTAAATATAGATAAATTGGGCTTTCAACTAATTAAATATTTATTTGGCGAAGATCAATCAAGATATGTTATAGAAGTTAAGCCAGAAAATGAAGCTGTGCTACTGAAAAATATGAAAAATAAAGCCGTTAGTTACGAGAAAATAGGAAAAACTATCAAAGAAAAATATATTCATATTAATAATAAATATAAATTAGATTTAAATAATTTAATTGAATTACATAATAAATGGTTTAAAAATTATAATAAATAATTAATATGACAATTAAGCAGTCCGAATTAGAAAACTTACTTATAGAGGCATTTCCAAATTCTGAAATTGAGATAAGCGATTTAGCGGGCGATGATAACCATTTTGCTGCTAAAATATGTTCCAGTTTATTTAAAGGTAAAAATAAAGTACAACAACACCAAATGGTTTATAAGGCCTTGAAGGGTAAAATGGATAGCGATTTGCATGCATTATCAATTTCTACGGAGGAAAAATGACAGATATAAATAAACAAATTGAAGATGTAATAAATTCTAGTAATGTTGTTTTATTTATGAAAGGAACACCTGAAATGCCACAATGCGGATTTTCTATGGTGGCTGTTAATATTTTAAAACATTTTAAAATTGATTTTAAAAGTTTTGATGTTTATTCGGACGAAAATATTAGACAAGGTATCAAAAAATATAGTAATTGGCCTACAATACCACAAATTTACGTTAATAAAGAATTTATAGGTGGAAGTGATATTCTTAAAGAAATGTTTGAAAAAAAAGAATTAGAAAATTTTTTTATAGATAAGGGAATACAGCTAAAAAAATAATTATCTAGAATAATATTCTACAACCAGATTAGGTTCCATTATTGCTGGGTAAGGTATTTCTTCAAACTTTGGTATTCGTGAAAGTTTCGCAGTAAGTTTTTTTTGATCACTTACTAAATAATCAGGCACTTCTCTTTCCTTTGAAGAAGATGCTGATAAAATAGTATTCAACTGTTTTGAACTATCTTTGATTTCAACTTCGTCATTTTCATTTAAATAAAAACTTGAAATATTAACTCTTTTGCCATTTACCTTTACATGTCCATGATTTATTAATTGCCTCGCTTGAAATACTGTATTTGCAAATTTAGCTCTATAAATTATCGCATCCAATCTAGACTCAAGAATTCCAACTAAATTCTCTCCTGTGTTTCCTTTTCTTCTAGCTGCTTCTTTATAAACATTTCTAAATTGCCTTTCGTTTAAATTTCCATAATAACTTTTTAGTTTTTGCTTAGCTTGTAATTGTATTTTATAATCCGATGGTTTTGCTGAAGCTCTTTGGCCATGTTGTCCTGGACCATATGCTCTTTTGTTGAAAGGACTTTTAGGTCTACCCCATAAATTTACACCTAGCCTTCTATCTACTTTATGTTTAGATTTAATTCTTTTTGACATTTAAAAACAGCATTTATAGTTATAGGGAAAAGTTTGTCAATAAATCAGGCAAAATTTTAGCTATCAGATGGTGCATTTTCCTTAAATAATTTGTAATCGATGCTATCTATTAAAGCTTTAAAAGATGCTTCAATGATATTTGGTGAAACTCCAATAGTAAACCAACTAATACCTTTGCTGTCAGTGCTTTCAATAGAAACCCTCGTAGTGGCATTTGTGCCAGTGTTTAAAATCCTTACTTTATAATCTACAAGTTTAAGATCTTTTAGATATTGATTAAATTTTTCAGTTTTTAAAAGATTCGATCGTATAGCATTATCTAATGCATTAACGGGTCCATTTCCCTTTCCCTGACATTTTATTTCTTTACCGTTAATCTCTAAGATTGCATTAGCAAATGAGTCTATCTCGTCGGGCTTGTTAGATTTTTTTGAAACTATTACTTCATAATCTTTAATTTTTATAAAATTTTTTACTTGTCCTAGTAGTCTTCTAGACAATAGTTCAAATGATGCATCGGCTCCATCATATGAGTAACCTATGAACTCTCTATCCTTCACCTCATCAAGTATTTTTTGTATATTAGGATCATTTTTATCGATCTTTATATTGAGCTTTTCTAATCTGGATAAAATATTAGATTTTCCAGATTGATCTGATATTACAATATTTCTCATATTACCAACTAAGTCGGGGCTAATATGTTCATAAGTTTTTGGGTCCTTTTGAACAGCCGAAACATGAAGTCCACCTTTGTGTGAAAAGGCAGATGCACCAACATAAGCCATATGTTTATTTGATTTTCTATTTAAAATTTCATCTAATAACCTAGAACATTCAGTTAATTTACTAATCTTTTTTTCATCAATTGAGATTTTAAAATTATTTTTAAAATAGTTTTTAAACATTAGTGTAGGTATAATTGAAACTAGATTTGCATTTCCGCACCTTTCTCCTAAGCCATTTAAAGTTCCTTGTATTTGTCTTGCACCAGCCATCACGGCAGCTAGTGAATTTGCAACAGCATTTTCTGTATCGTTATGTGCATGAATCCCAATATTTTTACCAGGTATTTTTTTACATACTTCACTAACGATTTCTGATACTTCATAAGGAAGTGTACCTCCATTAGTATCACATAATATAATCCATTTTGCACCGCTATCGTATGCGCTTTTTATACAATCAAAAGCATAATTTTTGTTGTTTTTGAATCCATCAAAAAAATGCTCCGCATCAAACATAAAGTTTTTTTTATGCTTAACAAAAAATTTGGTTGTCTCTTGAATATTTTTAAGGTTTTCGTCATTAGAAATATTTAATGCAATATCAACATGAAAATCCCATGATTTGCCTACTACGCATACATCGGATGTATTCGAGTCTAATAGAGCTGCAAGACCGGGATCATTTTCTACACTTCTCCCATTTTTTTTTGTCATGCCGAAAGCAACTAAATTTGAATTTATATTTAGTTTTTGATTAAAATATTCTGTGTCTGTTGGATTTGCCCCAGGCCACCCACCTTCAATATAATCAACACCTAAATTAGATAGAGCATTTGTAATTTTAAACTTATCTTCCAAACTAAAATCCACACCTTCAGTTTGTGCACCATCCCTTAAGGTCGTATCAAATATAAAAAGTTTATCTTTGCTCATTTTTTAAATTTCCAAATTGTTTCATTTTCAGTATCTTCTAATAAAATATTATTTTTTAGTAAATAATCTCTTATTTCATCTGATTTTTTAAAATCCTTATTTTTTCTTGCAGAGTTTCTCTCATTAATTAATTTATTTATTTCCTCTTGCTTGATACTAGTTTTTTTATTGAATTTAAACCATGTTTCTTTATTTTCACTAAATAATCCAAGAAACTTACATGAAGCAGTTAATTGTTTGGCTGCATCTTCTTCTCCATCTTTGGCTTTCTTATAAAGGCTATGAATATTAGCAATCATTTTAGGGATATTCAGGTCATCTAATAAAAACTTTTTATTGTTGTCACTAATATGAATATTTTCGTCAATGTAAAATTCATACCATTTATCTAAAATTGTATTTGCATCCTTTAAAATTTTCTCATTCCAATCAAATGGCTGGGTATAATGTGTACTTAGCATTGCCAATCTTACAGTTTGACCGTTATATTTTTTTTTTAATTCGTTAATAGTAACGAAGTTATTTTCAGACTTTGCCATTTTTTTTTTATTGACAGTTACATAACCATTATGTACCCAAAATTTTGCTAATAATTTGTCATTAGCACAAAATGATTGGGCAATTTCATTTTCATGATGAGGAAATATTAAATCTAATCCTCCCCCATGTATGTCAAAGTTGCTACTCAAATATTTTTTTGACATCGCAGAACATTCAATATGCCAACCAGGTCTTCCTTTTCCAAATTTAGAATCCCAACTGGGTTCATTATTTTTACTTGGTTTCCATAAAACAAAATCACCTGGATTTTTTTTAATTTTAGATATTCCTACCCTAGATCCTGCATCAAGATCTTTGATTGTTTTTTTTGAAAGTGCCCCATAAGAACTAAATTTATTTATATCAAAAAAAACATGGCCTGCTTTTTCATAAGCATAATTTTTATTTAGTAATGAATTTATCATTTCAATCATTTCTTCTATATGATCTGTTGCTTTGGGTTCAAATGTAGGCTTCAAACATCCAAGATACTTACAATCCTCATTAAAAGAGAGTGTAACTTCATCAGTTAATTTTTTAAAATCAATGTTTTTTTCATTGGATGCCTTTATAATTTTGTCATCTATATCGGTTATGTTTCTTACATAGGTAACATTATCTTTTCCATAAATTGTTTTTAAAACTCTAAATAATATATCGAATACAATTAATGGTCTTGCATTGCCAATATGAGGAAAATCATAAACAGTAGGTCCACAGACATACATACGAATGTTATTTTTATCTATTGGAACGAATATCTCTTTTTTTTTAGATAATGTATTACTTAATAGTAAGTTCTGCATGTTTGATTAATATAAGAATTAATCAAATTTACAAACTGGAATTTCTTTCATTTTATGCAGGTTGGTTTCTCTTATTTTTTGGTATTTTTTATAGTTTTTTGAATTTGGATTAACCATGGCTTCCTCTAATTCCTCGTAACTCATTCCTAATTGATTTTCGTCGTTTCTTCCATCGACCCACAATCCATCTGTTGGTTTTGCTGAAATGATTTTTTCGTCAATTTTGAGTTCTTTTCCCATCTCCCAAACTTCAGTTTTTGTGCAATCTGCTATAGGTGAAATATCTACTCCTCCATCACCATATTTTGTATAAAATCCTACTCCAAAATCTTCAACTTTATTTCCAGTTCCCACAACAATGCCATTATTAGATCCTGCGACTTGATACAACGTAGTCATTCTAATTCTAGCACGACTATTAGCAAAAGCATGCTCGCTATTATTTTTAGTTAGAGCTTTTTCAAAGTTTGTAAATACTTCATCTAAATTAATATTTAAAATTTCAATATTTTTAAACTTAGTTAAAAGCCATTTACAATGTTTTTTGCTTAAATCATCTTGCTCTTTAATTTGCTTAATAGGCATTGATAAAGCGAGTGTTTTTATACCAGTCATTGAACAAATCGTACTCACGACAGCAGAGTCTATACCTCCTGATACACCAACAACTAAACTAGTAGCAGGTTTTGGCATACTTTTAATATATTTGATTAACCAATCTTTAATAAAATTTATTCTTGATTCTGGTGTCATTACTTTAATTTAACCAATTCTTACAATAATAAAATTAATAATTATGACGCAAATTTAATTTTATTTTTTGAAAAATGCGAATTTTTCTTAATTTCTTCAGATATTAAAAATGCTAACTCAATAGCCTGGTTTGCGTTAAGTCTTGGATCACAATGAGTATGATATCTATTCGAAAGATCTTTATCGGTTATATTTTGTGCACCGCCGGTACACTCAGTTACGTTTTTTCCTGTCATTTCAATATGTAATCCACCTCCAAAAGTTCCTTCGGATTGATGTACATCAAAAAACTCTTTCACCTCTTTTAAAATATTATCAAAAGGTCGCGTTTTAAATCCTGTAGATGATTTAACAGTATTGCCGTGCATTGGATCACATGACCATATTACATTTCGTCCTGCTTTTTTAATCTCTTTAATTAACTTAGGTAATTTAATTTTAACTTTGTCATGACCTAATCTAATTATTAGAGTAATTTTTCCAGCATCATTATCTGGATTTAAAATCTCTGTAAGTTTAATAATTTCTTTAGGATCTGAAGTTGGTCCACATTTTATGCCTATTGGATTTTTTATACCTTTACAATACTCAACGTGGCCCCCGTCGAGTTGTCTAGTTCTATCTCCTATCCATAAAAAATGCGCAGAGGTATTATGGTATTCACCAGTTGTTGAATCTATTCGTGTCATAACTTCCTCTACTGGTAATAATAAAGCTTCATGACTAGTATAAAAATTTACAGTTCTTAATCTTCTATTAGTTTCTGATGTTATTCCACAGGCTTCCATAAAAGATAGTGAGTCGCTTACTTTTTCTTCAATTTCCTTAAATTTTGTTTTCGCGTTATCATTTATGAATGACATGTTCCATAGATGAACTTTATTTAAATCTGCGAAACCTCCTTGAGAAAATGCTCTTAAAAGATTTAATGTTGATGCAGATTGTGAATAAGCTTTCAATAATCGATTTGGATCTGTTTTCCTGCTTTCTTTCGTAAATTCTGACCCATTAATATTATCACCAAGATAGCTGGGTAATTCTATTTTATCTTTTTTTTCAGTTGGCGAACTTCTAGGTTTTGAGAATTGTCCAGCAATTCTGCCCACCTTTATAACTGGTAAATTTGATGATACAGTTAATACTAATGACATTTGTAATATTACTTTAAAAAAATCTCTAATATTATTTGGATGAAATTCGGCAAAGCTTTCTGCGCAATCTCCACCTTGTAATAAAAAAGCTTTACCCTGAGAAACATCAGCTAAATTTTTAAGTAAAGAACGAGTCTCGCCTGCAAATACTAATGGCGGAAAATTTGATAGTTCGTTTAAGATATTCCTAAGTTGTTCTTTATTTTCATACTCCGGAATATGCTTTACGGGTTTATCTTTCCAACTATTTAATTTCCACTTGGCCATACAACTTAAAGTATATAAACCTAGTTACAAATTTGACAAGTAATTTATTCTACAGTAACAGATTTCGCTAAATTTCTGGGCTTATCTATATCGTGGCCTAATGACAAGGCTGTAAAATAAGCCAAGCTTTGTAAAGGCAGTGTCAAGAGGAATGGATTTAGATCATTTGATGATGTTTCAACCTCAATTTTTTCCCATAAGTTTTCAAATTTAATTTCATCAGAACTTTTGTTGGTTATTAGTAATACCTTTGCTCCTCTTGCAATGACTTCTTGCATATTAGATAAGGTTTTCTCATAATGATCATCTCTTGGTGCGATAACAACAACTGGCATACCCTCCTCTATCAAAGCCAATGGGCCGTGTTTCATCTCTCCTGCAGGATAACCCTCGGCATGGATGTAAGATAATTCCTTTAATTTTAATGCCCCTTCTAAAGCAACAGGATAAGAGTGGCCCCTGCCCAAAAACATGGAGCCTTTGGCTTTTGTAAATGTCTCACTCAAAGTGCTAATTTTTGTTTCGGTTTTAAGTGTTTTCGAAATTAAATTTGGAAGTAATTTTAATTCATCAATTTTATCTGTATATTCATTATCTTTAATCTCACCTCTAATTTTTGATATTTTTAAGGTAATCAAATATAAAACTAACATTTGGCCTAAAAAAGCCTTGGTAGAGGCAACTCCAACTTCTTGTCCACAATGTATAGGTAATACAAATTGCGCGTCTCTTGCAATAGAGCTTTCTACTACATTTACTACAGCGCAAGTTTTCATTTTGTGTTTATTGCACAAATCTAAGGCAGCATATGTATCAGCAGTTTCTCCAGATTGAGAAACAAATATATATAAATTTTGTTTTTTTAATCTGTTATTCCGATACCTAAACTCAGAAGCAATATCCACATCTACTTCAAGGTTAGTTAATTTTTCTAGCCAGTATTTAGCTATTACACATGCATGGTAAGCAGTACCACAACCTATTAAAATAATTTTATTGAAGTCTTCCTTTTTCCATGGAAAATTAAAAATATTTAATTCATTATTTAGTTTATTAATATACTCTTTAATACATGCGCTTATTGTATTTGGTTGTTCAGAAATCTCTTTGGCCATGAAGTGTTTAAAGTCTCCTTTATTAATATCTAGATCTTCTTTTGATAATTCTAAAACTTTTTTATTTATAACTAATCCATTTGTATTATAAAATTCAACTTTATCTTTTTTTATAATACAAAACTCGCCATCATCTAAATAAGTGATTTTATTTGTCATAGATTTTAAAGCGTAAGAATCTGAACCAAGGTAGTTCTCACTTGGTCCATATCCAACAGCTAGAGGAGACCCTCTTCTCGCTCCAACTAACAAGTCTGGATAGTCGGTAAAGATTATACCCAAAGCAAAACTACCATGAAGTTTATTTAAAACCTTAGTGATAGTATTTTTAATATTATTAGTTTTTAAATATTCTGTTATTAAATGTACTATTACTTCTGTATCAGTTTGAGATTTAAATTTATGCCCATTTTTTACTAAATGTTTTTTTAATAAAGTCGCATTCTCTATTATACCATTATGTACTACTGATACTTTTTCCGACGAATGAGGATGCGCATTTATTGTATTTGGTAAACCATGCGTAGCCCATCTTACATGTCCAATCCCTGTTACACCATCAAACTTAGACGACAGTACGCTTTTTTCTAAATTATTAACTCTACCTTCGCATTTAATTTCATTTATAAAACCTTTGTCTATAGTAGCTAAACCTGCAGAATCGTATCCTCTATACTCTAATTTTTTTAAAGAATTTAGTATTATTGATGATACTGGTTTATTACTAGATATGCCGATAATGCCACACATAATTTATTTCCTATTTTTAAAGATCTTTTGATTTGCTCTTGTAAGAGAGAGTTTATTCGAGCCGACATTTTTTGTTATCGCTGATCCTGCTCCAATTATCGAATTAGATCCAATTTTAATTGGAGCAACTAATGATGTATTTGACCCTACAAAAACGTTATCTTCAATTATTGTTTTGCTTTTCTTTTTCCCGTCATAATTACAGGTAATAGTGCCAGCGCCTAAATTTACTTTTTTACCAATTTTAGTATCACCAACATAAGAAAGGTGATTTATTTTACTATTTTTGCCGATGTATGATTTTTTTACCTCTACAAAATTTCCAATTTTTGAATTATCATCAATTGTGCTATCTGGTCTAATACGTGCAAATGGACCAATTTCGATATTATTTTTTATGATTGCTTTCTCAATATGAGAAAAAGATTTAATAATCACATTGTTCCCTATAATTACATTTAATCCAATTACAACATATGGCTCTATAATTACATTTTTACCAAATTTTGTATCTTTGCTTAAATAAACTGTTTCAATATCTACAAACTTCACGCCTGCTTTTTTAGCCAAAGTTCTTAATTTTTTTTGCATAATATTTTATAGGCTATAAATGTATCTTTAAGTTAGATCAATATTTCAAATTTTAATTAAAACTATGTTAATTTTGTGATTACTGGTTAAGATACAAGTAATTAACGAAAAGCATGGAAAAATGTATAATTTTTGATTTAGATGGAACTTTGGTAGATACAGCTCCAGATTTAATGATGGCTCATAACCATGTCATGAAAAAATATGGATACCCTGAGCAGCCTGCAACCTCAATAAGATTTTTAGCAGGAAGAGGAGCTAAGCAGATGATCATAAGGTCAGTCAATACTCACGAAAAAATTCAAAAAGTTTCTAATTCAAAAAAAATTGATAATATGACCTCAGATTTCATACATTTTTATAAAAATAATATATCGACAAAGTCACGATTAAACAAAAATGTAATTAATTTATTAAGCTGGTGTAAAAAAAAAAATATTCATCTTGCAATATGTACTAACAAGCCTGAATACTTAGCTGTGAAACTTTTAAAAGAATTGAATGTAGATAAATATTTTATTTTTGTAGCAGGTTCAGATACGTTTGAATTTAAGAAACCAGATCCAAGACACCTAACAAATATAATAGATATATTAAATATAAAAAAAGAAAATACAATTATGGTAGGTGATAGCGAAACTGACTCGGAAGCAGCAATTCAAGCAAAAATAAAATTTATATTAGTTGCTCATGGGTATACCGAAAAAGATGAAAAAAATATAAAGCACGACTATTTAATAAATGATTTTAATATGATCAAAGGAATATCTGAAAAATTACTTAAAATTAAATAATTTTTTGACTTTTTCGATTTAAAAATGATAAGTTATTTTACCTATGCATTTTGTTAATATTGATTCAAAAGAAAAAAGATCTAATTTATTTTCGAGTCTTAAGTCAGGAAAACTTTTAGTTTTTCCAGGAGCCTACAATGCTTTAGTAGCTAAACTAATCAAAGATATTGGGTTCGACGGCATATATGTATCAGGAGGTGTTATGTCAAATGATTTAGGTCTTCCAGATATTGGTTTAACAACATTAGAGCATGTTAGTAGTCGTGCTAAGCAAATTTCTCAATGCACTTTATTACCAACAATTGTAGATGCTGACACTGGTTTTTCCGATTGCAAAAAAACTGTCGAGATTTTTGAAGCATTTGGACTTAGTGGTTTACATATTGAGGACCAGATTCCAGAGAAGAGGTGTGGGCATCTAGATAATAAAGAACTAATTTCTAAAGACGAAATGGTTAAAAAAATCAAAGTCGCTGTGAAGGCAAAAAAAGATAAGAATTTTTTAATTATAGCAAGAACAGACGCCAACTCTGTTGAGGGCATTGATAAAACTATTGAAAGAATTAAAGCATATGAAGACGCAGGTGCCGATATGATTTTTCCAGAAGCAATGAAAGACGAAAAAGAATTTGAGGTTATTAGAAAAAATGCAAAAACATTTTTGTTAGCCAACATGACCGAATTTGGAAAATCCAAGCTATTAAGTAAGAAGCAACTTATAAACCTTGGTTATAATATTGTAATTTACCCTGTTACAACCCAAAGATTAGCTCTGAAAAATGTAGAGGATGGTTTAAATTCAATATTTAAAGATGGACATCAGAATAATGTGATAAAAAATATGCAAACTAGAAAAAGGTTGTATGAATTAGTAGAGTATGAAAAGTATAATCAACCCGGTAAAAAAATTACTGATTTTAACACAGATGGTCATGAATAATGAATAATGAGATAAAAAAAGGATTAATTGGTGTAATTAGCGATGAAACAAAAATATCTGAAGTAATGCCAGATATAAATTCTTTAACTTATCGTGGATATACAGTTCAAGAGCTTTGCGAAAAATGTAATTTTGAAGAAGTTGCATATTTGATTCTTAATGATGACTTGCCTAATAAAGATCAATTATCAGAATTTAAAAAGAATGAAAGAAATAATAGAGAGATTTCAGATAATTTAAAATCAATTATTGAAAACTATCCAAAAAAAGCTCATCCAATGGATACTACCAGAACATCTATCAGCCACATGGGATTAGAAGATCCAGATGCATCGGATAATTCAAAAGAAGCTAATATGAGAAAATCATTAAGATTACTTGCAAAAGTCTCTACTGCTGTAGCTGCGAACTTTAGAATAAGAAAAGGGCAAGATATTATTGAACCTAACAATGATTTAGATTTTTGCGAAAATTTTTTTCATATGTGTTTTGGAAAAGTGCCCAGTAAAGAGGTTGTCAAAGCATTTGATGCATCGATGACATTATATGCTGAACATAGTTTTAATGCATCGACATTTACTTCAAGAGTGATTACTAGCAGCTTGTCAGATATGCATGGAGCAGTAACTGGGGCAGTAGCTAGTTTAAAAGGACCATTACATGGAGGTGCAAACGAAGCAGTCGCACATATGCTGAATGAAGTGGGCTCTTCAGATAAAGCTGAGGAATTTATTTTAAACAAAATTAAAAATAAAGAACTAATCATGGGGTTTGGTCATAGGGTTTATCGTAATGGCGACTCAAGAGTTCCCACAATGACTGAATACTTTCATAAAACAGCTAAATATTATAAAAATTCTGAATTACCCAAGATTTCAAAAATTCTTGAAGATACAATGCTAAGAGAAAAGAATATTAAACCAAATTTAGACTTTCCAGCAGGTCCCACTTATCTATTGATGGGTTTTGATATTGACTTTTTTACACCTATTTTTATTGTATCGAGAATTACTGGTTGGTGTGCTCATATAATGGAACAACTTGAAAGCAACAAGTTGATCAGACCTCTTTCTAAATATACAGGTACTCCACACAGACAAATTAAAAAATAAACAAATAATTTAAACAAATTATTTTTTATTTTGATTAAAAAAATCTATTGTTCTTTTAGCAGCATCTTTCCAAATCTTTTTATTGTAACCTGCTCCACCTTTATATTTTTTTGATTCCCAAGCGTGGCCCCCATTGTCGTAATAATGAACTTCAACCTCAGCACATTTTTTTAAAGCTTTATTAATTTCAGGTCTTACCCGTTTAAGTGGCTGTGTTGTGTCTTTTTTTGGATGCAAAACTAATAATGAATTACAATCTTTTTTAATGTATTTAGCCGGGTAACCATTTAAGCCTCCTGTAAAATTCCAAACTCCATAATGACTTGATGCAGCATTTACTTGTTTAGAACCGGCTAAATAAGTCGCCCAATAACCTCCGTTTGAAAAGCCGACAGCAAAAATATTTTTTTTATCAATTTTTGGATCTCTTTTTATAACCTCAACGAGCTCGGTTAGTTCATTTTCAATAGGTTTTCTAAAGGTTGTCCAGGTTTTACCCCTAGTTTTTGGAGTAATTCCGTGACGTTTAAAAAAATCTGGGCTGTATATTCCAAAGCCTGCATTTAAATAGTCATTACCAATATAATTTATTAAATAATTTGATTTAAATCCTCCACTGCTATGTAAAAGAATTACTACTGGGAAAGGTTCACTGCCTGATGGATATTTCTTTTCATGATATATAGGTTCTGCAACAACTTTTATTGTTAATAAAAAAAATATAATTGCTATTAATCTTATTAATTGAAGGTAATGCATTTAATAATTTATCAAATTGTTTCTAAATATATAAAGGGCGATAAAATATTACCGCCCTTTAGTAATTTAAATATTAATTACTTAGTGAAGTCAAATGCTTCGACCCAAGATCCTCTTGTAGAAGCCTTAGAATATTCAGTAGCTCTTCCTTCAAAGAAATTCATGTGTTCAACTCCATTTAACATGGTATCTAACCACTCAAGAGGATTCTCTTTTACATCATAAATTTCATCCATTTTTAATTGTGCTAATCTTCTATTAGCAATCCAACGGATATAATCTTTAACTTGCTGAGCTGTTAAGCCCTCTATCGGACCCATTTCAAAAGCTAAATCGATAAATGCATCTTCGTGATCAACTATTGTCCTGCATGCATCTTCTATTTCTTTCTTTAAAGATTTATCTAACAAACCCGGGTTTTCTTGGCAAAAGGTATTAAATATCTTTATCATTGAGTTACAATGCAAAGTTTCGTCCCTAACTGACCAAGTAACAATCTGACCCATGCCTTTCATTTTATTGAATCTAGGAAAATTTAATAAAATTGCAAAACTTGCAAACAACTGTAAGCCTTCGGTAAAAGCAGAAAAAACAGCAACTGTTTTTGCTATTTCTCTTTTGTTGTTTGTATTAAAGTTTTGCATGTAGTCATACTTATCTTTCATTTCCTTGTACTTTAAAAATGCCGAATATTCTGTCTCTGGCATTCCAATTGTATCAAGAAGATGTGAATAAGCTGCGACATGAATTGTTTCCATGGCTGCGAAAGCGGTCATCATCATTAAAACTTCGGTTGGTTTAAATACAGTTGTGTAATGTCTTAGATAACAATTATTAACCTCAACATCTGCTTGAGTAAAAAATCTAAAAATCTGTGTTAAAAGATTTTTTTCGTGAGCGGTTAGTTTTTTTTGCCAATCTCTTACATCTTCTGCCAGTGGTACCTCTTCTGGTAACCAATGGATTCTCTGTTGAGTTAACCAAGCGTCATAACACCATGGATATCTGAATGGTTTATAAACAATTTTCTCCTTAAGCAAACCGTGATCAACACAATAATTTTGATCTATAATTGGCTTTTGACTTTCCTTAATTTTTGGGGCTACTGACATGATAGACACTCCTCATAGTTATTATTTTCTTCATTATTATTATTTCCTTTTGTTTTTGTCGCCTTAGCAACAGTTGTATTTACTACCTCTGCACGCTGTATTGATTTCGACCTACAGTAGTACAAACTTTTGAGACCCTTTTTCCACGCTTGATAATGGATCTGATGTAAATCTCTTTTATGAACGTCAGCTGGTAAAAATATATTAAGTGATTGAGCCTGAGTAATGTGTGGCGTTCTATCAGCTGAATGATCAATTAACCATCTCTGATCTAATTCGAAAGCTGTTTTAAATACATCTTTTTCATTATCAGTTAAAAAATCTAGATGCATTATTGAGCCTTGACTAGTGGTAATTGAAGACCAAGTTTCATTATTATCTTTGTTATGTTTTTGCAATAATCTTTTTAAATACTTATTTTTAACGTTAAACGAGCCTGACAAAGTTTTATGTGTATAACTATTTGCTGCGATAGGTTCGATACCTGGTGAGGCTCCTCCGCAAATAATTGAAATTGAAGCCGTTGGAGCTATTGCAGTTTTATTTGAAAACCTTTCCATTACTCCGTAATCTTTTGCATCAGGGCATGGACCTCTCTCCTCAGCGAGTTTTTTTGAAGCTTCAGTTGTTTGTTTGTCAATTTGTTTAAATATTTTATTATTCCACGCTTTTGCCATAACTGACTCAAACGGAATGTTGTTTTTTTGTAAAAAAGAATGAAAACCCATGACTCCTAATCCTACGCTTCTTTCTCTCATTGCTGCGTATGTTGCGTCCTTAAAAGAATTAGGTGCACGTGTTATGAAATCAGTTAAAACATTATCTAAAAATCTCATTACATCTTCAATAAAACCGTTTTGATCTTTCCATTCATCATACGTTTCGATATTAAGAGATGATAAGCAACAAACCGCTGTTCTCTCTTTTCCAAATTTATCGATTCCAGTCGGTAGTGTAATTTCACTACATAAATTAGAAGTTTTAACAGTTAGTCCTGCCATTTTATGATGTTGAGGTATCATCCTATTAACTGTATCAATATAAACAATGTATGGTTCGCCTGTTTCTACCCTCGCTGTTAATAATCTTATCCAAAGATTTCTAGCTTTTATTTTGTTTTGAACAGTTCCATCATACGGACTCTTTAATGCCCAGTCGCCATCTGTTTCTACAGCCCTCATAAATTCATCAGTTACCAAAACTCCATGATGTAAATTTAATGCTTTTCTATTTGGGTCTCCTCCTGTTGGTCTTCTCATCTCAATAAATTCTTCAATTTCGGGATGGTCGATCTGCAAATAGCAGGCTGCGGAACCCCTTCTTAGAGATCCCTGACTAATAGCTAAGGTTAAGGAGTCCATGACTTTTATAAACGGTACAATTCCAGAAGTTTTGCCAACTCTTCCAACTTTTTCACCAATTGATCTAAGATTACCCCAATAACTACCTATTCCACCTCCTTTTGCGGCAAGACAAACATTTTCACTCCATAAATCTACTATTCCCTCAAGTGTATCTGAAGCTTCATTTAAAAAACAAGATATTGGCAATCCTCTTTCTGTTCCTGCGTTTGATAGAACTGGTGTTGCTGGCATAAACCATAAATTGGAAATGTAGTGATACAATCTTTGAGCATGCAAGTTATCATCTGCATAAGTTGCGGCAACTCTGGCAAATAAATCTTGATAGGACTCTCCCTCGCTTAAGTATCTATCAGTTAAAGTAGCTTTTCCAAAGTCAGTAAGCTTTGAGTCCTTTTCTCTATCAATCTTAATTGTTATTCCTTTTTCATTTTGAAAAAGTTCTGTTGAATTAGTAAGTGAAAATAAATCAGGTTTTTTTATCTCTTTTAAATTCTTGGTAGAATCTTTAATGATGTCTGACTGGTTTTTTTCGACAGCATTTTTTATTGCCAGAGCTATGTTTTCTTGCATTTTATTCCTTTTTTTAGTGCTTTTTAAGTAAAACAACTAGATGTTGTGTATTAATATTCTTAATATACTATAAGTATAAGTAATACAATAGAACATAACATGAACATTTAAAAAAAACAAGCTGTTAATTATTATCTTTTATTAAGTTATTAATTTTACTATTAAATTTTTGTGAACAAAATTGATATCCACATAAATCAAAATGGCTTTAGAGAATATGATGCGAGGTGGCTTTATCCTGATGAGATAAATCTTGCTGGATTAGAACATTTGGGCCTTGGATTAGGTACTCAAATCTTAAATAAAACAGGCAAAGAATCACCTCGAGTTGTAGTGGGTTATGATTATAGATCTTACAGTGAAGAAGTAAAAAATTCTTTAGTTCAAGGTCTTTTAAATTCAGGATGTAATGTTGAGGATATAGGTTTGTCATTATCTCCAATGGCATATTACGCACAATTTGAATTAAACGCAGATGGTGTTGCGATGGTTACTGCCAGTCATAATGAAAACGGATGGACTGGAGTCAAAATGGGTATCGAAAAGGGCCTTACTCATGCACCAGAAGAAATGAAAGAACTAAAAGATATTGTAATCAATCAAAAGTTTATTAAAAAAAAAGGTAAATATAAAAAAATAGAAAACTTTAGTCAAATATATAAAAATAATTTAATTAAAAATAATAAGATAAACAAAAAAATTAAAGCCGTGGTGGCATGCGGAAATGGTACGGCAGGAATATTTGCACCAGAAATAATTAGAGGTATTGGTTGTGAAGTTATTGAAATGGACTGTGATCTAGACTTTTCTTTTCCAAAATACAACCCAAATCCTGAGGATTTAAAAATGCTGCATGAAATTTCAATGAAAGTAAGAGATGCTAATGCAGATATAGGATTTGGATTTGATGGAGATGGGGATAGAGTTGGAGTAATTGATAATAATGGGAATGAGATATTTTCAGATAAAATTGGCCTTCTTATTGCGAGAAACTTAGCACCTCAATTTCCAAATTCAACATTTATAATTGATGTTAAATCAACAGGTTTGTTTTCAAAGGACGAAATATTGGAAAAACATAATTGCAAAACAATTTATTGGAAAACTGGTCATTCTCATATCAAAAGAAAAGTAAACGAAGAAAAAGCACTGGCAGGTTTTGAAAAAAGTGGACACTTTTTTTTTAATAAACCATTAGGGCTTGGTTATGACGATGGAATAAATTCAGCTATACAAGTCTGTCATTTGCTAAATAACAATAAAAATAAAATGAGTGATATAATTAAAAATCTTCCAACCACTTATCAAACACCGACAATGGCTCCTTATTGTAAAGATGAAGAAAAATATAAAATAGTAGATGATATGATTGAAAAATTTATCAAATTCAAGAAAGATAATATCAAAATTGATGGAGAAGAAATAAAAGAAATATTGACCGTCAATGGTATTAGATTTTCGCTTGGTGATGGCTCGTGGGGGTTGATTAGGGCATCATCAAATAAGCCTTCATTAGTCGTTGTAACCGAAAGTCCAACATCTGATAATAGAAAAAAAGCAATTTTTGATTTTATTGATGAGCAATTACAAAAAACCAATAAAGTAGGAAAGTACGATCAAAAAATATAACAAACGAATTTATATAATCACTTTATTTTTTTTAAATTTATCTATATCCGTTATGCTAAAGCCAAATTCTTCTAAAATTTGATTAGTATGCTCCCCAAGTATTGGTGACCCAACGAACTTTTCGTTATTGGTATTAGAAAATTTAATTGGCATTCCAATAGCTTTACTTTTACCAGCTTTTTTATTTTCAACATCAATTATCATTTTTCTATGAATTGTTTGACTATCAATATGCATATCTAAAATTGAATTTATAGGCCCGCATGGTAAACCTTCTTTGTCAAAAATTATTAACCATTCATGTGAGGTTTTTTTTGCAAGTTCAATATTTAATATTTCCACTAGAGCATTTAGATTCTTCATTCTATTTTTGTTGTCACAAAATCTTTCATCTTTGTTTAAATCTTCTCTTTTCAATGCTTTGATTAAATTTATCCAACTATTTTGATTTGATGCTCCGATTGTTATCCATTTATCTTTTGTTTTAAATGCTTGATAAGGTGCTGTTAAAGGGTGCGCAGATCCTAATGGACCAGGAGAACTACCAGTTGCTCCAGCTATAGCTGACTGCCAATAAGTGTGGATGATTCCAGCTTCAAACAATGAAGTATCTACTTTTTGACCTTTGCCAGTTTTTTCTCTACTTATCAATGCCGCTAAAACACCAGTTGCACCAAGGATTCCTGCGGTTATATCAGTTAATGGTGCACCGACTTTCATTGGTGGTTTTTCTTTGCTTTCACCAGTTATACTCATTAAACCACTAGCGCCTTGTGCAACTAAATCAAATCCTCCCTTATTTGCATATGGTCCAGTTCTGCCATATCCAGAAATTTCACAAAGAATTATTTTTGGATTAATTTTCTTTAATTCTTCGTAACCTATGCCAAGCCTTTCTAAAGTCCCTTTTCTAAAATTTTCTACTACAACATCTGATTTGGCTACCATTTTTTTAAAAATATTAATGCCCATTTTATCTTTTAGATTTAAACCCAGTCCTCTTTTGCCACGATTCATAATCATAAAAGCAGCTGACTCACCTTTGACATCTGGTGGTAAAAATTTTCTTGAGTCATCCCCTTCAGGAATTTTTTCTATCTTGATAACGTCTGCACCTAAATCAGCCAGCATTAAACCACAAGCTGGTCCTGCCATAATTTGCGCTAGCTCCAAAACTTTTGTTCCTCTCAAAGGACCTGGCATGTCATTTATTTTTAAACTTTGGTTTAATTTTATTTAAGAAAGATTTATATCCTATTTTGAAATCTTCTGTGTCATAACATTTATAACCAATATTATTTAATTTTTCTGAAACTTTTCCAGTCTTGATTATTTCTTTTGCGAACAGTTTATGCCACCTTGCCACTTTTGGCGCACCCTCACAAATTAATTCTGCTGTTTTTAATGTTTCATTTTCAACTTCATTATCGTCAACGACTTTATTAACAAGTAATTTTTTATAAGCTTCATCAGCATTATAAATTTTGCCTTCTAATAAAATTTCCATAGCAATTGAATAATTTGTAATCTTCAGTAGAGCTTGAAGTTCATTTGCAGCCATAGTTAGTCCCAATCTCTTTATTGGCACTCCAAATCTTGAATTTTTTCCACAAATCCTAATGTCACAGCATGCTGCTATTTCAAGACCACCTCCAACACAAATTCCCTCTATAAGAGCAATAGTCGGGATTGGACAATCTTGAATACTCCTAAGCGTACCATGTAAAAATTTGCCATAGGCTTTGGCAAGCTTACTGGTCGATCTTTGTTTTTCAAATTCTCCAATATCGTTTCCAGGTGAAAAAGACTTTCCTCCCTCTCCTCTGATAATGATGCATCTTAAGTTTTTATTTTTGCTAAGTTTTTGAAATACACTTCCTAACTCTTTCCACATTGGTTTAGTTAATGCATTTAACTTTTCAGGTCTATTCAAAGAAACCTGCACGCAATAATTATTTATGACTTTTAATTTTATTAAAGAGCTCATGATCTATAAAAAAATTCAACCAAAGTCATTGGTACTGCAGGAACATAAGTCACGAGCATTAATAAAAATAATAATACGCAAATAAACATTATATTTGCCCTTGTCACATCCCAAATATCTGCTTTTGCAACTGAGCAGGCTGTTACCAATACACTAGCAACTGGAGGTGTTTGTTGTCCTATCGCAAGGTTTAAAGTTACAATAATTCCAAAATGAACTGGATCAATGCCGACTGCATTTACAAGAGGCATTACAATTGGCACTGTTAATATTATTGCGGCAACTGAATGTAAGAAAAAGCCAATAACAAGTAAGAATACATTTAATATTGCAAGAACCGCGTACTTATTTTGCGTCATATCAATAATTGACCCAGCTACTTTTTGAGGAATTTGCTCTACAGTTAAAAATTCGCCGAGCAATACTGATGCTGCAACTAATAACATTACTGCCGCTGTTTGAATCGCTCCTTCTGTTGCGGCTTGGTATAGTCTTTTAAAATCAAATTCTCTATATATAAGACCTATTATCAAGGCTGCTACAACTGCTAAACCAGCACCCTCTGTAGCTGTAACGACACCTCCAAAAATACCGCCTAAAATAATAATAGGTAACAAAAATGCTAATGCCGCTTCTTTCGCAGTCTTTCTTAAATTTACTAAATTAAAACTCTCTTCGATTGGTAAGTTTTTTCTCCTAGCATAAATATATGCTGCAAACATCATTAAAAAACCTCCAATAATTCCAGGAACAACACCTGCAACGAATAATTGAACAACCGAACTCTGTGCCATCACAGCATATACAATCATGGGAATTGAGGGTGGTATAATAATTGCCAGTGATGCAGATGAGGATGTAACAGCAGCTGCAAATGGTCCTGGATATCCTTTTTTCTTCATTGCGGGAATTAATATTGATCCAAGAGCTGCTACGTCGGCAACTGCTGATCCCGATATCTCAGCAAAAAACATAGAAGTAGCAATATTAATCATACTTAATCCACCCTTTATAAATCCTACTAAAGCAGATGCGAAAGCTATTAGCCTTCTGGATATTCCTGAGCTATTCATTATTGAGCCAGCAAGTATAAATAGTGGTATTGCTATTAATGGAAACTTCATAGAACCATCAAACATAACAATTGCAGTATCAATTAAAAAACTAGTTCCAGTTTTCATTACCATGGCTATAATTGTTGTAACTGCTAATCCTATTGCAATTGGAACATTGATACTCAGTAAAAACAGAAGAACCAAAAACATTGTTAATATAATCATGTCAAATCTCCTGTAGTTTCTTCTTCATCGCTGACTTGTAAAACTAAACTGCTATAGTCTTTTGGAATTCTTAAAGTTTCCGACAAAATAAATAATAATGATGATATTGGTATGACTGATTGAACTAGAGTTTGCGGTACCCATTCTAATGTAACTAGTGTCTCACCTTTTATTAGTGTTAAAACTAAATACCCGTAATAAGCTAGTAATATTAAAAAACAGTATATTACTAATTTTGAAAAAACAAAAAATACTTTTCTTAGAGTTAATGGAAAGGATTTCAGTATACTAGGAACTCCAATATGTGCTCCTTTTAACGAAGCGTATGCAGATCCGTAGTAAGTTAGCCATGCAAGTTGAACTGAAGCGACTTCATCGTACCATACTAAAGCGTGACCACTGAATCTAAAAGTAACACCAACTAATACATTAATAGCTAAAGCTATCATCATAATAAATAATATTACTTGTAAAAATTTTTCGTAACCTTTTTCAAAACCTTGCAATGTCATAAATTAAACCAACCCACTTGTTTAGTGGGTTGGTAATAATGTTTAGTTATTTCGCTAAAGATGATACTTTTTTAATTAAAGAACCGCCAGTAGATACCTCTGATGCAAATTGATCGTAGATACCTTTGCTCGCTTTAATGAAAGCATCCTTGTTAGCTGTGTTTACCTTAACACCAGCACCTTTAATAACTCCTAATAAAGATTTTTCTAAACTTGCCGCTTCTTTGTAAACAAATTTTTGAGTATCTTTAGCCGATTTCTCTAAAATTTTTCTTACATCTGCAGGAAGTTTATTCCAATGATCTTTGTGCACAGTTACATATGCAGGCGTATAAACGTGTCCAGTAATTGATAAATACTTTTGGACTTCTTGAAATTTAGCACTTGCTATTTGAGCATATGGATTTTCTTGACCATCCATTGTCCCAGTTTTTAAAGCAGTGAATACTTCTGAAAAAGCCATTGGCGTCGGGTTTGCTCCGTAAGATTGAAACATCTTAACTCGCCATTTAGACTTTGGAGTTCTTAGCTTAATACCTTTTAAGTCTCCAGGAGAATTAATTGCTCTTACATTGTTTGTTATATGTCTAAAACCATTCTCCCAAACAGCTATAACTTTATAACCAGTTTTTGCTTCTAAATTTTTAAACATACCTGGTAGAACTTGTTTTTCAACTTTGTTCATATGTGATCTATTTTTAATAATAAATGGCATATCAAATACACCAAATTCATCATGGATAGATGCCATAACTGATGATGGCAACCACATATTAACAGTTCCAAGTTTTAATTTCTGCATTCCTTGTTTATCTTTTCCTAATTGAGAAGATCCGAATACAGATACTTTACCTTTACTACCTAATCTTTGATTAGCTAATTTTGCAAAATGGTCAACTGAAGCTGAAAATAGTGAACCGGGTTTTCCTACGTGTCCAAATTTCACTTCAACTGAGTTTGCTGAAAAAGTTACTAATAAAGTAGATAGAAAAATAGCAAATAATTTATTTATTTTGCTCATTATACTTCTCCCCATTATTGTTAATTACTAATAATCTATTAAATAACTAAGCGATAATCTAGATATTTTGTTAATTTTTAAAAAAAAATTACTTTGACAAGTGATCAATTGCGGCCATAAGACCACCTTGTTTAAATGGAATTTTGGATTTTCTTAAACCCATTTCAACGCCTGCTAGAGTTCCTGCTAACATTAGATCATTAAAATCTCCTAAATGACCTATTCTAAAAATTTTACTTTTTACTTTTGCTAATCCCATTCCTAAAGCCATGTTGTAATCATCAAGTATTATTTTCCTTAGGGCATCAGCATCATGTCCATCTGGTACCATAACTGCAGTTAAGGAATTAGAATATTCCTCTGGTTTTTTGCATAGTATTTCAAGACCCCAGTCTTTGACCGCTGCTCTTGTTGCTTCTGCGTGACGGGTATGTCTGTCAAGAACGTTTTCAAGCCCTTCTTCCATTAACATATTCAAGGCTTCATCTAGACCATAAAATAAATTTGTTGCAGGAGTATAAGGAAAAAATCCGTCCTTGTTCATTTCTAACATTGGTTTCCAATCCCAAAATGATTTTGGCAAATTAGACGTTTTGTATGCTTCTAGTGCTTTTGAACTAATAGCATTAAAAGACAGGCCAGGTGGTAATAATAATCCTTTTTGAGAACCACAAACTGTAACATCTACCTTCCACTCTTTATGTTTAAAATCGATAGATGCCAATGAGGAGATTGTATCTACTAATAATAAAGATGGATGTTTTGCTGCATCCATTGCTTTTCTAATCTCAGCTAGTCTACTACAAACACCTGTTGATGTTTCGTTATGAACTACAAAAACAGCTTTAATTTTATGCTCCTTATCCTTTGATAACTTTTCTTCCACAATTTTTGGATCAACACCAGTTCTCCAATCTCCAGCTACAAAGTCAATATCTAGTTTAAAGCGTTTAGCTTGCTCATACCATAAAGATGAAAATTGACCAGTTTCAAACATCAAAACTTTATCCCCTTCACTTAAAGTATTTACAATTGCAGCTTCCCATGCACCAGTCCCTGAGGCAGGAAATATAATTACTGGTTCATCTGTTTTAAAAATTACTTTTACTCTTTCCAACACTCTTTTAGCAATGTCAGCAAATACAGGTCCTCTATGATCGATTGTCGGATAATCCATCGCTCGCAAAACTCTATCAGGTACGTTTGTTGGACCGGGGATTTGTAGAAAATGCTTTCCAGGTTTAAAAGAATTAGATTTCGCCATATACTTGTATATATTCTTATATATAAGGTAACTCATATTTTATATTTTGTACATAGTTTATGAAAGAAGACATTATTGATTTTATTGAGGTTTTTATTTTGCAAAGCCCGCCTGAAGAAAGACCTCATTGGGTCAGTCACTTTATAGTTCCAAATGCAAATGAATTGTTTATTAAAATTAAAACTAAAGAAGGGCTAGAAGGTTTTGGTCTTGCAACAAGTTATACTGATATTGAACCTATTGTAAGACCCTTTAAAAATGATTTAGCAGAAGAAATTATTGGAATGAATCCTTTTTACCCAGAATTATTATATGAGAAAATTTTTAATTTAACAGATACAAAAAAAGCAAGTGAAAACAAGTGGTCAAGAGAAGCATTAATACGTATATCGGCTGCACTTGATATTGCTTGTTGGGATTTGATAGGTAAAAAAGCAAAACTTCCCTTGTACAAAGTATTTGGAGGATACAGAGATAAGGTACCATGCTACATTACTTGTGCTTACTACAGAGATAATAAAAGTAATTCAGAACTAGAAGATGAAATCTTAAAACTTGTCGATCAAGGACATAAGGCGTTTAAAATTAAAGTTGGGGCTTTGAGTCTTGTTGAAGATATGAAACGTGTAGAGATAGTTAGAGATGCTATTGGATATGATAAAGAGTTAATGATTGATGTAAATAGAGGGTGGAATTTAAAAACAGCAATTGAAGGATGTACACTACTAAAACAATTTAAACCTACTTGGATAGAAGAACCTGTTAGATGGGCCGATGATAGAAGAGAATTAAAAATATTATCAAGAAAAACTAATATACCAATTTCTGGTGGTGAAAGCGAAAATACTATTTTTGGCTGTAGATCATTAATTGAAGAGAATGCAATTCAAATATTGCAATTTGATTGCACAATGTTTGGCGGTTTTACAAATGGAAAAAAATTGGCTGCTCTTTGTGAATTAAATCACGTAGAAGTTGCTCCACATCATGATTGTAATATTCATGCTCATTTAGTTGCTTCGACCCCTATAGGTAAAACAGTCGAGTCCTTTGACTCCATAAGAGATCCACTTCAATCTGGCTTGTTTGAAAATCCACCAGAAATTAAGGATGGTTGGATAAAATTGAATGATCAACCAGGATTAGGTTTGACTGTGTCAGATAAGTGTATAAAAAAAATTGGAAAACTCGTATATAAAAGTAAAAAATAATGAAATCAGAATTTAACTCAGTCACATTAAGTAATGATTTAAAGAAAAAAATTAAAGGCAAAGTACTTTTCGATGAATTTTCTAGAGGCAGATATAGTACTGATGCATCGCTTTATCAGATTAAACCGATAGGTGTTGTGTTACCCAAAGATCAATTTGATGTTTTAAATATAATAGAATATTCTCAAAAAAATTCTATTCCATTACTTGCGAGAGGTGGTGGAAGCTCCCAATGCGGTCAAACAGTTGGTGAATGTATTGTCTTAGATTACTCGAGATATCAAAATAAAATTTTAGAATTCAATGCGAAAGAAAAATTTGTTTGGGTTGAACCTGGTATAGTACTAGATCAGCTGAATGAATATTTAAAACCACATGGTTTATGGTTTCCAGTTGATGTTTCTACAAGCAGCAGAGCAACAATCGGTGGTATGACAGGTAATAATAGTTGTGGTTCCAGATCTCTATACTACGGTAATATGGTTAATAACGTGTTGGCGATTGAGTCTATTCTAGACGATGGATCAATTCACACTTTTGAAAATATAGATAAAAATTATCTTTCAAAAACAAATGATCAAAATAGAAAATTTCAAATAATTAAAAAATGTATAGACATACGAGAGCAAGTTAAAAATGAAATTAATGAACACTGGCCAAAAACACAAAGGAGAGTTGGAGGTTACAATATTGATTTAATAAACCCAAGTGGATTTAATGCATCGAATATACTAGTAGGTTCTGAAGGAACTCTATCATTATTTAATAAAATTAAACTCAAATTATCTGTAATTCCAGAAAAGAAAATTTTAGGAGTTTGTTATTTTGAAAAATTTAACGAAGCTATGACCTTAACAAAGGAAATAGTTAAATTGAAACCTACAACCGTTGAGTTGATGGACAAAAATCTTCTAGACTTAGCTAAGAAAATTCCAATTTATGCAGATGGTATTAAAAAGTATGTTGTTGGTGATCCAAAGGCTGTTTTAATGGTTGAATTTATTGATAATGATTTAAATCTTATTAATAAAAAAATCAAAGATTTGGAAAGTCTTGTGAAATTTCAAAATAAAAATAATAATTTTTCATGTTATAAAGAAATTAAAGATCAAAAGGAGATATTTGAAATAAGAAAAGCGGGTCTAAATATTTTAATGTCGATGAAAGGTGACAAAAAACCTGTAGCCTTTATAGAGGATTGTGCCGTTACCCTAAATCATTTAGCCGAATACACCACAAAGTTAAAAGAAATTTTTAAAAAATATGACACAAGTGGAATGTTTTATGCGCATGCTTCTGTTGGAACATTACACGTTCGACCTGTGCTCAATATGAAATCGGATAAAGATATAAGCAATATGAAAAAGATTGCCGAAGAGGCATTTGAGATGGTTAAACAATACAAGGGTTCACACTCAGGTGAACATGGTGATGGCATTGTTAGATCAGAATTCCATGAAAAAATGTTTGGAAAAAAAATTATAAATGCATTTGAAGATGTTAAAGACACATTTGATTGTAAAAATCTTTTAAATCCAAATAAAATAATAAGACCTTATAAATCTAATGATAGATCATTAATGCGTTATAAGGCTGACTATAAAATTGAAAAAATTTCTACTCATTATGACTGGTCAGAGTGGGGTCAATTTTCCGACGCAGTAGAGATGTGCAATAATAATGGTGCATGCCGTAAATTAGACTCAGGAGTTATGTGTCCATCGTATCGAGTTACTAAAGAAGAGAAAGATCTAGTTAGAGGTAGGGCAAATACACTAAGGCTTGCACTTTCCAATCAACTTCCTAAAGGCTCATTTGTGTCAAAAGAAATGTATGAGAGTATGGAACTTTGTGTAAGTTGTAAGGCGTGTCAAAGAGAGTGTCCAATGTCAGTCGATATTGCAAAAATGAAAAGTGAATTTTTATCTCATTATTATAAAAAATTTAATATGAGCATCAAAGATAAAATTATCTGTAGTATGCCAAAAAATATTCGTTTCTTAAAAATAATAGCACCAATTTTTAATAAAATAAAAAACTTTCCAATAATAGAAAGTATAATTAATTGGTATGGCTTTGCTACACAAAGAGAAATGCCGGTTGTGCAAAATCAATCTGAATTAAAAGTTATTTATAGATCTCAATCTAAATCTAATAAAAAAGTTATATTATTTGCTGATACCTTTAATATTAATTTTGAAGTGAAAAATGTTCTTTACGCAATCAGAATATTGAACAAATTTGGGTACCAAGTAATTATTCCAAGTTTTGACAATGATAATTTAGATAGACCACTTTGTTGTGGAAGAACATATATTTCTTTTGGACAATTAGATAAAGCAAAGGAAGAATTAAACCGCTTTATCAAATATATTATGAAAAGTGGAAACTTTGAAACACCAATTATAGGTTTAGAGCCTTCTTGCTTATTAACATTTAGTGATGAATTTAAAACATTAAAAGGGTTGACCAACAGAGAGCAATTAAAAAATAAATTTTTCTTGCTAGAAGAATTTATTTTAGACCAGATTAAAATTAAAAATAAAATAAATCATATTAATTTTGATAAAGAGGTTGTAATTCACGGACATTGTCACCAAAAATCACAGAATAGAATGAAAGGTTTATTTAAATTATTAGATGCGTTTAATATCAAATATAAAATGATAGATAGTAGTTGTTGTGGTATGGCAGGTTCATTTGGATATAACAGTAAAAATTATGATATTTCAAAAAAAATGGCTTATTTAAGTTTAATTCCAGAAATCAACAAAACAGATAAAAATACTTTTATTCTGGCTAACGGTACAAGCTGTAGACACCAAATTTCAGATTTTTCTGATAGAAAACCCAAACATATAGCTGAGTTATTATTTAATTTATTCGAAAGAGTAAATTAAATCTATTTGCCAACAGCTTTATATGATGCCGATCCTTTTGAGGCTGAGCCAGCAATTCCATTTATATCAACGGGTTCCAATATGTGCATTTCTGTAAAAGCACCTGATGACATAGTAACCATTTTGATACTAGCTGCCGCTTCAAAATTTGGTAAATCAAATTCTGCGATAAAATCGTATACACCTCTAGTAAATGTAAGTTTTTCGCATTTGCCACCAAATTGACTGGCTAGCGAGTTTGCTGCTGCCATTCTATCTGAGGATGGATCTTTTAAAAATCCTCCCATTGCTTGCTGTGAGTAAGAAGCTGCGAATATATATTTTGCCACTTAAATATCCTTTCTAAATTATTTTATTTTTAAAACATCCAATATAAGTTAAATAGAACAAACATTTTTCACTTTATAATTGAATGTATAATTTTTTTAAAAACGTTTTACAGGATATAAAAGATATATCGATACCTTTATATAAAATTTTAATTCCATTCGTATTTATTTTAAAAATTTTAGAAGTTTCTGGATTAATTGAAATTATAGCAAGAATTCTTGAGCCGTTCATGATACTTGTTGGTCTAGAACCTGAACTAGGACTTGTTTTTGTTACTGGGTTATTTGTAAATATCTATGCCGCAATAGTAGTTTTTGCAAACACTGTTCCCAGTCTAGACTTAAACGTTGCTCAAATAACAGTTTTAGCAACGATGATATTAATAGCTCATGGCATACCTGTTGAGTCAACTATATCGAAGGCTACTGGAGTTGGATTTACATACACAATTTGTTTACGTCTAATATCTGCGTTTGTATTAGGATATATATTAGATAAAATATACTCAAACTTTGGTATTCACCAGCAGCAGTTTAGGACTTTTATTGAGTTACAACCCCCACCAACAGAGGTTATTCCGTGGTTTATAAATCAATTTATAAATCTAATTTATATATTTTTTATAGTATGTTTATTGGTAACATCTCTAGAAATTCTTAAACTCGTAGGTATTGAAAAGTTATTTTTAAAAGTTTTTACTGTTCCCTTAAAATTCTTTGGGATTCAAAAAGAGGCTATGAATATAATAATAGTAGGCATGACTTTGGGTATACAATTTGGAGGAGGGTTGTTAATTAAAGAGGTCAAATCTGGAAAAATTGATAAGCAAAGTGCTTTTTTATCAGTTTCGATGTTAAATCTTATACATGCTATGATAGAAGATACATTGCTGATGTTAATGATCGGCGCCCATGTAAGTGGAGTATTTTTTGCAAGATTAATTTTTGGTTTTATCTTATGTTATTTTATATTCAAAATATATGTTAAATTTCAAACTAAACTTTCCAAATCATTATAACACAGCCTACTAAAGCGAGTGACATGCAATAATTAAAAATTTTAATTTTATTTTTATTATTTAAAAATTTTCTTATTAAAGAACCAAATAAACACCAGCTAATAATTGAAGAGTAAGCAAAAAAGATCCCTAATAAAATTAAAATAATAGCATCATAAAGATAGTTTGAATTTATATCAATAAATGAAGAAATTATTACAACGGACATTAAAACTCCTTTTGGATTGATATACTGAAAAAAAAACATTTTTGTAAAAGTAATTGGGTTTGTTGACTTCTGGTTATCTAAACTTGAATTAATTGCAATTTTATAAGACATATACAATAAAAAAATTGATCCAAAAATTTTTAAATATAATTGCAAAAAATCATATTTTTGGAATATAATTATTAAACCAGCACACAATAAAATTAAAAGTGACCCCCAACCCAAGGCAACGCCATGAATTAAAGGTAAAGTTTTTTTAAATCCAAAATTTAAACCTGAATAAGAAGCCAAAAGATTATTAGGTCCTGGAGTAAAACTTGCAATAGAAAGTAGAAAAATTAAAGAATATAGATTCATAAATAACTTGAGATAATATTGTTTTTTATTTATATAATATTGTGCCTAAAGCAATATTAATTAGTAAATTTGGTGGTCCAGAAGTATTAGAATTAAAAGAAATAAACTTGCCTAAACTTGGTCCCAAAGAAATACTGTTGAAAAATAGGTCTGTAGGATTAAATTTTATTGATACATATCATCGTTCTGGACTGTATCCACTTAATTTACCCTCGGGTATTGGAGTTGAAGGCTCTGGGGAGGTAGTTGAAACTGGAAGCGAGGTTAAGTTGTTTAAAGTTGGAGATAAAGTTGCTTATAGTTCAATGCCAATAGGAGCTTATTCTGAGATGCATATAATGCCAGAAGAAAAACTTGTAAGTGTTCCAAATGAGATTAGTCATGAAATTGCAAGTTCAATGTTGTTAAAAGGTATGACTTGTGAGTACCTTCTTCATAGAACATATAAAGTTACAAGCAAAGATACTATTCTATTTCATGCTGCAGCAGGAGGCGTGGGACAAATATTTTGCCAATGGGCTAAAAAAATTGGTTGTAAATTAATTGGAACAGTTGGTTCTGATGAAAAAATTGAAATTGCAAAAAAAAATGGTTGTGATCATGTCATTAATTATACTAAGGACGATTTTGCGAAAAAAACATTAGAAATAACTGATGGCAAAGGGGTTGATGCTGTTTACGATGGAGTAGGAGAAAAAACATTTGAAGGATCTATTGAAACTTTAAAAGTTAGAGGGATGTTTGTAACATTTGGAAATGCGTCTGGTCCTATTAAATCAATTGAATTAAAAAAACATTTAGCTCCTAAAGCAATTTTTATTACACGTCCATCAGTATTTCCATATACTTCGACCAGAGAGGAGTTGGAGATGTCAGCTAAAATGGTTTTTGAAGCATTTAAAGAAAAGAAAATTAAAATGGAAATTGTAAAAAAGTATTCTTTAAGCGAAGCTACAAAGGCACACGAGGATCTAGAAGCTAGAAAACTCAAGGGTCCAGCGATTATATTAACTTAAGTATTTCTTGATAATCTAGCGGCACAAAGAAAACAAGTTAGAGAGAACCCTACTTTATTAAATAAATCTCCAAAATTATAAATAATTTCTCTTGTCAAAGCTGTTTCAACTGATGAGTCATAAAAGGAAATTACCAAGCCCAAAGGATATATTGCCCAACCGTACACAATAAATTTATTTACTATACTTAAACAATTTTGAATATGTATTGCTCCATTGACGTTATTTCTCTGAATTACTTTTGGTAATATAAAATTAAATATGTATAAAATCCCTAACCAGCTTCCAAATCCAATAATAAACATTATATAGGAGAAGTATAATGGCATTGTACTATTAGAGAATGAGCTCTCAGAAAAGTAACCGGAAACTATCATTAGAAAATTTAAACTTAGCGCTATGCTTACAATTATTTTATTCGTTTTATAAATTTTAGAAATTACAAAAAATGTATATAACATTATTGGTGTAGCAATAAACCAAGTAATGTAACGGTATTCAGTTGGATAATTTATATTAGGATTATCTAGATTAGATAAAGAAAAAAATTCCCTCATATTGTAATATTCTATAACCGCTAAAAAAGTTGTCAAAAAAGCCAAAGTTGATATTGATTTATACTCGTTGCTTAATTTATACCTTTCAAGAATGAAAAAAGCGCTAGCTGCGAGCATAGCAATTAAAGTAAATTCAAAAGTATATGATGTCGTTAATGTAAATATATTCATTATTATTTTTTGTCCCTTTCGTCATCATCAAATACGTCAATGTTTGTATATATTGCTATTGTTCCACTTAATATCATTAAAAAAATCAATATTGCAGTAAAAATATCTTTTGGCAAAATAATTGCAACTATTGCTAAAATTAAAAATCCAATAGGAGCATAAGCTTTTAAATTCATTAATTACTTCTTATATTGTAAAAAATCAAAATCACAACCTTCATGTGCCTGTAATACAGAGTCATAATAAAGTTTTAAATAACCTCTTTTAATATTTGGTATTTTTTTATTAATTTGCTTATTTAATCTATTTTTTAACTCATTTTTAGATATGATTAGATCTAACCTTTTATTTTTTACACTTAATTTTATTTTGTCCCCATTTTTAATTATTGAAAATGGTCCACCAACAGATGACTCTGGTGAAACATGCAAAATAATTGTGCCAAAAGCTGTGCCGCTCATCCTTCCATCTGAAATTCTAATCATATCTTTAACTCCAGATTTTAAAAGTTTCTTTGGTATTGGCAGATAACCTGCTTCTGGCATTCCATAAACTGTTTTTGGTCCTATATTTTTAAGTATGAGAAAATCATTCTTGGAAATTTTTAAACTTTGTTTATCAATTAATTTTGACATTGATTTAATATCTTCAAAAACGATTGCTTTGCCGGTTTTTTCAAATAACTTTTTGTCAGCAGCTGATCTCTTTAAAATCGCACCACTAGGACAAATATTTCCAAAAAGACTAATTAAGCCACCATGTTTTTCAAAGGGTTTTTTTCTAGATCTGATTACATTCTGATCATGAAAACTCTTCGAATTACTATTTATTAATGTTGATAGACTTTTGCCTTCTATATTGCTTGTACCTAATTTTAACAGTGGTTTGAGTTCTTTTAGTAATGCCTTCATTCCTCCTGCATGATAAAAGTCCTCCATATAAAATTTGCCTGTTGGTTTCAAATCAACTAATACCGGAGTTTTATTGCTTATTTTATTAAATTCTCTTAAGTCAACTTTAATTCCCAATCTGCCTGCAATAGCCGTTAAATGTATAATAGCATTTGTTGATCCTCCAAGTGACAAAAGGCATACTAGAGCATTGTAAATATCTTGCTTATTAATTTTTTTTATTTTCTTAATTTTTTTTTTTGCAATCTTTGCACAAATAACGCCTGTTTTTTCTGCAATGTTTAATCTTTCAGAATAAACAGCTGGTACACATGAAGAGTCTGTTAGACTTAAACCCATCACTTCAGAGATACACGCCATTGTACTTGCTGTTCCCATAACTGAACATGTTCCAGCGCTTGATGCTAGTTTGTTTTCAACCTCACTAATTTTATGAGGAGATATTTTTCCCTCTCTATACTTAGACCAGTATCTCCTACAATCGGTACAAGCTCCCAGCCTATCATTTTCAAACTTACTAGTAATCATTGGCCCGGCTGGCAAAACTACGAATGGTTTTTCTGCAGATATCGCACCCATAATCATTGCAGGTAATGTTTTGTCACAACCTCCTAATAAAACAACTGCATCTAATGGCTGGGCCCTTATCATCTCTTCAACGTCCATTGACATCAAATTTCTAAACATCATGCTAGTGGGATGTAAATATACTTCACCTAATGAAATCACTGGAAATTCAACAGGTAGGCAACCATTAGAATTAATTCCTCTTTTTAATGCGTCAATCATTTCTGGAAAATGGCGATGACAACTATTGAAACCGCTGGATGTGTTAATAATCCCAACTATTGGTTTATTTAAAGATTCATCTGTGTAACCCATTGATTTAGCAAAAGATCTTCTTAAATAAGATGAAAATTCAATATCCCCGTAATTTGTTAAATTATTATCAAAACCTGATTTTTTAATTTTTTTCTTCATCTAAGAAATTTTGAACTTTGTATATTTTGGAACTAAATAATCAAAAATACCTAATGATCCGCCTTCTCTTCCAAATCCTGATTCTTTTACGCCACCAAAAGGAATTTCTGCAGATGCAAGCATCATATCATTAACGCCAACCATTCCAACTTCAAGTTTCTCAGAAGCGATATGTGCATTTTGCAATGACGAAGTAAAAACATATCCTGCTAATCCAAAATTAGTATTATTTGCTATCTCGTAAGCATCATTTGGATCCTTAAACTTAATTATTGGAGCAACTGGCCCAAAAGGTTCTATTGTCATGATATCTGCTTTACTAGATACATTGTTTAAAACTGTAGGCTCATAAAAGAAACCTTTGTTAAATTTTTTGCTTTGAAATCCTCCTGTTAAAACTTTTGCACCCTTAACTTTTGCATCTTCCACTAAGTCAATAATATGCTCTAAACCTCTTTTATTTGCAAGCGGACCTACATTCGTATCTTGGTCTAAACCATTTCCAAGTTTTAACCCTTTGGTATTTTTTGTGAAAATTTCACAAAATTTTTCATAGGAATTTTCCTGAACAAAAAAACGTGTTGGAGATATACATACTTGACCAGCATTCCTAAATTTAAAATTTGAGCATGTAACAGCAGCTTCATCGATATTTGCATCATCAAAGATTAAAACTGGTGCATGTCCTCCTAGTTCCATTGAAACTTTTTTAATTCCCTCTGCTGCTAATTTAAGAATTTGTTTTCCAACTTCTACAGATCCTGTTAATGAAACTTTTTTTATTATAGGTGAAGCCAAAAGATATTTTGATATAAAAGATGATTTTCCTGTCACAAAATTTACAACTCCGTTAGGTAATCCTGCCTTTTTACAAGCCTCTACCATATGCATGCATGTTCCAGGTGTTTCGCTAGCTGGCTTTAAAATAACACTGCAACCTGCTGCGATTGATGCAGCAACTTTTCTAGCTGGTAACAAAATTGGAAAGTTCCAAGCACTAAAAGCTGCTACAACTCCAACTGGTTCATATCTAACTTGTAACCTAACATCACTTGATCTTGACTCTATTAATTGTCCATAAATTCGTTTTGTCTCTTCTGCAAACCAATCAAATTGTTCTGCAGAAGCCATTGTCTCTCCTCTAGATTCTGCAAGTGGTTTGCCTGTTTCTAATGTCATAGTGTTTGCAATTGTATCAATGTTTTCCCTTATATTATCTGCAATTTTTTTGATTATTTTTGACCTCTCCCAAGGAGAAGTTTTTCTCCAGCTCTCCATTGCTTTTTTTGCGGATTGTAAAGCTTGGTCTAGGTCTTTCTCTTTCGAGGATGGTATAGTGCCTAATAATTCTTCGTTACAGGGATTAACAACACTAATTTTTTCTTTTGTGTTGTTAGACCATTTTCCATCTATAAAATTTCCTAAATTTTGATACATTTTAATTTAAATTTTTTGCTTAGAATATTCTATTTGTACATCTTCGCACCAATTACCTACATTCCAAGATCCGTATGCACCCATTCCTCCAAGCTCATCGGTGCCGCTATATACTGGTACATGTATTACAGATAAACCATTAAAATTAAAAGCCTCTTTCAATATTTTTTGTAATTCTTTAATTGAGTAACCTCCAAAAAACCCCTTTACTCCCTTAACAGACTCTGCCATTTTTGCATAATCGACTTCGACACTGTCATTAGTTTTAAATTCCTTGTCGTATTGTGCATGTTGTAAACCTGTAATAGCTGACATTCTTCTGTTATCAAATATAACAATCATACCTTTAAGTTTAATGTGAACAGCATCGATTAATACCTGGGGATTCATCATAAAAGATCCATCACCTGTAAAACTAATTGGGTATCTTGGTTTATTAGCTATTGCAGATGCTAAAATGGCGCTCGGTGAAAAACCCATATATGAAGCTCCTGTATCTGTATAAGTTTGAAAAGGATTTTTGTCTTCTGCGATTTGAAATCCATTTGCCTGCACATCTCCAGCGTCAAAAAATTTAACGCAATTGTTAGAATTTGCGAAATCAACAACAGTTTTGATAGCTGCAGGTTGCGTCAATACCGATTTTTTAAAAGCATCATCTTTTAATGTTTCGTTTTTATAAATTCTAGATTTAAATTCTGTCCACTCTTTTTTCTTACTCACGCAAGTTTCTGTCCAATCATTTTTAGTATTAGATTTTTTAATTTTATTATTTTGTAAAGAGTCATTAATTTGATTTAAAATATTTCCAATATCACCGTTTAATCCCAAAGTATTATTATAATGCATCATATCTGAAAGATCTGCATTGATATTAATTACAGCTTCTGCTTTTGGATATCCAATGCCTGAACAATCGGATTGACAAACTGATCTTGATCCAATTGATATGAGTAGGTTAGCATTTTGCATTGCATAATTTCCTGAAATTGATCCTTTGCTACCACCAACATGCATATTGTTTTTATGCTCATCACTTAAAACTCCCAGTGATCCAGGTGCGAGAACAACAGGAACATTTAAAATTTCTGAAAATCTTGTAAGTTCCTTAGAAAAATTTCTAGAACCACCTCCTGCCTTAATTACTATTTTATTAAATTTATTTATAGAATTTTCAAATTCTTTTATTTTGTTTTCACTTAATTTATTATGATTTTCTAATTTATCTTTTCCTGGCAAAGTGTCTAAATTTAAATTTTTAATAATTTTTGGCTGTGTATTTATTGGTAACATAAAATAAAAAGGACCGGCTTTATAAGGGTGTTTAGTTTTTAAATACCCTTTTCTTAGTCCATCTCTTATTGATTCAGGTGTATGAAATACATGAGACTCTGACATTAATGCGGTAATTTTCCCATACAAATCTTGTTCGCGTTTAGGAATCTGCTGCATGTTATATCCTTCGCCATGTGTCGTTTCATCACCATAAATATGATAAACGCCAACACCATTGGATGATGAAGCTAATGATCCTGCCATTGCTTGAAGTGCACCAGGTCCTATTGAGGTAACTACTGCAGGTATTTCTTTATATTGCCAGCTCAGTGCAGTTGCAGCATGTGTCATTTCAATCTCATTTCTAAAATTGAAAGTTTTAGTTACGCCGAATTTTTCATAAATTCTTAAAATTTCAGCAAAGTCTGTAGAACCATGGCCAAAAATTGCGAAATATTTTTTTACATTTTGTTTTAATAACCCTAAAATAATTCCCTCTGATAAAGTGACATCTACATTTCGAGGTAGCAGTTTCTTATCAATACAATCTAAAATGTTTCCGTTATTTTTTGCTAAAATTGATGCTCTTTGTTCTATAGCTTTTAAATTCATACTTGATTAGCCTCTTTTAATTTTTTTTGACTTCTGACATCTATTACTCTTTTTCTAACTTGAAGAGCAATTGTTAAAACTATTAACATGAAGAATAATACGCAAACTATAGAGCCAAAAAAAATAGAAGGATCTCCTGCTGACAATGACATAGCTGTGCGATATTCTTGCTCAATAGTTCTACCAAGCACTAAACCAAGAACAATTGGTGTTACTGGCAGTCTAATTCTATTAAAAAAATAACCTATCAAACCCATAATAATCATTACATTTACATCTAAAAAAGAGTTTCTTATTGCATAAGAGCCAACTACGACCATTATAAGTATTCCAACTGCTAAATGGTGCGGTTTAACCCTTAATATTTTAACAATATGTTTGATAAAATTTACCTGGAATAAAAATACAACTACATAAGCTAATAATATTGCAAGATATATAGAGTATACTTGGGGTGCATTTTCTATAAATAACATTGGTCCAGGAACTAAGCCATGTATCAAGAGACCACCAAGTATAATAGCAGTTGCAGGGTCTCCGGGTATGCCAAGTGAAAGTAAAGGAACCATTGCGCCTCCGGTGACCGCATTATTAGCTGTCTCAGGAGCTATCACTCCTCCTAAATGTCCTTTTCCATAAAGTTCTTTTTCTTTTAAATCTTTTTCAGAATTTTTAGCATGAGAATATGCTAAAAATGCAGCGATTGGACCACCTGATCCAGGTATAGCACCTATAGATGTACCTAATCCTACACACCTAAGCATCAAATTAAAATATTTTTTTAATAAAGCAAAACTTGGTAATTTTGTTTTTACTACACCGATATCATAATTTTTTTGATCCTCATCACAAATTCTGCTGTTAAAAACTTCTAGTATATGTGGGACCGCAAATAATCCTATCATTGCTACTAGCAAATTTACTCCCTGTAACATTTGAACATTTCCAAAAGTAAATCTTTGGACACCCTCAATTTCATCGGTTCCTATTGTCATCAACATCAATCCGAGCAAGCCTGCAACAAGACCTCTAAATAATGATTTTTCAGCTAATCCACAAATTGTAGAAAATCCAAAAAGCACTAACATAAATATTTCCGCTGGACCAAATTTAATTGCAAACTTTGATATAAAATCTACCATTACTATCATTAAAGATAGACTGATAAGACCTCCGATTGTGGAAACAATTACAGCCGTACCTAATGCAATACTTGCATCACCTTTCTTAGATAGAGAATATCCATCAGAGACCGTTGCAGCAGCTGATGGTGTCCCTGGTATTCCTATTAAAATTGCTGAGATAGAACCACCTGTCATTCCGCCTATATAAGTTGCTAACAATAGAGAAATTCCTGTAACTGGTTGCATTGTAAAAGTAAATGGTAACATCAAAGCAAGTGCCATAGAATAAGTTAATCCGGGTATTGCGCCAAAAATAATTCCAGCAAATGAACCGATACAAATAGCAATAAATACTTCGAAATTATTTATTAATCCTAAAGCTGTTATTAAATTTTCCATTTATATTATCTGTATTAATGTTCCTCTTGGTAAACTTGATTTTAATAAAATTATAAAAATAAAATAAATTAAAGCTGTCATTAATATTGGAAATGCAAAGTTTAATTTCCAATTCTTTTCTTTTAGCAAAAATCTTGTAATAAAATAAATAACAATTGGTGTTGATAATATGAAACCAAATAATTCTAATATATAGGCATAGACTAAAAATAATATAACACAGATAATTATATTTCTAATTTCATTTTTTTTCAATGGTTGCACACTTTGTTTTGGTCTAAACCCTAACTTATATTGATACAAAAAAACTAAACCTAAAATTGACATACACATTCCCAAAAAAAATGGAATAGTACGAGGAGTATTGGCGTATTCTCCAAGATCACCCTCTATTTGAAAAAAAACTAATATTAACCAAATAATGGAAAAAGCAAGAACACCCAACCCTAAGTATAAGTAGAACTTGCTTTTTTCCATAACGAAATTCACTTGTTTTATTTTTTAGCTAAACCAAGTTTATTCATTAGCTTTTTGATTTTTTTGTCGTCTTTAGCGATTTTCTTACCAAAATCTTTAGCATTTAAGTAATTAATCGTAAAACCGATTTTTTTAGATGCAGATTTAAACTCAGAGCTGTTTGCATACGCTGCAGCAGCTTTTTCAAGAGCTTTAATTTGAGCTTTTGGAGTTCCTTTTTTTGCAGCTAAGCCTCTCCACATAACAACATCAACTTTTTTATATCCAAGTTCTTGCATAGTTGGGATATTTGAGTCTGATGGTATTCTGTTTGGACTAGTTACTGCTAACATCTTTAATTGACCAGCTTTATGAAAAGATCTGAACTGACCTGGCCACTGTACAGCAGCGTCAATTCTTCCCGCTAGTAACTCAGCAGGTGCCTTACCTTTTCCATATGGAATATATGTAACCTTACCACCAAGTGCATCAAAAACAATTGCTGATGTTAAATGAGTGAAAGATCCTTTACCACTAATTCCAACTTTTAGTTTACCAGGATTTTTTTTAACATATGCTGCAAGTTCTTTTACAGAGTTAAAAGTACCTGATTTAACCGCCAAAACTGGAACTTCAGTAGTCATCGCTGATATAGGTTCAAAAGCTTTATAATTAAACTTTGTTTTCCCTTTATAGTGTGAAGTGCTTACAGAGTTTGAGTTCCAAACTATGTCGTGACCTGAAGCAGGCCTTGATTGGATATACTTATATCCTACTGCTCCTCCACCGCCAGTTCTAGATACTGGTACAACTGTGCCTCCAAGGTTTTTTTCCAAACCTTTTGCAACAAGTTGTCCAACGCTTTTAGCTGTTCCACCAAACAAAATTGTCATTTCGACAGTTTTTTCTGGAAACTTAGCAAAAGCATGAGTTGAGATAGTCATAGCAAATAAAGAAATACCTGCTACTAGACTACCTATTTTTTTTACTATTTTCATTTTGCCCCCTTTTATTAGTGCCAATAAATCAATTTAACGATTTATTTAGCGACTTCCTTTGTTTTTCTCTAAGCGCGCTTAATATTTTTTCAGGTGTTGCAGGTAATGATTTTATTCTAACACCTACGGCATCATAAATTGCATTCATGATTGCAGGTGCTGTTGGAACCATTGCAGGCTCACCTATACCTTTTGCGCCTAAAGGACTAAGAGGATCTGGATCCTCTACAATTTTTGTTTTAACTTTTGGAACATCAAGAGAAGTTGGTAAAATATACTTAGCTAAATTACCAGATGATGTTTTACCATTATCCAACTCAAAATTTTCCATTAATGCTTGACCTACAGCTTGAACAACGCCACCTTCAACTTGTCCTTCAACTCCTTTAGGATTGATTGCTCTTCCAACATCATGACAAGCCCAGATGCCTAATAATTGTACTTCACCTGTAGCAGTGTCAACTTCAACTTCAGCAACTTGACCACCAAATACATACGCTTGCCAAGGTTTTCCTGAACCGTCCTTGGGGTGCAGCCCGGTATGATGAGAAGTGTAATTCTCACCACCTACTGGCACTACCCCATATTTTTTTTTTGCAGATTTTTATAGCTTCACCCATTGGAATTCGGTAATTAGTTCCTTCACTCCAAATTTCACCATCGTGAGCTTTTAAAGTTTGAATATCTACATTCCATTCCTTGGCTATTTGCGCAAATAATTTATTTTTCGCTTGTCTACAAGCCAATGCAACTGCATTACCTATCATGTAAGTTTGTCTTGTAGCACCTGCGTGAGCAGCCTCAGGGCTTCTAGAAGTATCATTCTCACCAATCATTACATTTTCTGGCTTTACACCAAGCTCTTCAGCAGCGACTTGAGCTAAAACAGTTAATATACCCTCACCTATTTCAGTTACTCCTGTAACAATTTTGGCAGTTCCACCATCATCAATCTCAGCCCATGCACCTGCTTGATCCATTGCTGCAGTTCTAGCTATACCGTCCCATGCAGCTGCCATACCTCGACCTCGTTTTTTTGTTAAACTCATTTAGTTACTCTGCTCCTGATTGTTTCAAGCCTAGCTCCTAAAGTGCAGGACTCTCTATTATCTGGGCTATTTAAATCTTTTCTTTCTTCACCTCTGTGATTTGAAGATCCTTTATCCCATTTACATAATTTTTCTAATTCGTCCAAAACGTTGTTTATACTTGCGGAATTAAGTTTTTGTTTTGTATGCGTCAGATCTCCTTTTTTAAAAGCATTAACTCGTCTAATCTCAAAAGGGTCAAGATTTAATTTTTCTGATGCTAAATCCATCATTGACTCAGTTGCAAATTCTGTTTGTAAAGCTCCAAAACTTCTAAAAGCCCCGCTTGGTGTATTATTTGTATAAACTCCAATTGTATCCATTTTTAAATTTTCAATGTAGTACGGCCCTGCACCAAGAATAGCTGCTTTTCTCATTACTCCCTCTGTTGAACAACCATAAGCGCCACCATCGGATAATGTTTTAATCTCTACTGCAGTTATTTTTCCATTGTTAAGCAATCCCATTTTATAATGAGTTTTTGTTGGGTGTCTTTTTGCAGTTGAAACAATATCTTCTTCTCGTGACATTACATATTTGATAGGTAAACGAGTTTTCATTGCTAATAAAGCTAACATTCCCTGATAAATCATATCCTCTTTGCCTCCAAAACCTCCTCCAACTGGTGACATAATAAATCGAACTTTATGAATTGGTAAATCCATTATCTTTGCCATCATATGACGATGATGAGTAATGTTCTGGCTAGGTGATACAATTGTTAACACACCGTCTTGATCTACGTAAGAAATTCCTGCCATTGGTTCGAGATATGCATGGTCAACTGGTTGAGTGGAAAAGTCATCTTCAATAATCAAATCTGCTTTAGCAAAACCTTCATCAATATTTCCTTTTCTAATAGGAATATGTTTTACTACATTTGTTTTGTAGTCTTCATGAATTAAAATTTTATCTTTTAAAGCTTCCTCTGATTCAAATAAACACGGTAAATCTTCATATATAATTTTAATTTTACTTAATGCCTCCTTGGCAATTTCAACACTTTCAGCAGCAACAGCAGCAACAGCTTCGCCGACATATCTCACTTTGTTTTTAGCTAAAACAGGCTGATCTTCAACAAAAACACCAAAATTATCAATTCCAGGAACATCATCTGATGTTACAGCTGCAACAACCCCTTTTAATTTTAAAGCTTTGGATAAATCTAATTTTTTAATCTTTGAATGAGGTCTATCGCTTCTAAGAACTTGCATGTGAAGCATATTTTGCATTTTCATGTCAGCAGCGTACTTCAAATTTCCTGTAACTTTACTTGGTGCGTCAATCCTTTTTACATTTGCCCCAATAAAAGAGTTTTCTGGTTTGTAATATTTATCAAATACGTTTTTATTTTGTTTTTTATTTATTACATCTCTAGCAATTTCTACTGCTTCAAAAATCTTTTGATAACCAGTGCATCTACATATATTGCCACCCATCTCCTCTTTTATTTCTTCTAATGATGATTTTGGATTATTTCTAAGAGTAGATGTAGCTGCCATTACCATTCCTGGTATACAAAATCCACATTGACTTGCTCCAGTTAAACAGAATGCTTTTTGCACTTCTGACATTTTATCTGGAGTTCCTAATGACTCAACTGTTTCAATTTTCGAACCATTTACTTTAGCTGCCGGCATTAAACAACTTTTTATAAGTTTGCCATCAACAAAAACCGAACAAGTACCACATTCGCCTGCTCCGCACCCTTCCTTGGTACCAGTAAGGTCCAAATCTTCTCTCAAAAAATCCAATAATCTATAATGAGATTTAGTACTTCTCTTAATATTTTTACCATTAATTATTAAGTTTAATTTAATTTCTGACATGCAAATATTCCTTTTCAAGATTATCCTTGATAAAATTTAAATTTAAATTTTTCGAGGTATTTTTTTCTAATGATTTTAAAATTGATCTTACGATAAAATTTTGCAAAACTTGTTTTCTATAATCTTTTCTTGTTCTTGAATTTATAACATTCAATTCTATTAGCGACGCTTCAAAAATATTTTTATGAGAAACTTGCTTACCAATTAAAAATTTTTCTACCTTTAATAACCTTTGAGGGATTTCACAAACTCCTGAGACGGATATCCTAATATCTTCAAATTTATTGTTTTTTACTTTTAAAACGCAAGCTACACATACGGTTGAAATTACTAAAGATCTTCTATGACCAACTTTTTCGAAACACGCTTGGTAGTCGTTTAAGTTATCCATATCAAAACCAATGACTAAATCTTTTTTTCCTAAGGCTACTTTATTTCTTCCCCTGACAAATTCTTTCAATGTAAGTATTTTTTTTTTAATTTTGTCACCTTTAATAACTCCAATAATAACTTTAGCATTAAGTGATAATAAAGCAGGAGTACTATCTGCTGCGGGCGATGCATTAACAATATTTCCTCCTAATGTTGCTTGCTCTCTAATTTGATCATCAGCAAACCATACTGAGATTTGTGGCAAAATTTTAAGGTTTTTTCTTATTTTCTTATCTAAAAAAATTTCTTGGAAAGAAGTTGCTGCACCTAAGCCTATATTTTTTTTTGCAATTTTCATATAATTAAGTTCTTTAATTTTAGATACATCGATTATATTTTTGAAATAAACATCGCCAGCTCTTCCTTCTCTAGCCCAAGGCATTGTATCTGTACAACCCGCTACAATACGATAATTCCCAATACTATTGCACGTCTTTGCATACTCTTTTAATGTTTTGGGTATGAAATAATTATCGTATTTTAACATTAATCTAAATTAACCTATCGTCATTTCGAACTACTACTTTTATTGCGTCTTCAATTCTCTCTCTTGTATACTTAAGTCCAGTCTGAAGATCCTTCATTGGAAATGTATGAGTATGAATTAATTTTGCATCAAATCTTTTTTGCGCCATTAAAGCCATTGCTCTATGACATGCAGATTTACCCTCTCCTCTTGTCGCGTAAATATAAGCGTTGTTTCTAACAAGATTCGCAATATCAACCTCAACAGGTTTTGAAGGGAACGCTGCCAAACCGATTTTACCTCCACGTCTAATCATTGCAGAAGCATCATTAATTGCATTAGCTGCACCAGAACATTCTAATACATAGTGTGATCCAATCCCATCAGTTAAATCTCTTACAAACTCAACAGGATTCTGTTTTTTTACATTAACAACATGATTAGCGCCTAATTTTTTTCCTATCTCTAGTCTATTATCTCTAGTTCCTGTCAATACAACTTCTGCTCCCAGAGCACTGGCTACTCCAACCGCGCACAGACCAATTGGGCCAGGTCCGGTCACAACCATAGTTTGTCCTGCAAACAATCCTCCCATAACATCTAAAGTATACATACTAGTTCCAGCTGTAACTGCTAAAGTTGCTTCTTCATCTGACATATCATCAGGAACATGCACAAGTGTTTGCGTTCTATTTGTCATATACTCTGCAAAAGCTCCGTCAGTTGTAAAACCGTTAGCTTTATGACCTTTAGATGCAAAACCATAGTTTAAACATGAAGTATACCAACCTTTTCTGCACATTTCGCATCTTCCACATCCAGCGTGGATTTCTACTGCAACCCTATCTCCCAACTTAAATTCAGTAACTCCCTCACCCAATTTTACAACTCTTCCCATTGCCTCGTGACCTGGGGAATAATTTTTATTGAAAGGTAATTCGCCTTCAATTCTGGCTGGATTACCGTGACTAATAATTTCCAAGTCAGTTGCACAAATTGCAACTGCATCAATTTTAAGTAAAACTTCGCCTTCTTTTGGTTGTGGAACAGGTTTTTTAACTATATTGATATTGTCTGGATCGTTTAGAACCCAGGCTCCCATTTCTTTTGGAATATCAAAATTCTTATTGTGTCCCATCATATTATTATTACGCGGCATGTTTTTCTCCTTTTTTTTTGTTTGGTTTAAAATATTTGCTTATTTCGTTTACCGATACGGCAACAGCAATTCTAATTTTTTCAATATAATTTTTATTATCTCTAATTTTAAATTTTGGTGATGAGCAACTAACTGATGCATAAGGATTACCATTATTATCAAAAATAGGGAAACCTATACAAAATACGCCTTCTTGAAATTCTTCGTCGTCATATGCAAAACCATTTTTTTTTATTCTATGAAGTTCTTGCTCTAATGAGTTGAAGCTAACATGTGTTTTATCAGTAAATTTATATAACCCGTTCTTCAAAATTTTTTTTCTTTTTTCTTTGTCTAAATATGCCAAAATAGCTTTTCCTGATGCTGTCGCATGAAAAGCGTTGTCTTTATTTAAAAAACCTTGATCGACCCTTACAGGATGTTTAGATTCTAACATTTTTAAAGTAATTAATTTTGAACCTTCGAAAGTAGCTAAATGGACAGCCTCGCCAGTTTTGTCATTAATTTTCTTGAGGTGAGAAAATGAAAAATTTGTAAATGCAGATTTGCTGTGAGGCATTAACTTAGTAAATTTAAAAAACTTTGAACCTAGTAAATATTTTTTTGTTTTTAAGTCTTGATACAAGTAACCTTTATCGCAAATTGTTGATAGCATATGATGAGCTGCGGATTTTTTGTAACCTAACTCGTCACATATCTCTTTTAATGCGATTCCGTTCCTAGCATCTTTTCGAAGAAAATAATCTAAAGTATCTAAAGTTTTTTCTATTGATCTAACAGACATTATTAAAAATATTTAATTTTGCAAAGTTTGTCAATAATGAATATAAGTTTAATATTATTAAACTATCTAATTTTACTACTATTAATTGAAATTTAAATATTCTATGAATGATCTGACGGATATCAATAGCAAAAAAATACCAAACATTATAGATATTACCTCTTTATCTATAGAATGAACTATTTTAGCACCTAAAGGTGCTAATAACATTGTGACAGGAACAAAAATTATAAATCCAGGTAAATTTACAAAACCAATACTAAATGGAACTTGAACTTTAGAAAAAAACGTTCCACTAATTGCCATACTTACAGCGCCACAGACTGCATTTACTATGCCTATCGCAGCAGAGGTACCGATCGCTACATTAATTGAATATCCCAAAACTTTTATAAATGGCACTCCAAGTGAACCTGCTCCAATGCCTAACGGGACTGACATAAAACCCATGAAAACCCCATACGTATTTTTAACAAAATTTGGTATATTTTTTTTTTTTTCTCCAACTTTATTTCTAAAAAAAATAAAAAAAATTGCTACACAAAATGCAAAAAACGAAAACATTAATAAAAGCTGAGGAGTTTTTAGGTTTGTTGCAATGAATGTTCCTATTAAAATTCCAATAGCTACAGCAATACCAAAGGATTTAACTAATTTGAAATTTACTGCTTTATATTTCATATGAGATAATGCAGACACTATTGAAGTAGGAATTATTATTGCTAGAGATGTACCTAAGGCCATATGCATTTTAATAGTCTCATCATAACCTAATTGAGAGAAAGCATAATATAATGCAGGAACCATTATAATTCCACCTCCTACTCCTAATAGTCCAGCAATAAAACCTGATACAGCTGCTGAGATAGCTAATACAGTTACAAGAATTATAATTTGATTTAAATCCAAACTTTCAATCAATTAATTAGCCATTTCTAGTTTTTCATTATTTTGCACAACGTTTAATATATATTCAACTTTTTTAAAATCAGAGTCTCTTGCCATCATATTATCTGATAGATATCTTTTCCACTTTGATGAACCTCTTTGACCATGATATAATCCAACTGTATGCCTCATAATTTGATTAACTCTAGTGCCCTTTTGTATTTCAGATTTAACATAAGCAATTAATTTTTCGACAATTTCCTCTCTAGTTAAAATTTTAAAATTTTCAAATATTTTATTCTCTATTTCTGCTAAAAAATATGGGTTTTGATAAATAGCTCTACCAATCATAACTCCATCAACATACTTAAGATGCTTTTCGATTTCTTCTACAGATGTTACGCCCCCATTTATAATTATATCTATTTCAGGGTTATTTTTTTTTATTTGATAAACCATGTCATAATTTAATTTCGGTATTTTTAAATTCTCTTTTGGTGATAATCCCTTTAATATGGCTTTTCTAGCGTGTAAGATAATTTTTTTTACATTTGCTGATTTTATTTTATTTACAAAATTATTTAAATATTCAATGTTCTCAGTATTATCAAAACCAATTCTAGTTTTTGCAGTTATTGGTAACTTAGTTGCCTCGCTCATTGATGCTAAGCATTCATTAACTAAGTCTGGCTCTTTGATTAAACATGCTCCAAATTTATTTTTTTGAACTTTTTTGCTTGGACATCCTAAGTTAAGGTTTATTTCGTCGTATCCATAATCTTCTGCAATTTTTACGCAATCTACCAGTTCTTTTACGTTTGAACCACCAAGTTGTAGTGCTAATGGTTTTTCAAAATTATTAAAACCTAAAATCTTTTCTCTATCGCCATTTAAGACAGAACCTGTGGCAACCATCTCAGAATACAACATAACATTTTTACTAATTAACCTTAAAAAGTAACGGTCATGTCGATCTGTACAATCCATCATTGGTGCAACGCTTATTTTTTTTGTTTCCATAATTCCAGCAAACTTAATAATTTTGTGTCATTATTAAAAAATAAATCAATTTTTTTCTATACCGAGATACCTTTTTAAGATCTCGTGATTATTCTTTAATGTTTCTGAATTATCTTCATGAACAATTTTGCCTTTTTCCATTATATATATTTTTTTACATAATTTTAAAGCTGTTTGAACATTTTGTTCTACAAGCAAAATTGCTACACCTTGATTATTTATATTTTTTAATTCGTTACGTATTTGCTGAACTAATAAAGGCATAATACCTTCAGTAGGCTCATCTAAGATTAATAATTTAGGTTTTGCTACCAAGCAAATTAGTTATAGCAAATTTTTTTTCAATCAAAAGTTGAAAATTTTATAATTTAATTTATAAATATTTTTTAATTTTATCAGAGTAAGATATTATTTTGTGATTTATATAATCTTCATGTACTTTTTCTAATTTATCTAACTTATAAATATAGTTTACCATTATTCCAAATGACTCTCTAAAACCATACTCAGTAATATTCCCATTGATTATAACATCTTCTATACTTGCTCCATTACCTAAATGAAACCTAGAAACTTGATTGAGTGGTTTTTTATTTATTTTTTCTTTTAATAAATAGTGAACTACTAGTTTTTTCATTATACTTTTGTGCTCGTCTATTTTATTTTTAAAGTCATGGAAGTTTTCACTTTTTAAGAATTCTAATTTTTTTATATTCAATTCATTTAAGATAGTTTTTAACTTCTCGTCCGGTAAATTTAAGCACCATTTTCTAAAACCTGGCAAGGGAGATAAAGTTCCAAAAAACTTAATATTAGGACACTCACTTTGTATTTCGTATACTACACGTTTAATTAAAAAGTTTCCTAACGTTACTCGCATTAAGCCTTCTTGACAGTTACTTATTGAATAAAATGTTGCAGTGTTAGATTTAAATAATTCGCCGCTGGATGGCTTCATTATCTCTTGTATAGACTTGCCCAATCCTTTGCCAAAAGCAACTTGAACAAATATTAAAGGCTCATCCGTCAAAACTGGATGATAATAAGCATAAAATCTTCTATCTTCATCTAAACGTCTTTTTAAATCATTCATGTCTTTAATCTTATGAACTTTTTCATATTTAATTATTTTTTCTAATATTGCTGCTTTAGTATTCCATGTTATTCTTTCAAGTTTTAAAAATCCTGGATTGAACCATGACTTAAATAAGTGTCTCATGTCCTGATCAAAATCTTTAAGATCTGGATTTTGTTTTATAAAATTTAATAAATCTTCACGCATTGATACAAGTATTGAAGTTCCACTAGGTGCCATATTAAGTCTTCTTATTAGCTCTTGTCTTTTGCCTTCAATTTCTTCACCTAGTTTATCTAAATTGTCCTTTGATTTTGTCGATACAAAATTTTTTATTGCATAATCAATATTATTTAAATTTGGTTTATATTTATTATTAACCTCTTTAAAGAAAATAAGTTTTTGATCTGTATCTAACGCTTTATATATTTCACTGATTTCACGAGCTATAGCAATACCAGATGCGGTACCTTTGTAAGAGATAAGATCATCACAAAGTGTAATTAATGTTTTTAGATCTCTACTTTTTGAAAATTTTTTTCCTAAAAGCGTTTGTCCAATATCGGCGATAGACGATAAAATTTTTTTAAAATCCAGCATCTTTACCCATTAATTTATCAGGTAACCATGTAACTATTTCAGGAAAAATACATAATATCACTATACTTAATGCCATCATAAACATAAAGGGTATCGATCCTTTTAATATTTCTGACAAACTTACATCTGGTGTAATACCTTTTATTATATATAGATTTAAACCTACAGGAGGAGTGATTAAACCAATTTCCATGTTAATTGTAAAAACGATAGCAAACCAATAAGGATCGAAGCCAAACTCAGTAATTATCGGCAGTAAAATCGCAGATGTCATTACTATTACTGCAACAGGAGGTAAAAAGAAACCTGCTATTAATAAAAATATATTTATGTAAAAAAATAATACCCATTTATTTAAACTCAATTCAACTATTAATTGGGCTATTGACTGAGTTACATATAAGGTCGACAAACTAAATGCAAAAAAATACGAGGCGCAGATTATAAACATAATCATTACGCTTTCTTTCATTGATACTTTTACAATATCCCAAATCTTTCTTGGTTGATATATTTTGTAAACAAATGCTATCATAACAAACACTAAAAATGCACCAACACCTGAAGCTTCAGATGGCGTTGCAATCCCACCATACAAAACATAAAGAACTCCAACTACAATTGCCAAGAATGGGAATACTCTGGGAATAACTTCAAGCTTTTCTTTTAGTGTTGGTGGTTGCCTATTTCTTAAAATTGCCGCTGAGTCTTTGTCAATAAAATAAGAATAAATATATGCCCAAACCATAAATAAGAATGCAAGTAGCAAACCTGGAATTACTCCGCATAGAAAAAGTCTTCCTATTGATGTTCCTGTTGCCAAGCCATAAACAATTAAAACAATGCTAGGGGGAATTAAAACACCTAAAGTTCCACCAGCAGCAATTGTGCCTGTTGCCAAACGAGCGGCATAACCTCTCTTCCTCATTTCTGGAATTCCCATCGTACCAATAGCTGCACAAGTTGCTGGGCTTGATCCGCTTAATGCAGCAAAAATTGAGCATGCTCCAATATTTGAAATTACCAGTCCACCAGGTAATCTCCATAGCCACCTGTCTAACCCAGTATATAAATCTTTGCCAGCTGGAGAATTCGCGACTGCCATACCCATTAAAATAAACATTGGTATTGATAATAAAACAAATGAGTTAATTCCTGAAAAAAATGTTTCTGCAACAACTCCAAGTATTTGAAAACCTTCAGCGATTATTAGAAACGTGAGTGCTATAGCACTTAAACCAAAGGCAATTGGAATACCAGATAATAAAACTATTAATGTCGATACCCCAACTATAATTCCTAACGTTATTGGATCCATTACTGAAATCCTTTATACTTAACTAATAATCTTAATACCTCTCCAATGTACTGTAATGTCATTAATGTTGATCCAATTAACATAGAGGAGTAAGGAATCCATAACGGAGGATCCCAAATTGAATTTGTTGTGTAATTTTTTACCCAAGCTTCATAAGTAATTTCCCAGGCTAAATAAAATAATATAACGAAAAATATTAGACAAATGATTGAAGTACAAATTTGTAAAAATGTTTTCTTTTTTTCATCTATTAAAGTGTAGACATATTCCATATTAACATGCCCACCTTCTTTTAAAACATATGGGGCACCGATAAAAGTAGATGCAACTAACATCATTGTTACAAGTTCTGGCTGCCATGTTATTGAATTTTGAAAGATGTATCTCTCAAATACTAATTCCGTAATTAAAACTATTGATGCTAATAAACAACCCGCAGCAAATATTCCACATATTTGCGCAAGTTTATTTGTGAAATTTAAATATTTTTCTAACATAGTAAAAAATCCCCCACTATAAAAAGTGGGGGATTTATTTAATTATTATTTTACAGCTAAAGCTTGGTCAATCAATTTTTGACCACCAGGAACTTTTTCTGCGAAATTTTTATAAGAAGATTTTTTTGCGATAGCTAACCATGCATCAAAATCTTTTTGAGTCATGTATGCAAGTTTAACACCAGCTTTTTTATAAGCTTTTTCCATTGTCGTGTCTAGACCAGCGGCTTCTCTTGTCATGTACTCTTCAGCTACTTTTCCAGCTTTCATTAGAGCTTTCTGTTGTTTCTTATTTAAAGAATCAAAAGATTTTTTTGACATAAGAATAGGCTCATACATAAACCACAATCCAAATTTACCTGGAGGTGTAGCACATTTTACTTGTTCATAAATTCTGTATGAAACAAAACTTCCTGAACTAGTGTTTGCACCAGTTAATACTCCAGTTTGTAGTCCATTGTAAATCTCAGATGATGGCATTTTTTGAATACCTGCTCCAGCTGCTGCTAACATTTGGTTAAATGCTTTACCAGCTGCTCTGAATACTTGACCTTTTACTGTGTCAGGACTCGTAATGCAGTTTTTTTTAGAAACAAAGCCCCCTGCTAACCACGCATCCGATAGCACGACAACTCCTGCATTGTTAATTATTTTTCTTATTTCTTTCATCATTGGAGATTTGTTTACTCTTAACGCATGCTTATGGTTTTTAACCATTCCAGGCATTAAGGTAATATCAAATTCCGGGTGAAATTTTGCAGCATATGCCAATGGGAAAGCTGAAATATCTAGCTGTCCAGTTGTCATAGGTTTCCACTGCTCTTTAGGTTTGTAAAGTGATTTTGCTGGATAGATTCTTATATCTATTCCAACATTTGCTTTTTTGATCTCATCAGCAATGATTTGAACCATTTCATGACGTACATCAAACTTACCATCTGCTCTTTTTGTTCCTGGCCATTGGTGACTAGCTTTTAAAGTCTTAGCAATAGACTCACCTATTCCAGTAAATAAAAAGATTGTAGTAAGTGCATAAATGAATGTTTTTTTTATATTCATTTCTATCCCCTCTTTATTAGTTAAATTGTTTGTTGGTTATTGAACTATATTTTGGTATTAAATTCAACTCTATATAATGAATAAAAATGGCCCATTAAACGGATTATTAGTACTAGATCTTACTAGAGTTTTAGTGGGTCCATACTGTACAATGGTACTATCTGATCTAGGAGCAAGAGTAATAAAGGTTGAGGCACCTGAAGTTGGAGATGACTCTAGAAGTTTTGGACCTTTTATTAAAGATCAATCAGCATATTTTATGTCACTTAATAGAGGAAAAGAAAGTATAGCTTTAAATTTAAAAAATGAAGATGATAAGAAAATTTTTGAAAAAATTTTAAGTAAGGCTGATATTTTAGTTGAAAATTTTAAACCAGGAACTTTAGAAAGATGGGGTTTTGGTTATAAAGATACTAGCAAGAAATATCCAAAATTAATTTATGCATCTGCTTCTGGTTTTGGTCAAACAGGACCTTTTAAGTCATTACCAGCCTACGACATGGTAGTTCAGGGAATGGGTGGGCTTATGAGTGTGACTGGTCACCCAAACTCAGAGCCAACAAGGGTTGGTACTTCAATTGGCGATATTACTGCAGGATTATTTACTACAATCGCAATCAACGCAGCATTATATGACAGAAAGAAAACGGGTAAAGGTATGCATATTGATGTCTCAATGCTTGATTGCCAAATTGCTATTTTAGAAAATGCTATCGCAAGATATTTATCTAAAGGAGAAATACCTGGTCCTTTAGGATCAAGACACCCTTCAATAGCTCCTTTTGAAGCTTTTAAAACAGAAGATAGTTATATAATTATTGCTGCCGGTAATGATAAGCTTTTTGAAAATATGTGTAAAGTTTTAAAAATTAATCTTCACACAGATGAGAAATTTAAAAATAATGGAAATAGAAGTAAAAATATTGATGATTTAAAAAAAATTTTAGAATTAAAATTACAAACTAAATCTACATCAGAATGGTGTAAAATCTTTGAGGAAAATAAAATTCCATGTGGACCAATTAATAATATAAAAAATGCTGTCGAAAGTCCTCAAATAGCTGAGAGAAACATGATTGTTTCAGCCAATCATAATAAGATAGGAAATTTTAAAATGGCGGGAAATCCAATAAAAATGTCTCCTTACGAAGACCCCTCTACTAGAGGAGAAATTCCTGATTTAGATCAACATAGAAAAAAAATTTTAGACGAATTTAATTAATCTTTTTGCTCTTCAATATTTTCTACAGGATTGTCTTCTAAAGAATCGTCATCGTCATCATCGTTAACTTGATCTTCGTTCAAACTTGAAGCCTGAGGAACTTTTCTAGATCTTTTTGAAGGCAAAATAGGTTGTCCAGATTTTGAAACTTCACCTTTATAAATCTCTTCAAACGCATCGCCCTCTGGCGCATCAAAATCTTCTTTCTCAACGGCATCTTCAGGGTGATCTCTTGCCCTATCAATTGTAGCGTCTTCTAAAGCTTTTCTTTCAATTAATTTATCTCCAATTTCTCTGAGTGATATTACCGTTTTTTTATCATTATCTTCAGGCACCAATGGTTTATCCCCAGCACCTAATTGCAAAGTTCTCTCTTTTGCTAAGATAACTAAATCATATTGATTATCGACTTGCTCTAAACAATCTTCAACTGTAACTCTTGCCATGGACGTGCTTATAAAGTCTTAATAAAAAAATATCAAGTAATTAAAGTTGGTTTATAAGACTTAAACTTAATTAATAATAAAACGATAGAAGAAATCAAGTAAACTAGCATTAATTTAAATATACTGTTTACTGACATGCCAATATCTATCAAATAGCCAAAAATTATCGGTGCAAGAGCTGTCGAAAAAACCATTAGGCTAACAGTTAAAGCCCTTATCGATCCAAGGTATTTTGTACCATAAATTTCAGACCAGGTAGAAGTAATTAAAACGTTTGAGGCTCCATTTGTGATTGAAAGCATTATCATAAACAGTATGGGCGAAAAAATTAAATTAGAATTAATTACGATTAAAAAGGATATTATCATAGGTATTAAGTAAAATGGCAAAATTTTTCTTGCGCTAAATTTATCAATTAAAATACCAAATATACCTAATGATATAACACTAAAAATCGCGTAAAAAACAAAACCTCTGGCAAGATAAAACATATCCCAATCTTTACTTTCAAAAATAAAAGATTGATTTAAAAATATCCCTGTAATTAAAAATGGGGGAGCCAATATTGCAGGTAAAAGAAAATAAAATTTAATATCTCTAATAACCTCGCCTCTTTTCCAATTTTTGATTTTCTGTACTTGTTTTTCTTGAAAAATTGTATCTGATACTCTCTCTTTTTTTATTAGAAATAATAATAGTGGAATTACAATTATAAATAAAAAAATTGAGATACCAATCCAAATATTTTTCCAATAAAAAGCACTTAATAAAAAGATCATAAAACCTGGCAAAATTCCTTCTCCTAATGATAAGCCCAACCATGAAAATCCTAGAGCTTTTCCTCTATTCAAATTAAAAAATTTAGCCATAGAAGTGCTTGATATGTGGCACATCAATCCTTGCCCAAACAATCTTAAAAAAAATAAACCAATGAAAAGCATTATAATAGAATTCATAATCCCAATAAACAAACATGTGCTAGCTAGTGACAAACCTACAAATAAAGTAAATTTACGCAAAGACGTTTCGTCAATCAATTTGCCTACCCAGATCAAAATTAAGCTACTTAGCAAAGTAGCTGAAGAATATAATGTACCAAACTCTGTATTTGTTAAATTTATTTCTTCTCTAAAAAAAGGATTAAATATTCCAATAAAAAATGTTTGCCCAAAACTAGAGCAGAATGTTAGAATAAATCCAAAGAATAAGTATTTAAAATTAAGTCTAATAAAACTATAATTATTCATGAAAAAAAGGAGTTTTTAATGTCAAAAGTATCATTTATAGGCTTGGGTGTCATGGGATATCCTATGGCAGGTTATATAGCAAAAGCTGGCCATGATGTAATTGTTTATAACAGAACAAAATCCAAAGCCGAAAAGTGGATAAAGGAATTTAATGGCAAATTAGCTGAGACACCGAAAGAATGTGTAAGCAATAGTGAATTTATATTTTCATGTGTTGGAAATGATGATGATTTACGTGAAGTAACAACGGGTGTAAATGGCGCATTTCAAAATATAAAGCCAGGTGGCGTATTTGTTGATAATACGACAGCATCAGCAAAAGTTGCGAGAGAACTATTCAATATTGCTAAAGAAAAGAAATTTGGTTTTTTAGATGCGCCTGTCTCAGGTGGTCAAGCAGGAGCAGAAAATGGGGCATTAACAGTTATGATAGGCGGAAATGAAAATGATTTTTTGAAAGCCCAGCAGATTATCGATTGTTATAGCAAAAAAATGAAATTACTTGGTCCGTCAGGTAGTGGTCAGCTTGCTAAAATGGTCAATCAAATTTGTATTGCGGGACTTGTTCAGGGTTTATCAGAGGGACTAAGATTTGGCCAAAACGCAGGTTTAAATGTTGAAGACGTTGTTGAAGTTATTTCTAAAGGTGCCGCACAATCCTGGCAAATGGAAAATAGGTTTAATACAATGCTTGATAATAAATTTGATTTTGGTTTTGCAGTTGATTGGATGAGAAAAGATTTGGCAATTGCTTTAGAAGAGGCAAATTCAAATGGTTCAAAATTACCAGTAACAGAAATTGTTGATAAATTTTATAAGCAAATACAGAAAGATGGCGGAAATAGATTTGATACCTCAAGTTTAATAACCCTATTACCAAAAAAATCATAGTGAATACACAAATACCTCAATTTTATGATAACAAAGATTTAATCTACGATGAAATATGGAACCTTTTATCAAGAGGTGTTGTTGATAGAGGTGAAGACTTTAGATTGCCAACTGTAATTCTTAATGACGGTAAACTTTCTGATGGGAGAGTTGTTGTTTTGCGTGGAGCATTTAAAGACATAAATACAATAAGGTTTCATACTGATTATCGCTCAGACAAAATTAGAATATTAAAAAATAATAATAATATTTATTTTGTTTTTTATAATAAAAAAAGAAAAATCCAGGTTAGAGTTAAAGGAACAGCTATAATCAATTATAAAAATGATATTACTCAAAAAGCCTGGGAAAAAACTCAAATAATTAGTAGAAAATGTTATTTAGCTACTAACCCGCCAGGCACAGCATCAGCGAATCCAACTTCTGGTTTATCAAAGGAGCTTGAAAGAAAAAATCCAAAAATTGACAGTACTGAAATTGGTTATAATAATTTTTGTGTAATCGATACTAAAATAAGTGAGTTTGAGTGGTTATACTTAGCTTCCCAGGGCCATAGAAGAGCTAAAATATCCTTAGTGAGTGAAAATAAATTTACTTCTGAATGGGTAACGCCTTAATATAAATTATATTAATTATTTTTTAAATTTTGTTTAAAGTTTTTCCAATTATTTACGTATCTAAGTGCATTTTCTTTTATAGCAATGATATCTTCATCTGTGACTTGTCTAATAACTTTTCCTGGTGAACCAACAACTAGGGACCTATCAGGAATATTTTTATTTTCTGCAATTAATGAATTTGCACCTATTATACAATTTTTTCCTATCTTAGATCCATTTAATATAGTAGCACCAATCCCAACTAAACTATCGTCACCAATCGAGCATCCATGAAGCATAGCTAAGTGTCCAACAGTTACTCCTTTGCCTATGGTTAGAGGAAAGCCAGCATCTGTATGCAAAACACAATTGTCCTGTATATTTGATCCATCTCCAACTTCAATATTTTCAATGTCACCTCTTAAAACGGCTCCAAACCAAACACTGGAATTTTCTTTTAAAGTTATATCTCCGACAACTATAGCGTTATTAGCTATCCAAGTTTCAACATGTCTTTGAATTTTTTTATTACCTAATTGATAAATTGTCATTTAATATATAAATTAATTATATAAAATATTTTTAAAATGTCTTTAACTAAAACGCCTATATGTAAGTTTGGAGAAAAAATTATAAATTTTTCTTTAAAATCTACTGAAAATAAGAATATCAAATTATCTGATATTAAAAGCTCAGCAGGAACATTGATAATTTTTATCTGCAATCATTGTCCATACGTTAAGGCAGTAATTTCTGAGATAGTAGAGACATCTAAAGAATTACGGAAAGTCGGAATTTCAACAGTAGCTATTATGTCTAACGACACGGTAAATTATAAAGAAGATAGTTTCGAAAATATGAAAGTATTTGCAAAAGATAACTCCTTCAATTTTCCATATGTAATTGATGAGAACCAAGTTGTAGCGAAAGAATTTGGTGCTGTATGTACTCCTGATTTTTTTGGTTATAATAATAAAGACGAACTACAATATCGTGGCCGGCTTCGTGAAATGAAAGAATTAAAACCAGTACCAAATAAACCAAACGAATTATTAGACGCCATGATACAAATATCAAAAACTGGTTTGGGGCCAAAAATACAATTCCCGAGTATGGGATGCAATATAAAGTGGAAATAACATGTTTGTAATTACAACTAGGAATTTTCCTCCAGACGTGGGCGGGATGCAATTTTTAATGTTTGGTATTGCTAAAAATCTTGTTAGACACGGACCTGTTCAGGTATTTGCCGATGATTTTAAAAATTCTAACGATTTCGATAATTCACAAGATTTCGCAGTTAAGAGAATTAAAGGAATTAAATTTTTGGCAAAATATAGGAAAGTTTCACAAATCCAAAATTTTGTATCCTTAAAAAATAATCCAAGAGCAATAATTTCAGACCATTGGAAAAGTATTGAAAAACTACCTTTAAATTTTTGCAATAAACAAAAAATTTTGTGTTTAATTCATGGAAAGGAAATTAATCATCCGATAGGTTCTCCTATACATACTAGAATGATAAGCTCATTAAATAAGTCATTTAAAATAATTGCAAATTCTAATTTTACAAAAAATTTAGCTATAGAAAAAAAAATCGCTTCTAATAAAATTGAGGTAATAAATCCAGGTATTGATTTAAACCACAGTATTCATGAGACAGATTTACAAAATGCAAAAAAAATAATTAAAAATAATTCACCAATAATAGTAACTATAGCTCGTTTGGAACAAAGAAAATCTATTGATAAGGTATTGTTATCTATTAAAAATTTAAAATCTAAATATGAGAATTTAAAATATATTATTTTAGGCGATGGTGATGAATATAAAAATCTAAATAAAATTGTCAGCAATTTGAAACTGAATGACACTGTAGATTTTATACAAGATACTTCTCAAGGTTTAAAAAATGCTATTTTAAAATCCTCAAATATTTTTGTAATGCCCTCTATACAACAGGGGCGGTCTGTAGAAGGTTTTGGAATAGTTTTTTTGGAAGCTGCAAAATATGGTGTACCATCAATTGGGGGAATAAAAGGAGGAGCGGCTGATATAATTAAAAATGGCGAAACTGGTCTTTTATGCAACGGCGAACAACAATCTGAAATTTACAATGCTTTATTGAAGATGCTTGATGGCGACAAATATATTGAGATGGGCAAATCAGCTGAAATTTATTCAAAAGGATTTTCATGGGAAAATCAAATAAAAAAAATAATAAATCTTATTAATGAAAGGAAATAGAAATGAATATAAAAACTCTTAAATGGCTAGGAACATTTTTCGTACTAGTTGGAATACTTTTAACAAATTTAAATTTTTATCCTATAAATATTTTTTTTCATGGATTTGGGGTTTGTGTTTGGACTTTAGCTGGTTACTTATCTAAAGATAAAGCGGTATTAACAAACTTTGGACTTCAAATACCTCTTTTTGGGATAGGATTTTTTAATTTAATCTTTTGAGATATTAATTAATTTTTCTGAAATATTTTTATAAACTTCTTCTGCACTTAAATCTTTTAAGTGAGAAGTGGATATGGATTTAAAATTACTTCTTTCAATACTAACTTTTTTTGGAGTTGTATGAGTTCCAAAAATTACAATGCCGTCACAATTTAAATGTGCAGCAATATGTGCAGGTCCTGTATCATTTGAAATTACGAACTTTGAGTTTTTAATGATACTGGCAAGATTTTGAATTGATGTTGGATTATTATTGTTTAATATAACCTCGAGACCAAGTTTTTTTGCTAATTTAATTTCATCATAATTTCCAGGAGCTGTTACCAAATTTAAGTTATGATGTTCTTTTTTTATAATATTTATTAATTCTTTAAAATATGGCCACCTTTTATGTACTAAATTTTTTGATGAAAATGGAGCAATATAAATATATTTTTGAAATTTAATTTTATAACCCTTATCAACTGCCCAATTAAAATCTGGGTAAAGAGTATTTTCACATTTTTGAATTCCTGATCGCCTTAATTGTATTTGAAATCTTTCTAAAACACCCTCTTTATCAAAATTTTCTTTAGTTTCATTAGATGTAAGTATATTTCTAGTAGAAGACCAATAAGATCTTAAAAATCTTTGATAAAAATATGTTCTTGAAGAGTTTTGAAGATCATAAACTTTCGCAAATTTGAGGTTGTTTAGTTTTTTAAACAAACCAAAATAATAAAAAAAGTTTATCATGGCTTTTCTTTCATCTAGAATTATATCGTCAACATATGGACAATTTTTAAAAAGTTTTGAAAATTTGTTAGTTGTCATGAAATAAATCTTATCTGATTTATGATGCTCTCTTATATCTTTTAAAACACCAGAAATTTGAACTATATCACCTAAAGAGCCATGTTTGATTATTAGAATATTTGACATATTAAAATATATTAAATATCAGCAAGTTATGAATTCTTCTAATAAAATTTTAGCGCCAATTTCTGTAGGTGAATTAATTGATAAAATAACAATTTTAGAGATTAAGATAGAAAAAATACAGGACAATAATAAACAAAAATTTATAAAACATGAGTTAGAAAGTCTTAATAAATTACTTGCAGATATAAATTTTTCCAAGGATCAAAAAAAAACTGTGAATTTCTTAAAAAAAGAACTAAATACTGCAAATCGTAAATTGTGGAAAATTGAAGATGATATAAGGCATCTTGAGTCTATTAAAGAATTTAACGAAGAATTCATTGAATTGGCGCGTAATGTTTATTTAACAAATGATAAACGGGCTTCTCTTAAACAAAAGTTAAATCAAATTACTAATTCTGATATTGTTGAAGTCAAAAGTTATAAAAAATATTAATCTATATCTAGACTTGGTATTTGAGCTCTAAGTCTTGTAACAAGGTCTGTATCAACATCAGCCAAAAGTATTCCTTCGCCATCTTTTTTTTCAGCTAAAACTGCTCCATCTGGTGAAATAATAAGTGAGTGACCATAAGTTTCTCTTTGATTTTGATGAATTCCAGTTTGTGCAGGCGCAAAAATATAACACATATTTTCTATTGCACGTGCTTTCAATAAAGTATGCCAGTGTCTTTCTCCAGTATTTTTAGTGAAAGCAGATGGAACTGAAATAAAAATTGCACCATCTTTAGTAAGTTTTCGATACATTAAAGGAAATCTTAAATCATAGCATATTGTTAGGCCAATTTTACCCCACGGCAAGTTGTGAATTTTCAAACTGTTACCAGCTTGAAATTTTTTTGATTCTTCATATGTCTCGCCATTTGGTAGTTTTACATCGAACATGTGTATCTTATCATAATAATTAACAACTTTTCCACTCTGATCTATTAAAATAGATCTATTAAATAATTTATTGTTTTTATCTTTGACTGGCATTCCACCAATCAAAAACCATATTTTATTTGTTTTCACAAAATCACAAATCGCTTTTATAAAATTATTATTTTCAAAACTTTCCGTTTTTGAGAGAAGTTCTTGTTTATCTAAAGAAAATAATGACGAATTTTCAGGAGTTGTAATAAATTCAGCATTATCTTCGATTGCTTTTTTTGAATAATTTAAAATTTTAGAGAGATTTTCATCTACATTATCTGATGAACATAATTGGATACATGCTACTTTAAATTTCAAAATTACCTATTTATTGAACTTACAAAATTCCAACTACAATCAAAACTTGGAATAAAGATTTCAGATATTTCGCAATTACCACATGCTTTATCAAATGTTTTTAACCAACTATCAACTTGACGGGGTTTTTTATTTTTAGAGCCAACTTGAGCTGTTATAACTCCATTAGATTTTACAATTCTTTTAATCTCAGAGATATTTTTTTCAGCAAGGTTAACGCAATACTGATCATCATTTAAATCTATGAACAAATGATCGTATTTTTCATTTTCACATTTTTTAATGTTTTTAAATGCATCGCCCCAAATGCAATTAACTTTATTGCTTTTATTAATATTTTTAAAAACAGTGGGTAAATACATTTGGCATGCTTTCACTACTTCTTCATCTAATTCAAACCAGTCAATGTAATTAAAGTTATTATTGATACATTCTCTTGCGACTCCGCCATCTCCTCCTCCTATAATTGCAGCGGAATTATTTTTTTTTGAAAGCTTTAAACCAGAATTAACAAATGTTGACGAATAAAGCTTTTCATCTTTTTCAGCAACCTGTATTTCGTTATCAATAAATAATGCATTTCCAAACTCTTTGAGTTTTAAGATTTCAATATGCTGGCCCATTTTAGATTTAAAATCTTTAATTATTTTTTCAACTACATAAGATTTCTTGTATCCATCAGAACTATAAATATCATGATAATGATGTATCGTATCTCTTGAAATCTCTTTTTTAACAACACAAGAATGATTTATTTCTTTTTTAAGAATATTTAAAGAAACATTTGGATTAATTCTTCCACATGTAAAGAAATCAAAACTTATAATACCGTGTTCAGGAAAAGTGTGAAAGCTCATATGGCTTTCTTTTAGTAATGCTACCATTGTAAGTCCTTGGGGTGAAAACTCGTATTTTGATATATTGATAATTCCTACTTTTGCTGCTTTTGCAATTTTATTTATTACTTTTTCGTAAAATTCTGGCGTGTAATCTTCTTTAACTCCTAAAAAATCTAAAGTTATATGATCTCCAACTTTAACCATTTAGGTATCTCCCTTTTTATAGTTTTTAACCTTTTTTAATACTTTTCTCATTAAACTATATGACAAAAGTTTTGGTTTGCCAACTCTTAGACAATCTATATACTGTCTCGCAAGATACTCAACCTCTTGTGCTAGCTCAAAGGCTGTTGATAAATTAATATCAAATGCCACTTGCCCGTGGTTTTCTATCAGACAAGCCTTCCGGTCTTTTAAAGATATAATAATATTTTTAGATAATTTTGAAGTACCAAAGGTATCGTATTTTGCACATCTAATATCTTCACCTCCTGCCACTGCAACCATATAGTGAAAGGGCGGAATTTTTTTTCTTAAACATGATAATATTAAGGCATTATGTGAGTGACTATGAACAATTGATCCTGAATATTTTTTTGCTTTATATATATCTCTGTGAAACCTCCATTCCGATGAAGGGGTATGTTTTTTTGTGTAGCGCCCTTTTAAAGAAACAAAAACAATATCACTAGATTTTAAGCTAGAGTATTTTTTGCCACTAGGAGTAATAAAAAAACCTTCTTTATATCTAACTGAGATATTGCCTGATCTAAGAGGGGAAAGATTAGTGGTATTAAGTAATTTTGAATATCTTATAATTTCCTTTTTAATTTTTAGTGAATTCATTATAATATTTTTTTTATATCCGCGGGCTTAAAGACTCCTTTTTCAGTTATAAATCCACTAATTAAATTTGCTGGGGTAATATCAAACCCCAAATTAAGACCTTTTGTATTTTTTGGATAAATATTTACTTTTCTAATAGTATTATCTTCATCGACACCCACGACTTGTTTTAGCTCATCATCAGATCTTTCTTCAATTGGAATGAGTCCTCCATTCTCTAAATTTGGATCATAAGTTGTGCTAGGAAGAGCTACATAAAACGGGATGTTGTTATCTTTTGCTGCTAAAGCTTTTAAATAAGTTCCAATTTTATTTGCTACATCCCCATTTTTGCTAACTCTATCTGTACCGACTATACATAAGTCCACCTCACCTCTTTGCATTAATAAACCTCCTGTATTATCTGCTATCACTTTATGATTTATTTTTTCGTGAATTAATTCGTAAGATGTTAAAGATGAACCCTGGTTTCTGGGTCTGGTTTCATCTACCCAAATATTAAGATCAATCCCCTCGTCTCTTGCTTTATAAATTGGCGCTGTAGCAGTTCCCCAATCAATCGTAGCTAACCATCCTGCATTACAATGCGTAAGGATATTAATTTGTTTCTTTTTAATTTTCTGTAATATTTGTAATCCATATTCTCCAATTTTTTCACAGATCTTTATGTCTTCGTTGCATATTTTAATACACTCTTCCAGTATGGACTGTGTAATATTTTGAGCATTCACTTTATTTAAAATTCTATTAACAGCCCAAGATAAATTTACAGCTGTCGGTCTTGCTTTTTTTATCTCTTTGGCCTTTTCCTTCACAAAATTAATATCTTCTTTTTCTTTAGAGGCTAGATATAAGGCATAGGCAGCTGTAGCTCCAATAAGTGGTGCTCCTCTTACTTTCATTTCCTTAATGGCATTAAATGCATCAATAAAATTATTTAGGGAAATAATTTCGAAATTGAAAGGTAATTTTGTTTGATCAATAATTTTGACTACTTTTTCTGCAGGTTCAAACCATATAGTTCTATAATTCTCACCAGCAATTTTCATTTTTTTAAAACCCTACCTGCAATAGTTGCTAACTTTTTTATTGTTTTTTTTGTTCTTTTTTTTGGATCCGTAATGATTGCAATATCTAAACATTTTGTTGCGGGATCTTTATCATCAACATATTTTGTGTAATTTTCTATAATATCTTTTATCATTTCTTTTGCTTTCGATGCGTTTTCTAGCAATACTTTAATAACTTGTTGAACATCTACATTCTCGTGGTCAGGATGCCAGCAATCGTAATCTGTTACCATTGATATTGAGGCATAACGAATTTCTGCCTCTCTTGCTAGTTTTGCCTCTGGCATATTTGTCATGCCTATAACGTCAGCTTTCCATGATCTATATAATTGCGACTCAGCTAATGAGGAAAATTGCGGTCCCTCCATAGCTACATATGTGCCTCCTCGTTGAAAGGGAATTTTTAATTTTTTAATAGATGACTCGCATGCGTCCATCAAAGATTTCGACGTTGGATTAGCCATTGAAACATGCGCAACTATTTCATTATCAAAAAAAGTTTTCTTTCTCGCGAAGGTTCTGTCAATAAATTGATCAATTATAACAAATTTACCAGGTTCAAGTTCTTCTTTCAAAGAGCCAACTGCAGATACTGAAATTATATCGGTCACTCCCCTTTGTTTCAGTGCATCTATATTAGCTCGGAAGTTTATATTAGATGGGGATATCAAATGTCCCCTTCCATGTCTTGGAATAAAACAAAAGCTTTGTGTTGCAAATTTTGCCTCTAGAATTTGGTCAGATGGTTCGCCCCATGGAGTTTTAACTTTTATCCACTTTTCGTTAGATAAACCCTCTATATTATATAACCCACTGCCACCGATTATTCCTAATTTACTCATGACTAATTAACTTAATTATATTAATTATTCTTATAATGAAATTAGAAAAAACAATTAAATCAATTCCTGATTATCCCAAAAAAGGTATTCTTTTTAGAGATATCACATCTCTATTAGAAAATAAGAAAGCATTTAATACAACTATAAAAAGAATGTATAAAATTACAAAAAAAATACCCCATAATAAGCTTGCAGCTATTGAGTCTAGGGGTTTTATTTTTGCTTCTGTACTTGCGTATTTAGAAAAAAAACCTCTAATATTGTTAAGAAAGAAAAATAAACTTCCAGATAAAAGAATTTCACAAAAATTTACCTTAGAATACGGAAAGGCAACAATTGAGGTGCATAAAAGATCAGTCAAAAAAAATGATAAAATATTAATTGTTGATGACTTGATCGCAACTGGAGGTACAGCTCTTGCTGCTGCGAAACTAATTGAAAAATGCAAAGGGAAAGTCGCGGGGTATATATTTTTAATTAATTTATTCGATTTACCTGGTAATGAAAAATTAGAAAAAAAAAATTATAAGTCTTTTAGTTTAATAAAGTTTCCAGGACATTAAATATTTTTAATGACAAGACTCATTAAATTTTTTTAATCTCCAATAATTATATGGCCAAGGTGTTAAAAAACCTACTAATAACATGATAGGTATCACCCACCATGTCAAAATTGCTCCTCCAGTTAAGAGATAGTCAGTCAAATTCATCGCGATTTCCATTGATAACATAGATATAAAACTCATTCCAAATGCAGTTTTAATTGCATCTTTAAGACTAAAATTTTGTTTTAAAAGAATAAAAGTTTCTAATAAAATGCTAGTAATTAAACCATTAATTATAGCCAATGTCATAATACCAAGTATAGGGAAAGGTATTTTTGTGAGTTGAAAAAAAAGAATTGTTCCAAAATCACCTATTGAACATCCAAAAACGCACCAAAGTGTATTCTTCGCACTTTTAATCCAAGTATTTTTACATTTCCAGTGAAAGTTTTTTAATGTTAAATCCATTATTTAGTTAATATTAGTTTTTGAAATCATCCCAGCCTCTAAATGACCTGGTACATTACATCCTACGTATAACTCGGCGCTTGTTGAGAATTTCCAGATTAACTCTCCAGATTTATTTGGTTCAAGCAAAACGCTATTCGAATGACTATGTGCCATTTTTTTATCGTGCTTAGACATTTCTTTCATTTTTATTTTATTAATTTTAGTGGGAAGCAAAATACCTTTTTTCATCATTTCAAGCATTTCGGGACCATGTTTTTTATACATTTTCATTGTAGCGATATTAAATTCATGCACGAGCATACCTTTATTTTCTACAATAAATTTTATGGTTTCATTTTTCTTAACGTTAATAATTTTGGGTTCGTAATAGTTATCGTACATTGAAATTTTAATTGTTTTATTCACTTCAGAAACTTTACCTTTTGTACCAATCATTTTCATTGGCGCTGCAAATACATTAAAAGATATCTGAATAAATATAGTTAATAAAATTAATTTTTTCATAACTTTACCTTTCATTTAGTTTTAGTTGATATTGATATTTTTGTTCTGGCCAGTACGATTTAACATAAGCCAAAACATTTTTAATTTGGTTGTCAGTCAGCTTATCTGAAAAGCCCCCCATTTTACCTTTGTAATTTTTTACATATTTACTTAATCCATATTTTGTAATGTAAAAAAGTGTATTATCGTCATGATGCCATGTGTGTCCATCTCCATTCATTGGGGGAGCAAGTCTGTGGCCGTCTTTATCTAGTTTCACATCCCAATTTATTTGACCCGATAAATTTTTTTTATGACAAGACGCGCAGTTCTTTAAATAAAGAGCTTTACCTTCGTTAAATTGCTTTGTTTTAATTGTTGATTTTTTAATTGTTTCTACAACATTATGGTTCAATGATAAACCTTCGGTTGTAAAAAAAATTATTATTAAAAATATATTTATTCTCATTTTTTTAATTATAAATTTATAATTTGCCGAAATTTTGTTGCTATCAGTCAAATGGTAGCGGGAGGCAGATTTGAACTGCCGACCCCGGGCTTATGAGTCCCGTGCTCTAACCAACTGAGCTATCCCGCCATGTCAATCATTCGTACTTTCTATGATCTTTTTTATCATAACCAGAATCACGGAACAAGAAAATCGTTTCGTCATTTCGTCAATGGTTCGTCAAAGAAAGACTCGCCTCGCTCCGCTCGGCTCGTCATGGGACCTCCAAGAGGTCCCATCAAAAAAGTGATATTTGCATAAAGATAAAGATACTAGGTGACTCAGCTTTTTACAAAGTAAGGTTCTGTATATGCATGTATTTACTAACGTCTAAAGATTTAATGATGGTAAAAATTTAATAGAAATTTTTTTCGAAACTACTTTTTTAATGCATCAAGAATATATGCTAAATGGTGCAATCAAATGGCAGAAGATTTACAGGCTTTTCTAGATGGTCAACCTATAAGAGTTTTGAACTAAAAAAAATTGTAATATATTTATAATATTATTTATGATAATTTTAATCAATGAGTTTTACAAGATTATCACGTTTTCTGTTAGCAACAATTTTGATATTTTTCTCTGTATTGGGAATTGTCAAACAATCTGATGATTTTGAAATTTTAAAGTCTTTACCTCAGTTATCATTTAAACCAGAATTTAAAATCGCAGATGACTAGA
>NHHP01000001.1:0-71886 GCA_002171015.1 Candidatus Pelagibacter sp. TMED166 | reverse complement strand
AACTCTAAATTCTGTTCCTGTAGCATCCGTATCTACACCGATTAACCAAGGTTGTGTTAGGTTACCACTTGTTTTCTTAAACTCTAAATAGTTTTGTCTGTTACTACTTTTCTCAAAACTTATAGGAGAGTTAGAATCTGATTTAATTGTTAGTACAGAAGTTGTGGATGAGGTATCACCAAAGGCTAAACCACCATTTCCTGTAAATCTAGCAGTTTCAACACCAGCTTTTAGTATTCGTAAAGAGGTAGTGTAATCTAACTGAATAGGACCACCTGAATCTACTATTAAACCTGTACCACCTGAATTAAAATAAATGTCAGCCGAACCTTCACCAGCTCTATTAAAAGTTAATTTTGGAGCAGAAGAACCTGTTATTAGTAGGTTACTACCAGTTATACTTGTACTAGCGTATATACCCCCTTCTACTTCTAAGTGATTGGTAGGTGTTGTTGATGCTCCAATATGAACCTTACCATCAACAGTAAGATTACCAACACTTGAGCCTGCACCCATAACTCTAACGGTTGAACCTTGTGGAATCAATCTCAAAGTACCATTCGAACCCAATCCAATAGAACCAGAATAGTTTGAGTTATCTTCCATTTTAAGATATTCACCATTACCACCAACTAAACCAGAGATAAATCTCAAATGTATAAGACTTCCCAAAGAATCACCGAAAGCACCACCGATTGCTAAACCACCATAACCATGAACTCTAAATGTATCGTTACCATAACCATTTCTAACCCTAAAGTTAACACCTGTACTAGCACTTGCACCTTTTATAATAACACCATCGTTTCCTATTACAGGATTAGAATCAGCAAGATTAATACGACCAAACGAACCAGTTGAGGTTGATGAACCACTTATATCACCTATAACTTCTAACTTAGCACCAGGACTCGTGGTGCCGATGCCGACATTTCCTGAGTTAAGAATCCTTATTCTTTCTGTGTTATTTGTCCACATAGACATGTGATTATTAGTTTGTGTACCAAATGTATATGCGGCACTTGATGGTATATGAAATACTGTATTGTTACCTGTGTTTACTAATTCTATACCTGAGGTTTGAGTAAATGTGGTTTTAGTAGAAGTAACTTTAACATGGTCAGCAACTCCAGCAACTCCAATTGTTAAATAATCACCACTATGAACATATCCTATTGTTCCTTGTGCCCTAGTTGCATCACTAAATAAAAGATAAGAACCAACATCACTTACTAAGTTAACATTTGAGTAATCCCCACTTCTTTCTATTACTAAAAGGTCATCATCATATTCATCAAAACCAGAAAGGGCAGACCTCCGTAAATGTATCTGACTACCAGTTACACTTAAAGAACCTGTAAACTGATGAGTGTCGTCTTGAGTGTCACCAAATATCGTTGAACCACTATTGAATGACATCGTGACCTGTGTCACACTACTTTGAACGATATAGTTCTGACCCACGATATCACCACCCGCGATTACATCACCGGTCGTAAACACCGAACCGGTTATATTTATTGAACCACTAATTGGTAATGAACCCGTGACATCTGAAATCGCTGATGTGACGTACTCGATTTGAGTCCCATCCTCGTTGACACGCATGAAATTACCAGCATTGGACGGATTCACACCTGGTAGTCCGTTACCTACTGAAAAATGTGCATTTCCTGATGTTGCATCTTGAAAGTATATCTCGGCATTACCCGTACTTGATGCATGAATTCTTTCTGGTATGATTACGTTATCGGCTTCATCGTAAACCGTTACCGCAGGATATCGTTCACCTAAACTGTGGGTAACTCTCCACAGCGGTGATGCACTGCTCTGTCCAAACATAAACGTTCTACCCGTGATATTACTCGACGCACCACCAGTACTTAGAGTTGCAGAACCAGCGACGGGTTCACTAAAGGTAATCGTCATGCTTGTTCCACCATCAGCGGTCACGGATTGCGGTATGACTATCTGGTCATCTGAATTGTAAACCGTAACGTTGGGATGCTGTAAACCTAGATTATGATTTATCGACCAAGTTGACGATGGTGTTCCTTGGGAGAATACGAATCTAGCTCCGACTTGTCCTAAATACACACTAGCGGACACAACGTTGAACGAGCCCGTACCAGCGACCTCAAGATTACCTGGTGTTTCTATATGACCAAACGAACCGGTTGAGGTTGCTGAACCACTTATGTTTCCATTTACTACCTCTAACGAACCACTTAATAATTGAAAGCTTGGGTGAACATCATCATAGGTTGTGCTTTGTTGTTTATAATTTCCTAAGTAAAGTATATCAGTTAATACACTATTATGTAGTGACTGAAATTTTAGTAACCCTAATCCACCGTAAGATGCACTACCTCTTACTCCTCTTATTGATGAGTTAGTTCCACCGGCACTCCATACTATTTCTTGACCAACGTTATTACCAGTAGCTGTTTGTAAAATTAATCCAGTGCTATTTACAGCACTTTCCTGATTTATAGTAACATTAGCTCCACTAGCTTGGTCACTTGTAAAATAAACAGGATAAGTATTAGAAGAACCACCACGAACTAAAAGTTTTGCTTGATTTCCTATGTTATCATCGTTTATTACTATTCTTCTGTTTGCTCTTATTGAATTATGAGCTTCTATATCTCCAAACGAACCAGTTGAGGATGATGAACCACTTATGTTTCCTGTAGCAAATATATTACCAGTTACCGATAACTTTTCACTAGCAGAAGTTGAACCTATTGCAACATTACCAGCATTAGTCATAACCATTCTATAAGCAGCATCATCCATATTATAAAAGTAAAAACCAAGAACACCAGAACCAATCTGCCAATGTTCATTACTAGCTGCCCCATCGAACTCCATAAAAGCACCATCACCATTATCCACCTGATATAAACTTATCATTGGAGCACCATTGGTGTCTTTTCTTATGGATAATGGTTTAACTCCATTTTCTATACCACTAACACCATCACCGATATGAACCATACCAAACGAACCAGTTGAGGTTGATGAGCCACTTATGTTGCCTGTAGTTGTTATACCACCATTTTTTTGAAATAAACTACCAGTTACTCTTATAACATCATCTTTTACATTAATACCACCTTCAGTAAGAATAAGGTCACCATGAACTATATCTACATCAAAACTACTTCTTGCAGTTATATCTAAATTACCATTATTGTTGTAGTTTAATGTGGCATGATATGGTTCTGGTCCTAATCTTAGTTCTGCATTATTATTAAGATTTAACGAATCTACAATAAACCCTCTACCAAACGAACCAGTTGAGGTTGATGAACCACTTACACTTCCTTCAAATGTTGAAGTTCCACCAGCATTTAAATGAATTTTTTGAACACCACTTCCGTTGTATAATCTTAGGGATACATTATCACCACTATCGGTATCAATCCTAAAAGCAGTATTACTACCATTATCTTGAACACCTTGTATGTAATCTTTATTTGTACCAGTAGGTTGTTGGAAAACAGCAGCATAATCAGTATTTGGTGCCACACCAAAACCAGCTTGACCATCTAAATGAAAATCACCACTTGCACTTATGTCACCAGTTACGGTTAGCTTTTCTGGTGGATTTACATTTCCGATACCGACATTTCCTGCAAATCTACCATCACCAAACGAACCAGTTGAGGTTGATGAACCACTTACCCTATGTAGATTATTCAAATCATTTTTAAGAAACTTTCCAGCCTTATCGTTATATATACCCATATTTGAATGTTGGGTGCAATAATAATAAAGAAAGTTTGGAGTGACCTTGGTAACCTTTATTTCCGTATACGCACCTTTAACACCTGGTACTCCGTGAACCGTAACATTTGTTGTGTAGGCCGAACCACCACCCCAAGTTCCGTTATAAGTCGTACTAAACCTAAACGGATGGTTGGTATTCGTGCTATCTGATTGGTCGAACCTATAGGTTTTACCCTCACTCAAAGTAAGGTCAGGTGCAATTCCACCTAAAAACACATATTTATTTCCTTGAGCTGTGCTTTGGACGACAACCCTTATAATCTCGGTATGGTCACCAATTATATTACCATTACGAACCAAAAGTTCATGGTCGAGTATGTTTTTACCTATGTATTTGGGATTGCTCATACTATGTTATTTCCAATATACTTGCGAATACATCAATTGATGAGGTTTGTGAAGCCTGTGTTTCCAATTTATCGGATACACCGAGGTTGATTGGTTTCTCAATCACCACCGTGGTATCGGCTGGAACATCGACTGTTTTCAATATAAATCTTCTAGTGTCGAAATTAGCACTACCGCTAATCGATACGTTGACTGTTGCATCGTTCGTACCGTCAACATTACTGAGATACATCGCATGAATAACTGCTGATGTAGCAGCTGGACATGTGTACAATGTTGTTACCGCTGTTGTCGAACCTGTTGCCGCACTTGTAAATGTATTAGCCATTATTATCCTCCAAATACTATTGCCATCGCCGTAGCGTGGTCTATTACTGATGTACCTTGTTCAAAAATTCTACCACTAGAATTTATATCACCAGAGGTCTCAACACTACCGAAAGAACCAGTGAAACTAGAACTACCACTAATGTTTCCATCAACAAATAATTTTTTATTATCCCTATCGAGATTTAATATTGTCGCACTACCAGAACTGATAATCAAGGCATTCTGGTCACTTGTATTTATCTCTACTGTTTTTAATACCGAACCATGATTATCATTATCGTAAAGTTGTAAAGCCGACGTTCCACCAGTTGTGGTCAATAATCTAACTAAATTTGTATTATCATTTTGTCGTATATTTAAATCAACCGACGGCCCTTTTAGGATTGCCGAACCACTTATTGTGGTCTGACCCTCTATCGTGGTTTGTCCTATTAGGTTTTGCGTCGAACCCGATATTACATAAGAACCAGATAATCTTGTGGATAATTGTTTACTCTTTAGTATTGCCATTTATATCCTTTTTTTCTCGCCTCCACAAACTCATCAAACGACAGGTTTGGTTTCGTTACTTCTAATAAATATCTATCATACGACCTTTTGAACTGTCCGATAGAAATTTTTTGTTTATGTTCAACTGATTTCGGTTGTTGCATTTTTTCAATCGTTTCCATTGTCAATTTTCTATCCATCTGTGCACATGATTTACAGACACTATTGTTACCAACTGCTCTATCGAAAGAATCTTTTCTAGTGTAGGTTAAGATTCTCGTACAAGATGGACACTTTCTATTTTTTCTATCTTTCCAATGTCTTTTCCTCATATCTATAAATATAACAAAGTAGTAAAAGAAAAGTGGTATTACGAATTAAATTTTCCCCAACCTACAACTTCATCGTCAGTAGACAAAACATAACCAACATTTGATGTATCTATCTTTAACAACAGAGACGAACCGACTTGTTGTATATCTACACCGTCGTTTTCTACGATTACACCGTTGATAAAAAACATGAAATCATTTTTTGTCGTAGATGTAAAACCAGATGGAGCTGATGCCGTTACCGCATTAAAACTAGATGTCGTTGAACTAACGAAACTACCGGTATGTGGAAAACACTTTCTCTGATAGGTCTGAAAACCCTCATATCCTATATTGTCTATATAAGTCTTACCAGCTCTTTCTGTCACGATATCTTGTGTGCTGTTATCGGATAAAGCGGTATCATTTGAAATATTTTGAATCGTTCCATTATTCAGAACGATGGAACCAGAAGATAATAAACTACCTGAGATTTTATGAGTGTCATCTACAGAGTCTCCGAATAGACTCGAACCACTATCGAATATCGTAAATGATTGGGTCTGTTGTGATTCTATTTTTGAAGCGGTCGTTGCTCCTAAGACCCTCATATCGTTACCGACTGCCAACGTTGTACTGAGTGTTAAATCACCTAGTAAGTTTATTGAACCGGTCATCGCATTCGGTGTAATTATAAATTGATTTATTTGAAATTCTTGACTCGTTGATGTTACCGATAAAAACAATGGTTGAGCTGTTACACCCACATCATTACCGATTGATATATTTACTAATTCACGTTCCTCTGCTCTGAGTAATTGATTGTCTTGATTTATCGTTACACCTGTACCTTGTTTCGGTACAAAAGCCTCTCTAAATATATTAGCCATAATCTATGAGTTGAATTTACCGATTGCTAATATTTCATCATCGGATTCTAGTTCATAACCTATACTATCGTTATCAACCTTTAGTAAAAATGTTGACGCAGCCTGTTGAATTGATAACGCATCATGTTCCATGTACTGTCCGTTTATAAAAAATACAAAGTCATTTTTCGATGTAGCAGTTAGACCCGTAGGTGCTGATGCGGTAACGGCGGTAAAACTAGCGGTCGATGGAGCAGTTATTGATGTTGATGTTTTGAAAAATTGTTTTCTCAAATAAGTGTTAGGAGTGGATACTTGGTCACTAACGTATCCTCTGACCGCGTTTTCAGTAACCAAAGCTGTGGCACTATTGTCTGATAAACCTGTGTCGTTTGATATCTCCGTCACCTCATAGTTGTTTAAGGATAGAGAACCAGACATCTGAACACTACCGCTGAATTGATGGGTGTCATCTGCCGTGTCACCAAAGATTGTTGAACCACTAGCGAAAATGATAGATGCTGAAACAAATTCGGTATGAAGTTCTCTTACGGTTAGTGTTCCGTTGACCGTTGTATCGCTATTGATTGTTAAATCACCTGTGGTTGTCAACGAACCTAGAATTGATTGACTACCTGTAATCTGCTGGTCTTTGAATGTTGTACTACCGAGAACCAACGAACTGGCCGATACCGCATTGAACACTACGTTTGATGTTGTTTCAACCGGTTGACCTATTGCGATTGTCAAATCGACCCTACTACCACCATCGAACTCAATTCCATCTGGTGTTAAAGTCACACCAGTCCCTTGATTGAAAACTATTGGATTCGCGGTCGATACACCCAAATCTCCTTCTGCTGGTTTACTGAAAACACTAACGTCGTCTGGTGCTTCACCAGTAAACTGACCAGCAATCCCTACATTATTAGTGACTGCAACATCTGTCTCTGCACCAAAAATTAATTTCTTCGGTGTTAAAAATTTTTGAGTCGTAGACCTATGGTCAAAGTTACCTTTGGGTAATAAATAACCTCTGAGAGTTACGGTAAAATTAGTTCTGACTATTCTCTCGGTGTCACTAACTTCTGTCGCGTCCGTAAATGTATCTATACTTGTTCTGAATCTCATCTTATCAGGATGACCCCAATAAGCACCATCGGAGTAAACAACTCTCTCAACTATTTTATTCATTTGTTCTATGTAGGAAGTCCAAATAATAAAATCATATTGCAATGTAACATAATCGGGTAACATCACATTATAATATTCTTTTTGTGGTAATAACCCTATTTGTTGAGAAAAATTATCATATCTATTTTCTTGGGAAAACTTCTTTTCAAAAGTATAGAAAATGTTAGGATTATTAGCATCCAACTTATCTTGTGGTATACTTTGGTCTTTCTCAATACTTGTTCTTCTATACACGATAACTGGCGTAATAATTTGTCTTTTTTTATCACGTATAAAACCGTCACGTTTTATTGCTTTCCACCTCTCAGGTGATGCGTACATTATCGGTACTTTCGTGTTTTCTCCGTTGTCATCTACCGATGGTTGAATAACCTCATCGAAGTACGAAACTATCGCACTGTCCATATCCATCAGAGTTACTTCAGGATTCTTTACTTTTTCATCTTTTCTCGTATATAGATATCCTCTATTCAGTACTCTTTGTTTTCTTGGTAAAGGTTTACCTGATGTCGTCCTTGTACCTGCCATTAAATACTCCTAACTCTTTCGATATTTAAATGTGATATTCTGATTAGATATGTGTTACAAACCACAGAATGATTAAAGTCTGTCTGTCCACCAACTAATTGATTTTCACTTATCGAAGATATTTCCCAATATCCGCTGTTCCAATTAATCACATCTCCTATTTCAACGACAAAATTTATATCAACCAATGATTGTCTTACGAATGAAAATTCAGCGTTTTGTTGTAAATCAGGTCCGAATTCATCTGTCGTTGTTGTTTGGTCTTCGGCATTTACCAATGCGGTAATCTGAACACCTGGTTTGAAAACCTTTCCTTGTGATGTCTCACCATACATATTGACTTCTGTATCGGTCACCGATACCTTGTAGATAATGACTGGTTGATTTATTATACCATCTTGTTCAGTAGATAAATTACCGACTAATTCTTTGTTGAATTTATCAAAGGTGTCGATGTCTTTTTGTGAATAAAAACGACTTGGCATTATTTTATCCTATGTAAATTGGATATGGAACTTTTTGTAATTTTTCTTGTAAAAATTCAGCTTCATCCTTATCTGCTTCTAAAAGTGCTTTTCGACTCGTTTGTTCTAACATTTCTCTGAGTTGTGTGACTAGTGTTTCCTTTTCAGCGGAAGCTTCGGCTCTGAGGGTATCACCATCCAAAGTTGTGTCTGAGTTAGGTATCGGTATTGTACCATACTTACCTCGTATTATACCCAATAGTTCTTTACAAAGAGCTAAACCATATTTTTTAATCCATTGTTTACCAACATCGTTTATAAATTTGAACTCCATGTTGTCATAAGGAACATTTGAGAAATCAGATACAACATCTGCAGAACCACTATACTCTGTAATTAACGGATTATCTCGTTCACTAGTTACCACATAATCAAAAAAGACGGTTCTGTCCTCTTCTGGATCTGGAAATATTCTCAGCTTATTATTGACTAAAGAAAAAGTATAAGCAGATTTTCTAATTGAATCGTTCAACTCAATGGCTTGAACCCTCAGTAGGTCTTCAAATAATGGCATCAATGTAAACGACACCGCTGGTGAATAGTTACCAAATCCAAAACCTGATACCATATTAATAGTCCCATAACCGGTCGTTGCATAAGGGTCGAAAAACCTTTGCATTGCTGGTGTGGCTTCGTAATAAACTCTTTTTACTTCAATCGAACCACTTGTACTACCATCTACAAATAATTTATTCAAGTCATATTCTTGACTACCACTCGTCACGTTGATAGAACCTTTTTTTATATCAACATTTCCACCAACCATCGCCTCTGTACCGTATTGTTTTGACAATGTTACGGTTCTACCGAGTGTCGGTGTTACTTTTTTGTGGGTCACATTAGAACCAGTAGCTTGACCTGTTAGATGTAATAAATTATCTTTTATATTGAATTGATTGACTTGAGCTGAATATTCTGTAATTGATTCCTCGTAACAGGCATAGAATTGCCCTTCTTGTAATTCAACCGACATAATTGGAAAACCTAGTCTTCTCGCCGCCCAATCAGCGAACCTATCGACTGAATGAACGCTTGAACCTGAAAAATCAGTATCGGTATCGTAGAAACCATAAGGTGTTTCTCCGACGGCAAATGAACTACTACCTGGCCAAATTGCTTCTTGTGCCATGAAAATCTCCTAAAATTAATTACATTTATTCATTAATAAATATTAAGAGCATAAAAAAAGGGGAAGTTAGACTTCCCCTTTTTATATTGTACCTAAGTACTATCTCAACTAATATTAAACATAGTTAACATCAGCAACGATTACCTTACCGTAGAACTCTGGTCTCACGATTTTCTTAGCGTAACGTGTCATTACACCTTTACGTGGAGTGAAGTTCTTAGGGTCGTATACAAGAGGAGTCATAATTAACGGTACATATGGAGCGTAGACCGCACCTGTTTCGAGGAAGTTACTTCCACGGAAACCTACCAAGATTACATTCTCGAACTGATAAGGGTTCTTATAGACTGTAAATCTATTGTTAATTAAACCTGCCTTCTGTACACCCATAGCGTACTGAGTCTTACTAGAATCAGCATCACTATCTGAACTATATCCTGGTATTGACTCAAGGATTGTTGCAACTTCAGGACTTACTACGATGAAGTTCGCACCACCACGTAGGGTCTTCTGATGTATTGCATTAGATACAGACTGTATCTTGTTACCTAGAGTTTGAAACCAATCACCCTTAGAATAGGCGTTTGATGCACCAGATGATTCGGCAAAAAGAGTAGTAGATGGGTCGTATTCGAATCCAACTCTTGTACTCCAACGTTCAGTCTTCGCATTAGCGTTTAGATAAAGCATATCTAGGATTTCTAAGTCGATTTCCATAGATACATACTCACTTAATAGTGAAGTAAGTTCTGCTTCAGCGTCTACACTATGATAAGCATTAAGGTCTTGAGCTAACTCAGGAGTCCATACTGCTTTCAATTTACGTGTTTTCGCAACGATAGCGATTGAACGCATTGATATGTCGATTTCTGGTATATCAATATCGGTTTCAGGATTAGCACTAACACCAGCTGATGAAGCTTCGAAGTCACCACGAGTGACATCTGTTGGTTGCTTATGAAACAGTACTGATGCTGTCTGACCTGCGGATATACTTCCCTCGTCTACGATAAATCGTATATGAGAACGACTTGAATCAGATGGATTCACTTCGTTTCCGTTTGAACCATCTAAAACTTTGTTATATGCAGGATAGTAAGCAGTAAACGCACTTGAACCAGTAATTTCAAATGCTTTAATACCTTCTAAATCAGGATCTGAAAGTGTTGAAATAGGAATATCATAGAATTTAAGATTTCCTAATGAACTAGATAAATCTGGTTCAAAATCAACATCAGCCCAGCTTACTGAACCAGTAAGGGCTGCTACTGCTTGTGCAGTACCGGTGAAGTCATTGATAGAATATCCTGACCTACCAGCACCATAGAGACCACCATTTGGATTTGCATCTGAACCAGATGTAATACCAAACACTTGGCCACCATCATCGAAACCAGCCTGAGCTGTTCCGTATTTGAAATCAAGATAGAAGATAAGTCCACTTGGAAGATTCATAGGTTGAACACTAACGAACTCCTGAGCTGCTAATTCACCAAAGATTTTTCTAACCAATGGGAGTGCAACACCAGACCATTCTTCAGAGTTAGCAGAAGTTCCTGTGTGACTAGATTCGTCGATTAACTGACGAGCCTGGTTTTCAAGAAGTACTGCCATACCACTTACTTTTTGTTCTGTGCTCAAACCTTCTAACAAGCCAGTGGGCTCCCACTTCTTGATTAAACCACGAGTTTCCTCTTGTCGTTGCTTGTATGGATTATATCCATCCATCAATTTCTCGACTGCTCCGAGGTTTTTATGATTTGACATTTAATTTCTCCAATTATGTCTTAAAGAATACCAGCCAACTTCTTAAATCTGTCTCTCAACTCATGTCCTTCAGAAATTACTTCCTGTTTTTCAGACTTAGTAGAGGCTACAGGCTTAGAAGCCGAACCTTTTAATTCTTTAATTTCAGTTTTTTTGTTATTTCCAAAAGACTCAGCTAAAGTAGAATAAACTAATTTAACTTCACGAAGATTATGAGCTCTATCAAAAGTTTCCACAACTTTCATCTTCTGGTCATTATTTAGACCGAAAGAACGAAATAGTTTATTTGTGAAAAGTAGTTTTGCGTTGAGCAAATTCACTTCGTTGAGTTTGGAACGTAGATATTTTACGACATTGCGATGCTCGTCCAAGTCAGACTGCAATTTGGATACTTCATTTTTCTCCTCTTCTTCATCGTCCTCTTCTGTTAATGCTTTTACAATCTCTTCAAGGTCAATATCTTCATCGACTTCGTCTTCATCTTCATCTTCATGAGCTCCTTCTTTAACAGATTCGAATTTAGCTGAACCGGCTTTACCAATATCAGTAGAATCACCAGCTTTTTTATCGAGTTTGTTATCACCAGAACCTATGTTAGAAGATACATCGTTTTCATCAAGGTCTTCATTCTTTTCATCATCATCGTCTTCATGCTCACCTTCTTCGATTTCATCGACTTCATTGACATCTTCCTCTTCTAGTTCTTTCAAGATTTCATCAAGGTCAAGGTCTTCATCGACATCGTCTTCGTCATCATGCATACCCTCTTCAGGATCTTCGTCGTCTTCTTTTTCAGACACGACAGGTGCATATTTGACTCCATCAATTTCGATAATACCTTCATCGACATCGTCTTCATCGTCTTCTTCATGTGCTCTTTCTTCAACATCATCATCGTCTTCTTCATGTGCTCTTTCTTCGACATCGTCACCTTCTTCGCTTCTCTCCTCACCTTCTTCGCCTCTCATTGAACCTTCTTCTTCACGGTCATCTTCATGTTCACCTTCGTCAACTTCGATTTCCGATTGAATTTTCTTTGAAAGCATAGATTGTAGTCTAGGAGTGAAAGCCTCTTCGAGTGCAATTTTAGCATTCTCTAAAGCAGTTTCACGAACAGCTTTAGCATCAGCAATGGCATCTTTTAAAAGATCATCCATTATTATTTCTCCATTTGGAATTAATATAGTTATTAGGAACTATAATAGAATTACATTTATGATTACACTACAAGATGGTCGGAAAGACCGTAGTGTATTTGTTTTTTGTATATATAAATATATAGAAAATTAATTTTCGATATGATTTTTTTGCCTAAGTCTAGCTTTCGCCTTTTTTTCTTTACGTTTGGTTGATTTCTTAGTGTAGAACTCTCGTTCTCTTAATTCAACCAATAACTTAGACTCTTTAACCTTTTTCTTAAATTTACTTATAGCTTTTTCGTAATTATTTTTATAAACCTTTACGTAAATCAAGTATCCTCCTAGTCAGTCTCGTTGTCTGCTTTATAGTTTTTATCCACATAGTTGAAGAATTTTTTCTTCTCATCATCACCCAAATCCGCTGGGGATTTAATACCAAACTTTTTCATCGCTTTTTGAAAAAACTCTTCATATGCATTCTCTTCAATATCGTAAGTCTCTACATCATCGGAATCATGTCCGTAGACGTGGGTTTCTCCTATATCATAGTATCTACCTAGGATGTTACCCATATCTTCATACAGAGCACCTAATCTTTCCTGTAAAGACTTTGACTCTTGAGCTATCTTACCAAACTGTTTTGATAAACCTGTCAATTCTTTCATATTACGATTGACCGTAATCTTATCAAACCAATCATCAGTTTCTTGGAGAGTATGTGATTTAGCAGATTTAGCAATCCAACTCAATTTCTCCGATATTTTAGATATATTCGATTTACCGAAGATAGCTTCACCAATTCCGTTATAAGATGATATTTCCTTAGTAAGTTGTTTTACATCAACTTTCTCTTCATCTATATCACCATACTTTTCTTTGACGATATGTGATAGACTCATTTCTTCACCAAAGGCGTTTCTTGAGACAACACCACCCATCATCGAACCTGTAAAGTTCTCTTTAAGTAAATCCTTTAACTTGATTTTCTTTGACATGATTTATTAAGTAGCTGTTGGTGTATCGTTTAGGTCACCCTTGATATAATGCTTACTACCATCAGATACCAACTCCAACTGTTCACCAATTTTAGCATTTGCTAACGTAATCGCACATTTATTAGTAATATTCGTTCTAGCAATAGTAGTACCGTTAGTATTATCAATTCCTGTATACACAAGACCTGTTAAATCTCCTGCGGAACCAGAAATTATATGATTGTGTGCTGTTGTTGATACAATTTTGAAGTTTATACCTGCAGCAACTGCTGGTAATGTGATTGTTCTTGCACCACCACCTGCGAATACACAAGCACCAGATTGGTCTGCCGTTAATGTTACGTTACCAGATGTTGCGTCAACAACCGGTATGTCTTTGATAGCATCTGCAACACCAGCTGCGACTGCACCAAATTGATTACCACCATTGTAGCTAACAACTTGTGCTAAAGCATTTCTGATTGCATCTTTATTTTTTCCTGCCATTTTTACTCTCCTAATTTTAAATGGTTATGTTTTTATATCTATAAATATAAGTCATTATAATTTTTCTACAAACTTGTATACATACCGGTATGTTTGGTGAACATTCCACGAAGGTCATCTGCATAGACTCCCTTAACTTTTGCTTTCACCTTCACACCCCTTACGGACACAAAGTTAAAATACATATCGTACAAATCTTTACCTCTATCTAAATCTATTCTTACATAGTTTACATTTTTGGCATTTTTACCAATCTTGAACCCCATCCCCTTGGGGCCTACTGCGAAATTCTTCGCACCTGTCATAGCAATGAAACGATTACCACCCAACTGTTTCAAGGTCTCACCTGCCTGTCTCTTATCCATTCTTTCATTTACGGATTCATTGGCATCACTCTTACCAGTTAGTTTGTATCCTAACTGTTCACCATTTTTCTTTCTATCGTCTTCAAATTTTTTCTTTTTAGAACCTTTGAGTTCACCACCAAAACCTTCCAATCCATCGTAATCCTGATAGACACCTCTACCTTTTAATCTGATTTTTTTTACTTTTTTTTTTAAACGAGTGGCTTTATTTTTCTCAATTTTTTTCAATAATCTATTACTTATACTTTCGGCTTGACCACCGAATTGTCTTGCGTAGAAACTAGCATCTGCTTTTGATTGTTTCTTTGGTTCGGTTTTTTTCTTTTTTGCTTTGGATAACATTTCCTTAGCTTTATCTTTAATTCTATCTATTATACCTTTTGCCTTTTTATGCTGAGGATGACTTTTATTAGATAGTGCGGTTGCGACTTTTACCTTTTTACCACCACCTGAGGAAAGTTCTTTTTCTTTTGCCCTTGCCATAGCAGCTCTGACACCAGCAGCGATAGCGGCAGGATTTTCAAAAAGTTTGTTTTCACTTTTCACTCTTGTTGGTAATCCCTTGTGTTTTGTCGAAGCGTATTTCTTCACGTCTTTTCCTTTCATACTCTTTGCGGTGTCTCGAGCTTTTTTTGAAAATTTTGATGCCGGTGCATCTCCTTTTTGTATCGCTCTAACAATACCCATAAACTTTTGTTGTTTTTTGGATAACGAGGGCATTATTTTAATTTCTTAGTTAGTTTAGCAGCTTCTCTCATGAAGTTGGTAACATTATCTTTATATAATTTTTTGAGTTGTTTTGCAATCTCTCTATTCTCAGGTCTGGCGTCACGTAAGAAAGCTTGTTCCAACTTAAACATTTTATCTCTCATCCCACCTTCTTGTTTCGCTAAAGACTGAAATTTCTTTTTAGCCCTTGCTTTATCCTCTATGGATTCGTTGACTGAACAACAATCACCACCACATTCGCAAGTTGTCTTACGAAATTCGTGCCAAGTGTTCATAACTTTTCGATTAAGATAACTCATTAGCTTCCCCTCATGATGTCATTTATTACTGATTCAACCTTACAGTAATCACCACACGTTCTACCAACTATCTTTGACTCATTTATTGATTCATTGGTTGGATGCAAGAAAGCTCCATGTGTGGATGGATTGGATACAAAATCAAAAGCAATAAGTTCGAAATCAGGTTGAACCTCTTGTGCTTCACCCTCGTTTACCGATTCCACAGAACCCATTCCACGAGAACTGATACCTAATTTAATACCACTTTTGAATAATTCTTTCAATATGTTACCAGCTGGTGTTCCTAAAACCTCGACGGTTCCCATCAAGTTATCGCCTTCGAAGTGCATTTCCTTGACATTGTGAGAAACATTTTGTAAATTCACAACGGACGATTCAGGATGGTCTAGCTCACCCATGGCTCTTCTTTGTTCTATAAATTCTTCTGTGTATTTTTTAGCTTCTCTGACTAAAATATCCCTCGGGTAGATTCTACCGTTTTGATTTTTTGACTCAGCTCGTTGTAAAACACCCTTAACAATTAACTTACCATTATTACCCTTCATGGATTCATTAATTTGTTCTGGTTTGATTTCAAACGGCAAATAATCTACTATTAGTTGTTTCATTTATCTTTTCCCATCATAATTTCGTGTCTAAGACTTTCCAACATCTCAATCCATTGTCCAAGTCTCTTTAACATATAATTCTTATCTACATCTTTCTTCTGTATTTCGACTTGCCATCTTTTCAACAGAGTCGAGATACTGAACAAAGTATCCATATAGGATTTTTTGTTCTCTTGAAATGGCATATCAATACTTACTGTAATTGACCGACCTTGTTCGCTAGTTTTACCAACCTTTCACTAACTCTACGTAACGCCTTATGGGTATTTTTCCAATATGACCTTGAATCTACATTTAATTCATTTTTCAAACGAACGTTCATTTTTACTAATTTGTCTAACTCATTCAGACTATCTCTGATTTCTCTCATCGACTTACCGATTTTTTGTTTCGGTGTCATTGATTCATCGTTACGATATTCATGATATTTACCTTCGTGTACTTTTGAATATCCAGCCGCATGTGTAATTTTTTTCTTTTTCTTTTTATCTTTTTTACGACCACCGTAAAAAGCATAAGGAGTTCTAGGTGGGCCTTCACCACCATCGAGATTACCCGTAACAGAAACCTCTTCCAATTCTTGTCTGATTAACTCTCTGATAATCTCTTTGAGTTTATCCTTTGTGGACATTCCTAATCTCCTTAATAAGTTCATAATATCTCATCAAAGATAAAACTTGTTTTTCGTTAACAATTTTACCTTTTGTCAAATTTTCTATTTGATTAATCGCTTCTGTTAATTTGATACTAGTAATTTTATCATCTACCCTAGGTAACTCTTTTTTCAATACTGATTTTATACGAGTGACCTCTTTATCAACATATTCTCTTAATGAATTAGTATTACTGATATTATTAATATAATTCTTTAACAGTTTCTTTTGTGATTCATCAAGGGATTTATACTTTTTGTTGAACTTATCTACTAATATTTCATAAGCCAATAATCTCAAATCCTTGTCTTGTTTACTATATTCGGCGATTACCTTTTGTTTTATTTTCTCATCATCTATCTTTTTATGAGTTATATGTTCCAACACAGTAAATTTAGAATTAACCAACTGGTCAGCTTTAAATTTCTCATCAGTAGTCTCAGATTGGAAAATATTATAGATAGATGCCAATAATCTATAATTAGGAATCCTACCATTGAAAAAATCTGTAACGTTATAATTTTCTTTAATCGAACTAATCAAATTATACTTTTCTCTGCGTAGGTCTGAGTTGTTTAGGTTTTGTCTTTGTTTTATAACCACATTTAATAAATCATTAGCTTTGACTTCTGAATTATAATTTTTTTCTGACAATAACTTGTAGAGTTCAAGTTCTTTACCCAACTCTGTCTTTTCATTAAAAAATTTCTTCAATATACCAACTGACTTTGTTGATTTTCCGGCTAACACATCTGCTGTGATTTGTCTTGTCAATAATTCAAAAAGAATACCAGTATTCTTGATTTTTGAATGTTTTATTTTTCGAGCCATTATAGATTACTCCATACAAGTGTATATTTATTCATAAATAAATATAAAGTTAAACAATAATTAGTCATTTGATTTATCATTACTGAAAGAACTTACCTCATTTTGATACTCTTCTTCTAATTCTGATACCTCAGTTATGATTTCTCTGTCTTTTTTGTTAAAATTCATTGATTTCTTAAGGGAATCGTAATGAGATAGGGCTAAAGCCTTACCATACTTAGGAGCACCACTACCACCTTTTTTCTTATCATGAGCTCCCAAAGGGTCTCTTCCTCTCGCTCCACTATCTTTTCCATATTTATTTGGTTCTTTTGGTCTTCCAGCACCTGGTTGTCCACCCTCTTCCGAACCACCTTCGTCATCCAACTCATGACCGGTTCTACCTAAAGCTAAATCCGATGGTGTCCCTTGTGATTCTCCACTCTCAGCTGGGTCATTACCCTCTTGTTCGATTTGTTGTCTTCTAAATTTTGTTTTATAATCAAATGTAATTTGTTTGTCCATTTCTTTGATTTCTTCTTGGGTAAAATTAAAAATATTTTTATATATCCATTCAGACGAACATAATCCGTCTCTCAACATTGAATCAGCTAAAGAAGTTTTATTGTTCCAAAGTTCAATTTTTTCTTGTTCATATATTGTTGATGGATTAGTCAAAGTCAATTCAAAATTTGTCAATTCTGCGTCTTGATATCCTTGTGCATATAAATGAACAATTGCAATCTTTGTTAACTCGGAAAGAGTAATTCTCTGTATCCTTTCTATAGTCCTTGCAAAACGAACATCCTCTGCTGCTAAGGTAGCCTTAGAACCGATTTGGTCTTCGAACCCTAGAAATGCTTTTGGTATCCTAAGTGCTGATAGTAATTTATTCTTTAAATACTCGATATCATCCGTTGCTTCATATGTCAAACCTGGTAAAGAATCGATACTCGTACCACTATCACCACCACGGACAGGTAAAAAGAAATCCTCGGTAATATTCTGCATATTGTATTTGAGGTTGTAATCACCGGTGGTCTCATCAACAACAGGTGCTTTCTTCATTTTATTGATAACTTGTTGCATGTAATTATCAACTTCTGCTGGTGGTATGTTACCAATATCTAATTTGAATACTCTTTTCTCAGGTGCTCTCATTATACGATGGATTAACATCGCGTCTTCCATTAAGGTCAATTGTTTATATATTTTACGAGCACCCTCTACTTGTGATTTACCATAGGGTAAATAATTAGAGTCTGATAGTAATCTAAAATGTGCGACCTCATAGTTTTCCAATTCTTCTTTTGTTGATGATTGTTCTTGTTTATACCTATGTTCTGCTGTCGCAGCCTCGATTAAAAATTTTACATATTCAGGATTCTCAGGATCTAAACCTTCTAATCTAGACACATCATAAACAGAAAGTGGGACAACATTAGTAATACCGTACTTTTCGTCTATCTCTAACTTTAAAAAGAAATCACCATACTTACACATGTTACGAATCCATGGCCAAAGATTGAATTCAATATTGACAATATCATAGAATAGATTGTGTAGTATTTCTTTTATTTGGTCATTATCTGTTTGAATCTGTAACACCTCTCCGTATTCGGATTTCATTGTTGATTCATCGGAATATATATCTAGAGCCGATGATATTATAGCATCGGAGTCCATTGCTTCATAATCTTTGAATAAATTCAATCTCATTGATTTTGTCATCAACGCATCGGAATATCCACTCAGTCCAGCACCTGTGAAAATCTTTTGATATCTATCGACAAGATTACTTTTTGAATAAGCTTGTGTACGACTAGTATCACTAACCTTCAGTTTTCTTCCACCAACGTTTCTAACAACAACATTAGTTGAAAATAATCTTCTTAATCTACTGAATAAACTTGTATCAGCCATTTTTTACCTCTTATCTAGTAACCAATCTAATGATTCTGGTTGTTTGTTTACTTCCATCGTCCAAGAATCATTGATATTTTGTTTAGGAGTGTAAACACCTTGATTTGATGTTATACCACTCATTGCTTTTTTCTGTAGTTCGATACCTTCCGCTCTTAATCTCAAGGCGGTTTCTCGTATCCATAAACCCATAGCGTAAGACATCACTAAATCATCGTTGTATCCGGACATAGCTTCCGCTCTACTACCATTATATATAAATACAAACAACTCGTCTATTAAACGATTTGAACGAACCGTAACTAATCTCTCTCTGAAAAATTCTTCTAATTTCGCAACCACCAACGGTCGTGTCTTTTGTGTCACCGTAAATCCAGGTACTAACTGTTTTTCGGCTCTGTTAATTTTATTATTGACCTGCCTGTGTACATCTACAACTTGTAAATCTTTACTCATGTAAAAAAGATTTTGATATTCTCTGTCGATACATTGTTGGATGGTTGCCCAACCTATATTGTTATTTTCAATTACAAGTAATGCATCGTTATACTCAATCGATATATTGACTAGAAGATTACCAAAGTCTCTTGTCGACATTCTTCCCTTATACTCTCCAACCTGTTCCAAAGTCTCTATATCTATGATGTGAAAAGCTGAATAATCAGTTGAATCACCACGACTGACATCTGCACATACTATATAATCTTTTGTATAATTCGGTGGTTCCCATATCCACACATTACTATCGATACCTCTTTTTTCAATCGGTTCTCTGACCTGATTGTTTTTATAATCTTCTAGAATCAAACCATCGACGACCGATTGACCAGATGTAATAAAATCACAGTCACATTCTTGTGCCGCAAGTGAGGGGCCTAATAGGGAATCTTGTTCATCTCTCCAATCTTGTTCTCTATCTGGATGTACTGTCCAATGTAGTTTGATAAAATTAAAATCATTCAGTCCATCTTCAGAATCCATCCAAGTTCTGTGAAACCAATTACCAACACCGTTTGGTGTGGATAGTGCGATACATTGACCACCAGTAGATAGTGTCTGTGAAGCTGCAGCCCATATTGTATCAATTTTATCGATGAAAGCAGCCTCATCGAGAACCAATAGTGATAGTGCCTCTGAACGACCTGCATCCTCTCCACTCGATACGGCCTTTATCTGTGAACCATTTTTATATCTAAGGGATAGTTTATTATCCTCAACACATTTTTGTTTCAACCAAGAGGGTAAGTTGGCGTGCATCACTCTTACTTTTGTAACAAGGTTTTTCGCGACCTCTTGTTTCGTAGCAATAACCAAAATATTTTTATCTTGATGAAATGTCATCATCCACAGAGAATAACCTGCCGTAATCGTCGATAAACCTAATTGTCTAGCTTTCAAAATTATGTTGAATCGGTGTTGAACGAAGTCTTCAATTGTTTTTTCTTGAAAATCGTAAAGGGCGAAAGGTATCTTACCTTTTATCGGATGCTGTATAAAACAGTATCTTTTCAAAAAGTAGATAGGGTCTGAGGCGCATTTTACATACTCCTTCCTTATGACATCTTTCAATTGTCCTTTTTGGTTTCTCTTCATTTTTTACTTATGTAATACGTGAACCACACCTGTAGCACCAATGACAACCTTTTTGGGTGCTATCTCGTATAAAGTATCAGCTGTCAAAGTCGAACCTGGTAATGTACCACCATTTTGTAATTCAATCGTAACATTTGTCACGTTCTCACAAATAAATCCAGCAGCTATAGCCGAGCCAGTAAATGCAATTGTCTTATTTGACCCAACCAAAGTTGCTTTGTTATAGAAGCCAGGATTTTTAAATTTCGGTGCACTTCTACTCGCTACATCGGTTCTATTATTTGTACCACTTTTTATTTGAGGCATTGTTATTCTCCTTAAAGTTAAAATTCCCTATATATAAATATATTATTTTAAAGAATCTTCCATTTTTTTAAGATAATCTAGAGCTTCTTCTGCTTGTTCTAATATGAAACTCTTATCCATATCCCATTTTTCTTTATCAATTGAATAACCATCGGGCCTGAATTGTTGATAGAACTCAGGTGCCTTTTGTTTTTTAAATTGTTCTATAGTTTCTCTTTGTTCTTGTATCCAAGATAATTGATTTTGTTTTATTTTTTCTTTTTCCCAATCATCATAAGTACCTTCAATTCTCATTTTATTTTCTACTTCAACCTGACAATTGAAACAATGATTGTACAGTCTATACATTTTGTCATCTAATTTTTTTTTCATTACCTTTTTACAGCTTGGACAAAACCATGGAGTACGTGCTGATGATAAAGCTTCAGACCTCTTACTTGACTTCTCTCTATCCTCTGCGATTTGTTTCTGTCTTTGTTTCTTTTCATTGACATCTTCCATACTTACAATTATTCTTTTTTCAGGTGTACCACCATCTAAAATAGTCTGTAGAGCTTGATTTTGTCTATGATTTTCTTTACTATATCCTGCCATATTAACCTCTATACGAACTTTAACATTCCTAAAATTTGATTAGCTGGTGCGAAAGCACCAGTATATTTATACAATTTTCCTTTGAAAACAAACGTGATTCCCTCAGTAGGGACAACAGCTTTCAAACCACCTATTGCTTTCAACCTATCCAACTGTGTTTTCAAGGTGTTGATAACTTTTGGGTCTTTCGAAGTCTTCACTTTACTTATTGCTTTTGATAAATCTTTTCTAATTTTTTGAGCAGATTTATCTGGATTAGCCGCGATAAAATCAGATAAGTTTGATAATATCTCAGCACCTAGTTCAAAAAACAAAACTTCCCAATCCCTAATATGTTTTTTTTGTAGACCTTGTAAATCTGTTTTGTCGGTTCTCAGAACCCAATTCAAAAAATTCTTATTCGGTATCTCACGTCTGATATCTGGTATTCTATATGATTTATCTAAAAACGCCCATCTTTTAGTCAACTTACCCAAGACGTTGTTCGGTATGTTGTATTTGTATTGTTTAGCAGCGTTGAAAATAAATTCAGTCCAATAAGCTTGATGATAATCAGCTAGAGTATCCGTACCTCTCAATGCAAATTGTTTTTGTAATCTATTCAATTTACCTAAAAAGTATTTCTGTCTTCTACTAAAATCCTTTACTTGTGGTAACTTCGAGATAAATGGTTTTTCTATTTTAAACGCTTTCTGTATATCTTGATTTATTTGTTTTATCATACCGGCTAACATCCGTGCACTACCCCTATCCTCACCTATCGGAGAACCGTCGGTATCGTATTCAATCGTTCCATGAAATTGTAATAACGATTTATCATAAGGTATTACGTTAACGGTCTTTGGATATATTACTTCTAAAGACATGAATTTTTTTCCTTCGTCAAATATCTTGTCCTTTTGTTTATCACTAAGTTTACCGATGGCCTTTTGTAAATCCCTCATTGCAAATACGAATGCTTTTTCAATATCTCCACGACCAGCAAACATCGATTGAATACCACTAATGTCTGGTGCGTTTGCCCCATGATTTTTTATATGACCTTTATTTCTAGCGGCGATAAGTTTATTGTTCTTCCAACTTATCATTATGTTCTGACCATCTGTTTTTTCTGTGACTGCACCCTCTTTGTCTAATTTACCTTGTAGGGTATTAATAATTAGTGTTTTAAAATCTGAAAATGTAAGATTTTTGTCATCAAAAGGATGGTTCAAATGTCCGTAAGCTCCACCCTCTAGTAATACACCTTCTTTAAAATTTTTATTATCACTTTTTTGGTCATTTGATTTTATATAAGTTCCATCTTTTGATTTGAAATATACATCGGCGTCGTCTTCGTTTTCCTTACCTTTTAATTTATACCTACCGAAACCAATCGAAACATATTTGTGGTCTCTTGACGGTAAAAGTTTTTTCCTTTCCCCAATCAATATTTCTACTTCTTCATTTAAATTTATCTCTTTTAGTTTTAATTTTTGTTTTTCTGTATTACCAACATTATCATCACCGATACCTGGTACCACTGGAGTCTCCACCTCTACACCAGTATAATTATTACCATCTGGTGTAATACCCATCCATTTTACCAACTCATACCCAATATTATGCAATACAGTTCCTTCTATATAATTTTTATAGGATTTTATTGGATTGTCTGTACCAAATCTAGTACCATATTTACCAGATTGTTTACGACCATAAGCTACAGCAGGAACTACGTTGTATTTAAGGGTGTAATCATAATCAGGATTTATAGCATGTTTTCCTAAAATATATTGTACGACTTCCCAACCAGTATCACCGTACATATCATCCAACCATCTTTTGGATTGATTCTTATAATCATTGAAACCTCTGTAGAAAGTTGGTGGGCCATCATCTGTTGGGTTTATCGCTGTTAAACTTGCTTCGTTGACTAATTCTTTAAAATCTGTTTTGAGTATAAAGTCCTCTATACCCTCGTATAACTTTCTGAATTTATTGGTCATCATATTATAGATACCTTGGTCGAAATATCCGAAAACTTTTTTGAAAGATTTTCTTCTTTCTTTATCATCTATCCTAGGGTCACCCAATAGTGACCTCATCTTAGTACCACTCATGTCACCAAATTGTGGTGCAGTGATAAAATATCCATGTTCTTTGTATCCTCGGATATCCTCTCTACTTTTTTTATAATCTTGAAAGTATTTACCCTTACCACCTTTTAATCTACCAGCATCTTTTTGTCCAAAAGCATAAACTACAGCAGTGGTATTAGGATTAAATTTCTTTAAAACTTTGTCTGCTACATAAGGTGTTCTTTCTTGAACAATACGATTCTTTGGAATACCCATCTTTACCATGTGACGGACTTTTTCCTTGAAGTCCATTGGGTGTCTTGGAAGTTGTTTAATATTAGAAGTTGTTATATAAGCTTCATCCACTTGTTTAGATAACCATTTATATGTGGCTAAATGTCCACTATGAAACGGTTGGAATCTACCACCGAATATACCGATAGTTTTTTTGATTTCTTTTTGTTCATTCATACCTAATTTTTTTCTTAGAACTTTTATCTTCTTTAGTATTTCTTTATGTTTAGCACTACCAGAAAATGCTTTCATACCCATACTATACAATTTGTATAACTCAGCTTTATCATTTTCATTTACTTTCTTGTAACCACTACCGTAGGGAACCGATGTGTTACCACGTTTCTTCATCTTCTTTACCATCTTACGACTTGGTGATGGTATCTCACCAGCAGGTAATCCAAATTCTTCATTTTTCTCTTTTGTTTTCTTTTTCATCTTATTGATATAAGTTCTATATACAGCCGCTTGAGAAGCTTTACCCATTTCTTTAGCTCTCTGTTCCATAGCTACAGCTGCTTGTATCTTATGTGCGTGAGTTTTACCACTTCCATTTATTTTACTGACTGATGCTTTTGCATCTTTAACCGTAGCAAACTTCAATCCTTTGATTGTTCCTTTTGGATTCTCATCCGTATATAAATCTGAATGAGACTTTGAACCACGATGTTGTCCTTTCTTTCTAGGAACCCTAGGTGCCTCATCAACGTTTTTCATCGTACGAATTGTTGTTATCTTTTTTCCATTTATTGTGGGCATACCGTGGTCGTCTTTTCCGATTGATTTTACAACAACTTTTTTGTTTTTAAATCTACCGGTAAGGATTGTATCACCTACTTTTATCGGAATATTTATAGATTCAAAAAACTTTGACTGGCCAGGATCTTTAAATACCTTTTGATGTTTCTTTTCTCTTCGTAACCAAGCTTTACCAACCTTACTCTTAATTGGTTTCTTTAAAAATGAATCTATACCTTTACTGACCAACATCTTAAAATGTTTCTTTATCTGAGCATCTGATAACATCTTGTTATTCTGAACAATCATAAAGTTAGAACCACCGAATAAACCTTGAAAGGCACCTAAATTTGATTGTACATCTTCCCAACTTTTTTTAACAATAGCGTCTGGTACGACCCTATCTCTTTTTTCATTTCTTTCTCTAGCAATCTTTAATGAGGTATTTACAAAAACCATATAGGTATCGTATCCTAAATCCATCAATTCTTTTCTTCTTTTTTTAATCTTACCAAAGTTATGTCCAGTACCATCTATGATAACACCTAACTTTCCATTGGTGTAAAGTCTTAATCTTTCTTTACTTAAAGATTTAGCAAACTTTCTTAATCCACTCGTGTCGTAATCTACGGGTTTACCTTGTTTATCCACACCAGTCAAATCTTGAAATAACTCATCAGGCATATTGTCAATATCAGTTGTACCAAAATACTTTTTTAACAAAAGTTCAAGTTCGTTATCTTGATTTACCATCTTCAGACCAGTCTTCGATACATTTATCTTCTCTGGTATACCGAATAACTTCTGTGCTACGAATGATTTACCGCTACCAGGTCCTCCAGCTAAAAATATAGCTTTGAAGATACCAGGATCTCTGACACCCTCTTTGATAATATCTTTTTCTAAAAATGGTTTTGTCAACCATTCGGTCAATTTATTCATTTATACTTCCATTGTTCTACGATACCATCCGAATAAGAACTTTTCTTGTTCTGGTTTCCTATTCACCAAATCATAGTAATGTTTCAATCTATAGCAACGAACCCTTGGTAGCGATGGATTGAATTCTTTGATAGCCCCTAATGTTTTAGGGCCCAACCCACCATCGACCTTGAGGTCTGCTTTCTTGGAATTACAAGCTCTTTGTAAAACTTTTACTGCGGTTCCTTTGCCTTGATTTACACACATATCGAAATATATATGTCTCAACTGTTCAGGCATCTCATCGACTTTGTTTTTATCCCAATAATCTCTTCTATAAATATCTTTTGCTTTATCTTTCGTTAAATTTTTTATATCTACGTCGGGATAGAAACGTTTAGCGATACCAAAATTGGTTTCTCCGCCTAAATCATTCGGGTCATTTACATATCCACCCTCGTGATGTAGGGTTATTTCTATTATATCGTTAAATTCTTTTAACATTTTATTTCTCCTCTAATTCTTTTATATAAGATTTTGATGGTTCTACACCTGCAAATGCTTTTGTTGCTACCTCATCTTTTCGTGTTCCAATCAATAGAACATTGTATAATCCATCAGTATCGGTATGTATTGTTAGTTCTGTTTGTTCTACATTTACTTCACCATAAGCCTTACCAAAATGTTTTACTGCATTTATCCAAACCATATCATTCTCATTTAAATGTTTATAATAATCAGGTAATTTAATTGTGTGTCGTTTTTCCTTAACATCTATTTGCCATCTATAAATATTATCTCCACGAGTTGGCGACTCTACAAACGAATGTTGTAAATAATACTTTTCATTCTTTTTAGGATCTGGATGTGATATTCTAAATGTACCAGAACCCTTAGATAATGCACCTGCAATAACAACTTCACTATTACGACTAAGGCGCATGCTTTCACCACCTTGAGTACTCTCAAAATATAACAGTCTGTTAAATGTTATTGAATGTTGTTCTCCATCTGCAGCTCCTAGAAGTGCTGAACGAACACTAGTTGCGGTATTGAATGTTAACCCATCAAGATGAAGATGACTTAACGAACTTGTAGTGTATGAGTTTAGGTCACTTATCGCTGTACTTCTTGAAGCAGATACTGAATTTCCATAAATTACTGTCTTACCTATATCAGTTTCCATATTTTGATACGAAGAACTAATCCATAATTCATTTACAGCAGAATCAAATTTTAAATGAGCACCACTGCTCTTACCCATTAGGTATTTGAATCTATTACCGGTGAGACCATAACTCAAGCCATTTCCTGCACCGCCAAAATTAAAAGATGAACCTGAGGTGAAATCTGTAAAACTTTGACCGTTTACCGAGTAACCAAAATCATCCGAACCATCTTCTTTCTGTACAGCTACAATTCTTAATCCACCTGTTCCAGTAGCTATTCCTTCACCTGTTGCTTGGCCAATTCTAAAGTCAACACCAAGCTCGTCATCGTTTGGTTTACATAATACACTAAACCCAGCTCCCATTACCGAACCACTCATTGCAGTTATGCCTATTGCTGGTATGCCTCCTAGTCCTCCAGTATTTTCAACATCAGGTGTAAATAAAACAGAAGATGTTATAACCGTACCACTAAAATCCGAAACTGTACGACCTAGTAATTTATTATTTTCAACTGAAAATCCTGATATAGAACCTTCAACAGCATCTACTTTTCTAACTACTATATCACCATCTGGTTTCACATGAAACTTAGATGAACTTATCTCTATGTTACCATTACTACCACTTACGAAATTACTATTCTTATCACCAAGTAAAAATGCTGAAGAACTTACTTCAATCTTTTCGTTTTCAAATCTGATACCCTCACCACCTGATTTTCCAACTCTAAATATTATGTTTTCATTATCAGTAGCAGAACCCATTACCCATAAATTTGGATAATTAGTAGCATTGTCTAAATCCATATTTGATGTATTTAAAGTATAGGTTGTACCATTAGGTCTTCGATGTAGACCAAATGATATACCCAATGCTCCATCTTCATCTATATTGAAATCATTTGTTGGATTTGTATCTGGCTCTGCAATTAAAATACCAAAACCACTACCTGCACTTGATGTTAAAAATGTATTTGCAATTTTAAAACCTCCGATTGTACCATCATCAGCATTAACCTTTCTAACCACAATATCACCATCTGGTTTCACATGAAACTTAGATGAACTTATTTCAATGTTTCCATTTGAACCACTTACAAATTGTCCACTGCCACCTAAGAAAAACTTCGGTGTTCTTATATCAACCGAGCTACCACTAAGATTAGCAGCTGAACCTGTTATCTGTCCACTTGATTTTAACAGTAATCCACTAGCACTTATCTCTGTAGAATTTATTGTGAATCCACCAATTTCACCTGCAGTTGCTCTAACCGTACCCTCCATCTCCAGACCAGCTGCGGATGCTGATAAAACAGTTGTATCGGAATCTGTTTTAATCTCCAAAGCATCTGATGTAATTTTTACATGCTTATCCGTGGTTGGGCCTATGGTTGTTGTGCTTCCAAACGACGCCGATACCTGAGAACCTCTACGTATCTCCACAGAATCTTCATCGATAAAAACATTATTTTCAGGAAAACTTGTCTTACCTATCGTAACGTTACCACTAAATTGTGCAATTCTGTTACTACCGCTATCGAAAATGTCTAGACCAGTCGCTGTCAATGCCGCGGTTGACGCCATTGACGCTGAAGCTACCTGTAGAGAAGCGGTTACGGTTTGTATCGAAGCCGTAGTCGCACCTATTGAAACCACACTCGTGTCCAATGACGCTGTTTGTGCCCCTATCGAAACAACACTCGCATCTAATGATGCAGTCTGTGCTCCTATCGATACGACACTAGTATCCAACGATGCGGATTTCTCACCGATTGAAACTACACTAGCATCTAATGACGCAGTCTGTGCTCCTATCGATACAACACTTGTGTCAAGAGATGCAGTTTGAGCTCCAATCGAAACCACGCTCGTATTCAACGACGCGGTCTGTTCACCGATTAATTCTAAATGAGTTTTAGCAGAACCACCGACTATGTTTACTTCACCGGTCATTTGCATGAACGAAGCCGTAATCCTACCATCCGACCTTAATATTAAACGGTTGTTGGATTCAGATATTGCAGTCGGTGTTATCGCGAAACCACCTAACTCACCTGTTGTTGCCGTGACAGTACCGCTCATCACAACATCACCATCGGGTTGTAGATGAAAGTTACTAGAGCTAATCTCAATGTTTTGATTACTACCGCTTATGAATTGTCCACCACCGCCTAGGAAAAACTTAGGTGTGGCGATATCTACCGAACTACCGCTTATCTTAACGTTTTCAACATCAATCTCGACACTAGAACCGCTAATCTTACCACCCGTGAAAAGAAATCTAGAACCACTGATCTGTCCTGTGTTACCATCTAGTATCAACGGAGAGGTTTTATCGACGGTAATTGAATTACCCATACCGCTATGATTTGTGCATCTATAGAATAAATTCGTTGGAGTATTTTGTGTCACGGCTATCTGTCGATACGCACCAGGATCTCCTTGAGTTCCACTCGATGTCACACCCTCGGTGTACACAACAGTACCGCTACCATCACCAGATGTGGCAAATCTGAAAGGATGACCATTAGTTGAATCATCCGATAAATCAAACCTATAGGTGTTACCAGGTAGGAATGTCAACGTTGGTTGATTGACTCCGTCTATGATGAAATAATTACTATCTTGAGCTGTCACGGTCAAGGTTATCACCGAACCATCGCCTGAATCCGCACCACTCTCTATGCTGTTGGATTCAATCCTCATACCACCAATCAAACCGCTAGTCGCATTAATCGCACCTGACATCGATACCGCTGAAGCGGTTATCTGTCCGTTGGAGTTCAATATCAAATCTGAATTAGAACTACTGATTGTTGTCGCCGATATACCGAATCCACCGATATCACCAGCACTGGCATTAATCGTACCGACCATTTCCAAACCTGCAGCAGATGCCGATAGAACCGTTGTATTGGCATCGGTTTTAATCTCCAATGCATCGCTTGTTATTTTGACGTGTTTGTTGGATGTTGGGCCAATCGTCGTCGTTGAACCAAAGGAAGCCGATACCTGTGAACCTCTTCTGATTTCAACACTATCGTTATCGATAAAAACGTTGTTCTCTGGAAACGCGGTTTTACCTATTGTGACATTTCCACTAAACTCAGCAATCCTATTACTACCACTATCAAATATATCCAAACCTGTCGCAGTCAATGAAGCTCTAGCCGCCATAGATTGTGAGGCAGTAGTTAGAGATGCTGTTGATTCTCCTATGGAAACAACACTTGCGTCTAATGATGCGGATTTCTCACCAATAGAAATAACACTATTGTCCAAAGATTCGGTTTGTTGACCTATCGATACAACACTCGCGTCAAGGGATGAAGTTGATTGTCCGATTGCAACAACACTCGTATTCAATGATGCTGTTGATTCTCCGATTTGCTCCAAATGTGATTTAGCCGAACCACCTGTTATGTTGACCTCACCAGTAAGTTGTATTGCTGATGCGGTAATCTGACCACTTGATTTTAATTGTAAAATATCATTCGAACTTGATATGGAGTTTGAAGATATACTAAATCCACCGATTTCACCGGTTGTAGCCGTTATAGTTCCATCCAATGTGACATTACCATCTCTGTCTAGATGAAAGTTACTTGAGGTAATTTCTAGGTTACCATTCGACCCACTAATGAATTGTGCCTGTCCACCGAGGAAAAACCTCTCCCCTAAAATATTTACATTAGAACCACTTAGGAAAACATTATCAGACCGAAGCACGAATGATTTCGTTGAAGTTCCATCCCCACCATCTACGGATTGACCAAAGGATATCAGATTATTGTTATCAGCTTTGAATAGAAATCCACCAGATGCTGATATAAAAGCTTTATACTCTGAGTTATCCACGACATTTATCTGTCCACCCATACCATCATGTGCCGTACAATAATAATATAGAGTTGATGGTGTGCTTGAAGTAACCACTATATCTACGTATCCACTACCAACCGTAACACCAGTTGTATAAGCATTATCATTATCAGAATCTGTTGAAAATCTAAACGGATGAGAACCCTCAACAGCAGAGGTATTAAATCTATAGGTGTATCCTACTTGTAATTCTAATGTTGCTCTCTGAACACCATCTATGTAGAATCCACCACCCGAACCACCCGGTGCTGTAACGATATATGTCGTACTTGCTGGTTCCGCTCCATCGTAGAATCCCATGTGTGGAAAATTTAAATACAATCCACTTCCCGCTGGTGATGGTGGGACTTCTAAAATTGAACCGGTTGAATCCGTTACAATTTTTTCAACAATGGAAGCAGATACCTCAGTAAAAGCACCCGATACATTGGCTTCTACGGTGTTAAGATTTGTTGCCAACGAAGCTGAAGCTTCGGTAAAAGCACCTGATACCGATGAACTGACTGATGCCAGACCTGTATCGATATCTGATTGGAGTGATCCAGTCGCTGTGTTCAATGATGCGGTCGTTGCTCCTATCGCGGATACACTAGCATCCAATGATGCGGTTTGTTGACCTATGACATCCAATTGGGTTTTGGTGGCACCACCGGTAATGTTGAGTTCACCAGTTATCTGTGCTGCAGATGCAGTGATTTGTCCACTTGATTTTAAAATTAAGTCTTCGTCTGTATCCTTGATTTCAGTTTGTGATATATCGAATCCACCAATCGACGCTGATACGAACTTAGCGAAACCTTGGTCGGTTATCTGAGCCAAGGGTGAACCACCTGTCGGTGTAGATATTGAGTTAGCTGATAACGACCCTTCTATCGTTACACTATCGGTAATGATACCGCCTTCTAATAAAAACTTAGAGCCCGTGATACCACCATCTGAGTTTAAAATCAATCCACCGGTTGAACTCGATATCTGAGATGAGCCTATATCGAATCCACCGATACTACCTTCCGTTGAAGTAATCTTACCTGATAAGTCCACGTTACTAGCCGTGACATTACCTACATGGTCAACTTTAAAAGCACTTGAACTTATAAATATTGGTTGTGTGGAATCGTTAATTTCAACACCGGTGGTAGATATACTATGACCATCTATTGTATAACCACCGATACTACCCTCTGTAGCCGTAACCTTCTGAACCACTATATCACCATCGGGTTTCACATGAAACCTAGATGAACTTATTTCAATATTTCCGTTCGAACCACTAACAAATTGTGACTGACCACCCAAGAAAAATCTTTCTCCTAGAATGTTTACCTTTGAACCACTTAGGAATACGTTATCTGATTTAAGAACAAACGATTTACTATCTATTCCGTCTCCACCTGTTACAGTCTGTCCAAAAGATATCAGATTGTTGTCATCAGCTTTGAATAGGAAACCACCACTTGCTGATATGAAAGCTGTAAATTCACTACCACTAAAGTATCCCATGTGTGGGAAGTTTAAAAATAAACCCTCACCACCAGGTGCCGGTGGAATATCTAGTATCGAACCACTTATATCGGTTACTATGTTTTGGACTATCGAAGCTGATACCTCTGTGAAAGCACCCGATATGTTGGATTCAACTGTATTTAAATCTGTAGCGATAGACGCTGATGTTTCTGTAAAAGCACCTGATACATTGGATTCAACGTTATCTATGTTATCCTGTAGTGCACTCGATGATGCATTCAAACTCGCGGATACATCCGATGGGGTGGCTACTCCAGTCCCACCTGTTAGGGTTATTGAACCTTCGACAGATAAATCACTTCCATCCCAAACCAACTTATCACCCAAACTAAATTTACTGGAACTATCGACATAAAAACCTGTATTAGAATTTCCGTGTACACCAACTCCGTTGTATAGTTTACCAGCTTCCATTTCTATACCACCGATAGAACCTGTGTTGGCAACTATCCCACCTTCGAGAAAAACATTTTGACTGTAGAGTCCGAAACCAGCGTTTGCTGGGTCGGTTCCATGTAACTTCGTTGTACTCAACCCACTCAAATCACCGAGTCTAGCTTTTAAATCTACATCGAATACACCACTACCAGTTCTTTCAACAATATCTATAAATGGTGTTGTGGTATCATTTGGATTAGCATTTAATCTGATATAACCTGTTCCTATCCTACCAGTTGAAGCCAATACCTGACCAGGTGCCAATGATTGAGACAAATTAGCGTTATCACCTAGGAAGTCCCCACTACTACCACTTTGATATCCTCTGACAACGAATAGTTTACCAGAGAAATCGGTATCACTTGACGGATTATCTCGTGACGCACTTTGTACTAAAATATATTCTGTTGAAAAACCTGTGTCGGTTATTTTTTTAGCAACTAGTATTTCACCATCATTCGCATAACTACCTGTAAAACCGGTAACATTGACGACACTCATCGTAGCTGCACTAGCGGATATGGCTAAAGAACCAGTAAGTGTTGTAGAGTTCGCAACATATAACTGACCACCAACAGCGTTTACAGTTTCTTTTTCGAATACTGTTGTTTTCAAAGTACCACGAATCGATATATTCTCGAACTCGGCTTGTCCGTTGTTGGTAGAATCTAATCTGAAACCTTTGACTCCACTTGCGAAATCATTTGTTTCTATCAGACCACTTGAATTTAAAGTTAGATTAGCACCTACTATTGTGTTTGCACTTAAACTCCAACCACCAATAGTGCCTGATGTTGCTTTCAACTCTCCAGCCTTAGTTACACTAAACGGAGCACTATTGAAAGAGGCATGTCCTAGTTGTATACCTTCATCAGCATCCGCTATAAAAATTGTATTACCAGTTCCAAGTGATATCGATTTACCACTCGCGTCTAAAGTAAAATTAGTTGCGGTCAACTCATTACCACTAATTGTAAATCCAGCTATTTGACCACTTGTGGCAGTAATGTTACCTGCGATTTGTGCTGATGAACCTGTAATCTGTCCATTTGACTTCAATCTTAAAAGGTTGTTCGATGATTTTATTTCCGTAGAACTAATTTCGAAGTTAGCAATAGTCCCAGCTGTATTAGCTGTGATTGTATCGGCAGTAATATCACCAGTTATGTTTGCTGCCGAGGCTGTAATCTGACCGGTACTACCTTTGAGTTTCAATGTACTACCAGCACTATTTGATAAATCATCACCTATCGTGAATCCACCGATTTCACCAGAAGTAGCGGTTATCTTACCACTAACGTTTGCGTTTGATGCGGTAATATCGTTTGTGATGACATCACCATCTGGTTGGATATGAAACTTACTAGAACTTATTTCTATATTGCCATTAGAACCACTTATGAATTGTGAGTCTCCACCAAAGAAAAATTTTGGTGTTTGTATTGTGACTTGACTTCCACTTAAGGTGGTAACTCCACTGCTCTGTATACTGATGTTACCCAACGAACCACTTATAAAATTAGTATTGTTACCGAAGAAAAATTTTGATGAGCTGACTTCTACATTAGTTCCATCGAACTTGAAGAACTCACCTAATTGTTGTCCAACGAACATTCTTGGTGTACCACTATTGAACTGTAATTGTATACCGGTATTTCCAAACGTACTATTGTTTATCGATAATGATTTGTTGTTTGAATTCAAACTAATATTTGTTCCACTTTTTATTTCATCACTATCGATATTAAATCCACCGATTTCTCCACTAGTTGCCGTTATCTTACCACTTAAATCAACATTACTAGCAGTGACATTTCCACTATGGTCTACTTTAAAAGCACTTGAGCTTATGAATATAGGTTGTGTTGAGTTATTGAATTCTATACCGCTTGTTCGTATACTGTGGTCATCAATTTCAAAACCACCGATTGAAGCCGATACTGTTTTCAACAGACCATCTGATGATAAAGACGAGCTAGGTGTAGCCGCTGCTGATGGGGTCGATATACTATCAGCAGATATATTACCTTGTACGGTTAATGTATCACCCGCGAATTGTAAAAATTGACCACCACTTTTATCACCTAATAGAATAGCTGAAGCTGATACATCACCACTTGCCTTAACGTTGAAATTAGATGATGATATGAAAAAATTATTACCTGTCGCTGAACCACTTATAAAAAAGTTTGGGGAGTTACTCAATACATTATCTGTTATATCAAATGAAGCTATCTTACCACCTGTGAATAAAACCGACGAACCTGTTATCTGTCCACTATCCTTTAGTTTCAGAATTTCACCGACACCGATTTGTCCAGCACTTACGACCAATCCACCTGCACTACCACCACTAAGTTGTAATGCTGAAGCTGTAACATTTCCACTAGCTTTTACGTTGAACGCTGATGATGAGATAAAGAATTCATTATTCTCAGCTCCACCACTTATAAAGAAATTATCAGATGATATCGCGTCACTGCTGATTCCGAATCCACCCAATTGACCAGCGGTCGCGGTAATAGTTCCAGCCATCGTAACATCACCAGCATTTGTGAGATGGAAATTACTAGAACTTATTTCTATATTACCATTCGAACCACTTACGAATTGAGCTTCCGAACCTAGGAAGAAAGCCGATGACGAAATACTCGTATTAGTCCCATCAAATTTTATATGACTACCATTGGAATTACCTAATAACACTTTACCAGTACTACCATTGACGAAGAAACCTTTATTGGTTCCGTCTATATCGGTTGGTCTAGGATTACCAGCTGATATTATACCACCTTCACTTGAACTTATAAATAAATTATTAGCGTTAAGTCTAAATATATCGACATCAATATTCAATAACGAAGCTGTAACATTGATGTCCTCTGTCTTGATACTTACTCCATCGTTATCAACGTGTATGAATGAATCAGAATTACCAATAGCAAATTTGAACACTCCATCGGTATCTATTCCGGCTCTAAACCCACCTCGTAAATCACCTTTATTGAAAGTAGAACCACTACCAATCGATATTAATTTATCAGCACTACTCATGGTTATCGCACTATCACCGGTACCAGATGTCAACGAACCTGCATTGATTTGAAATCCACCAACATCACCACTTGTAGCACTTATTGTACCACCCAAATCTATATTAGATGCAGTTATGTTACCACTATGGTCTACTTTAAAAGCACTTGAGCTAATAAATAAATCCTCTGATGAGTCCCCAAGAACGACACCCGTGGTAGAAATTGTTGAACTACCGATATCAAAACCACCTATTGCTCCACCAGTAGCAGAAATCTCACCAGACATCGTCACATCACCATCTGCGGTCAACTCAAAATTAGATGAGGATATTTGTAGGTTACCGTTAGACCCACTTATGAAATTTGCTGGATTTAATTTTTTACCTAAAAAGAATGTCGAGGTCTTAACATCGAACTGTGATGGATTGGTTCTAAATTTTAGAAAACTTTCATCAACACCTGTGGTTCCATCATGTATCTCAATACCAGCACCTACATAATTATCAGGTGCGTCGGGTAAGACAGAACCGCTGAAAATCATGAATCCACCCTTACCACCTAGAGATGCACTTTCAAAACCCTCATATCCAACAGACCTAACGAATGCCGAGTTTACACCAGCAGCTTCAATACCTGAATCAACAGCGTTACCTAGGAATAAAGATCCTGTCAAAAGGTTACCATCACCATCGATTACCAATGCTGAACCAGATATCGGTACATCTTGTAATACCGTAACGGTTTCAGCCACGTTGTTGTTGATATCAAAATATTCTATTAGAAAATCAAATCTATCAGGTCTTATAGACCTCGGTATCGGAACTTTTAAATCAAATTCATCAGGTGAGAATCCAGTGTCCATTGCTGGTCTAAGAGATAAATCACTTATAAACCATTCACCAGACTCAGCTCTCAACTGTAAGACTGTATCTGTGTTTACAGTCCTATCTAGATTAAATTTTGGTTTAAAAGTATGTTCTATTGTTTCGAAGTTTTGAATACCATCTATATCTTCATCTAATTGTAAAACAACAGGCTCTCCGGTCGCCTCATCCCTAAGTTCAAACCCAAATCTATTGTGAGATGTTACGAGAGATGAATCATTTATATTCGAACCAGACAGATGGAAATATAATTTACCTTTTCTTGAAACAGTTCCACTATCATCTAAAACTTTGTCTTTTATCTGTCCTTTAACTTTTGCCGATAAAGTATAGGTAACATCCTTTCTAATGGTAAATGATTGTCCTATTTTAGTTTCAACGACCACACTTTGATTCAAACCTAGGTTGGAACCACTAATATTTATAGCGTCAATAATGTTTGATGAATTATAGTTTGATATTACATTAGTACCCTTGGTGGTTCCGTCCATTGAAAATTTGTTTAAATAGGTATTGATATGTGACTGATTGATAAAATAACCTGTTCGTAGCACACCAGACGGAGAATCTACATCCTTTAATAACTCTGGTGATTCTACTATGACATCAGTCAATACTGTGAAATCTGAACCAGCAGCCTCACTTTTTCCATGAACTCGTATCCTATATATATCACCAGAAAAAGTCCTCATATCCTTGATTGTTAAATCAAGTAAGGAATCGAAGTTTACTATTGATTGGGATGGTGAACTATCAGCAGCACTGAAAGATGCTGTAATAGGTGCACTTGAGAAATCCTCTATCGTAGCTTCTTGTATGTCGGTGTTTGAAGGTTGACTACCAGTTGGTAAAAATACTATAGGTGGTTCTTCTGGTATGATTGTCTTATCATCAAGAACCTCTAGAATCTTGGTTTTGAATCTTGGTACGGTTACGACCTTCTCCTTTGTCTGACCAGTTATACTATCGACCGTGAATATTTTTACATCGTGTTTACCAATTTCTACCGTCCCACCCTGCATATCAGATCTAAATGTCGCAGCTGATGTTTTGATTTTAAACTTTGGTTGTTCCAAAGACGCGAACCTTCTAGACAATCCTCGTCTTTTTATAATGCTAGGAACCTTACCTCTTAGACCTGTCTTATATTTAAACTCATCCTTAAAACGTCTGATATCCTTAAATGTATCCGAAACAGAATTAGGTAGAGCTTCTTTCTCAAGACTACCTGATTGTATCTCAATGACCGAACCTTTTAAATCCGACCTTGTCAATCCGTTCGCGGTTGTCTTTACAATTGACTCACTAATTGGAGATAGTACTGTTTTTGCCTGAACAACCTCTTGAAACTCTGTAGTTGGATTCTTAAAAAATCTAATAGGTTGAGTGTTAACAATTGTTGATAAATCAACATCAATATCTACCTGATATCTAACGTTGTACGCATTTTGAAATTCTATAGGTACATCGACTAAATTAGGATTCAATTCACCTAGAATGGTCAGAGTCGCGATACCAGGATAATTTATTGGTGGGGAGTAAACTTCAATCGTTACATATCTATATGGGGTATGCGGTGGGGTCTCTTCACCTATAAAATCAACAGGTGTCATGAAAATAGTGTTACCCTCAGAATCGAGTAACTCCATTTTTAATTCTATCCCTTCACGTAGTAAGTTCGAGCCAAATAGTTTAAAAGCATGTCTACCTTGACTTAGGGTCTCTGGCAGGTGTTGTACGTTAAAATATTGATTATCGGTGTCTTCGATGAAAACACTTACTTGGTCTAGATTCTGTAATGTTAAACGCTTTGGTAAAAATCCCATTTAGAATGTTCCTATATATCTAATATAAATATCAATATCCAAAAATAATAAATAGAAAGTATTCCTAAAGTGGTTAAAAAGTAGTTAAATGATAATTATAGATATGAAAGAAAAATTTGTTAACATAAAAATCAGAGAAGAGTTTCGTGATATGTTAAAAGATTACTCTAAACATCACGGATATAAAATGTATGCCTTGTTAGAGGAATTGATAAAACAAAAATGTACGAAGAGGATATTATATTCTAATCAAAAATAATATTACTATGCGAACCATCTTTCTTTACTTCTAGTAAAGTATCTACGGCATCTCTCATTGAATCGATATGAGATACTATAAGTGAGAATTGAAACTGTGTTTTTAGATATTGAAATAAACTATAGACTGAATTTATGTTTTCACTATCCATGGTTCCCCAACCCTCATCGATGGCTAGAAAATTAGAGCGTGGTAGATTAGAGACATTCAACAAACCGACACGAATAGCCAATGAAGATATAAATCTTTCCATACCACTACTCAATTCAAGTGGCCATACTCTATCATCATCGTATACGATATGTGTATCGATTACTTTTCCATCCATATTGAATATAATACTGAAATCCACTATTTGTGAGAGAATATCGTTAACCGCTCCTTCAACAGTTGGGAGTGATTTACTAATCAAGTCATATGGTACACCATCTCTTCTAATCGCTTCTAATAGATACTGATACGCTTGATGGTCACCTTCGAGTTTTTCAACCTTGGTAATATTATCATTGATTTGTTTTTCATTAGTCTTCAGAACTTTGATATCAGCATATAATTTTTTAACCTTATTGGATACGGTATCCAGCTGATAATCTAAATTATCGCTTTGGTTCTGTAGATTATCCACCTCGGATTCAATCTGTGAGTTGAACAGAATATCTTTTTCATGATTGTGATATTTTTGTATCTCAAGGTTTATTGAATTCAACTGATTGAAGATATTATTTCTTTTTTCTTCTAATAAATTTTGTTGTGTTTTCGTATGGGTTTCTTTCACGTTCAACGAATGAAGTTGCTCCATCAACGAATCTAGGTCTGTTTTAAAAGCTCTGACCTTAAACATTTTTTGTATTCTATCTTCCATGGTTTTTTTCTTAGTCACATATTGTTGAGCTAACAATTTATCCTTGTCGAGATTTTTCTTTGTTTCAATGGCGTCAAGTGTAAACGGATTACTCATACAATCATCACAATCTTCATCGTAGGTCAAATTACCAAGTTTATCTATCTTATCTAATTTTTGTCTAACTTCTATCTTGAGCTTGTCTATTTCTATCTGAAACAAATCTCTTTCATCCTCTAGTTTTTCTAATCTAGAATACTTTTCACTTACATTATCTTTTTCATATTGTTTTATTCTAGTGTTAAAATCTTTTTGTTCTAAAGAAAATGTTTTGACTTGTGTCTTAGTGGTAGCTAATTGTTCATCAACATTATATAATAAACTATCTAGTTTATCTTTTTCTTTGGATAATAAAGATATGTCGCGAACATTTGTATCGATGGGTTTTAATCTTACTGTTTGTTCTTTTATCGTCGATAAAACCTCTTTGATTTCTTTTTTTACTTTTCTTTCATCGGATTTAAATTTTTTATGTTTATCCTCAAGTAAATATAATTCTTGTGTGATGTTAGCTAATTCAGTATCGTAATCAGCCTTTTTAAAATTTTTAAGAAGTGTATCTACTTCTTTTATATCCTCTGTTGCTAACGTATATAATCTGTCGAATATTGTCAATCCCATGAACTGAGATAATAATTCTTTTCTTTCTTTTTGTGTCTTATCTATAAACACGGTGGAATTATTTTGTGAGCTCATTGTTGTCAAAATAAATTCGTCAAAACTACCGATTACGTTTTGAATATTTTTTTGTGTTGTTCTTCTTTGGTCACCATTTAAACTTACACGTTCTCCACTTTCATCGATAAGGTAAAATTGAACATCCACTTTTACATGACCTGTTCTTAGATTCTTTTTACCTTTCTTTTCTATAAAATAATCTATACCATCTATCTCGAAGTTGACTTTACAACTCATTGTAGATTTTGAATTATTAATTATATTATCAGCTTTATAGGCTCTAGACGAGGTATCAAATAAACAAAAACATAAAGAATCCAACAAAGCTGATTTACCGGTGGCATTTGGTGCAAACATACCGATTATACCGTTTAGTTTTGTGAAATCAACGGTGTTATTCTCTCCATATGAAAACATATTTGAAAACTCAAATTTTTTAAGTTTCCAATTTATATTTCTTTGTACATCGGCATCAGGTATGTTGGTATTCAGTTCAGTCAAAATATTCTTTATCTTAACCATCATCTCATCATCTATAAAATAATTATTATTCAAATAATCACTTATTAATTTAAGTTGATAATCAACACTATTGACATCACCGATGTTTATTTTATTATCACGAATCTTTTCAGTCGATAAACCATCAACCCTACTTATGACTGATTCTTGTACGTTAGCCATCTTATGTATTTTAGCCATGAGCTTTTTCAACTCGGATGGTTTGGTGTTAGATACTCTGACTCGTAGTCTTGGTTTTTTCGGTAAATCCGATAAATCTGGTAGGGTATTCTTATCTATATTGACCGTATAATATCCATACTCATTAGGAATCTCAATGTATTCTGATTTTCTAGTCGAAACATCCCATAGCAAATAACCTTTACCGATATCCTCACCATGATTTTGTTGAACCAATGAACCACAGTAGGAGATGGTTTCTTCTTTATTAAGATGTTGTCTTTTGTGAATATCACCTAGTAATCCTAAATCATATCCTTTGAATTTAGTTATCTTGACATCGGATGGTAGGTTGAATCCCAAATCAGTTTCACATTTATCTACAGTTCCGTGAAAAAGGACAACCTTAGTTCTATCACCCGGTACATCTTTCGCTTTGATATAATCTTTTTCCTTATCCCATACATCCCATACGATAAAATCAGTATCTGCACAAGTATAGACACCCGTCCTTTTCAGATAGTGTAAATTAGAATGGTTTAAATTTTCTACAATCGGAGTTAAACAATCCATTCTATTCAGATTATTTAAATTACAATCGTGATTACCAGCTATGATAATCGTTGGACATATATCAGCAAGATTTTTAAACAACCTAGACAGTTGGTCGATAAGTTCTGGTGACATATCTGTTTTAGAATGTGCTATATCACCACCGATATAAGCAACAGCGTTATCTTTATTTTTCCTAACTTCATAATACAGACCTTCAAATACTTGTTCGTACTCTTTATGTCTTTTGAGATTACGAATCTGAATGTCTGAAATGTGGTGTATGTGTTTTAATTTACGAAATGGAACTTTGATTTTTTGTTGTATCAAGTATTATCCTTTAGATATTTTTTGACTTTGTTGATTTTGGAATTAGGTACGATTATATCCCAAGCGGTCTCTTCAGAGAGTCCACCATTTTCATAGTATATAGTGGAGCGGTGTAAACCAAAGCGGTCAACAACTTCTTCACATAATTTATCGTTGTCAATATGGACTTTCCACTCATCGTCGTTGAATCTCCATATGTCTTTTTGTTTTGCCATTCAATCTTACCTTCATCAAATCTGAAAACTTTGTTTTCTTTGTTCTATCTATTAAATATAACAATTTTGAAAAACCTGTTTCGCTTGGGTCTTTTTCTTCGAAATTCATCATTCTGACCTCTATACCATGGTTGATAAATTGTTCAGTTATCTGAACAGCATCATCTATAGCATCTTTATCTAATGCTAAATATAAAGTTTTTACTCTAAATTCAATTATTTTTTTCATCAAATTATTCATGACCGTTTTACCAAATAAAGGTATCGCGTTTCTTTTGAAAGCCATAGCATCAAATACACCCTCACATAATATTATTGGTTCGTCCCAATTTATAAATAAGTCGAATCCGATTATATCTTTACTGGTGGTCGAGTTACGATATTTCATTTTACCATTATAAAAATCTCTACCTACGAAAAAATTTAGTTTACCATCTGAATCATATGATGGTATGATTATTCTGTTTGAATACAGACCAGAGTCACAGTAACCTATGTCATATTTCAATATATCCTCATCCGTAATGTCACGTTTGTAGAGATAGCTGAGAGCATGTCTTTTAACAATACTATCACCACCGTTCCAAAGTGGTCTATATTCTTTAGGTAATTGTACAAATTCAACCTTATCCTCTGTTGGTTTATATCGTGGTATATCATCAACAAGCTCGGATAGTTCAGAGAATTGTTCTTTCGTAGCTCCAACCTTTTTCAACAACTGAAATAGATTACGACCACCGACATTCGATACCCAACAATGCCATTTACCAGTGGATATATTTATTTGTAGCTTAGGTTTGTGATGTGAAATGAAAGGTGACCAATACATGTATTCATCCCTTTTCCTTAACTTAGCTCCGTTGGAACCGATAACTCTGTTAAGGAGATTTATAATTTTATTCATTCAATAATTCTAACAGTTTGTCAAATTCTAATGCAACATATGTTTTAGTTCTGTTTCTTTTAAATATCACCATAGGTGTGTGATTACCACAATTTGTTTCCGATTGTTCTAATGATTTCCAAATGTTTAGTTTCTCTTGATTTTTACACTCGACGGAGAATGGGAATAGCTTACGAGCCGCGGGTGATAAAAGAATATCTTCACCACTATCACCCATCGTGATTGAACGAACATCATCTGGTTCTAACTGATTAAATTTTTCGAGGATTAAGTCTCTGACTTGATTTTGTAACCTTTTACCTTTATTCTTTGCGGAACGAGGTTTCATATATTATTCTTTTCTTTTGGTTTTATAAAGTAACCTTATATAATTAGTAAATGAAAAGCTCAAATACAATTATTTTTTTCTACAACCATCTTTTTAATTCTTTTTTAGCAAACCTTTCGGCTTTTTCTTCCCACTTATTATCATCATGTGGGTCTAAACCACGGTAGGTTGCCATCGTACCAGCCTGAACATATTTCTTTAAATATTTTCTTAGTCCTAATCTTTTAGCATCCAATGCGTGTCCTATTTCGTGTAAAACAGTCATGTAGAATTCTTTAAGATTTGGATAAGATGGCCTGATAGTAATTGTATCAGTCTCTGGTATATATTCACCGAAGTTTTTACCAGTACCGATTTTAACCTTAGACCGTAATCCATAACGCTTAACGAGTTCCGAAGCTTCATAGTGATAATCAACTCTCTCTAAAAGGGTTTTCAATTTAATCATTTTTTTCTCAACCTTCCGTCTTTGGAGTATCTTCTAAATCCACTTTTAACTTTTCTCCACAGCATTCTCAGAAAAGGTCTTTCTCCTTCGTGTGTTCTATTTACGTTACCAGTCTCTATACCTCTGATAATATCCATAGCATCATACTTTCCTCCCTTGACACCATCCATCATTACTTTAATAACTTGTTGTGAAGCCTTTCCTAATATCTTTGACATTTTTTTAATGTCATTGTCAATCATACTTTTAACCTCAGGACTACTGTATTTTGGCGGAAGATATGTTGTATTTTCGTTTATGTGATTTAATAATTCTTTTAACTTAATCATCATTCAATTCCTTAGATGCGTAATCAGTTAAAATATCAGGTAAAAATGCGTGTATAAATAGAGCGACACTTAACTTCATAGCTTTCCACCAATGCTCCCAATATCCTAGGTTTTTTTCTTTGAGGTGATTTACCACGTCCGACAAGCCCAATAACGAGCTTTGTGTTTTGGACCTGGATTATCACAATTATGACGAGCCCGAAAACTTTTTCGAGCCTTAGGATTTGATTTTCTGATTCTCATTGTACCACCTTTAGCATCACCACCTTGACCAAAGTTTACTTTAACAACGTTACCTTTTGGATTTTTTACGTAAACTTTAAACTTTTTAGCATCACCTTGCATAATTTTATTTAACTTTACCTTTCTACCTTGGTACTCCGCTTCTTTTAAGGACTTATTGGTAATAAATTCAAATGTGTATCCGTATCCTTTACCACCTTCTTCGTAGTAAATCTCTACCTCTTCTTTTACACAGTTAGGCACCATTCTATTACCTTTCTTTTTCATACCTATTTGTTGGTAACCAACCCAACAAGTTCCTCTTGCTTCTTCCATGATTACCCTTTGGTTTTTCTCCATCCACCACCAGCGGCTTTATATTGTTTCGCAGCCCATGCGTTGGCATAAGCGGATGGATAAACATCAAACTTTTTCTTTGCTTGAGATTTATAATACGACCATTTTGCTGGATTCGTAGGAACATTTTTTTCAAGGAATAAATTTAATTTTTGTTCTGCTATCTCTTTTGTCATTTTATTTCTCTTTTTCTTTTTATCGTCTAACTCTTTACCAGACCTAGGATGAGAATGTGATGCCTCATCAATAGGTTTTAATCTATTTACACTTACATTTCGATATATAGTGTTACCAAATCTGATATCCACTATTTCAACCTTACCATCTTCGGTTAGGGAATGCCAAATTACATCTCCTATACCCTCATTTTTTCTTTTGGGAGACCCCCAAGTCGCGTGATGGAATCAGTTATGTTGTACTGATTTATTATATTTATCCATTACTTACTCCTTTTGACGATTTCTAATAAGTGTAGTTTAAGAAAATTTGTGTCACGTTCAAAATCTTCGTTGATAAGTTCAGCCACCCTACCTAGTTGAAATGATATTATATTTACCAATTCAATACCATGTTCCAATGGGTCATGGTCTAGACTCTTACCAGCAACGACATCTTTTTCCATTTCGAATAAATGGTCTAATTCTTTTGCTGAAGATAAAACTAGTTTTTTAGCTGTGTCATTTAAATCTTTTTCTTTTAATTTATTGTAAAGAATAACAGCAGATTTACAGATATCGAAATGCTCTGTCTTGAATCCCAATATATCGATGTTTTCACCACCACCGAAATGTTCTGGCTCTTCTTGTTCCAATTTCAAAGTCGGAAGTGGTTCACCAAACTTACGTCCTTCCCAATATTTGGTTTCTTTGATTATTTTTTTTAATTTTATCATTTTCTTTTCCTTCTTCCAGCACAATGTGCTTTTTGACTAAATCCTTTTGGGTTGTTACAATTGATTGACCGTTTATACTTTTTGCTCCATTTTTTTTCTTCTATCATCTCTAAAGTAAATATATCTTGACATCCACAAGTTAAAATTTTTTTTAACTCTTTTATCATTTTTTATCGGTCTTAACCATTATTGGTTTTCTACCTTGTGCTCCTGCACCTTGTTTTCCTCTACCACCTCTACCGGCTTTGTTCTGTGCAGACCTCTTTCTACGAGTAGCACTTGCTTTTTGTTTCTTCGACATACTGGCGGCTTTGGAAGCTGGGACGCATTTAGCGTATCCTCTTTTTTCACCACTAGTTCCACACGCTGGGTGTTTACCAGACTTTGTTTTCTTCCCTATATTAACCCATTTCTGTTTAAACCATTTCCTTAAATCTTCGTTAGCAAAATCACCACAATTGATACAAAGATTATCAAGTAATCTACCAGCCTGTTCAACCGTGACCATCGTATCAACGCCTTCTTTTTTCACACAATTAGGATATCGTTTACCGAATAAAATTTTTGTCTTACGAGTAGGATGTGTCATGTATCCTTTTTGACACTTTTCAAGAACTGATTGTTCTTTCAACATGGATGTATCGAAACCAGCTTTCTTCATCGTACCAATAGCTTTCTTTTTGCTGAACTTAAACCTTTTCATCAGATATTTCATCAAATCCTTTTCACCCAATGATTTTGTCCTACTTTCGGTTTTCTTCAACAGATGTGGGCCGGCTGGTTCTTCACCTAACTCACCATTTTCACCGTAACCACAGGTACCTTCTTTTTTGACGGATTCAAATTTGGATAAGCTAGAAATAATTTCGGCTTTTTTTGAAACTGATGCTTTGGGATATCTCTTTTTTACAAAATCGTAGGATTTATTTACCTCATACCGAGCATCTATAGGAGTATCTCCTCGTTTGACCAACATTTTGAAAATTTTTTCCTTTTCAACTTTATTTTCGTTTATTGATTTACTCATAATTACTCCACGTTATCACTATCGTATACATATTCGAACCAACCACCGTATTTTCCGCTTGCGTCGGTTGCCACCATTTCCCAATCCTTCAACGTACGATAAGCACTTGGATTACTGGTTCGAGCGTCATGAATTTTTTCGAACATCTTATTAAGTTTATTCATATCAGAAACAATCTTATTAGCCATCTTTTCCATCTTCTTTACATCAGACTTCTTAGCTTCTGTTAGTATATCCTTTAACTTAATCATTAATTCCGTACCTTATTGATATCTATCAAATTCTCTTGATAAATTAATTGTTTTAACTTTTTTATTTATAATATCTTTACCTGTTTTAGCATCATACCCACGTGTTACCACATCAGCATAAAAAATAGGATATCCTCCACTTTCTAACTTATAAACTTCAACATTTCCTTTTATCCTATATCTTGTGTAATCATTACTGACAGCATCTACACCGACAAATTTTTTAATTAGAGGATCTTTATTTAAAGTAGAAATTACTTCTTTTTCTACTTTTTGTTTGTCACCATCATATTTTTTCATAAGTTTTTTATATAAAGATTCACCTTTCTTTATTAACTTATTTTGTGTTGAGTTTATTATACCCTCTTTTAAAAGGTCTTTTAGTTTAATCATACTCTTGTGCCACCAATTACAAATACACCACTTATAGCCCCAATGTAATTTACACTATACGCAAAGTCACCTTTGGTTAAGGTAAATATCACTGGTAAATCCTGTTTTATTTTATATCCTCTGAACTTTTTTAAATCTTTTTTGAAATCATCCAATGAATATTTGTAAGATGGTCTACCTGGTATTACCCCTTCATCAAATTGATAGCTGACTTGGATACCTTTCATCTTTTCATACTTAATAGGTTTATCAAAACCTGCTGGTTTAGAAACTTGAACATTAAGAGTCTGAACGTCCTTATTCAATTTACCATAACCTAATTCTTTAGACTTCTTCTTAAACACTCTATCGAAGTCTCTAAGAAATTGTTTAGAAGCACCATCTTTAGATAGTCTTAATATTCGGTGTGATACTGTTTCTTTAATGGATTCCATTGATGTAAATTTTCTTTTCAAATACCCACTAGCAAATTTCTTTGCACTTTCAGAGTTTCTATGTTTACCTAAATCTATTTGATATTTATTTTTTGTTTTAGTTATAACGTCTAGAAAATAATTATCTTTCGGTTTATCCTTTTTATATACCCAAGCTTTTCTGACAGGTTCGAAATCTACACTACCAACATATTCAGCATCCATATATTGAACCGAAACATTTTTTATTTTTTTAATCTTAGGTGCTTCTATTAGTAAATCTTTTAACTTTATCATTACTAACCTTTATACTTCCTTATATTACCGACTACGAAGTCTGTACCTGATGGACTAGTCATCTCTATAACTAGCTCATCGTTGTTTAATGAAAAAGCATCAGCTACTTTTGAGTTTTTCAAAGCTCTGAGAAGTTCTTTTTTATCACTAGGGTTGGAACGTTCATTCACCGATTCATTTGGATTCAAAATATAATCACGAGCTTTATTTAAATAATTCGCTGATAAGGTAATCTTATCACTCCACCAACTCGGAAGTGGTTGTTCGTCGGACATTGATTGTAACCTACCTATTATTTCGTTGGCATCCTCAATCGATGTTTTCAATTTTCTAATAGATGACGGTACATCGGTATGTCCATCCTCGTTTAATTCTTCTTGGATTTGTTTATCGGTCTTGAAAGGTGGTTTATCCTTATCGGTATAAAGTTTACCCAACTGATAATCCCTCATCACACCATCTAAGGTTGCTAAAGGCTCACCAAACTTTCTTTCAAGAGATTCTTTTAACAATTCTTTTAATTTTACCATCACTTATCCCTATAGTTATTCTTTAATAAATATCGTCAAACTTATTTTTTGGTACTACTTACTAGTTTATTGGATACCTGAGCACTCAAAACGGATTGTATTGTGAAATATAGAGATGGATTACGTTTCAATAACTCCTTGAACTCTCTTTGTTTCCAAACCAAACATTGAGCTTCATACTTTACTTTACAAGTCGCGGTTGCGACTTTCTCTGTTAAAAATGACATTTCACCAACGAATTCTCCATCTTTAAGTTGTGTTATATGTTCATTATCAATCTCAACATCAACAGTTCCGTTGTAAATAAGATACAAATCTGGTACTTGTATACCTTGTGTTATGATTCTTTGACCAGGTTTGAGTGTTTCCCATTTAGCTGCTCGACTAATTTTCAGATATTCTACTGGTGACATTTCTTTGAATAAAGTTTGATAGAGTTCCTCGTCTTTATCACCCATTTTAACTTCACGTTTTTCGTAGAGAATTACTCCGATATGATATAGATTTACTAAGATGAATATAAAATTCCAATTGATTGCTAACCACATTGGTTCTGTTGGTATCGTGTAATTGTAAAATACAGAAAATAAACTAGCCGCTATCGATAATAGTCTAAGCCAAAAAATATCTTTGACTAAAAATGAAAATGCAATTAATCCAAATGCAAGGTGTCCAGCTAATGTAGCGATGTTCATTGATTTAACCCATTTGGTGGAGCAAGATAATCTTGTTCAGTCTTACCCATTCTCTCTAAGTCTTCTTGTTCTTTCATGTATTTTGAGAACTTTTTAGTTATAACCTCGGATACAGTTTCTACAACATTTTTATCATCCCAATCAGCTTTTCTATGAGCGTATAGTATATCTTTTATTGTTCTTACTAAAGTCACCAAATGTTTTTTCTTCATTAGTCATCCGCATGTTCCAAGAGTTTGTTATCATTCTCTTGATTGTTAAACCAAAAATCAATAACCTTTGCAAACGAACCTACGAATCCACCTAACATAAGTAGGAGAATTTCTTTCCAACCCTCAGTAACATCTTTACCTTGGCCCATAAAAAATATCATAAGACCTAATATAAATGCAAACATACCAACCACAGCAATACTTACATACCACTTACGAGATTGTCTATATTCAATTAGGTCTACTAATTTGACATTTATAAAATGTTTTTGATTTTGTCTTGCATCTTTTGTTGTTAAATCTTTAGCATCCATTAGAAGACATCGCCAGAATTAAAGTCATCTACCGCTCTTTTTATATCAGATACAGTACAATCGACTTCACCATCCATATCAGCTTTCCAAACATCTACCTTATCTCCATTATGAAATAAAGCAATAGATGGAAAATTTCTTATTCTTAGTTTCTTAATTACCTTCTTTGTGTCTCCAGATTTGACGGTTATAATTTTAGCATCCTCATACCCTTTTACACCATCTAATATCTTAGTATCCAATTCTTTTTCTTGCCATTCGGAAGTAAATACGATTACTGAAAAACCATCACTTATTTTGTCTTTGAAATTCTTATCTGTAACCTGAGCTACCATTGTAGATAAGAAAAATAATAATCCAATAAAATATCTCACTCTACTCTCCTACTTATCTCTCTTGTTAGCTACTTGAACTCGTAAATCTGTTACTAACTTTTTTAAATCTTTAACATCATCTTCTAACTCATCCAACCTATCAAATACAGTATCCATATCATCTTGTAAGTCTCCAACCTGTTGGTTGTATTGTTCCTTAGACCTTGGCCAGTTATGTCCTTCAGGTCTTGATGGGTATTCATCCTTGTAGATTGCTTCTATATCAATCTTTGGAAGTTCTTTAGCTTCTTGTATTTCTTGTAGTAACATATAATAACCACCGACACCACTAGCTATCACCATAACCAATGCACCGATAGTTTGAACCGACATCGTGAATTTGGTGCCCATAACCTTTTCTTCACTTATTTCAACCGGCTCATTCTTATCCTTGGATTTTTTAGCTACCTTTTCTTTTTTGACCTCGTGTACAGGTTCATCCATTAATACACCAGTAATATCATCTAAGGTGCAGAATCCCTTATCAACAAGTATCTCACCCAAGGCTCTTTTATCACCTTTTATCTGAGCCTGAAGAGCTTGATTCAATTGTCTCTTGGTGATGATATCCTCATCACAAAGTAACTTACCTATTTTAATATCACCGTTCATTTACCATCCTACAAATTGATAGTTAGCACCTACTTTAAAATCATAAGCTGGTTTATTCCAATAGTAAAGATACTTTCCTTCAGCGAATATACCGAAGTTGTCTTTTACTTTAATACCGACGATAGCACCTACATCATAATCATCCCAACCTTTCCAACCTGATTCTCCGAATTTAAAAGTATGTGGTGGATTCTTATTTTCTTTGTGTTCCTCATAAGCAGCTGCGTTATGATACGAATAAACATCGTGACCATAATGATAAGGTATATAGTTACCCCAAGCATGTGCCCACCAATTCTCATCATAGTGATAAAAATCTAAACCAACTACAAATGATGTTTCTCTTTGGTATCCTAAATCTTTCTTTACTCTACTGATATAATTTTCTAACATTTCAGGAAAGTGATATAAGAAATATTCTCTATCTGTATAAGCAAAGATACGACCTTCAGTATCTCTCCACAACCAATCAACACCAACAAACCTACCATCGTCATTCCAAAATGGGCCTCCACCTTCGATGTGTCTGAGCTCACCTGTTATTGGGTCTATCTCGTATAATTGGATGTCTTGGTCAAGGTTACCGTCACCATTGTTGTAATATTCTTCAGTAAACCAAGCGTTATCATCTATACCGAATGCATCTTCAGCAAAGTTCCACCATTGTCCTCTATACCAAGTGGTGTCTAATATCACAGCATCGAATCCATATACAGGATGCTGTCTGTGTTTCAATCCAACACTCATATGAATAGGGCCTATTGATTTTTTTAATCTAGCATCACCTTGTGAATATAAAACGTCCTCTAAACCAAGTTCGGTGTAACCACCTTTAATCATAAACCAATCACCTACATATCGTAGCCAGTATTCTTGATTAACGTAATCATCACCCCATTGACGACCCTCAGTCCATTTGACTAAGTATTCCCAACCCTTTACAGGTCCGAATGTAGCCATCTCGTTAGCTGATTGTTCAGAACCATCATACCACATACCACCTTTACCGGCGTTCTTAACACCACGTTTAGGCTCGTATTTAAATCTACCTATCTTTCTCAAACCAAAAGATTTTTGGAAGTCTGCTTCGAGTTCTCTCTCATCCCTTTTGAATTCCAATACACCCGTAGACAAACCACCAACGATAGAAAACCTATCATCTTGGTGTCTCGGTGCGTTTAAACTAAAACTAGCGTAAGCTGTGGAATACTTAAAAAAGTTTAGTATAATCTCTTGGCTAAACAAAGATGAGGTTAACAATATACCTATTATAATTTTCTTTAACATCTGTTTTCTCCTATTTTTAATTAACCTAATGTATCTCCGTGGTCATCAACGAAATGACTAGAACCACTTATTACAGGTGGTGTTGGTTCTACATAGAATTCTGAACCAGTTACGTGGTTTATCAATTTATTTTTTACTTGAGTCAAAGAAGCATCTTCTGCTAATTCATGGTCTACGTACTGATGCATTTGTCCATCTGAACCCGATACTCTCAATACCCAATAAGCAAAGTTACCATCGGTAAACTCTTTATTGGCTGACTCTAATTTTGATGCTTGAGCTTGAGTTTCTGTAAAATGTGCCATTTTATTCTCCTTTAATATGTAACGTTACAACTATAAATATTAGTTTGTGTCAAATCTTACCACAAAACTTAGTGACATTTCTCTATCATTTTTTATAGGTTTAGCGGTTTTACCAATCGCAACCAATTCATTATTATCATTGTAAAGACCAATGGATGTCACATAAGTCGCGAAATCCGAATGAGTTGCTTCACCGATTAATTCCCTACCTATCTCGTATTGTTTATCTTGGAAAGAGTTTGTAGCAAATCCTGTTAATTCATATGGAAATTCGTCGCGGTAAGTTCCTACTAGATTAATTCCTTTATTATAATCAGTTCCGTGAAAAGCAATACTACTACTCTGTCCAACTTTTAAACTTCTATTCGTCGTATGTAAAAAATCATCTTCGTCTATCCTACATATATATTCTCTTTCATAAATAGTCTGTGTGGAATCAAAAGTTAAATTAAAACTACCATCTCCCACACTTGAATAACTACCAGTATCGGTTACAACCAACACACCATCATCGTAAAAAATATTACCAACCACACTACCGCTATCGTTAGCAGCAAGTCTCCGTTCCGAATAACTTGCACTAAAAGCGATATCATACAGATTACCAAAACCATCATCTTGTAAAATTATTTGTGGACTTACACTATTATCTATTAATCTAATAGAATTTTTTTTGATTGTTTCACCGTATAACTCTTGAGGAATAGATATTACAGTCGCGTCATCATGTAGTTGTCTTGTTAACGGTCTACGTAAAACTTCTTTATGTGCTTCTGTCGGTCTATCGTATAAGTGTCTTGTTTTTACATACTCATCGACACCGGTTTTATCTATCGGTACACCATTTACATAATCCTTGATACCGCTCATCTGATTCAAATCACGATAATACATACTACTAATCACATAATAGTTAGGAACGTTGTAGAAAGCACTAGACGATATTGAGGTTGAGGATGCTGTTGTTGTGTCGAATCCGTAGAGATTTGAATCTGTACCTTTAGTGATTGAGAATCTATAGATTCCACTACCACTATCATGGTTAGTCACATTAAAAGTTTTATGAACTTCGAATGGAGATATTAAGACATCATCGGATTCAAGATTCTTGAATTTCATTTTGGAATCCTTTAGAAGTCAAGTTTTACTTTTATCAGTGCTTCTCTTGCTCTTGATTTTAAGATTGGTTTACTGAGTTTAGCGATTGCTAATAATTCGTTAGCATTGTTGTAAAGACCAACACTTGTGATATATGTTTTAGGGTCTGTCTTCATACCTGGTATGATTTCCTTAACACCTGCAACAGATTGTGTGTAATAAGATTCATTGGTCGTTGAATTAAAATTATTCGATGTCGCTCTAACAAAATAATGAACAGAAGTGATTTCTTCTTTTCGTCTCATTTGGAATTTAGCTCCAGCTACGACTGAATCAAAGAGTTTCCTATTATTCCTATTGTCAGCGTTTGAACCACTAAGTGTTGCCAACAGTAACGGTGCTCCACTAAGTCTTTCAGGATTTAAAAGTAAAACCCCTAGACTCGGATAAAAAGTTCCGTAAGAACCCATGATATCTGCTTCAGCAGATGCCGCTGTATTGATATCCGTACCACCAACCAATGTTCCACTAACGATGTTAAACTCTGGCGAGAAATTTCTTTCAAAATTATTACCACCTTTGTTCGTAGAAGAATCGTCGATTAATTTTATTTTATTTGCACCATTTTTTAAATGTAGTTCCCAACCACCTGGTTCAATCGCTTCTCTCATTCTTGCCCTATTGATTGACAAAGCATAGAATTGTTTGACATCTGTGTTACCTTGAAACGTAAAGTTCGTTGTTTCTGGTGGATTGATTAAATTATTGAATTGTCCGAATACCGCTGCCGTCGTTCTATCACCTGTCGCACCTTTGGTTCCAAGTGAACCACTACCCTCACGATGACCGTAAACTAATCCAAATTGTACCGAAGCTGATGCGTTTGTGGATGGGTCATACCTATACACGTCGATGTTGTAATCACCCGTGTTGGTGTACTGTGCTGATGAACTGAAGAAAGTTATGATGTTGGAAGCTCCATCCTGCCAAATACCTGACGTGACAATACCTGTGTCTTCACTAACATCCTCTCCTGTAAAATTTCTATATGCTGACATTATCTACCTCCGTATCCGCCACCACCGCGGCCACCACGATCTCGAGGACTTGATGAATTAACTACTCTATCTTCTCTTACTAGAGGTGGTCTAGTTTGTTTTTGCCTTGGGTCAACCACAGATGATACGTCAGGTTTAACGTTTACAGTTACAGTCTGTACAAGACCTGAGTTTACACCTTGAATCGTAACAGTAGTAGTACCAGCAGTATTGATTGATTGAGCCCTTAACACAACGGACTCAGCTGTCTTAGTTTTTACTGACCCTTCACCGCTAAATTTAACTATATTGGAATTTTCTATCTGAAATACATAGGATTCAGCCGGAGAACCAACTGTAGTTGGAGATATCGCGATGTCTGTATCTTTATCGACACCACTATAATTAGTCGTATCTACGTTTAGACTCGAACCAGCTTGTGACTCATTCACAAGAAAACTACGAAATGTAGTTCTAGCTGGTGTAGCCTCTAACAAAGACATATTTTCTATTACGCTTCCGTATGAATCTGTACCGTTAGGATGAGTGACATCATATAACGTGTAGTCTACCTCTTCATCACTCAAAGCAAATTTATTTATATTCAAATCACCGCCTGCGGCTAATATCTCGCGACCTCTTTTGGTCAAAATAGCATCTACGGTTATACTTGAATTGTCTAAAAATCCCATATTATTATCTCCAATGATTTTTGTTGTGTTGATATAACTTTTCTAAAAATAAATATCTAATATTTAATTTTTTAAACATTTTATCTTCTCGTACGTCTTCTAGGTTTTGGTTTCGGTTTTTTGACATCAGACTTTTGGTCGACCGTTAGTTTCGATATACCTTTCGTTGTTGGAACTGCGACTGTTGGTGCAGTTTGGGTCACTATGAATGGTAAATCTCCATCGATAGTAGTCTCCGATGTATTCTTCACACCTTTAAAAAACATTCTATCGAACGCCGTATTATGTTGATAAGATGTGTCAAGGTCACTTTCATGTAAAGACCTAGAACTATAAAAATTTTCAAATGGGTCAGAACTGTATTGTGAACTGACTGAATAACTTATCTCACTATCGTAAAAATATTTGTATTCCTGATTTCTTTCAGATAATCTTTGATTCATCACAATCGCACCTGTAGCCTCTTGGTATACAAAAGATGGGCCACCAAATTCGACCGCACCACTTATGTATGTGTTTCTATCATCGTAGTTATCATTTGTTGTAAATTTATACAAAGATGGTTTAAGAAAACTATCCGAAGAATCTATCTCACCCTCATAATTAGGATATTCTGTTTCTATTTTCAAAACAGAGTGACTAGCTTCTTGATATACACCATCGGTATCCGTGTTGTAATGAAAATTACTTAGGTTTATTTTCGAATCATAATTTATAAACTCAAACGATGGATGATTTCTCTGAATTGGATTTTTCGAACGTTCAAAAATATTAGGTTCAATGACCGTACCTAATGTTGGCTTAGCTCTCATCGGTATTAGTTTTTTGATATTCTTGAATACAGATTGGTCGTAGAATTTTATCAAATGCATATAATCCCAAAAATCATTATTATCGGTATATTTTTGAAAATATTTATTCGATGAGTCCTTTAACTCTCCGTATTGTAATTTAAAATTATCTCTTGGGTCACCTAATAATTGATTAAAATCTAAATTAGCAAAAGACGATATGATGTCATCATTTACCACATCAGTAGGTGAGAAAAATATGCCGACTTTAGCTGAATCCACAGGTGCGAAATCATTTGAACTAAAATCAAATCTTTCAGTAACACTTAGTGACGCACCACTACCGCTCAGAAAATTATCTTCAATTCTGATTTTGTCGGTACTTCTTCGGTTTGGCCCATAATTAGGAACAAAAGTTTTTGTTTGGTCTACCACAGATTCAAAGGTATTCAGGTTTAAAAAACCTTGTGCGTGACCAGGACTTGTGGTGGTTTGATTAGATGATACATCTCTGATGGTATCACCATTTGCTAATTGTGTATTATCATCAAAAGAGTATCTGACGGATAAATTTTCATAGGATGATGATGGAGTATTACCAACATATGACTTCGGGTCCGATACATGATTTTCGAAAATAGATTCACGTAACGGTTCAGACCATAGTCTGAATTCCATCAACGAACCTGTGAGTTGATTACCAAATACTGAACTAGGTTTACCACCTATGAAAAGGTCACCACTACCAGTCCAAGACGCATTATATGATGATGATACAGAACCTGTAATAAACAATGATGTATTGGATGATTGTACAATTCTATCCAATCCCTCGGAAAATTTCTTAACGAACAATTGATAAGAGAATCCGTCACCAATTTCATCCGTATTAGTTGAAGCTTTTTTCAACGACACATCATCCCAATAAATTGTTGACCCAGCTTTTCTATTTTCAAATCGGATACCTAATTTTGCCGCGTTTGGAAATCTTATTGTCTTTTTGACAGTAATTTTTTTCCATTCATCTTCAACAAGTCCAATCGGTTCTGACCTTTTTATACCACCCAATGATGTGATTGAGATTTGTGATGAATCAACATCATCTTCCCAATTTATAACGTTTTCATTCGAGTCTAATTCAAATACAGATAAACCACCAACTGAATCAACAGTGCTACCTGACGCCTTACCAAAGGCAGAGAATATATATGTCTCACCTTGACTGATAGAAGCTACCGATGCTGGTTGTGAACCAGATCTAAAATTTAAGGTATAGGATGTTTGTCCACTTCCTTTTTGATAAGTGTTCCTATGTTGTAATGCTTTTGTACCTGTTCTCGACACACCTGAACTACTAACAATCTCAATATTTCCACCGACTGCACTTGTCGAGCCTGATTCGAACGGTGGGTTGAACAAACTACTTGTTTCAAACGACGGATGTTTAAATAGCTCTATATCGACTTTTTCTTTTTTCAACATCAATGAGTAAAATTCACCATCATAAACAGGTAGTAGTGAAGAACTTACTTCTAAATTACCTGAAGAACCAGATAATACGAATGAAACAGTACCGAGATTATCCGTTGCTCCGTTATCTTTTAATTTTATTGCCCAATTATTATCTTTCTGAATAAGAACTTGGTCGGAACTATTGACGGACCTGAATCTTAATTCGACGGTCTCAGGTTTTCTACTTGTATCACTATCGTCAGCCCAACTACTTGTGACATGTTGCGTACCTCTAAAACCAAGTGCTCTTGTAAATCTTCTTTTTGTTTCAAATGGTGCTCTCTGTACCTTGGCGTCAACACCACCGTACTCTCTGATTTGTAGTATCGTTGATGGTATACCGTAACAATTCAATATAGCTTTTATGGAAGCTTTCGTACCTTTGGTTTTGAGGATGAACGGCATACTAGCTATTAATCTTTTTACTATTTCTTTTGATACATCGGCTTCAATAGGTGAATCTAAAGAACCAGAAGTGTACAGAGAATACGAATCACCACTCAGTTTTCTACCGAATCCAAATCTACTTAAATCCAATAAATCCTTACCATCTTGTGTGTTCCAACCCAAAGACTTAGCGATATTGAATACTAAATCTTTTGAAAAACCATCACCTAAATCTAATCGTCTATCGGTAATATCAGATAGTGATTTTATATAAGACCAAAGTTCATCGAAATGTTGTCCGGCCATATCCATAAAATCTAAGAATTGTGTGTTTGAATTATTTGTTCTTATATGGTCAGGAAGTAAATTGACCAACCTATTACCGTTATTGGTATCGTAAAATGACGCACTATAGATTTGACCAGTTTTACTAGATATCGAACCATACCAACTTGTAAATTCACTAGATGAAGAACTAACAGGTTTGAAAGGGTCTTCATAGGTTCCACTACCGGTCTTTGGCCAAGACGCGTCAAAAAATTGTCCCAAGGAGCTAGTCACGTAAGATGATTGAATGTTGTGAAGATAATTTTCGTAACCATCAAAATTATTTTTTATATCACGTATTTTATTATGATGTATATTTAAATCAACATCAGCATTAGTCACACCAACGAACGATGAACTCAATTGGGTCTCTTTTTCTATTTGTTCAATCTTATATTTAAAATTTTCCAATCTTCGTTGAGCGGATGAAAAATTGACAAAATTCTCATATCTAGAAAAATCGACACTAAGTTCAACCGGTTTTTCTTGTAAAAATTTATCTTCAATATCATCTTTAAGTCTTGGGTCTTCGGATGTAACTAAATCATTGAATGTTTTAAATTCAGTCTGTCTTTTTGTAATTGGTGACTCTTGAGGAAAATTATCTCTTGGGATTAAAACCTGAAATTCCTCTTCTTCTTGTGCGTATCCAACCAACTCCACAGTTTCGGTCAACGGTGGTAACACCTCTCTAACGACATAAACAAAATCTTTTTCCGATATGTCGTCTGGTAGTGGTTCATATGTCTTATAAATTATAGAATAAGGTAATGTTGGTACGGCCTGATTATCATACTTTACATTTGTAACAAGATATCTTTTATCATCACCGAAGTGTACATAGGTATTTAAATCTTTTCGGTCACCAAACTTACTATTAATTGTCCAACCGCTGTATTGTTCATTGGGTTGCTTTGAACCGTCTGTGATTGGTCTTATTCTATTTACAAGCTCATCGTAACTAACGTCTATCTCGATAGTATCACCATCAACGTTATTTATTTTAGCAACAAAAGGTTCGTATACAGGTGTAAAGGGTAGTTCATTATCATCCGTTGGTGGTGCAACGCAACTAAAGGCAACCTCTGGAAAAGCTTCAGTGCCTAATAGGATGGATGTACCACGCTCTTCAGAAAACCTATATCGTTCAATGACGGCTCTTACTTCGAAGATACGATTTTGTTGGAGTTGTTGTGGATTGACATAATCGGAAATATTAAAACTCTGTAACCGATTTCCACTAATTTGGAATATGACCTCTCCATCTTGTAGAACTTCCCACCCCAATTCATCAGCTTCATTGAATCTAACATCGGATTTTAATTCGACCGTAAATGGTTCATCGTATAGAACAAGTTTGGATGGAACCAGCGTACCGTCGTCGTACCATCCATCACGTAAAATATATTCCGTAATGTATAAATCTTTTATCTGATTGAGTAACCCACCAGGTCCTCCGACTTCTGGTTCGGTATCAACTTCGGCTGCTAATGGTAGTAGCTTTAGTATATCGGGTAGTTCTACGTAAGGTTTTCTAGCCATTAGTGTGTCTCAATTATCGCTGGTAAATGAAGTGTCGATGAATCATTCGCCGTATTATCGTTAATCTCTAGTTTGATACCATAGTGACAGTCTTTACTGAATAGTTGTAATCTTAATCTGGCACCATCTCGATTAGTATCCGAAGTTGCATTACCACCTTGTATGGTTTGAATTGCTTGAAATGCACTTCCTACCGTTCTTGTAGCATAACCATCACCAAGGTTCACGATTCTGAAATCTCCACCCTCATCGGCTCCATCTGGTCTAGGTTGTATCCTTTTGAACCCACCACTATATTTATCAAATCCTGTTACTGTCCATTTATACTCTACGGTCGTATCGGCTCTGATGAAAGAATTACTAACGATATCTATCTCGGGTGTAGGGTCATTCCTTTTCAAATATACAACATTAAATTCACTATCCGATAAGTTTCTGACATCATTCAATGTTCTACCATCACCTTCAAAATCAACACCTTCACTACCAACAGTTATTGTTCCCACTAAAGGTATTGTTACCGTTTCACCAGTCAAACCAACCCCATCAGAAACATCTTTGAACCTAGCATAAGCAGGTGCAAAATTTGTATCACCTTCCTCTCCTCTATTGTTGTTTTTAAATGCCTTCACCCCAGCTTCAGGATCTAAGAAAAAACTAGCTTGAAAAATATCTTCATTTATCACCTCACTTGAACCAACCCCAACATCGGCTGCGGTAGGTACTGGTTGTGGGAAAATTCTATCGGTCAAAAAAAAGTTTGGTATCGAAATAGTCCCACCCACCATTGACTGTTCGAAAACACCTTCGTTTAAACCTTGAACTGGTACAAATCTAAGTTGGGTGGAACTCGATTTATCTTCGGATGTTCCAACGAATTCTATCTGACTTCCGTTTGTTCCATCTGATTTTACCTTTTTATTTCTAGCTGCTAAATTATAAAAGTCTCTGACGTAAGATTCATCTCTGATGTTTTGTGTAACCAATCTTAATTCAGTTCTAGATGGAGATATCTGGTGAACCAAATACTTGTTTTCCTTTAAAAATAATGTCTTATCCAACTGATTTACATCAACCTCTCCGTTGAAAATATTTCCGTCTTGGTCTGTGACAACTGTTTCATATGAACCAGCTACTTTTCTAAGAAAATTATAAATAACCTTGAATCTACCTCTATCGTATCCTAGTTTTCTTAATATGGTACCTGTTTTTAATTTTATACCACCTTTGATATTATCATAATTATAATCTTCGGAATCAACAATCGATGTTTCTAATAGATTATCATTTATGTCATGAATGAGGACTTCAATGTAGTCATTCGAGTCATTACCGAAATACCCACCGAAATAAATGTTCTCAACAGCGTCGTAGACAAACGGTCTGTTCGTTATCAATAATTCTTTATCTTTTTCCGTAATTTTACTTGACATTAGTCTACTGGCTCTCCTTCCGGAATCTCATCAATAACATCCTGAGTCAATGTTTTTACCTGTCTCCATTGAGCTCCGATTGCGTAGAAACTTTGTAAGTCAGGAAAAGGTCTTTTTTGATTTCCATCAATCAACCACTTACGTACGTCGTTAACATTATCCGATGTAATTGTATCACCGTTTACCAATCCATCTGGTAAAGGGTCAGCTATTTCTACTTGTAAGAGTTCTGATATTTTCCTATCGACTAGTTTATCGGATTCACGCTCTTTGTTGGTTTGCTTTATAGTATCGGTCTGTACCGAGCAAGATTCCCCTTGTACAAAATCCCTAAAATCAGCATACCCCTCATCGACTTCTATGAAGTAATCTAAATTTGTACCGTTTAGAGCTGTATATAGAGTGGAATAAAAATCATTTCCAAAATCTGCGTTCTCAATACCCTCTCTACTTTCTATATCTTCGAATGAATATAAAACATCGTTTTCTCTGAAAGGTCGTTCACCACTAGCACGACCGACTAACTTCGCTATGTACTCTCTACGTAGTTTATCTATATACTCGGTATAGAAACCTATATTTGTTAACTCTTCTTTTGTGTAAGGCATTACTGTGTAACCTTGAATGTAAATCCCTCGTCAAAAAATTGGTCGGTTTCTTCAACACCACTACCACTCTGAATACGATATTCCAATCTATAATATCTTTCAGGTTGATATCCATTTAAATCTAATCTAAAAAAATTACCGATTGAATCACAACTTATTCTTGAACCAGTACCGAATGGAACTATTACATCATCTGTTTCTGCATCCTTTATAGAATAAAAAGATGAACCACTAGGTAGATATTTGACCGAAAGATTCGCTGGTGTCGTAGCATATGTAGCCTCAGGAAACCTTGCTCTACCAACTAATCTAAATTTTATTTTTGAATTTTCTTTATACTCTGGTCTCAGTCCTTTCATATAAACAACCATGTCCTCGATATCTGTTTGACTCAAGGGTGAGAGAGAACCTGTTGACCATCTAGAATCGTCCCAAACTGTTTCTAGTGTTGGTGGATATTTTGTATGTGTATCGGATGAAAAAAATGATAGATTACCAAACCTTGTTGTACTACCTTCGTCGGAGTTAGGATTTAGATTACCAACACTACCACTTCGTTTTACGATGAAACCATCATTGGCAACTGTCCCTTCCAACCATTTGTTCATAATATCTGTGACATCCATTCTGACATCAATTGTATTGTGTCCAAAAGATTGAGACGCTTCATATCCACTACCGCTAAACCATGTACAACCCGATGCACTGACTGATGGTTCCCAAAGAGTTCCATCGGACGCACCATCTCTGAAGTTAAAACTAGCACCTTCGGTTGTTCTAGGATTATCATACGACCTACCATCACCCATAATCCAACTCTGACTTACAGGATAGGCGAATAAACTTTGTGATGTTGCTAGATTGGTTGATTTAGCATCAAAAAGATTTAGAAAAAAACTAGGATTTGTTATCGTACCGTTACCGATTGATGCGGATATCTGACTAATGTCGAATCTAATCAGAACCCTAGAAACATTTACCGACTCACCGGTATCACTTACGTCTTTTCTGACCTCAAGTATTTCGTCCAATCCAGCATTGAGACTTCCACTATCTTGATATAAAGTTGTATCTTTTTCTGCGAATGTAAAAAAATGCATCTACCTACTCCCTAACACCTAAGTTATCACCCAATACTTTACCGCTTATATCTGTATTAGGATACTTGACTTCAAATATACTTGGGTCGAGAGCTGGATATAAAACTCCACCTCTTAATGATGTATTGATGTCAAAGAAATTACCTGAATAACCTTGGTCTAATTGAAATTTATTTTCTACAACAATCGGTAGATTTCTAGGATTGTTTTCCGTTGGGTTCACAACAGTTGCAACACCATCGACCAAAGAAATCTCATATACTAAATCTGCCAATACAATAGGTTGTCCGATTTGTATTCTATCGATATCGAAAAAATCTTGTACCACAGAAACACATCTCAACAACACTTCGTTTTTGTTGAAACCAATTTTAGTCAATATTGCAAATTTTATCGCAATATTTATAATATAAGCATCTTTAATATTGATTGCATCGGTAATCAATCTGTACTGGCTTAGATAAGTTTTAAGATTTTGTTTTGTAGTAGGAGTCAAATTTGTTAATTTTTTATTACCATCAAATCCCAAGGTATACATATTCATCGCCAAAGGATTAGGTATATTATTTACTTGTAAATCTTTCAGATTAGTTCCTAAATCAGATTCTATAATTTCTCTGTCCAACATCTCGGCCATTCCGACCTTACTTAGTTGTTCATCTTGAGACATGTGAACCTTAGCAACAGTTCCAAATTTTTGCGGTAATGAATAGGCCCTAACTATATAGTCATCCTTGGTGACCGCTCTCTGTTGTGATTGAAAATAAGCCAATGCATTCTCCTTCGTCTCTCTGATTGTTTCACCTGAAGAACCACCAGTTGCTGGTTTTGGATTTGTAAAACTCACGGAATCTTTTGATTCTTGTACGAGTTGTGCTGATAAATTATTTTCATTGACTGTAAAACTTATCGGGCCAAGTTGATTTACATCACCGACATTTACATTGTCATCGATACCACCACCATAAGAATACTCTATTGTTAACGTGGTATTGGCTGGTGCTAAACCAAATGTTTTTGTTTTTAAAAAATTTGAAGGGTCGAATGCCGTCGTCAAGAAACTCGGACTACCCGGTAGACTCGAACCTACGTTTGTTGGATTGGGAACAATCTCCTCATCAGGATTATCAGATACACCAGCACCGAATCTCATAACAGTTCTGTCGTTTTCATCTATCACGGTCGTGAATCTTCTAGAAACTTTCTTTAGTTTTAAAATATACGATGATGATTCTCTATCACCTACTGACGATGGGTCATTGGCTGAGTTATTTTCCATCTCTTCGAATACAGTATCTCTTGCCAAGGAATCAACTTCAGACCATTTATTACCATCACTATCTGTACAAGATATTATTTCAATGATATCAGGATTAGAAAGTCTTACTTGTGTGTATTTTTCAGCAGTACCGAAGTCAAAAAATTCTGTTGTGATTTCTCCGCTTCTGGCTTTTACCTTTTTCTTTAACAAGAACTTTGTTGGTTCACCTGAATCGGTTTCGAATATCGTCACATCTCTTGGGTCATAGGAACTTGAAAATTTAAAATTTACATCTTCTAACGTACGAAAAGTTGTTCCATTGGAACCAGCGTTTATTTGTGTACCTTCATCTATCGTCAATGAATATCTAAAATCAGGTAGTCCGTTCAAAGCTGGCACGGTTTGAAACACATCTAACACGACCTCTGATGGTGATGTTGTTTTTGGTTTGTATCCAAATGATTGTGCGATATTATAAATATTTCTTTTTTCCTCGGCATAAGCCAATAAAGACTCTCTGAATTGTGAATCAATATAGTAGGATAAAACGTCTCCAACATAAGCTGCCATCTCGATAAATAACATACCTGGTGATGCTTCATTGAAATCATTATAGGTATTTGGAAAGTATTGTTTTGCAAATTCAACCAAGTTTGTTTTGAAATCATTGAAGTCTTTATTCAAATAATTGATAGATTTTACCGAATCTTTCTGTACACTTGTTCTAGCCATTAGTATCCTCCGCCACCTGAGCTTCCACCAGAACCACCGCTAGGTCTACCTGAACCACCCGATGATTGTCCACCACCAACCTCGGTTGCTTCGGTGACGTTTAAATTTAGAGTTTGATTCAAAGTTGGGTCAAGTGTTGTGGTGTATTTTATTTTTACAAATATTTTTTCGTTTTGGTTTTCATCGGTCAAAGTTTCTATATCTGTAACTTTTATATAAGGTAAAAAAGTATTGATTGAACTCAAAATTACATCCTCTATTTTTTGTGGTAGGGATTCATCATGTTGTTCAAAACAAACTTCTCTTAATCTAGAACCGAAAGTAGGATTACCAGCTCTTTCGCCAGGATATGTTAGTAGAAGATTCCTAAGATTATGTCTCGATTGTTCCAATGAATTTTTTGTCATCTGAAAATTATTATTGGAATCCGCTCGCAAAGGAAATGATAGTCCTACATAACTTCTTGAGTCTAAGTCTATTTCTCTTGCGTTTCTTGACATTACCTAATTCCTTTTTTCTTATCATCCAATGCTTTCATCAATCCACTATAATCCCTTGTCAATGCATTTGTGACATGGTCTGGCACTTGGTCAACCGACCTACCTGCTTTTTTGATTGTATCAACAGCAACCATATCTCGTTTCACTTCGTCGGTGTTACCGTAACCCATCAACTCAGACATTCTAGATGAATCAAAAGCTCCACCACCCATGGTTGGATATTCATCGAATTCACCTTTTTTACTCAATCCCGCGGTTTCATTCAAAACATCATTTAAAGATTTATTTTTTGTATATTTCACTTTTTCACGAGGCTTCGAAACTTTTGGTATAACATCAGTTAATTTTTGGGAAGTTTTTTGTTCTTCAATAAATATCTTGTTTACTTCTTTTTTTATTTCTCTACGAACAACTTCTTGGATTATTTTTACTAACTGCTTTTTAGTCATGATAACTCCTATACTGTTTTTACTTTTTTACTTAAAATACTATTTAATTTTGCTTGAACATTTAAAAATACAGTAGCATTTGTTGGTGAAGGCCCAGCTGGTGCACCAGGTGAAGGTCCTGTTACAAAAGCAAGTTTACCTACTGCTGAAATTAAATCTTTAATTACTGATACCAATTCATTTCCTAACACCACTGGTTGTATAGCGTCTCTACTACCCAACTTTATTTCATCGTTAATCACACTCAAATTAGGTGCGTTAATTTTTACTTCTTTTCTTCCTGTAATAAATATACCATCGGACTGAATTAACACTTTTTTTCCTTCGATTGCATTACCGTCGAATTTATCTCTCATACCTCGTGATAATAAATATATAGAAGAATCATCACCATCAATATTTTCTTCCCTAGAACTTAATGAAGAAGATTGATGTGTGGATATTTTTATTTTAGGTGTGTTGTCATGCCCATCAAAATGTATAGTCTGACCGAAACGACCCTCATGAGTTATACAACCCTCACCTAAATTAATCGGTGGAACTTGTTGTCTTTTGAAGTCCTTACCATATTGTGTTGTTGGATTATAATCTCCGACCACACCTGGTATTGAGTTTTCGTTCAATGAACCTTTTCTGTTAGTTATATCTGTGAAGTATACCACACCCTCTCTTTCGATAACGTTGACATGCTCACCAACCAAAGGGACAACCGTGGTATGGGTTTGAGCTGGTATCACTAGGCCCGGATCGGACTTACCATTTATCAATACACCTCGTACTCCTAATCTCACACCTGGTTTATTTCTAATTACCTCTTTTACTTCAAGACGGTCTGTCTCATGGTATTCACTCTCTAAAGCCTTTTGATGCTTTTTCATGTAATTACTAATCTGTAATGGTGTGGATAATCTACTAAGCTTTGTATCTACTGGTACATCAAGTGTTGGATTCACTTTTTTAAAAAATCCTATTTTTGACATTAATTTATCCTATCGGCATTTTCTATTTTATTATGAATTTTATCTGACTCGGTTTGTATATCTTTTATAGTGTCCTCGATACCAGATAACAATTGGGTCTTTTCTTCCTCGGATAGACCGAACTCGTCTTCTGCACCAGCTCTAGCTTCCGTGGATATCAATCTTTGGACTATACCAGCCATCTTGACTAATTGGTCATCGTTTTTAACATTTATTTCAAGGTACTCTTTTATCATCGGAACTATTTGAACCGCGGTATCACCGTCTTTTATGAATTGTACTAACTCTTTTGTTAAAATATCTAACTGTTTTCGGTTGTATTCTGTGTTTTTATATATGTCTTCGAATAGTGATGATAACGATTTACCTTTAAATATCTCATAATCTATACTCATGATTTACCTACTATTATTCATTTATAAATAGTACGGTATCGAAAAATAAAGATATATAAATATATACTGAAAAATATAATTGGACGAGCTTATAGTTATATACGAGGGTTTTTTCAAACCCTTTTTTTCTAACTAACGGGAGATAACCATGAAGGAAGTAATAACAATGGTAAAGGGATATATAGATGATATCGTTCATCTATTGGTTTCCTTTGTAGCCGTGGGTGCTGTTTCTGAAGTAATATTCGGAACCGGTATCTTTGGTGTCAATGTTATTGGTAACCTCACATCCATCATTAATAAGTTCGGCGAGTCGGGTTTCGCTGGGCTTGTCGCCTTATTGGTGTTGGTGGGTTTATTTCGTAAGTAGGTACGAAATAGTTTGATAGTCCTACGCTATCGAGCAATAAAAAAGGGGAGTGAAAACTCCCCTTTTTTTTCTTGGGTGGGTGCTCTTAAAATATAGAACCTGTGTTCGCTGTATCAATCTTTCCACCTGTTTGAAACTCCTCCAACATATTGAAATAATAATTCTTCATTTGATTTATTACTCTGGTGATATGTTGAGTGTTCGAGCCAGTCATCTCACGAATCATAATGTAAAGAGCCTTTTTGTTGAAATTTTCTATGTTCTTTCGTCTACGAAATAATTCTAAAACTGAATCCGCAACCAATATGTCTTTTTGTCTTCTGAAAATATTCGTGATATTGTTATCCCAATACTCCAACATCTGGTCAACAAACTCCACATTGAAATCAGCGACATCGGAGTCGTTGGATTCACCTGTTACATTTCTTTTATAATCCAATACAGCTATTTGGTCATGAATCTTCATCTTTTTATAATTGTTGTTGTTATGAAGTATCAACCAATTTTTACCAACCACAGAGAAGTAAGAAAATGCTCTACCTTTTTCAACATTGTATTTTGGCATTTGCATAACTAAGAAAGCAACAACTTCGTGTTTCACCTCTTCAAGAGGATAATCGAAATAGTAAAACTTAAAAGTATGAATTAGGTTCTCAGCCAATTTATTAAAAGCAAACTGAATGTGTTCCTTGTATATTCTGTTTTTAATAACAGGATTATCATTAGCGTTATATCTAATAACAGCATTTTGTACTGGTGTCCCAAAATAGATTTTACTCTTTTTCTTTCTTTTCTTTTTGAATTTTGGTTTAGCTTTGTTTGACTTACTTGTCATCAACATCTTCCCCCCTTAGTATGGTTAGTTTGTTTACGGTTTCTTGAATTTGTTTAAATATTGTACCAGTCTCATCATCGGATTCAAAACTTCCTTTACTATCTATGGTTTTCAATTCGTTGTTGACATTTTCAATCAACATGGTAAAATCTTCCACCCATGTTTCTAGTAACTCAGCTTTTCTCATCAGATTCCATATCACGTATGCTTCTGTTAATATTATGAGACCAAAAATAATTTCTAATATCATGATGTTTCTCCGAATAGTTCCTCAAATAAATCCTTTGACTTTTCAGAAAGTTGTTCGGATATTTCATCATTGGTAGCTGCTTCTTTTATTTTATCCACACTATGTTGGACTTTTTGTTCCTCTTCCAACTCACCACGTTTCCATTCGTCGTATTCAACATGAGTAGCCAACATATCAGCCTGATGTAAAATGTATGCGATGTTAGACCTCAGTTGTCTTTCTGGTACGTAGGAAATGTAATATGCTTTGTTGGCATCCTCGTACATACCATCTGTGAGTCTCAGACCAATGAATTCGTTTTGTGTCATCGTTACACCGAAGTGTTGTAGTAACCAAAGAGCCCTATCGGTAACGGTCATATACTCAATCTTAGGGTTGTGTTTAAACAAAGAACCTTGATTCTTCCTATGCCAATCCGAATCTTGTGGGATATAATAATCGTGTTCTAAATCACCAACCTTACCTAAATCATGATGTAGAGCGGCAAATATAAGTTCCTCATCGGTAAAGTTAATCGTAGCACCATTCTTTTCCCAAGTTCCTTTTATCTGTTGTGAGTAATCTATGATGTGTAGTACGTGTTCCACATAACCACCGACATGAGCGTAGTGATAGTGTTCCTTACCACTCGCGGGTGCCATACACATTCTATCTTCGAAGTAATCGTACATTTTGTTCAGATTAATCAAACGGTCATCATCAAATGTGTTTTGAATAATGTCCCTTAACTTTTTCCAATTGTGTTCTATTTGTTGAACTGTAAGTTCTTTCATTATAACCTCTCTCTTATTGAATTAATAATTGTGGAATTATCCTGTGGTGTCTGTCCTCTGTAGAGAATATCAGTATGTAGTTGTACTTGATACCTCGCACCTGTAAAGTCACTCTGTACACCCATCTTATTGATGTTACAATCAGGCCACTCTTGTAGGATATCATTTTGTAATGAAGATGCCTCTGAGTAAAAATCTGTGTTGTATATTATTGTTACTAACATTATTAAACAGACCACCTTTCTAACTTCTTGACATGTTCAGAAATTATTTTTTGATAATCTGTATCTAATATTTCAATACTCTGTGGATAATTATTTATATTCCAAGTTGTAATAATATCCAACCTCATTTCCGTTTGTTTTTTATCTTGATTTTTTTGAAATCTTTCAAATTCTCTAGCTAAAAAAGCTCTCAAGTTTTCTTTAATAACATTGAAGTCTTTTGATTTTTTGTTAATTCTTAAAAAATCTTTAATAGGACTTTCACACATTTTATTAAAGTCATCTATTGATGTCATATATGACTCATCAAATCTTATAGTTCCATCATGAATTTTACTAACGTCTAACCAATAATTATCTTTTTTAGGCCCTACAACATACCATAAGCCATTATATCCTAGTTTAAAACTATTAGATGTAGGTCTTAAATCTAACAATTTCTGATATGTGTTTTCTTTTTCTACATTTTTGACTTGATTAGCTAAGGTGTGTTGAGAGGTAACATAATCAAAAAGTTGCCAACTTCGATATTCAACATTTACTTTTATAAGTAATTCTCCTAACTTTTCTTTTTCTTCACTAGTCATCCAATCTACATTGATGATAGGGACATTCATAGATATATTTAACCCCCAAGAAATAACTCTTTTATAAGCTAGTAATCTATGATGACCTTCAAATAACATGTACCCTTTTTGTTTTCCATTGACTATATGTGGTACTACAAAAAAAGCTCCAAAAAATCCATTTGATATAATTGAATCTGTTATATCTTGAACCGCGTTCTCATTTATATCTCTATTTATTGGATTTTCTGAAATATCATTTATGTTTACATATTCTACCCTAGCTGTTCTGATTTTATTAACAATTCCATTACCTATTTGTCTACCAAAATAATTTATAAATGAGGAAGAGTTTGTCCAACCATCTAAAAATATGAAACCAGCATTTTCTAGTTTATTTTTATATACTTTCAAATCGTTATGCTTTGGATTTGTTGGATTTATATATGTTTTGAAAAAGATAATAAAAGTCTTATAACCTTCATTTGTTTCTTCCACTAATCTTTTTTTATCAATTAATTCATTGGTTCTTTTTCTATCTAAATGTGTAGTTGATTCCATCCAAGTTTCACCAAAAGTATGGTCGGAAATTCTTTTACCATCTTCTGTCGTGACACTCCTTTTATCAACTACAATACCATTTTTTTTAAAATGAGTATGTATTTTTCTCTCCCAATTATTACCGGTAATGTATCTTTTCTTTTGTGCTTTACTATTTACTAGAAAAGCTTCGTTTACTTCTTGCATATTATGCTCCTTTTGTTTTTTTTGCCTATCGGCTGTTATTAATTCCCATTTTGGGTATATGTAAATATAATTATTTTATAATTTTCCATATGTAAATATACATAGAAAAACAACACAAGTCAAGCATTATTTTCCAACATTCCAAAATAATGCTCCTTTACTAGCATGTTCTTTTATAAAAGTCCACGCTTTACTATCGTAAGTTAATGAACTTGGAAATGGTGGTCGTTCAGGTTCTTTACATTCTTGATGAAACTTATACTTAGAACGAAATGTTTCTGCCCTACCTATCTCATCCTCTGTTGTGTTGTGTCCAATCTGAACACCATATACTTTAGCGTCTGGCCAAGCGTTCTGTAATCCTCTACTTAACACACCACTACTCATTACAGTCCATACTTCTTTTGGTGACACACCAAGAGTTAGTGCAGTCCTAGTCATAGCTTCTATAATGATAGGATGGTCACCACCGAAAGGAATCAGGTGTGCTTCATTCTCTTCACAATAGTATCTAGCCTTTGCCTGTATGTTGGTTAAGAATCCCATCGGTACTTCTATTATGTTACAACCTAATTTTATAGCTTCATCAGTCAACCAATAATGTTTACCTTTAGGAACTGTAACAGTACACTTCCTATCCAAGTCTCTACAAGCGTATGCTAAAGATAACTGAGCATAACCTTGTCTTGGTGATGCGTAAACAAACTCTTTAATGTGAGGAAGAGATGCAATGTACATTGTAAATGCTCTTCGTTTAGTCCCACCATTGAGTAAGTCATCACGAACAACTTGTATACCATCATATTCTTGTATTATTGGTTTTGGTAATTCGACATCACATTCAATGTCATCATAACCATAATCTAAATATTTGTTCATTTTTTATAGAAAATAAAAATAGGTTCGTATTT
>NHHP01000003.1:0-75966 GCA_002171015.1 Candidatus Pelagibacter sp. TMED166 | reverse complement strand
GATGGATACATTTAGTAGAGCTGGAAGCTGTTGTCAGATTGGAGAAAATTGTCATATATCTGCTGGGTCAGGTATTGGTGGAGTTTTAGAACCTGCACAGGCACTTCCAACTATAATCGAGGACAATGTCTTTGTTGGAGCAATGTCAGAAGTTGTAGAGGGCGTTATAGTAGGAGAAGGTAGTGTTCTTTCAATGGGATGTTACATTGGTCAAAGTACAAAAATTGTAAACAGATCAAATGGCGAGATCATAAAAGGTCGTGTTCCACCTTACTCAGTTGTGGTGCCTGGCACTCATAAAGATCTTTATGCTGTTCATATAATAAAAACTGTAGATGCAAAGACGAGGTCTAAGACATCAATTAACGATCTTTTAAGAGACTAATTATGCAAAAAATAAATGAATTAAAATTAGCCAAAGAGCTAATGAAGTTCCCATCAATAACACCTAGGGACGCTGGTGTGATGAGATTTTTGGAAAAAAAACTAAAGAAAATTGGTTTCAAAACTAAAATTTTAAATTTTAAAGAAAAAAATTTTCAACCAGTAAAAAATTTATATGCTAGGCTAGGAAGTAAAGGACCTAATTTTTGTTTTGCAGGCCATTTAGATGTTGTTCCCCCTGGTAACATAAAAGACTGGACAGTTAATCCTTTCAGACCCTCTATCAAAAAAGGTCATTTAATTGGAAGAGGTGCAAATGATATGAAAGGCTCAGTAGCTGCTTTTGTTTCAGCTGTAAGTATTTTTTTAAATAACAATAAAAGTTTTAATGGTTCAATTAGTTTTTTAATAACAGGTGATGAAGAAGGAGATGCTGTAAACGGAACGAAAAAAGTCTTAGATTATTTAAAAAAGAGAAATGAAAAAATCAATTTTTGTTTGGTAGGTGAACCAACAAATCCAAATAAATTAGGAGAGATGATAAAAATTGGTCGAAGAGGAAGTTTATCTGGAAAAATTGAAATAATTGGTACGCAGGGACATGTAGCATATCCTCATAGAGCAAATAATCCCTCAACAATAATTATAAAAATTTTAAATGAACTTAAAAATATAAAATTTGATAAAGGTACTAAAAATTTTCAGCCTACAAATTTAGAGATTACAAAAATTAATATTGATAATAATGCCGATAACGTTATTCCAAAGACTGCTAATGCGACTTTTAATATAAGGTTTAATAACAAGCACTCATCAAGTTCTATAAAAAAAAGAATTAATAAAATTTTAAGTAAAATTAACAAAAAAAATAAATCAAAATTTAAAATAGATTACAAAGTTTCTGGTGAAGCATTTTTAATAAAACAAAACGCTACAACAAATATGATACAGAATGTTGTAAAAAAAGTAACAAAAGTTAGACCAAAACTTTCGACAACAGGGGGAACCTCTGATGCTAGATTTTTGAAAAATATATCTCCTTGTTTAGAATTTGGTCTTGTGGGAAAAACAATGCACAAGGTTGATGAAGCAGTATCATTAAAAGATCTTAAAAAATTAACTAAGATTTATGCTAATATTTTAGATAATTATTTTTCGTGAAAACAGCGGTAATATCTTCAAAAACGTCGACAGATCATTTAACAGGCGATGGTCATCCTGAGCAGCCTAAAAGAGTTATTGCAATAACTGAAAGACTAAAAAAAAATAAGAACTTAATATGGGATAAACCAACTTCTTTTGATCATGAAATACTTAAAAAAACACATGATGAAAATTATGTTGATATGGTCAAAAAAAGTTTTCCCAATCAAGGTTTAAAATTTTTGGATGGCGATACTGTAATTTCTCCTGGGAGTAAAAATGCCACAATAGATGCAGTAGGATCAGTAATTAAAGCAGTAGATGGTGTTGAGCAGAAAAAATTTGGAAATGCTTTTTGTGCAGTGAGACCTCCTGGGCACCATGCAGAAAAAGATAAGGCGATGGGTTTTTGTATATATAATAATTGTGCAGTTGCCGCTCATTATCTCATGGAAAAGTATAAATATAAAAAAATTGCAATTTTCGATCCTGATGTCCATCATGGAAATGGAACCCAAGATATTTTTTTCGATAATAAAAATGTTTTATATTTATCTACGCACCAATATCCATTTTATCCAGGTACTGGAAGCGAAAAAGAAAAAGGTAAGCATAATAATATTTTNAATGTNCCTCTTCCTGCTGGGACTACATCAGAGNAATATATGAATGCTTTNGATAGAGTNTTANATAAANTNGTTGAATTTAAACCTGAATTTTTGATCCTNAGTATGGGCTTTGATGCAAATATTGCTGANCCTCTAGCGCAGTTTGAATTAAAATCTGAAGATTTTTATGAAATTACAAAAAGAACTCTTAAAGCAACAAATGAATTCACTCATGGAAAAGTTATATCAGTGTTAGAAGGAGGGTACGACCTTAATGCCCTTGCAGATAGTGCATTTAATCATGTAAATGCTTTATCAGAAGCAAAATAAAAATATGAAATTGTACAAGATAAAAAAATCAAATATTGATAACAAAGGTTTGTGTGCGTCTAAAAATATTAAGACTGAAACAAGAATTATTCAATATGTTGGAAAATTAATTTCAAAAAGAGAAACTGAGAAAAACCCTAAATTTGATAATGAAAAAGCAATTTATTTGTTTAATGTTAATAAAAGATACGACCTAGATGGTGATTTTAACTGGAATATAGCTAGATTAATTAATCATTCTTGTAATCCAAATTGTGAGGTAGAAGGGAAAGGTCTTGAACTTTGGATAACATCTATTAAAGACATAAAAAAAGGTGAAGAATTAACTTACGATTATGGGTTTAGTTTTGATTCTGATTACAAGCAATTCCCTTGCAAATGTAAATCAAAAAACTGTGTTGGATATATCGTCCGAGAAGGATCAAGATGGAGAATAAATAAGAAATTCAAAAAAGAAGCTATTACTAATAAATAACTTTTTCCAAATATAATCCATGAGCTGGTGCAGGTGGTGCACATTCATTTCTATTTCTTGAAATTAAGACTTGATAAAATTTTTCTTTTGTCCATTTTTTTTCTCCTAAGTACTTTAAACAACCTACCATAGACCTAACTTGTTGTTGTAAAAAAGATTTTGATTTAATTTTAATTTCAATTATTTCTTTTTTTTTGCAAATTTTTATATAATCAATTGTTCTAATTGGGCTTTTCGCACCACAAGCTGAAGATCTAAATGTTGAAAAATCATTTGTTCCTTCAAGTTTTTTCGCTCCAATTTTCATTATTTTTAAATCTAGCTTATTTTTTATATGCCACCCTCTATTTTTTGCGATTGATGGTGAACTGTCTCTATTAAAAATGATATATTTATAAAGTCTTTTCTTTGCTGAAAATCGCGAGTGGAAATTTTTTCCTTTTTTCTTAATTTTTTTTATAGATATAAGATTTTTATTTAAAAAAAAATTTAGCGTATTTAAGAACTTTTTATTATCTTTAATCTTTTTTTTTATATCAAAATGAGCTGATTGTTCAATCGCATGGACACCACTATCAGTCCTTCCAGCTCCAAACAAAGATACCTTTTGATGTAAAATTTTCGATAATTTATTTTGAATAAATTTCTGAACAGTCCTTCCTTTGGGTTGAGATTGCCACCCGTTAAATTTACTTCCCTCGTATTCAATTAATATTTGATATCTATAAATCATTAAGCATTGTTCCTTTTCTAATTTTGGACCCCAAAATAAACTTATCTAAATTTTGTGGGAGTTTCCCTTCTTTCTGAATTTTAGTTATTTGAAGAGATTTATTTTGACATCCTATAGTCAATTTATCATCCAGAACAACTCCGGGAACACCAGTCCTTTCAGAAATTTTGGCATCTAAAATTTTATGCCTTCTTCCCTCAAAATTAAACCATGCACCAGGATTTGGATATAATCCTTTAATTTTACCAAGAATTATTTCAGCAGAATATTTCCAATCTATTTTTCCCTCAGATTTTAGAACTTTTTTTGCATATGTTGCGTTTGTGTGATCTTGTTCTTTAAAAGCAATATTATCATTCAGAATATTCTCAAGGTTTTTAATTATTTCATTGGCAGCTAAAAGTGACAACCTTTCTGACAAATCTTCATAGTTGTCTTTCCTATCTATCTTTAATTTATAAACTTTAGAAACTGGACCGGCATCTAATTTTTCGTTAATCCTCATTATACTGATACCTGTTTCCTTATCTAAATTCATAATTGATCTTTGAATCGGCGCGGCCCCTCTCCATTTAGGCAAAATAGAAGCATGAATATTAATAAATCCCTTCTTAGGAAGATTTAAAAATTTTTTAGGAATAATCTTTCCGTAAGCAACTACCAAAGCAATATCAGCATCTAAACCTTTTAAAAATTTAATCTCATTTTCGTTATCTTCTAAATTATTTGGAGTCCTTACCTTTAGATTTAAAGATTCTGCCATTTTCTGAACAGGTGTTTTATTGATATTTTGACCTCTATCTGATTTTTTTGCTTGTTGGGTATAAACTGCGGAAATATTATAACCATTTTGATGTAATTTTTTTAGAATTGGAACAGCAAATAATGGGGTTCCCATAAATACTAATTTATTTGACATTTTTTAAGCTAGAATTCTGTCTGAATTTTTTTTTTGCTTAGAAATTTTTTTTATTATTAAATCTTTTTTAAGCTTTGAAATAAAATCAATAATTAATTCACCATCACAATGTCCCACCTCATGCTGTACACAAGTTGACAGTAAACCTTCACATTTAATCTCTTTTTTTACTCCATCATAATCCAGGAATTCAACATAACAAAAACTTGGTCTTTCTATCTCTATAAAAGTATCTGGAATAGATAGGCATCCTTCTTCGTATACAGATAGTTGGTCACTCTTTTTTTTAATCACTGGGTTTATAAAGCACATTGGTTTTTTTGGTTTATTTTTTTCTGCAACATCAAGAACTACTATTCTTTTAGGTATACCAACTTGAATAGCTGCTAAACCTATTCCATTTGCTTGATACATTGTTTCAAACAAGTCATTAACTAATTTTTTTTCTTCATTTCCCACCTTGTCAACAGTTGTGGAAATTTTTCTTAAAATTTTATCAGGTACAGTAATTATTTTTCTCAGAGACATATATTTAACTTAATATAAATTTTAAACTTTTAAAGGTAGAACATTCAATAAAATTTTATTTCTTATAGGATCGATATTTAGCTGATTTAAAGCACTAATTATAAAATGTAACGTTTCAGAACCAATATTTTTGATATCATCTTGTCCAATTACCTCAACTAGTCTAAGCAAGACTAAGCCAATTTGATTTTGTTCTATCATATTCTGTATATCTTTAGGCATATTAATGTAATTTTCTTCAATTAAATTTTTATATTTTTTATCTATTTCAATCCCATCTGAAATTAATGACTCTATAAGTATAATATCTTTAGTGGATAAAAAATAATCTTTATTTTTACTTATCTTTTTTAAAAAATCATTTAGGTCTTTTTCAATTTTTTTTGTTGAAACTTTGGTCCTAAAATAATTTAATAATTTTGATTGGTGTAGAACTTTATTGTTAATTTTTATTTTTTTTGATTTTTCATCTTTTAAAATTGCATATTCATTATAAAAGGAGGAATAGTCGGACGGTATATCAGATTGTTTAATATTATTTAAAATTTTAAAAAGTTCATTATCAAAAGCATTTGAAATTTGATCTTGAATAAAAAGTTCTTTAAGAATTTTTGTTAATCTTAACTTTTTATCTATATCTGTATTTAACAAAATTCCTTGATACAATAAAGCTCTTGCTTCTATTTTAGGCAATAATTTATAATTTTCCTCAATATCAAGAAGTTGATGAATACTGAAAGTATAATTTTTATATAGATTAAATAAATCTCTCTCAGAATAACTTCCTTCATTAGTAGCTTTTTCCAATAATTTTATTTTTTCATAATCCTCTAAATCAGTTTGTTCTAAATCTCTTAAAAGATTATAGCTATAAAGATATTTCCAAATTTTTTTTGAGGTTTTTTTGTCAGGTTCGTAATTAAATTCACTTACAGTTTTATGGGAAAGATGAAAGTTTAATAAATTTTCAGATGAAACTTCGTTGATATTTTTATTTTTAAATCCCATTAACAAATAAACTTTATCCTCAAAAAAAATGTTTTTAAAACCTTGTTCTTTTTTCAAATCTAATAATAATTGTGCTTCTTCAATCTTTTTTTCATTTACTAAGCAGTATATTTTAAACATTGAGAGATAATCATCTTCAAAATTAACATTAATCTTAGATAAAGTATCACAAGATTTTTTTAAGTTTGCGTTTGATAAATGTTCGTCTACTAAGAATTTCAAAATTTCAAAGTTATCAATTTGATCATAGTTTTTAAGAAGATAAGTTTCTAAAATTTCAAGATCTCCATTATTAATAAGCCAATATTTTTTCAGTTCCATAAAATCACTGTGAGAAATATTTTCATCAGGTGAGTAAGCATTAGTTAGAAGTGAAATATTCATTAAGTACTTAGCATCTTTAGATAATTTAATTTTTTTAATTTTTTTAAAAATTTTTATTATTTCTTGGCCATCGGTATTTGACCACATATCAATAGACAACCCATTATCAAAAGGATCATATAAACCGACAATCTTTACATTTTCTGATGATAAACTATCATCTTGAAGTATAGTCGGTGAGTTTATATTTCCAGACTGATTATCAAAAACTGAGGTTTGTTCATCTGTACTTTGTTCATTATTTTTTTGTGAATTTAAATTTTCGTTATTTTTTTTTTGATTATTCTCTAGACTCCAAATATCTACTGGCTCGTTTGCTTTGGACGAATTAAGCCCTATTAAAAAAAAACTTATAATGAAAGTTAATATTATCTTATTTAATGATTTTAAAATTTTCATTTGATATCACTTTTTCAATTTTTTTAATTGGAGATGGGAAATCTATCTTATCTATTAAAAAAAATGCTAAAAAAACCACAACTAAAACTAAAACGGTTTTTAACATCCAATTATATCTTGATGCGCTTGTTTTTCTTTGAAAATGCATATATCGTTAAATAATTTCAAATTAAGACATATTTGTGTTTTTTCAATATAGAAAAATATGAAAATAAAAAAAAACCTTATTTTACTGGGTATGATGGGATCTGGAAAATCAACTATAGGGTATCTGGTTGCTCAAAAGTTGAAAAAGAGATTTGTTGACGTGGATAGGGTTATTGAAAAGGAAATGAAAAACTCAATCGCAGAAATTTTTGAAAAAAAGGGTGAAAAATTTTTTAGGGGTATTGAGGAAAAAATAGTTCTAAAAACTCTAAAGAATAATGACTCAGTCATCTCTTTAGGGGGTGGTAGTTTTGTGAATGAAAAAATAAGAAAAGAAGTGCTCAATAAAAATATTTCTTTCTGGTTAAATTGGAGTAGTTTAGTTTTGTTAAAAAGAATAAAAAAAAATAACAACCGCCCTGTAGTTTTTAATATGTTGGATAATGAAATATTAAATTTGATTAACTTAAGATCCAAATTTTATATAAGATCAAATTATAAAATAGATTGCGATGGAATGACAAAAAAACAAATTGTAAAAAAAATTAAGAATATTTATGAAAATATCTAAGTTAGCAATAAAAACAAAATCAAGAAATTATGATATTTTAATTGGTTCACATATTTATAAAAAACTTAATATTTTGCTTAAAGTTAACAATTTAAATTGTGAAAAGGCTCTTATAGTCTTAGATAAAAGGGTACCAAAAAAATTAGCTTCGAACTATATTAATTCGCTTAAAACTAAAAAAAAAATTTTATTTTATTTTAAAGCTTCAGAAAAAAATAAAAGTCAAAAAAATGTTTTAAAAATTTTACATATACTTTTTAAAAATGACTTTCAAAGAAACGATTGTTTAATTTCAATAGGAGGAGGTATAACTGGTGATTTATGTGGATTTGCCTCAAGTATTTATAAAAGGGGTATAAAATTTATAAATATTCCATCAACTTTGTTAGCTCAAGTTGACTCTGCGATAGGTGGAAAAACTGGAGTAAACTCAAAAGATGGAAAAAATATGATTGGATCATTTTATCAACCACATCTTGTTGTTTCGGATATTTCTTTTCTTAATAGCTTACCAAAAAGGGAGATGGTTTGTGGTTATGCAGAAATATTAAAACATTCTTTAATATCAAACAAAAAATTTTTTACATATTTAAATAAAAATGCAAATTATATTTTTAAATTTGATAAAAAAGTTTTAATAAATTCTATTTTAGAAAGTTGTAAAATTAAAAAAAAGATAGTTGAAAAAGATGAGAATGAAAAAGGTTTAAGAAAAAGTTTAAATTTTGGACATACATTTGCACACTCATTTGAGGCAGTTAACAAATTTTCTCAAAATTTAAATCATGGTGAAGCAGTTCTTTTGGGAATTTTGTGTGCGTCGAATTTAAGTAATAAAATAAATTTACTAAAAAAGAATGATTATGAAACTATAAAAAAACACTTTGAAAACTTTAGTTTATTAAAAGATTTAAAAAAATATTTTAAAAAAAAGGATATATCAAAAATAATTTCATTTATGAAAAAAGATAAAAAAAATACTTCCTCAAATATAAATTTGATTTTAATTAAAAAAATTGGAAAGCTTAAGATTAATTCACAATTTTCAGAAAACTTCATAAAAAAGTTTCTTTTCAATATTTTATAGAAGTTTAATCACTATAGAGTGAATGAAGTTTTTCATTTCAAAATCTAAAATTTTATAAATTTTCTTTGTATATTTAATCCTGCTCATTTTTTTTAATTCTTCACATTTAATACTTAAAAAAATATGATGTTTGCCCTCAGTGTGTGAACTGTGGCCTTTGTGCAGATAAGTTTTGTCCCGAATCTCAATTTTTTCTGCAGGAATTTCTTTTTTTAACTTTTTTTCAATATTTAAAATTAATTCATTTATATTCATAAAATATTTCTATAATAATATTATAATATGGAAAATATTTGTGATTGGAATAACTGTTTTAAGAAAGGAGAGTATAAAGCTCCAGTAGAAAAGGATAATAGTAAAGATTTTAGACTTTTATGTTTAGAACACATAAAGGAATTTAATAAAAACTGGAACTATTTCTCTGGTATGACTGATGAACAGATTTGTACTTTTTTAAAGTCTGATATGACTTGGCACAAACCAACACAAAGTTTTTCTTCTTCTGATAATTTTTTTAAAATATTATGGAATAACGCTTTAAAGGATGATCTTAAAAAAACCAATATTAATGGTGAATACGATCATATGACGCAATTTAGATTTGATAACAATGATATAAAAGCTTTTTCAATTCTGGGTATTTCTGTTGGTTTGGAATGGAACAAAATTAATATTAAGTTTAAATCACTTGTTAAAAAATTACACCCTGATAATAATCATGGAAATAAAAAATATGAAGAAAAACTGAAATTAATTACCTTGGCATATACACAATTAAAAAAAACGTATAGGAAAAAAATTGATACCTCATCTAAATAGCAAACCTGATATTAAACTGTCTGTAAAACAGACCTTTGGAATAGATAGCGATATGGAGGTTGATGCTTTTTCAAAAAAAAATGATTTCGTTCCAGAAATTGATAAAGATTATAAATTTGATCATGATACCACTTTAGCGATATTAAGTGGGTTTAATTATAATAAAAGAGTTATTGTCCATGGATATCACGGGACAGGAAAAAGTACCCATATAACTCAAATTGCTGCAAGATTAAATTGGCCTTGCATAAGAGTTAACTTGGACTCTCATATAAGCAGAATAGATTTAATCGGTAAAGATGCTATCGTGATAAAAGATGGTAAACAAATTACTGAATTTAAGGAGGGAATACTTCCTTGGTCTATACAAAATCCTGTAGCCTTAGTTTTCGATGAATATGACGCAGGAAGACCAGATGTAATGTTTGTAATTCAAAGAGTACTAGAGTCAGAAGGTAGTTTTACATTATTAGATAAAAATAAAGTTTTAAAACAAAATCAGTATTTTAGATTATTTGCTACGGCCAACACTATAGGATTGGGGGATACAACTGGACTCTATACAGGAACACAACAAATTAACCAGGCCCAAATGGATAGATGGAATATTGTGACTTCTTTAAACTATTTAAGTCTAGAAAAAGAAATGGAAATAATCTTAGCAAAAAATAAAAGTTTTAATAATTCAAAAGGAAAAGAAAAAGTATCTAATATGATTAAAGTGGCATCTTTGACGAGAAAAGGTTTTATGGCTGGTGATATATCAACAGTCATGAGTCCAAGAACTGTTTTGCATTGGGCTGAAAATACAGAAATATTTAAAGAAATCGGTTATGCATTTAGGGTCACATTTCTTAATAAATGTGATGAACTTGAAAAAAAAATTATCGCTGAATATTACCAGAGATGTTTTGGAGAAGAATTACCAGAGTCAATGTTAAATATTTAAGTTTAAATGAAAAAAGAAGATAATTTTAAAGAACAATTTAAACAAGCAATATTGTCGACAATAAAGGTTATATCCGATAATTATAAAAAGAATCAAGAAAATCCAAATGAAAAAGCTATAAATGAATTTAAATTTTTTGAGCAAAATTTATTAAATTCAAAAAAAGATTTATTAAATCTAAGAGCAGATGCCGATACTGAGGCTTTAAAGTTAAAATTTTCAAATAATAAAATCCTTCAAAAAAATAGCCCTTCAAGATTATCCCGCAAAGATGTATATGAAACATCTGAAAAAATAAGATGTCAATTAATTGGAAGTAAGATTTTAAAGGGTATAAAAAAAAATTTAATTGACTCATATAATATTAAGCTAAACCAAAAAAAGATTGATCAAATAAATGGAAAAAAGGACGTAAGCGTAAACGAAGCTTTTGAAATTTATATGTTAAAAAACTTCCTAAATATCGAACTTTCCTACACTCCAAATAAAATCTTAAATTTTTGGAATAAGGATTTTGAGAAAATTTTTAGAAAGGATATAAAATTTTTGTCAGAAAATATTGAAAATCAAGAGATATATAATGCTAAATTTTCAGAACTTATTAATAAAATGGAAATTTTTGAGTCTAACTCTAATGAACAAAATGAAAAAAATAATGAAAATAATCAAAATAATAATCAAGATCAACAGGGATCTGATGACAATGAGTCTGATAATAAAGAAAGCTTAAAAGAGCAACAAGAAGTTAGTGGCGATTCTGAATACGATTTAAATGAATTTAAAATGGAAGAACAATTTAACGAAAGTGAACAAGAAAACAAAAACTCGAAAGAGATTATTCAAAAATTTACAAAATCTAAAGGTGAAAGTGATTATAAAATTTATACTAGAAAATATGATGAAACAGCAAAACCAGAAAGTTTAGAAAATATTGAAGAGATTTCGAAACTTAGAAAAAATCTTGATCAACAATTAATCTCTTTCCAAGATTTAATAACTAAACTTGCTAATAAATTGCAAAGAGAGCTACTAGCTAAACAAAATAGATCTTGGGATTTTGACCTGGAAGAAGGATTGCTGGATAGTTCAAAATTAACAAGAATTATTATTGATCCTTATAATTCTCTTTCCTTTAAAAAAGAAAAAGATTTAGAATTTAAAGATACTATAGTTACACTATTAATTGATAACTCTGGTTCAATGAGGGGTAGACCTATAACGATCGCAGCACTTTGTGCGGATATTCTCTCAAGAACTTTGGAGAGATGTTCCGTTAAAGTAGAAATCTTAGGTTTTACAACAAAAAATTGGAAGGGTGGACAAAGTAGAGAGGACTGGAGTAAAGAAGGAAAAATTAAAAACCCAGGAAGGCTTAACGACCTCAGACATATAGTTTATAAATCAGCAGATACTCATTGGCGCCAAGCAAAGAGAAATTTAGGTCTGATGCTTAAGGAAGGTTTATTAAAAGAAAATATTGATGGTGAAGCAATATTGTGGGCGTACAATAGATTAATTAAAAGAAAAGAGGAGAGAAAGATTTTAATGGTTATCTCGGATGGTGCCCCGGTTGATGATTCAACTTTATCGGTAAATTCTGGTGATTTTTTGGAAAAACATTTAAAAAAAACTGTTGCATTTATAGAGAACAAAACAAACATTGAAATTTTAGCAATCGGAATAGGTCATGATGTTTCCCGTTATTACAAAAAAGCAATTAAAATTTCAGATGTAAATGAATTAGGTGATGTAATGATAGATCAATTATCAGGGTTATTTAAGAACAATAAGAAAAGATTAAATTAAATTTCTTTAAGTTTTTTATTTTTCCAAACAATATTTACTTCTGCTCCTCCATAAATTTCTGAATTTTTAAAATTTATTTGAGCAAAATTTTTTTCAAGTAATGTTTTTCCTATAAAAATACCAAGTCCTAATCCTGTTCTATTTTTATTGGAAGATTTTGAATTAATGTATGGTTCACCAAGTCTATTAATGATTTCTTTTGGATATCCAGGTCCATCATCCTCAATTTTTAAAATACTATTTAAGTTATTGCTAGTTAAGGATATATAAACATTTTTTTCAGAAAATTTGTTAGCATTACCTATAAAATTTCTCAAACCATAAACCATCTCATTGGACTTTATAATCTTAAATGAGTTTAAGTCATTTTTTACATCAAAAGTAAATTTTTTGTCAGATATTTCTCGAAAAGATATTAAAATTTCATTAATATAATCTGATAGAGATATATCTTTTTCTATAAAATCATCTTCAATTGAGGGATCAATTGAAAGTTTTTTTAGTATCTCCTCGCATCTTTTAACTTGGCTCACTAAAAGTAATATATCTTTTCTAACTTCGTCCTGGTCTTTCTCTTCTTTTATTAATTCATTTGATATTATTTTAATGGTTGATAGCGGAGTGTTGAGTGAGTGTGCTGCAGCAGCCGCTTGACCTCCTAAAGACAAAAGTTCGTGTTCCTTCGCCATTATTTCTTCCATCTTATTTAGTGCTTCTTTTCTTAATCTTGATTCTCTACCAAAGCTGACTGCAAAGTAGGTTAAAAAAATTAATGTTACTGTTAATGATATTGGGACAGCATAATAATAATAATTATCAATATGAAAATGTTCATTTAATGGTGACGGTAATGGTTGATGATAAAATGTTAAAAAGACAATCGTAAAAATAGTTATTAAAACTATCGACAAATTAGTACTCCTACTCAAATAAATTGACGAAAAAATTGATGGAACTATTATAAAGATCGAAAATGGATTTATAATTCCTCCTGATAAATAAATTAAAGAGCTTAATTGGAAAATATCAATAATTAAAAAAATAAAAGATGATTTATCTGTAATTTGATTTTTTTTATAAAAAAAAATAAGATACAAATTTGATATTATACCGATAACGATAACAAAATTTGATAATAAAAATTGAAAACTAAAACCAAAATAAAATTTTACTAAATATATTGTTATTATTTGTCCTAAAATTCCTATCCATCTCAAAGATGTATAAGTTGGTTTATCAAGAGTATAGTATTTGGAACTTTCAAAAAACTCCATTGAACTAAATATCTAGATTGCTTACATTAATTGCATTAGATATAATAAAGTCTTTTCTTAAAGCGACATCGTTGCCCATCAAAGTATGAATTATATCTTGATCTTTTTTTATATCGTTAGAATATTGAACTTTAAGTAAATTCCTTGTTTCTGGGTTTAACGTAGTATTCCACAATTCATCGGGATTCATTTCACCCAATCCTTTAAATCTTTGAATGTTTATTTTTGATTTTTCTTCTTCTAGCTTTTTTAGAAATTCTTTTGTTCCTTTTTTAAATTTTTTTAAATCCTTTGAGTTCTCAATTAAATACTTTTCTAATTCTTTTTCATCTTTAACATAAATACCTTTAGTACCTTTGTTTATTTTAAATAACGGGGGTTGAGCTAAATAAATATTTCCATTTTCTATTAGTTTATTAAATGGTTTGTTATTAAAAAAAGTGAGAAGTAAAGCCCTTATATGAGAACCATCAACATCTGCATCGGTCATAATTATTATTTTTCCATATCTTAAGTCTTTTAAATCTATTTCATCATTTTTAGGATCTAACCCTAATGCATTAATTAAGGTAACAATTTCGTTAGAAGAAATCATTTTTGACAATGCTTTTGTCTTTATTTCATTATTAGAACCATTTTGTTTTTTCTTGTTATTTTTTGAGTCTACATAAGTGTTTAATATTTTTCCTCTTAGAGGTAACACGGCTTGATATTCACGATTTCTTCCTTGTTTTGCCGATCCTCCCGCTGAATCTCCTTCTACAATGAATAATTCTGTTCCCTCTTGTTTAGAAATTTGGCAATCTGCTAATTTTCCTGGAAGCCCAGATAATTCTAAGGCACCTTTTCTTCTCACGTTCTCTCTTGCTTTACGAGCCACATCTCTAGCTAAAGCCGCCTGCATTATTTTTGACAGAATTATTTTTGAAATTGAGGGATTTTGATCAAACCATATAGATAACTTTTCATTTGTAATAGCTTCTACAATATTTCTAACCTCTGATGATACAAGCTTATCTTTTGTCTGAGATGAAAATTTTGGATCAGGCATCTTTATTGAAAGGACACATGATAAACCTTCCTTAATATCATCGCCTGAAATACTTAGTTTATTCTTTTTAAGAAAATTATTTTCAGTTGCATATTTGTTTATTACTCTTGTTAAAGAACTTCTGAAACCTAAAAGATGAGTACCACCGTCTCTCTGATATATATTGTTAGTGTAAGAATAAACATCTTCACTATAGCCTGCATTCCATTTAAGAGAACATTCTATGTTTGTATCTCCATTGTTTCCTTGTATATAAATAGGATTTTTAAAAAGATCATTACCATTTTTATTTTTTAATTTTTCTCTTTTTTCGTCTAAATAATCAACAAATTGTTTAATACCACCATCAAATTTAAATTCCACCTTTTTAACATTTTTTTGTTGGTAATCATTAATAGTTATTTTTATACCCCTGTTTAAAAAAGCTAACTCTCTCATCTTTTTTGTAATGATATTTGTACTAAATTTTGTAGTTGAAAAAACTTTTTTAGAAGGAAAAAATTTAATTTTTGTACCATTTAATTTTGAATTTCCTGAAACTTTAAGTGGTTTTTTTGCTTCTCCATTAGCGAATTCGATAAAATATTTTTTCCCATCTCTATTAATCTCAAGCTCTAGTTTTTCAGAAAGTGCATTGACTACCGAAACTCCGACTCCATGAAGTCCACCGGAAACCTTATATGAATTATGATCAAATTTTCCACCTGCGTGTAATTGGGTCATTATAACTTCTGCAGCAGATTTTTTTTCTGTTTTATGCATGTCAGTTGGTATTCCTCTACCATCATCAGTTACACATATGCTGCCATCTTTGTTAATATCTAAAATTATGTTATTACAATATCCAGCTAGAGCTTCATCAATTGAGTTATCTACTACCTCATAAATCATATGATGAAGACCAGTGCCGTCGTCTGTATCTCCAATATACATGCCTGGTCTTTTTCTAACGGCCTCTAATCCTTTTAGAACTTTTATTGAGTCTGCTTGATAATTGTTTGTATTATTTTTCATAAATTGTAAATTTTCGGAAATAAGAATTATATCATTTTTATAAAATTTAATAAAATGGACATATGCCAAGATCTTAAATAAGCCTTGAATTTCAACAATAATACGTTGATTTTAATTTTTTTTTCGTGTTTTTTATAAGTTACTAAAATAACCAATTTTTAAGGCTTTATAAAAGTAAATATTCCAATTTTCATGTTTAAGTTACGTTTAATTATTTTTAAGATTTACATCAAACCCTAAATGACCTTAATTTATGGCGGAGAGAGTGGGATTCGAACCCACGGTACCTTTGACAGTACACACACTTTCCAAGCGTGCGCCTTAAACCACTCGGCCATCTCTCCTTATTATTATAGATATTTTACAATTAAATAACAAAATATTGAAATTAATTCTAATTAATTTATCATAACTTAATCTTTAATGATAAAGAAATTTATTAAAAAATACCTTAAAAAAGAATTTAGTTTAGATCCTTCTAAACAAAATTACAAAAAAACTATATATAATAAAGAAATTATCAAAAAATCCAAAAAGTATAATATCAAATTTATTACTTGCTTTGATGATAAATTGCAAATCATAGGAGAAGAAACTTCAAAAACTGTAAAAAGATATTGTGACAAATTTAGCTATAAGTTTGAAAATATAAAAATATCGAATACAGAAAGACCACCTGCTTGGAATAAAATTAAAATTTTAAAAGATCAAATGTTAAAAAATGATTCAGATTTTTTGATGTGGATAGATGCAGATGCTTACTTTAATAACTTTGATATCGATATTAATTCTCAAATAGAAGAAGATAAAGATATTTATTTAGTAAAACATTTCTGTGAAGTTCATAAGGGTAGCATATATGAAAATACAAAATTAACAATTTTAAGAATTAATACAGGCGTAATACTCTTAAGAGTTTCAGAATTTGTTAAAGAATTTCTTCACAAAGTTTGGGAAAATAAATCTTATATAAATCACCCTTGGTGGGAACAGGCGTCGATAATGGATATAATAGGGTTTAGATCTGAACTAAATGGAAATTTAAATGACAACAAAGGTAATCATTATTTAGAAAAAATAAAATTTTTACCTAATGAATGGAATTCAATACCATCAAACTTAGATTTAAGTATGGAGAAACAGGAACCAATCATTGTCCACTTGGCTGGCATGAATAATGAAGATAGAGCAAATTATCTTAAAAAGAATAAAATCTCTTTGTAATGAAAATTTACTTTAAAAATTTATTTAGAAAAAATTATAATTTAGATGAATTATTGTTAGAAAGGAAAAAGAAATTATCAGATAATATTTATAGAATTTTTAAAGGAAAGGTTGCTTTTGGAAAATATAAAGATACAAAAATTTCTAAAAAAGAACATTGGTCATATGATATGGCTTCAAAAATCCTTGGTTTGTATGAAAGTCAAGTCCAGGAAAAGATTGCGGATATCCAATCAAAAAAAAAATTAAAAATATTAGTCAATTTTGGTGCAGGTGAGGGCTACCACTTAACAGGTTTACTGAAAAATAAAATATTTGAAAAAGGATATGCTTTTGAGTCAAATAAATATACGAAAAGAATATTAGATCATAATATCAAAATTAATAAATTAAAAAAAAAAACATTTACTTTTGCTAAATCTAATTTTGAAATATTAAGTAAATTAATAAAGCCTAATTTAAAAAAAAAAGTATTATTCCTTATTGATATCGAGGGAGAAGAATTTGATTTAGTTATAAAAAAAAATTTAAAGCACTTTCAAAATAGTCATCTTATAATCGAAAATCACAATTTTTTGAAGAACAAAAAGAAAGTAAATAATTTTTTAAGTTTTTTAAAAAAAAACTTTAAGATTAATATTGTTGAGAATTCTTCTCGAAATCCTTTCATCTTTAAAAAATTAGAAATTATGAAAGATGATGATAGATGGTTATTAATGTCTGAAGGAAGACCGTGTCAAATGTCTTGGATATTATGCACCCCCAAAGCTAAATAGTTAACTAATTTTTTTTTAAAAAAAAATTGAAATTATGTCTAATTGTTCTTAAGTAATACTTATAAAAATTTTTAATTAAAATCTTTAAAAAGATTTTCCAACTTTGATCTCTTTTTAGCATACCTTTACTATTTTCATTAGGATGGGAATGCTCGTAAGTTACATGCGAAATTCCTAAAACTTTTGAAACTACGGTTTGATTTTTTGTTAAAATTCCATTCAAACCATATCTTAAAGTATTTAATGATTTTTGTTTATCATTTTTAAGCAAATAATTTGACATGCCAATAAGTTCAAACTCTGAAAAAAGTGAGCCACTATAAATAGAATTGCCCTCATTAATAATCCTAAACATTATCTTAGCAAACCATTCTGAAGTAGATTTTTGTTTTTCAAGAAACTCATTTGCCCTACTTAAAAAAAAACTACATTCTTTAGGTGATATAGCAACAAATTGACAAACAAAAGAAAGATAACAATTTGGTAATTTTTTGAATAACACTTCATTTGTATTATAATAAGGTTTATGGAACTCAAAAACAGTTCCATATTTTACACTTAAATCATTTTTAAAAAATTTGATTTTTTTTAAGATAATAGTATCTGCATCCCAGATCACTATTTTTTGATTCTTTTTTGAGACAAAATCTAATACGAAACTAATTTTAAGTAATTGTTGATAGTACCATTGCAATCTATCATGCATAAGGTTTTTAAATGAACTAGAAGTCATTTCTTGATCAAAAATATATTTAAATTTGTCAAATGGAATTATATCATCTTCACTTATCACCTTTATCTGTTCAAAATTTAGCTCTTTTTTAAAGTCGTCTAATTCTTTTGAGGGACAAATTACATATAGTTTAAATTCTTTATAAATTTTTTTTAACTCTTTAAAATTTATCAAAATTAAAGGCAAGTCTCTTACAAGAGAAACTTGGCAAAAGTTCAACGTATTATTTTTATTTTCCATTTAAGAAATTATTTTTCTCTAAATCACAAAAAATCCAGGGCCATGAAGTATGTTTAGTATACTTTTTAAACCAAAATGATAAGTATCTCTCTGCTAGATAAGCATATAATCTGGTGGTATCGTAACCCGTTAATTTTTCAAAACCAAAAATTTTTTCACAATTTTCAAGCCAGGTAAATAAAGAGTAAAACCATTTTTTAGCAATCTCTGGCTTTGTAATAAACATTATGTGCGGATTGTAACTAATATTATTGCTTAGATATTTTTTAAATTCAAATTTATCTTCTTGATTAATACAGTCTAATGCTAAATCAATATTTCCATAACCATGATGCATATCAAAATGAAATTTAAGTGATTGTTTTTTTTTATTAAAAAAAATAAAAGGATCACGTAATAATGACCTAAAACCTCTTTTTAGCATTTTCATCTTTTTTACGTTATTAATATAAATTGGACTACATATGACTGACTCAAAACCTCGCCATTCTTCAGGAATTTCCTTTAATAAATGATCTTTTAAATTTTCACTTGTTATTTCCAAATTATACGATTCTTTTTTTATCCAAAATCTTCTTTTTTGACAAAAACCAATCCAATCTGATTTTTCCTGTTTTAATAAGTTTTTCCAATACCAATAATGAAATGTGAGTTCTGAATAGTATTTTTCCTTAAAATCAATATTTTCTTGGTTGTTAGATTTAAGATAATGGTCTGTAAATTTATCTTTCCCAACCCCTGCCAAAATTAAATCACTATTTTCTAACAATTTAATAGGTCTATTGGTAACACAAAAAATTTTTAACCTATTATTCATTCAATCAATTTCTATCCATTTTTGATACTTTGGTAGATTATTCAAAATATAGTTTGGATAAGTGTCATCCATATGTACTTTAACAAAACTATCATTTCTACCCAATATATCTTCTTTTAAACTTATTTTTTTTTTTATTGAATCTGTATTTAAAAATTTTTCCTCTATTTTTTCTTTAAAATGAATTGGATCATTAGTTTCACATAAGTTTTGATATTTATATAATAACTGCTCTGGAGTTTTAAGATTACAAAAATGCCAACCACCATTCTCTAAAATATTATTTAATCTAAACTTGTCTAATCTCCAAAATGGTCTTTTTTTAAATTTAAGCTCTCTGAGCCACTGTGGGGATTTTAAATATTTTTTTAAACATATTTTTGTTCCCATCCAGATTGGATTTTTTGTACTTAAAAGATTTAGTTTATAATTAAAGTTTTTTTGTTTAAATGCAGCATATCTCATTTTTGGTTTAAAATTCTTTATCACATCGGGATTTGGAATTTCATCTAAGTCTGAAATCATTATTATGTCATTAGGTTTGGAATTAACTAAAGCTTTGGAGATTGAATTTCTTTGATGATTTTCTCTAAGATAGGGATCATTTCCGTCTGGTAAATCTTCAACAGCATGGTAGATAATTTTATCGTAAAATTTATCGTATTTTTCAATATTAAATCTTAGTTTCTTCGGATTATTTTGCCATGTTTTGTTGCCTTCGAGAATAACAAAATAATCAACATGATCATTCAAAATATTTAATCTTAAATCTAAAAGTAAATCTTCGTCCCAATATGAAAAACAATCATAAATCATTTTAGACCTCTTTATTTATTTTTAAAACTCCTATAAAAGCTTCTTGGGGTATTTCAACTTTGCCAAACTGTTTTGATCTTGCTTTTCCTTTTTTTTGCTTGTCAAGTAATTTTCTTTTTCTATCTTTAGCTCCACCTCCATGGATTTTTGTTAGTACATCTTTTTTAAATCCTTTTATGGTTTCTCTTGCAATAATTTTTCCACCAATTGCTGCCTGAATAGGTATCATAAAGTTATGTCTAGGTATTAAATCTTTAAGTTTCTCACAAACTTCTCTTCCAATTGACTGAGCAAAATCTCTGTGAACCATCATTGCTAATGCATCAACTTGTTCAGAATTTACCAAAATTCCTAATTTAACCAAATCCCCTTCTTTGTGATCCATTATTTCATAATCAAAACTTGCATATCCACTTGTCATTGACTTAAGTCTATCATTAAAATCAAAGACAACTTCATTTAATGGGATCTCATAGTTTAACACTGCTCTATTATCAGAATAATTTAAATTTTTTTGAATACCTCTTTTATTCTGACAAAGTTTCATAATAGAACCCAAATATTGATCGGGAGTGATAATTGTAGCCTTTATCCATGGCTCTTCGATTAATTTAATTAAAGAAGGATCTGGTAAATTTGAAGGATTTTGTAAATTCTGTATATCTCCGTTATTTAAATGAACTTTGTATACCACGCCGGGTGTTGTTGTTAATAAATTTATGTCAAACTCTCTTTCTAATCTTTCAGTTATAATTTCAAGATGTAGGAGTCCTAAAAAACCACATCTAAAACCTAATCCAAGCGCAGATGAAGACTCTGCTTCATAAGAAAAGCTAGAATCGTTTAATTGTAATTTGGCAAGACCATCTTTTAGCTTTTGATATTCTGAGCTATCAACCGGGAATAAACCACAAAATACAACTGGTTTACTTGGTTTGAAACCAGGTAGAGCTTTTTTTAATGGTCTTTGAGTTTCACAAATAGTATCTCCTACTTTTGTGTCAGATAAGTTTTTAATTCCTGTAATAATAAAACCTATCTCCCCTGATTTTAACTCCTCAATATCTCTAGCCTTTGGTGTAAAAACCCCAACTTTTTCAACAATATATTCTTGATTAGTTGACATCATTTTGATTTTCATATTTTTCTTTAAAGTTCCATCTATTACTCTAACTAAAATTATTACTCCCAGATAAGAATCATACCAACTATCTACAAGTAAACATTTTAATACCTCGTGGGCTTCACCCTTTGGTGCCGGCAGTTTCGTGATTATTTGTTCTAAGATATCTTCTATTCCCTCTCCAGTTTTACCTGAGCAGGGTACCGCATTTGAGGTATCAATACCAATTACATCTTCTATTTGTTTTTTAGTTCTTTCTAAATCAGATGCAGGTAGATCTATTTTGTTTAAAACAGGAATAATCTCGTGGTTTATGTCTAGCGCCTGATATACATTTGCTAAAGTTTGTGCTTCTACACCTTGTGTACTATCTACTATTAATATAGATCCTTCACAGGCATATAAAGATCGACTTACCTCATAACTAAAATCAACATGGCCTGGGGTATCAATTATATTGAGTATATATTCTTTGCCATCTTTCGATTTATAATTTAGTTTAACAGTTTGAGCTTTTATAGTAATCCCACGTTCACGTTCTATATCCATTGAATCTAATACCTGATCTTTCATCTCCCTCTCTGTTAAACCTCCACACTTATGTATAATTCTATCGGCGATAGTTGATTTTCCATGATCAATATGAGCAATAATTGAAAAATTTCTAATATTTTTAAGATTGGACATTTATGATCTTAATTTAGCGCTAGTTTTCTCTTCCACTGTGGTTACTATTTTTTCTGATATTTTTGTTAAATCATTCTCATTCAAAGTTTTATGATCTGATTGAATAGTTACTTTTAATGCTATAGATTTTTTACCTGAAGGAATATTTTCACCCTCATAAACATCAAAAATTTTTATTTTTTTGATTAAATCCTTATTTATATTAAGTATAACATCTGTTAGATCTTGTGCTTTAGTATTTTTATTAACTAGAAAAGCAAAATCTCTTTCGGACTTTTGATAATCTGAAAAAGTTAGACTCTTTTTTATTTTGGTATTTTTAGTTTTATATTCAACTAAATTTTCTAAAAAAATTTCAAATCCAAAAGTATTTGGAATAATTTTTGGGTGTAAAGCTCCAAAATAACCAAGAATAAAATTCTCATATTTAGAAACAATTGATCCAGAGATACCTGGGTGATAATAAGATGGTGTATTACTTCCAACCTTGAAATCATCTTTGCCTATTCCAAGTTCTATCAGGGACTGAACAAGATCCTTTTTAATATGGAAAACATCAATTAAATCGTTTTTCTTTAAACTATTTTGATCATCTAAAAATTGTTTCTTAATTCCACAAATAACAGTATTTTGTTGGCCTGGTTTTTTTCCTTTAAAAACTGGACCAATTTCAAAAAGAGCTTGGTCGCCAAATCCTCTGTTCAAGTTTTTTTCCAAATAAAAAATTAAATTTGGATATAAAGAATTTCTTAAAACGTTTAAATCTGAGCTAATTGGATTTAAGATCTTAATACTTTCTAGTTTTTCTCTAAATTTGCTATTCATTTTTTCATCAGTAAATGACCACGTGATCGTTTCTAGATATCCTTTTGAAGCTATTGACCTCTGAGCTAAATGAAAATGTTTTTGAAAAAAATTAAGTGTTGGTTTAGTTCGCTTTTTTTCTGGTTCAATTGACTTTATTTTTTCAAATCCAATTATTCTTATTATTTCTTCTACAAGGTCAATCTCACCAAATATGTCTGGTCTCCAAGTAGGAACTTTTACATTAAGAAGTTTACCTTTTATTTTGATAACAAATCCTAACTTTGTTAATATTTTTATTATCTCTTTAGTTTTAATATTGGTTCCAATGGTCTTTGAAACTAATTTAGGGTCAAATTTAAACTCACTACTTCTAAATTTCTTAGTTTCTTGAATATCGAATTTAGATACCTCGCCTCCACAAATCTTTACAATCAGTTCTACTGCTGACTCGAGTCCAGCTAATACTGATTTGGGATCAATACCTCTCTCAAAACGAAATTTTGCATCACTATTTAAATCTAATTTTTTTGAGGTTTTTCTGGTAATTGCAGGATCAAAATAAGCTGATTCAAGTAAAAGATTTTTTGTGGACATTTCTGTTCCAGATCGTGTACCGCCAATTATTCCACCTAATCCTAACAGGCCTTGATCATCTGCTATCACACACATATTTTCGTTAAGTAAATAACTTTTATTATCTAGTGCTTTAAGAATTTCTCCTTTTTTTGAATTTCTAACGGTAATCTTGTTCTTTATTTTGTCTAAATCATATGCATGGAGGGGTCGGTTCAAATCAAACATTACATAATTTGTTATATCAACTACAGCAGATATAGGTCTTAAACCAAGTGCTAGAATTCTGTTCTTTAGCCATCCGGGACTCTCAGTATTTTTAATATTTTTTATTGTACAGCTTCCAAAAATTGAACATGCCTGTTTTTTATTTTTTTCAATCTTTATTTTTAAGCTATGTTTAGTATTTTTTTTAATTTTACTCGTTTTTATCTGTTTTAATTTTCCAAAATTACAAGCTGACAAATCTCTTGCTATGCCTCTTACTCCCAGACAATCAGGTCTATTTGGTGTAATCGATAATTCAATTACATTTTTTCCTCTTTTGTCGTTAAAAAAAGATTTTCCAATTTTTGATTTAAATTTTTCATTTAGATCTATTATTCCCTCACTTTCATTTGAAATTTTCAATTCAGACTCTGAACAAAGCATTCCATAGGAAGTTTCCCCTCTTATCTTTGATATTTCTAATTTCATACCATTTTTTGGAATAATTGATCCAGGAGGTGCATAAACCGTTAAAAGTCCATCTTTAGCATTAGGGGCTCCACACACAACCTTTATAGTTTCTTTCTGTCCAATATCGACATCACATAGCTTAAGTCTATCAGCATTAGGATGTTTGTTAGTTTTGATAATTTTAGCAACTATAAAATCGCTCAGATGATTTTTAATTGGCTCAACTTTCTCTACTTCTAAACCAATGCTATTCAATTTTTGAACAATTTGTGACTCATTTTTGTTAGTTCTTAAATGAACATCTAGCCACTCTTTAGTAAACTTCATTTACTTAGACCTCTGTAATTAGTTGGAACGTCTAATGGATCAAATCCATAGTAATTTAACCATCTATAGTCACATTCAAAAAATGATCTTAAATCTTTTATTCCATACTTAAGCATTGCCAATCTATCAATACCGATGCCAAAAGCAAAACCTTGATAAATTTTTGAATCAACCTTACAGTTTTTTAGAACATTTGGATGAACCATTCCACATCCAAGTATCTCAAGCCATTTATCACCTTCACCAATAGTTATTTTGTTATTTTCAATTCTATATGCTATATCAACCTCAGCTGAAGGTTCTGTAAATGGAAAATGGCTTGGTCTAAATCTCATCTTAATTTTATTTACTTCAAAAAATTCTTTTATAAAATAATTTAGACAACCTTTTAAATGACCCATATTAATATTCTTATCTATATGAAGTCCTTCTAGTTGATGAAACATTGGTGTATGTGTTTGATCGCTATCACTTCGATAAGTTCTTCCAGGTGCAATTATTTTATAAGGAGGTTTATTTTTTAACATTGTGCGAACTTGAACTGGAGAAGTATGTGTCCTGAGCAAAGTTTTCATATCTGCGTCCAGATAGAAAGTATCGTGCATATCTTTTGCTGGATGATCTTCAGGGGTGTTTAAAGCAGTAAAATTGTTGTAATCGTTTTCTACATCTGGTCCTTCTTCAACGCTAAATCCTATTTCTGAAAAAATACATGATATTTCATCAATTACTTGTGATACAGGATGAATCTTTCCTATTTTGAACTCTTTCTCCGGTAAAGTAACATCTATTTTTTCTTTTTGTATTTTCTCATTGAGGTCTTTGTCCGATACTTCCGAAGCTTTTAATCTAAATATTTCAAGCAATTCTTGTTTTACTTGATTAATTCTAGATGCAAAAATTTTTTTTTCTTCTTCAGTTAAAGAACCAAGTTTTTTAAATTGAGAATTAATAAATCCGTTTTTGCTGAAAATATCTGTTCTTATTATTTCAATTTCTTTTGAATCCTGAGTATTATTTAATCTACTTTTATACTCGAAAAATTTTTTTTCAAAATTAGACATTCTTACAGATTATTTCTAAACTTGAGAAAAACAATAGTGAAGATTAATTTAGTGCAGCTTGGGCTTTTTTAACAATAGTTTTAAAGGCCTCAGGGTTATCATATGCAATTTCTGCCAAAATTTTTCTATCAATTTTTATACCTGATTTATTTAGTCCATTTATCAATTTTGAATATGTCATTCCCTCTGCACGTGCACCTGCATTTATTCTTTGGATCCAAATAGATTTGAAATCTCTCTTTTTATTTCGTCTATCTCTATAAGCATATTGCATTCCTTTTTCCATAGCTTGACGTGCAGTTCTTATAGTATTTTTTCTTCTGCCCCATTGACCTTTAACAGACTTAAAAACTTTTTTATGTTTTGCTTTGCTTGTTACTCCTCTTTTGACTCTTGCCATTCTAACCTCTTAAACTGTAGGGCATGTATGATTTTACTATCTTGCTATCTTGTTTAGACATAATAGTAGTGCCTCTTTGTTTTCTTATCTGGGAATTAGATCTTTTTATCATACCATGTCTTTTTCCTGATTGGGCCATAATAACTTTTCCTTTAGATGTAATTTTAAATCTTTTTTTTGCTGAGCTTTTTGTTTTTAATTTTGGCATAATCCCCGAGGTTATACAAATATTAATTAAATATTACAACAATAATAGTTACAAAGGTTGAATAACCATTATCATTTGTTTGCCATCAAATTTAGGCTGTAGTTCAACTTTTCCGATTTCTTTCATATCATCTTTTATTTTATTCATAATATCAGTACCTAAATGGGAATGTTGTAATTCTCTACCTTTAAACTTTATTGTGAATTTTACTTTATCTCCTTTAGATATAAATTTTTGTGCATTCTTAATTTTAAATTGATAATCGTGTGTCTCTGTAACTGGACGTAGCTTAATTTCTTTAATATCAATTTTTTTTTGTTTTTTCTTAGCTTTGTTTGCTTTTTTTTGAGCATCATATTTATATTTTCCCATATCAATTATCTTACAAACAGGTGGTTTAGCCTTTGGTGCGATTTCTATTAGATCAAGTCCTTCTTCTTTAGCTATACTAATTGCCTCTGAGGTATTAAGTATGCCAAGATTTTCACCTGAACTTGAAATTACCTGGACTTCTGGAGAATTTATTCTATGATTTGATCGTGGTCCTCTATCTTTTGTTCTTCTTTGAAAATAATTATTTTTAAATACAGGCACTTAGCTTTTAGGGAATTTATTTTGGTTTGAAAACTCTTTTAAAAATTTTTTAAAGTTTATGTTCATTTGTTTATCAGATCCTAATTTTCTAATAGTTACACTGCTGCTGTCAACTTCTTTTTTTCCACATATCAATAGAATTGGTACTTTAGACAACGAATGTTCCCTTATTTTGTAATTTAAATTATGATTTCTCACGTCTACCTCGCTATAAATTCCATTTTCCTTGATTTTAGAATTAATATTTTTTGCGTATTTATCAAATTCATCTGAAACAGGAATAACTACCACTTGAGATGGGGAAATCCAGAAAGGAAATTTTCCTGCATAATTTTCGATTAATATTCCAATAAATCTTTCTAAAGAACCAAAAAGAGCCCTATGTAACATTACTGGAACTTTTTTTGATCCATCTTTTTCTACATAAGATGCCCCTAGTCTTCCCGGTAAATTAAAATCCACTTGAAGAGTTCCACATTGCCAGTCTCTACCTATAGCATCCCTTAATACGAATTCTATTTTTGGACCGTAAAACGCCCCTTCACCCTTGTTGACTGAATATTCTAATTTTGATGATTTAATTGCTTGCAACAAAGCAGCTTCTGCCTTATCCCAAATTTTATCATCACCTACTCTTGCCTCTGGTCTATCAGAATATTTCAATATAACTTTTTCGAATCCAAGATCCTTATAAATACTTAGTATTAAATTAGTAACAGATAAAGTTTCTTGTGTAATTTGATCTTCTGTGCAAAAAATATGGGCATCATCTTGGGTGAAGGCCCTTACTCTCATTAATCCATGTAATGCGCCGGATGGCTCGTACCTATGAACTTTTCCAAATTCTGAAAGTTTAAGAGGTAAATCTCTATAACTCTTTAGTCCTTGATTAAAAATTTGAACACATCCAGGACAATTCATTGGCTTTATAGCAAAAACTTTTTCATCAGGAGTCTGCGTAGTATACATGTGCTCTCCAAACTTATCCCAATGCCCAGACTTCTCCCATAGCGATCTATCTAAAATCTCTGGAGTATTAATCTCCTTATAACCAGCAGCATTTTGTTTCTCTCTCATATAGTCTATTAGCTTTTGAAATAATCTCCAACCTCTATCATGCCAAAAAACACTTCCTGGACTCTCTTCTCTAAAATGAAATAAATCCATCTCTTTGCCAATTTTTCTATGATCTCTTTTTTCAGCCTCTTCAATCATTTTTAAATAATTATCTAATTCTTTTTTAGAGCTCCATGAAGTCCCATAAATTCTTTGAAGCATTACATTGTTGGAATCTCCACGCCAGTATGCTCCCGCAACTTTAGTTAATTTAAAATGTTTTCCAATTTTTCCAGTTGATGAAAGATGTGGACCTCGACACAAATCATGCCACTTACCATGGAAATATATAGAAATTTCCTCCTCATCTGGAATATCTTTTATTATTTCAGCCTTATATTTTTCACCTAGTTTTTCAAAATGTTTTATGGCTTCATCTCTTTGCCAAACTTTTCTTTTAGTTTCTTCATTTCTATCAACAATTTCTGCCATTTTATTTTCTATTTTTATTAAATCTTTTTCAGTAAAAGTTTCCTTTCTAAAAAAATCGTAGTAAAAACCGTTTTCAATTACTGGTCCTATTGTCACTTGTGTTCCAGGAAATAGCTCTTGGACAGCCATCGCTAAAATGTGGGCAGTATCATGTCTAATAGTTTCTAAACCTTCTTGATCTTTAGATGTAATTATTTTAACAACAGAGTCATCCTCAATTTCATAATTTAAATCTTTTAATTTTCCATTAACACTTATAATAAGTGCGTTCTTAGCAAGAGATTTGCTTATTTTTTCTGCAATCTTATTTCCAGAAATTTTTCCCTGAAAATTAAATTTTTTTCCATCTGTTAAAGTAATTATGGGCATCAGTTGATTAATTTTTTATATTCTGTGTAAGTTGATAAACACATTTTTTCAACATTAAATTTTTTAATAATATTTTTTCTTCCCTCTGAACCCATTAATTTAAGGGTGAGCTCATCTAATTGTAACATTTCAACAATTTTTTCCGCCAAAATAGATGGTTTACTAGTATCAAACAATATTCCAGTTTTATTATTTAAAATAGTTTCTTTCGAACCTCCTAAATTACTTGCTAAAATAGGTTTTTCCATTGCTTGTGCTTCTACTGAAATCCTTCCAAAGGCTTCTGGCTCAATTGAGGACGATACAACCAAATTTGAAATTTTATATGCTAAAGGCATTATTTTACAATTTTCAATAAATCTCAACTCGTTGTTTAATCTATATTGTTCGGTAAGTCTTAATAATTTTTTTTTATATACAGTCCTACCCTCATCACTGCCCAAAATTATTGCGTAAAAAGTACTACCTATTTTTTGTTTGACTATATTTAATGCTTCTATAAATAACTCTTGACCTTTCCAGCTTGAGAGTCTTCCTGGTAATAATATTATTTTTTTATTTCTTGTAATATTCCACTGTTTGATAAGTTTTTCCTCCTCGCTTGATTTTATTTTAGTAGGGTCGAAATAGTCGATATTAATTCCTCTAAAGATCACTAAAAATTTTTTTTTTTTTGGATTTAAATACTCAGAATAATTTTCACTTATATGAGAAAAAATGAAATTTGAACCTGCAATAATTAAATCAGATTTTACCATTACTGAATTATAAAATTTTTTTAATTTATTATTAAAGCTATAAGTGCCATGGAAAGTAGTAACAAATTTTCTTTTTGTAATTTTAGTAGCCAAAAGACAAGACCAGGCCGGTGCTCTACTCCTAGCATGTACAATAGAAATGTTAAATATTAAAATTATTAATGAAATAATAATAGAATTTATAAAAATTAATAAAGGATTTTTACTGTTTACAGGTAATTTGATTACTTTTACTTTTTTTTTATTTATGTACTTTAATAATTCACCACCACTTGTTATAATAAAAGAGTCACACTCATTTTCAGTTAAAAAATGTGCTAAATCATAGCAACCTATTTCAGCACCACCATATCCTAGCTTTGGAATTACTTGTAAAACTTTTAATTTAGAAGACATTTAATAATAACATATATTATCATATTATATAAATTTAGTATGAGAAAATTTAAATTCATAAATAAAGGAAAAAATAGAAGAATTAGAATCATGCATATGAGGTTTAATTCTAATTTATATGTACTTTTTTTACATGGATTTAAGTCAGATTTAGAGGGCGAAAAACCTAAAAAATTTTATAATTTTTGTAAAAGAAAAAAAATTAACTTTTTATCACTAGAATATTCTGGTCATGGAAAATCTTACGGGAAGTTTGAGAAAGGTAATATTACTTCTTGGTCAAAAGATGTAAAATTTATAATTAATAGATTCATAAAAAAGAAAAAAATTCTAATAATTGGTTCTAGCATGGGAAGCTGGATTGCTTTAAATATTTTTGGTTCATTTAAAAATCAAATTAAAGGATTTATTGGAATTGGGTCAGCACCCGAGTTTCTCGAAAAACTTATGTGGAATAAATTTTCAAACAAAATAAAAAAACAAATTATAAAAAACAAAATTTATAATTTAAAACATGGGAAATACGAATATCCAATATCTTACCAGTTGATTGTCAACGGAAGGAAAAATAAGGTTTTAAATAAAAAGTATGATTCTGGGATCTTTTTGACAATGATTCATGGAAGTAATGATGAAGTAGTACCATTAAGTTTTTCTAAAAAAATATTAAAAATGTTTCCTAATTCAAAGAAAAAATTAGTTTTAATTAAAAATGGTGATCATAGTTTATCAAATAAAAGAAATTTAAAAAAAATTATATCAGAATTAAACAAAGTTATTTCTTATATAATCTAGTCCTTCAGTAAAAGATGGGTATTTAAGATTATAATCAAAAAACTTTTTCATTTTTTTATTTTGTACTTTTTTTGAGTCCTTAAAAAAATTTTTGAGCATCTCACTATCGATTTCTTCTACTTTTAATTCTTTTAATTTTTTAATATTCAAGAGTTTAGCCCCGTAAAGGGTAACTTCAGAAAGTGGGGCTGGTTTATCATCTGAAATATTAAAAATTTCACCAGATTTAAAAGTCTTAAGAGATTTAAATAAGATATTTGAAATATCATCAACATGAATTCTCGAAAAAAAATGATTTTCTTTAAATATTAATTTAGCTTCTCCAGTTTTTAATCTTTTTAGCACGTTGTTTTTATCTGAGTAAATTCCAGAAAGTCTAAAAATTTGAATTGGATAATTAAATTTTTTAAATAAATCTAGCCAAGAATTTTCTACTTTGAGTCTTGCTATTCCATTTGAGCTAGATGGAATACATTTGGTATTTTCATCTACCCATTCTCCGTTATGATTTCCATAAACACTTGTTGCTGATAAATATGTTATCCACTTAACTCTATCTTTATTCATGAATTTAATTAAATTTTTTAAAACAAGATCGTCATTTTGGATTGGAGGAATTGAAATTAAAGCATGATCTGCTTTATTAAGAATTTCTTTTATATTTTCATCATATCCATCTTCATTTAGTTTGTAGCTTAAAAATTTTTTATTATTTGTATCTATATATTTTGTTTCTTCTCTATTTGTAGTGTTTAATACATAATTAATATTTTTATTATCTAATTTTTTAATAAAATTTCGTGCAACTTGTCCAAATCCAAAACAAAAGAGATTCATATTTTCTAACTTACTTCTTTTATATTTAAGTCTGTTGTTAGCGGATAATCTAATTTATTGAGCATTTCTTTTGGACAAATTTGATAAAAATTATTGACTTCCCTATCAAAGTTTTCAAAAATTTTAGATGAAACTTTTGATTCTGTCTCTTCAGAATGTTTTTTTATAAGATCTTTTAAAAAGTCTTTCCAGTAATTTGTTTGTATTTTTTGCCATATTACAGTTTCAGGATTTACTCTTTTTTCAAGCTCTCCATCTTTATCATATATAAAAGCCATACCCCCAGTCATACCTGCAGCAAAATTATCACCTATATTCCCAAGTATTACAACTGTTCCACCAGTCATATATTCACAACCATTTGAATCGCAACCTTCTATTACAGCTATCGTTCCAGAATTTCTTACTGCAAATCTTTCGCCAGCTTGTCCTGCAGCATATAATCTTCCAGAAGTAGCGCCATATAAGACTGTATTTCCAATAATTGTGTTATCATTTGATATTAAGTTGCTTTCGTCTTGTAACTTAATTACCAAAGTTGCCCCCGACAAACCTTTTCCTACATAATCATTTGCGTCTCCTTTAAGTATCATTTTAAGACCATCAATACCAAAAGCTCCAAAGGATTGACCTGCGGATCCTTTAAATTTGATGTTAAGGGACTTACTCTCTGTATTTTTTTTATTTTTATTATAAAGATGGTATGAAATTCTTGTCCCTACGGCTCTATCGGTGTTTTCAATTTTAAATTCTTTTTGTGGACTTTTATTAATATTAATATCTTTTTCTATTTCGGGCCATATATTTTGGTCAATAGTATCTGGGACTTGATTGATATCTTTATTTTCACAAAATCTTTTATTTCTTCCTGGATCCGCTTGTACAAATAATGGATTTAAATCTAGATCATCTAGGTTTGGAGAGCCTTTGCTTACTTGTTTTAAAAGATCTGTTCTACCAATAATTTCGTTTAAGGATTTAAATCCTAAACTAGCTAAAATTTCCCTAACCTCTCTAGCAATAAAAGTGAAAAGGTTTACTACTTTATCTGGGGTTCCGGTAAATTTTTCCCTTAATTTTTCGTCTTGTGTACAAACACCAACAGGACATGTGTTTGAATGACACTGTCTAACCATTATACATCCCATAGCAACTAAAGCTGTAGTTGCTACTCCATATTCCTCTGCTCCCATCATGGCAGCGATTACAACATCTCTTCCTGTTTTGATGCCTCCATCAGTTCTGAGTGTAATTTTATGTCTTAGATTATTTAATGTTAAAACTTGATTGGCTTCAGTTAGACCCATTTCCCAGGGAATACCAACATACTTTACGCTAGTCTGTGGAGTGGCACCTGTTCCACCATTGTGTCCAGAAATTAATATAATGTCAGCCTTTGCTTTAGCTACTCCAGCAGCAATAGTACCAATGCCTGATGATGCTACCAATTTTACTCCAATTCTAGCATTAGGATTTATTTGTTTAAGATCATAAATAAGTTGGGCTAAATCTTCTATGGAGTAAATATCATGGTGTGGAGGAGGAGAAATAAGAGTAACTCCAGTTGTAGAATGTCTTAACTTAGCAATTTCTTTTGTAACTTTAAATCCCGGTAGTTGTCCTCCTTCGCCTGGTTTTGCCCCTTGTGCAATTTTTATTTCTATTTCATTACAATTGTTTAAATAATCTATAGTAACTCCAAAACGTGCTGAAGCAATTTGTTTTACTCTTGAATTCGCAGTATCACCATTTGACATAACCTTAAATCTATTAGCATCTTCCCCTCCTTCTCCACTGCATGAGGCACCCTTAATCCTATTCATGCCAATAGCTAATGTTTCATGCGCCTCTTTTGATAAGGCTCCATGAGACATGCTCCCACTTCCAAATCTCTTTAAAATATTTTCTATTGGCTCAACTTGATCTAAATTTATTGGTTCTTTTTTTTTAAAATCAACCAAATCTCTTAAATTTATTGGGGGTAAATCATAAATTCCTTTTACATATTTCTTATAAATTTCATATGACTTTTCTGTAACAGCTGTTTGAAGTAAATGAATAAGTTTTCCTTGATATTGATGAGTTTCACCATTTTTTCTATAACGGTAGATTCCTCCAATCGGTAAAACATTTTCATTAGAACTAAAGGCCTCTTCGTGAATTTTTCTAACTTTCTTTTCTATACCAGTTAGTCCAATTCCTGATATCTTTGAAACAACGCCCGGGAAATATTCATTTACAATAGTCCTGCTTAAGCCAACTGTTTCAAAATTGCACCCTCCACGATAAGAACTTAGTACAGATATTCCCATTTTAGACATTATTTTCAAAAGCCCTAAATTTACTGATTTAACATATCTCTCCACGCATTCGTCATAGATAAATTTTCCAAATAATTTTTTTTTTAAATCTTGAATAAATACTATCTAAAGCAAGATAAGGATTTACTGTAGTAGCTCCTACGCCAATTAGTGTAGCAAAAGAATGTGTATCTAAAGCCTCCCCTGTCTGAACATTAATGGATACGTAGCCTCTAAGTTTTTTTTTGATCAAATTTGTATTAATAGCTCCTACACACAAAAGCATTGGTATTGGACATCTTTTTTTATCTATATTTTTGTCACTCAAAACTAATTGGGTCACTCCTTTTCTAACAAATATCTCAGAAATTTTTTTAATCTTTTCTAAAGAATCATCTAAACTCTCTTCATCATCAAAAGTACAGTCAATTATTTCATAATTTTTTCCAAAAAAATTCAGAAATTTCTCAAATTGTTTATTTGTTAGTATGGGGCTGTTTAAAACATATATATTCTCTTTAGTTAAGTTATTAAAATCTAAAATATTTCCTAAGTTCCCAAATCGAGTTTTTAGGCTCATAACTCTATTTTCTCTTAAAGAGTCTATTGGTGGATTAGTAACTTGACTAAAATTTTGTCTGAAAAAATGATATAAAGGACGATATTTTTCTGATAATACTGCTAAAGGAGTATCATCTCCCATTGATCCAGTTGCTTCTTTTGCATCCTCAGCCATAGGATGAAGTATTAGTTCAAGATCTTCAATGCTATATCCGAAAGTATGCTGCCTCTGTCTTAGTTCAGTACCGTCAAATATATTTTTTTCATTTTTGATAGGAAATTTTTTGTCTAAGTCTATTATTTGATTATTAAAATGTTTATACTCTTTTGCAAGAAAGTTTTTTATTTCTTTGTTTTTATAAATTCTCCCCTTATCTATTCTCACACCAAGAATCTCTCCGGGTCCAAGTCTTCCTTTTGATAATATTTTCTTTTCATTTAGCTCTATCATTCCTGTTTCTGATCCAGCAAATAAAAGATTGTCCTTGGTAATTGTATATCTCATTGGTCTTAAACCATTTCTATCAGTTGCCACAATCACCCACTGATTATCTGTAGCAGCAATAGCTGCAGGACCATCCCACGGCTCCATAGTGCTATTAAGAAAATTAAATAATTGTTGATGATCTTTAGATAAAATTTTATTTTTTTTAGACCATGCATCAGGTATCATCATCAATTTAGCTAATGGTGCTGGTTGACCCGAAATATTTAAAAGTTCAAATACATTATCAAGGGAGGCTGAGTCAGAATTTCCATTTGGTATAACTGGTATTAAATTTTCCATGTTCTCAAAATCTGGACTGAACATTTCCTGTTCGTGAACTTTCATCCAATTTATATTTCCCTTTAGAGTATTAATTTCTCCATTATGGGCCAGTGCTCTAAATGGTTGAGCTAGATCCCAGCTTGGAGCTGTATTAGTTGAAAATCTTTGATGGAATATTGCAAATCTAGAAATGAATCTCTCATCCTTGAGGTCCGTGTAAAAATCTGAAAGGGCCTCAGCAAGAAACATTCCTTTATAAATTATTGACTTGGAACTAAAAGAACTTATGTAAAAACTTGTAATTTGTTTACTAAAAATTTTTTTTTCAATTTTTCTTCTAACCTCATAAAGTTTTCTTTCTAAAGGTTTTTCAGTTAAATTTTCATCATTTGTTTTAAAAAGAATTTGAGTTATTTCGGGTCTAGTTTGTTCAGCTTTTTCACCAAGAACTAAAGGATTTACGGGAACTTGTCTCCAACCATAAATAATAAAATTACTATTTGTTAATTCACTTTCAACTATTGTTTTACAAGCTTCTTGTGCAGGGAAATTATTTCTAGGAAGAAAAATCATTCCAACACAAACCTCTGAGTTGTCATATTTGTGTCCAGTCGCCTCTATTTTTTCTACAAAGAAATCAGATGGTATTTCGATATGTATGCCAGCTCCATCTCCAGTTTTTCCATCTGCATCTATTGCGCCACGGTGCCAAACAGCTTTTAAAGCATCAATTCCATATTCAACAACTTTTCTAGACTTTTTTCCGTTTGTTGATGCAACAAGTCCGACTCCACATGCATCATGTTCCATATTTTCATGATAGACATTAAATTTTTTCAATAATTCCAAATTTTTTTTTCTTAGTTTCATTAAGCAACTTCTTTTTTTATATTTTTTTTATTGATGAAAAATTTTTCAATATTTTCTGCAGCATCTCTTCCATCCTTAATTGCCCAAACAACTAAGGAGGCTCCTCTCACGATATCACCAGCTGCAAATACTCCAGATAGATTTGTTTCCATTGAGTCGAAATCAATTTTGATTGTTCCCCATCTCGTGACCTGTAATTTATCTTCATCAAAGAGTTTTGGTAAATTTTCAGGATCAAAGCCAAGGGATTTAATTACCAAATCAGCCTTAATTTTGAATTCTTCATCATTTTGAATTACAGGTTTTCTACGTCCACTTTCATCTGGATCTCCTAATTTAATTTTATTTACTACAACACTCTCGACTTTATTTTTACCAATAAATTCTTTTGGAGAAGAAAGCCATACAAATTCAACTCCTTCTTCTTCTGCGTTTAAAACTTCTCTTGCTGAACCAGGCATGTTTTCTTTATCTCTTCGATATAAACATTTAATCGATTTAGCATTCTGTCTTACTGCAGTCCTCACACAATCCATTGCAGTATCTCCTCCACCTATTACAACTACATCTTTATTTTCAGCATTTAGTTTTCCATTATCAAACATTTCTACTTTATCACCTAAGCCTTTTTTGTTCGATGCAGTTAAAAAGTCCATTGCAGGGTAAATATTTTCAAGGTCATTCCCATTTATTTCTATTTCTCTTGGTTTATATACTCCTGTTGAAATTAAAATTGCATCATGTTTTTTTCTTAATTGATTTAATGTAAGATCTTTACCAACTTCAAAATTGAACTTAAATTTTATACCGCTTTCCTTTAAAAGTTTTGTTCTTCGCTCTACTACATATTTTTCTAACTTAAAGTTAGGTATCCCATAGATAAGCAATCCACCTGCTCTATCGTATCTGTCATAGATTGTAATTTGATAACCTCTTTTCCTTAGTTGTTCTGCACATGCCAAACCAGCTGGACCAGCTCCAATAATTCCAACGCTTAAATCTATTTCATGTTTAACTTTTATCGGCTTAACCCAGCCCTTTGACCAAGCAGTTTCGGTTATAAATTTTTCAATAGAGCCAATTGTAACTGTTCCATGTCCAGATTTTTCTATTACACAATTCCCTTCACACAATCTGTCTTGTGGGCAAATTCTCCCACAAACCTCTGGCATATTGTTTGTACTTTGTGACAAATGGTATGCCTCCTCTAGTCTTCCTTCAGCAGTTAATTTAAGCCAATCAGGTATATTGTTACTAAGTGGACAATGTATTTGACAAAAAGGTACTCCACATTGGGAACATCTACTTGATTGTTCAGTGGCTTTTTGGTTAATATATTCCTCATAAATCTCGTCAAAATCCTCCTTACGATTGTTAGTTTGCCTTTTAGGTGGAGGTTGCTGACCTATTTTAACAAATTTAAGCATTTTTTCAGACATATAAAAACGTTGTATATACTAGGAAAATGATCTAATAAAGGTGAGATAGGACAATAATACTTACCTATTTTAAAAAAAATTGCTATTTCATTGACTTTTTTCATCCAGTGCATAGCTAATATGCAGTCACGTTATTGCTTTATTTAATTAATAATAAGTCATAGAGATCATTTATGATCAATTATTTCTTTGAAATTCTTGTTTTAGCTTTTATCCAAGGTATTTCTGAATTTTTACCTGTGAGCTCATCTGCACATTTATTTGTAATTTCAGAAATTCATAATTTTAAAACACAATCATTATCAGTAGATATTAGTCTACATTTAGGTTCTTTGCTTGCAATACTATTTTACTTTAGAAAAGAGTTAATATCTTTTCATAAAAATAAAAAACTCATATCATTAATAATTCTTGGATCAATTCCATTGTTTGTATGCGGTTTTATTATTTACAAGACAGGAATAATATCAACATTAAGAAATTTAAATATAATAGCTTGGACAACGTTATTATTTGCAGTTTTATTATTTATTTCAGATAAATTTAAGGTAAAGAAAAAAATTGAAACAGACCTAAATTTAAAATCTATTTTAATAATTGGTTTTTTTCAGATACTTTCGTTAATACCTGGTGTGAGTAGATCTGGAATTGTTATAACAGCTGGCCGTTTCTTAAATTTGAGTAGATATGATTCAACAAAAATCTCATTTTATCTTTCTATCCCAGCAATAGCTGGGGCTAGTTTTCTTGGATTAAATGATTTATATCATCAGAGTTTTGATTTAAATTTAGTCGCTTTTACATCTATTGCGTTATCATTTATATTTTCTTTTTTAACAATAAAATATTTTTTAATTTTCGTTAAAAAATTTAGTTTTAATATTTTTGTTATTTATAGAGTCCTTCTATCGCTAATTTTATTTGTTATCATTTATTATTAGAATTTTTAATTTCTGGAATTAGTTGAGAAGTAAGGACACCTAAAAGTATAAAAATACACCCTAAAACATTATTAATATTTAAAATTTGATTTAATAGTATCCAAGCAGCGACAGTAGCAAATACACCTTCAAGAGAAAAAATTATAGCTGCGGGTGCTGGATTAATTTTTTTTTGAGCATAAATTTGAAGAACAAAAGCAAAACCACCAGATAAAACTCCAGCGTAAAGAATTTCAAATTTTTCATTTAGAATATTTGTAAATTCAATTTCTTCAATAAGGAACGCAACAAAAAAAGAAAATAAAGAAACTATAAAAGTTTGAATTAGACCAATAGAAATAGGTAAATTGAAGTCTTGAATAAGCTCACTAATAAATATGATATGTAAACTCCAAAAAAGTGCTCCAAAAATTACCAACAAATCACCAGTTCTAACCGAAGAGTCATAAAAGTTTGTCAATAAATAACCTCCTATTATACACAAAATAACCGATGGCCAAACGCTCCAATGAACTTTTTTTTTAAACAAAATAAAAACTATTATTGGGACCATGGGTACATAAAAGATTGTAAAAAAAGCTGCATTTGCAACATCTGTGTAAAGTAAAGCAATTTGTTGAAGTGCAGAACCTAAAAATAAAGATATACCAATTAAAAACGATAATGTGATGAATCTTTTTTTATTTTTCGAAAAAATTTTTTCAAATTTATTGATTTCAATTAACAAAAAAAAAGGAATTAGCGCTAAAAAACCAACAAAAAATCTTGTTCCATTGAAAGTAAAAGGTCCAATTTTGTCCATTCCAGTATCTTGGGCAATGAAAGTGGTTCCCCAAATTAATGTGCAAACTAATGCACTGGCTATTGATAATGTTTTTGTCATTTTATTTATATTGATAAGTTGTATGCAAAATTCTGGCCAAGATTTTCTTTGAGATTGTTGCAAAATCTTGCTGCATCTGCACCATTAATTACTCTATGATCATATGAGAGAGATATTGGAAGAATAAACCTTTTCTCAGGATTTTTTTCCAAATCAATAAATTTATCAAACATTTTTCCAATTCCTAAAATTGCTACCTCTGGGGAGTTAATTATGGGTGTAAAAAAGGTTCCTCCTATTCCACCTAAACTTGTTACTGTTATAGAACCCCCAAAAAACTCCTTTTTTTCAATTTTAAGATTTTTTGATTTTTCACTAACTATCTTAAGTTCATTAGCGATTTTATTTATATTCTTTTTGTTTGTATCTCTTATTTTCGGAACCATTAAGCCATGCGGGGTATCAACTGCTATTCCGATATGAAAGTATTTTTTTTGTACAATTATACCTTTTTCAATATCTTTTATAGAGGAATTAAAAATTGGAAAATTTATTAAGCTTTTAGTTAAAGCTTTAATAATAAATGCAAGAGGCGTGATTTTTTTATTCATTCCAGTAAAGTTATCTTTCAAATTTCTTCTAAAAAGTTCAAGTTCAGTAATATCTGCCTCGTCGTGGTGAGTAACATGAGGTATATTGGACCATGAATCTTGTAAATGTGGTGCAGCTAGTTTCTTAATTCTCGGAAGATCCACAATTTCAACTTCGCCAAACTCTTCATGGGTATATTCTTGAATTGTTTTTTTATTTAATATCGGTAATTTCTCTTCCTTAAGTTTATTTTTTATAATTTCTTTTACATCATCCTCGGTTATTCTTCCTTTTCTTTCGGAACCAATTACTCCTGATAGATCTGCCCCAAGTTCTCTGGCAAATTTTCTAACTTTAGGTGATGAAAATATTTTTTCTGTCATTAAATTTTTGTAGGCATAGGTTTATTTTTATCAATATTATATTTTTTTATTGCACTTTCAGCGTACTTTGAGGCAATCAGTTGCTCTTTAGATAAAATGCTTAAAGCATAAGTGACTATATATTTTTTATCGACCTCAAAAAAATTTCTCAAATTTTTTCTTGTGTCGCTTCTACCATACCCATCTGTTCCTAATGAATAAAAATTTTTATTAGTAAATGGTCTTATTTGATCTGAATTCAATCTCATATAATCTGATGCCGCAAGAACTGGTCCTTCTGAATTATTTAGACACTCTTCTAGATAGGATTTCTTAGGTTTTTCATTTGGATTCAAAAGATTATATCTCTCGGTCTCTAATCCGTTTTTTCTCAACTCATTAAAGCTAGTTACGCTCCAAATATCGCTGTCAATTTTGTATTCATCACTTAAAATTTCTGCTGCTTCGATCATTTCTCTCAAAATTGTTCCCGATCCTAGCAATTGAATCTTTGTCTTTTTGTTTTTATTTATTTCTTTAAATTTATACATTCCTTTTAAAATTGATTTTTCTATGTCTTGTCCTTTTGGAATAGCTGGATGTGTATAATTTTCGTTCATTGTTGTTATGTAATAAAAAATATTTTCTTTTTTTTCGTACATTCTTCTTAATCCATCTCTAAATATTACTGCCAGCTCGTATGCGAAAGTAGGATCATAAGATACACAGTTAGGTATGGTTGAAGCTGTTAAATGACTATGTCCATCTTGATGTTGAAGCCCTTCTCCGGCAAGAGTTGTTCTTCCTGATGTTGCTCCAATCAAAAATCCTCTTGCTTGGCTATCGCCTGCAGCCCAAGCTAGATCGCCAACTCTTTGGAAGCCAAACATAGAATAAAATAGATAAATTGGTATCATTTCTATATCGTGGTTTGAATAAGAAGTTCCTGCAGCTATCCAAGATGACATTGATCCAGCTTCGGTAATTCCTTCTTCTAAAACTTGTCCCTTTTTATCCTCTCGATAAGATGAAAGTTGTTTAAAATCAACTGGTTCATACTTCTGTCCTTCATGGGCGTAGATTCCTATTTTTTGGAAAAAACCTTCCATTCCAAATGTTCTAGCTTCATCAGGTATTATAGGCACAAGTTTTGGCGCTACATTTTTATCCCTTAAAAGGCTTGTCAACATCCTTACTAAAGCCATTGTGGTTGACATTTCTTTTTCTCCAGTTGACTCTTTCATATTATCAAAAATATTTTTTGGTGGTGTTTTTATGGGTTTTGCGAATGAAGATCTTTCGGGAATGAAGCCTCCAAGTGCTAGTCTTTTCTCTTTTAAATACTTTATTTCCTCAGAGTTATTATCAGGCTTATAATACTGAATTTCTTCTACCTGTTTATCAGTTAACGGAACATCAAATCTATCTCGGTAATAGAGAAGATCTTTAACATCAAGTTTTTTTTGTTGGTGTGTAGTATTTATGCTTTCTCCAGATTTTCCCATGCCATAACCTTTGATAGTTTTTGCAATTATGACTGTTGGAGATCCAACATTTTTTGAAGCAGCGTGATAAGCTGCGAAAACTTTATGAGGGTCATGACCCCCTCTATTAAGCTTCCATATATCTTTGTCTGTAAAACTAGACACCATTTCCTTTAACTCGGGATATTTTCCAAAAAAATGTTCTCTAACGTATGAACCACCATTAGCTTTGAATGCCTGATATTCTCCATCAACAGCTTCATTCATTCTTTTTACTAATAATCCTTTTTTGTCATTAGCTAATAACTGGTCCCAATAAGAACCCCAAATTACTTTTATAACATTCCAACCAGCTCCTCTAAAAATTCCTTCAAGCTCCTGAATAATTTTTCCGTTACCTCTCACTGGTCCATCGAGTCTTTGCAAATTACAATTTATTACAAAAATTAAATTATCTAGATTTTCTCTTGCAGCTAAACCTATTGCACCAAGTGATTCAGGTTCATCCATTTCACCATCTCCTAAAAACACCCAGACTTTTCTTTTTTCATCTTTTATTAAACCCCTATTAATTAAATATTTCATAAATCTTGCTTGATATATTGCTAACATTGGTCCCAATCCCATTGACACTGTTGGAAATTGCCAATACTTAGGCATTAACCATGGATGAGGATATGATGATAAACCCCCTTTTTTAACCTCTTGACGAAAATTATCTAATTCTTTCTCTGTTAATCTTCCTTCTAAATAAGATCTTGCGTATACACCTGGCGCACTATGTCCTTGAAAATAAATTAAGTCTCCTCCAAATTTATTATTTTTTGCTCTCCAAAAATGATTCATTCCAACATCAAATAAAGTAGCAGCAGAGGCGAATGTTCCAATATGACCACCAAGCTCTGGATATTTTTTATTTGCCCTTACAACCATTGCAGCAGCATTCCACCTAATTAAAGATCTTATTTTTCTTTCTATATTTTGATCGCCAGGTGATTTGGCCTCATTTTCGGGTGGAATAGTGTTTATATAAGGTGTATTTCTTGATAGAACTAAATCAGATCCTTCCTTATATGAATGCTCAATTAACTGTTTAATTAAAAATTGTGCTCTATGCTTACCATCGTTTTCCAAAACTGCTGATAATGATTCTAACCATTCTCTAGTTTCTAGAGGATCTAAATCTCCATCAATGGGAGTTTGAATAATAGTTTCTTCCTTTTTAGATGTTTTTTTTTCTTTTGAAATATTCTTATTAGTTTCTTTTTCTTCTTTAACTTCTTTTTTTAATGATTTTTCCGCTTCATTAATTATTTTTTCAGTATCATTAGGTATATTTTGCTTTTTCTCTTCTTTTTTCTCTACTTTTTTCTCTATCTCATTTTTTGATTCTGAGATTAAAGTAATTAATAAATCACCTTTAGAAACTTTGTCACCAACTTTTACTTTTACACTTTCAACAGTTCCAGACATTGTTGATGGAACTTCAACACTTGATTTATCACTTTCCAGGGTGACAATTGGATCATTTTTATCTATTTTCTTAGATACATCTACAAGAACTTCAATAACTTCTACATTCTCAAAATCTCCAATATCAGGTACTACTATATTTTGGATCATTAATCTTTTTATTTAATAATCTTTATACCACATTTATAGCTTTTTTTTGTCACGCTTTGGCAACTTTTTAAGGCTAAAACTATAAATATGTTGAAAATTTTTTTTAATACAAGGAATAATTACACTTTTGATGCTAGGTATTGGATACAATTAATACTTTTAAAAAAAAAATTAAAGAGTGGTAATCTAAATCTTAAAAAATTAATCTCTCTCTAAACATATAGATATTCCCATGCCGCCGCCTATACAAAGTGTGGCTAAACCTTTTTTAACATTTCTTCTTTTCATTTCATGTAATAAAGTTACATTTATCCTAGCTCCAGATGCTCCAATTGGATGTCCTAAAGCAATAGCGCCTCCATTCACATTTACATTTTCAACAGGTAATTTTAATTCTTTAATAACTGCTAAAATTTGAGATGCGAAAGCTTCATTTATTTCTATTAAATCTAAGTCTCTAATAGTCCATCCAGCTTTTTTTAAAGCAATCTTAGAAGCAGGAATTGGTCCAGATCCCATCAATGATGGTTCAACACCTGCGGTTGCCCATGAAACTATTTTTGCTAAAGGTTCTAAACCTTTTTTTTCAGCTAATTCTCTGCTCATAAGTAAAACAGCTGCTGCACCGTCATTTATTCCTGAAGAATTACCAGCAGTAACTGTTCCGTTTTCTTTAAAAGATGGTTTTAAATTTGAAAGTTTCTCAATACTTATGTCAGGTCTTGGATGTTCATCTTTAGAATTTAAGATTATCTCTTTTTTAAATCTTCTAGAAATAATTGCCTCTTTTGTTTTTTTTTGTGATAGGAAAGAAAAATCATCCTGTTGCTCTCTAGATATATTCCATTTTTGTGCTACATTTTCAGCTGTGAAACCCATATGATAGTTATTGAACGCATCTATTAAACCATCTTTTAACATAATTTTTTCATTTGAATTGGACATACTTTCTTGTCCCCCAGCAATTACAATTTTTGAAGCAAGTGTAACAATAGATTGATAGCCTAAAACTATAGCCCTAAGACCGGACCCGCACACTTGATTTATTAAGCATGCAGTTTTGTCTGATGGTATACCTCCATTTATTGCCGCTTGTCTTGCGGGATTCTGGCCATTGCCACTAGTTAAAACTTGACCAAAGATTAGTTCGTCTATCTCATTTGAATTTAAAGATGTGTCTTTAATTATTTCTTTTATGACCATTGATCCGAGCTGATCTGCCCTTAATTTGCTATGAATACCTTTATATTTACCTATAGATGTTCTAAGTGCACTTACAAAAACAACATCTTTTGATAACTTTGACATTAAGATAGAATAAGCTTTAATTGTTAAATTACATTAAAAAATTTATATGTTAAATTATATATCAAACGCGCCTGTAGCTCAACTGGATAGAGCGCTTGGCTACGGACCAGGAGGTTCTGGGTTCGACTCCTAGCAGGCGCACCAAAACTTTATGAAAGTATCTCTTCAAAAAAGCGTAATTTATTTTTTTATTTTAGTAATCTTTATATTACTATGCTTAACTTTAATTTTATAAGTTATGAAAAAAGTTTTTGATCAAATCAGTATTAGGCCGACTTTTATGAAATTCAATGGAGGCTTACTTTTTAGAAAAAAATCAAATATTAAATATGAATTTAAAACAAAAGTATCTAAAAATCATTTGAACTCAGTTGGTATAACACACGGTGGATATATTGCTACAATAATTGACTCCGGTGCTGGTACAGCAGCATATAGATGCTCGGGTAGTCTAAAGTGTGTAACTGTATCATTAGATATTAAATTTATTGGAATGACAAAACTTAATGATGAAATAACTGGTTCAGTTTCAATTTTAAAGCAAACTAAAAGTATGGTTTTTATAAGTTGTTCATTAAAATCTAAGAAAAAGTTAGTTGCATATGCATCAGGAATTTGGAAAATATTAAAGAGGTAAATTGAAAATTTTTAAAAAATTTGTTGGTTCTTTAGGATATAAACTTATAGAAAAAAATTTAATCAAAAACGATAGAATAATAAGCTCTTATGATATATTTAACATTGAAAATTTTATGGATGGATTAATCAGTTTTAATAAAGATATAGAAATAATCCAAGTAGGTTCTAATGACGGGGTAAACGACGATTTTCTAAATGATTATATTAAAAAAAATAATTTAAAATCAATACTAGTAGAACCAATAAAAGAAAATTTTAATAAGTTAAAAAAAAACTATGAAAATTTTGAAAATGTGAAATTCGAAAATTCCGCAATAGGTAAGGAGAATGAAAAAAAAGGAATATTTCAAGTACAAGATAAGTATTTAGATAAGTATGGATCGCATGTTCCTTACATATCATCTTTCTCATCAGAACATTTAATTAAGCACGGTGTTAAAAAAAGACATATTATTAGGACTGAGGTAGAAGTTTTATCTCCTGCTTCATTGCTTCAAAAGTATGATGTTAAAAAATTTGATTTACTAGTAGTAGATACTGAAGGTTATGACAATATTATTGTAGAAGAATTTCTAAAATTAAAAATCCAAAAATTATTTATAGTTTTTGAATGGATACATATTAAAAATTCAGAATTCGTAAATTTGTGTAATTTATTAAAAGAAAATAATTATAAATTGATTAAAATTGGTAAAGATTTAGTATGTATTCCTAGCAATACAAATTTTAAGATGGTTTTAATTTAATTTTATATATATGCTAAAAGCAGTATTTACAAAAATATCAAAATGAGAACTTTTTCCTTTATGATTCGGTCATGTTTTAGACTATTTTTGTTCTTTAACTCTTGCCATATGTAGTATTAAAAAAAATTGACATACAAAAAGTAGAAATGACAAAAAAAAAGATTAATGCAGTTTTGGGTCCCACTAATACTGGTAAAACATTTTTAGCAATCGAAACAATGCTTTCTTTTGAAAGTGGAATGATAGGATTTCCATTAAGATTATTAGCAAGAGAGATTTATGATAAAATTGTAAAAAGAGTTGATCCTAAAAAAGTTGCACTCATTACTGGAGAAGAAAAAATTATACCTAGTAACTCAAAATATTTTCTTTGCACTGTTGAGTCAATGCCGATAGACAAAGAATTAGAGTTTGTAGGTGTAGACGAAATTCAAATGTGTTCGGATCATGAACGAGGACATATATTTACAGATAAATTGTTGAACCTCAGGGGTGAAAAATTAACTATGTTCATGGGATCTAACACAATCAAAAATATTATTTCAAAACTCGATGCGGATATTGAATTTGTTTATAAAGATAGGTTTTCAAAACTGAGTTATGTAGGACACAAAAAAATTTCTAGATTAGATCGTAAAACTGCAATTATAGCTTTTTCATCTGAAGATGTTTATGCAATTGCGGAGCTCATTAGAAGACAAAAAGGTGGCGCTGCAATAATCATGGGTTCGTTAAGTCCAAAAACGAGAAATGCTCAAGTGGAATTGTACCAATCAGGGGATGTAGATTTTTTAGTGGCAACAGATGCTATAGGAATGGGTATTAATATGGATCTTGATAATGTTTATTTTTCAAACTTAAAAAAATTTGATGGAAAAAAACTTAGGAGATTGAATTTATCAGAAATTGGCCAAATTGCTGGAAGAGCAGGAAGATACCTTAATGATGGCTCTTTTGGAATAACAGGTGATTGTAAAGAAATTAATTCTGATGAAGTTGAACTATTAGAAAATCATAAATTTGAAGATATACGTACTTTATATTGGAGAAATTCTAAATTAAATTTTAAAAATTCAGAAGAGTTACTCAAATCCTTAGATGAAAAACCTAATAAAGATTGGCTAAGAAGAATAGGTGAATGTGAAGATGAAAAGGTTTTAAAGCATTTTCTCAAGGATCAAGAAAAATTTAAAATATCGAATAATGAAAACTCTTTAAAACTTCTTTGGGAATGTTGTCAAATACCTGATTTCGTTAAAAAAGCGTATGGAAATCATTTAGAAGTTGTAAGTAAAGTTTTTAACTTTTTAAACAGTGATGAGGGTAAAGTTTCAAATTTTTATATGAAAAAACAATTATCTACACTTGATAAACTTGATGGTAACGTAGACTCAATATCTAACAGAATTGCGAACGTAAGGACTTGGTCTTATGTTGCAAATAAACCTTACTGGGTAGAAAATCAAGATTATTGGATAGAGAGGACAAAATTATTAGAAGATAAGTTATCAGATAGGTTACACGAAGAATTAACAAAAAGTTTTATAGACAAAAGGGCAAGTGTTTTAGCAAAAGGTCTTAAACAAGATATCGAACTAATTACCAAAATTGATGAGAATAAGGTGAATATCAATGAGCAATATATTGGTGAACTTAAAGGTTTAAAAATAGAGTATGACCTTAAAGTAGGCACTTTGGAAACTGACTTAAAATCTTTAAGAAAAGCTTCGAGACAAAGTATAGGACCCGAATTTAGTAAAAGAATATCAGAAATTATTTCTACAGGAATTTTAGAACTGAAAGACGACTTTAAAATTTATTGGAATAAGTTTGCTATAGCAAAACTTTATGCAGGTAAATCTTATTTAGAGCCAGAAATATTACTTATTGTAGATGATATAATTGAACAAAAAGAAAAAGAAAAATTAAATAATTTTTTGGATGTTTGGATTAAAGAAAAAATAAATATATTATTAAAAAGTTTAATTGATCTTAAAAATATAAAGCAAAATAACTCCAATATAAGAGCTTTAGCTTATCAACTTTATGAAAATAACGGTGTACTAAAAAGAGATAATGTTATTAGTTTTTTGAAAGACGTGAAAAATGATGAAAGAAAAATTTTAAGAAATTTAGGAGTAAGATTTGGAAGATATCATATTTTTTTACATCAATTATTTAAACCAGAAGCTGTCTCATTAAGAATATTACTGTGGAAAAATTTTCATCAAAATTTTTATAACTTACAGCCACCAAAATTTGGATTAAACTTTTTTGAAATTAAAGAAAAAGTTAATAAAAAATTTATGTTACTTTGTGGTTTTGAAAATTTTAATAAATATTATGTTCGAATAGATATTCTAGAAAGACTATTTATGATAATAATTCAAAAAAGCCCAGAAAATTCAGAAATAAAAGTGATACCAGAAATGTTAAATTTGCTTGGTTGCAATAAAGAAAGTTTTATAAAGTTATTAAAAAGTATGAATTATAAAACTTTTGAAAAAGAAAATGATATTTATTTTAAATATTTACATTTTAAGGGAAAAAAACAACAATATAAAAAGAATTACGGCAAAAATGACAATCCCTTTAATGTCTTAAAAGATATAAACTTTAAATAATGTTTGATTTATTTAAAAAAAAAGAAGATTTGAAAAAAGATGATAACAGTTTACTAAAAGTAGCTTCTTTATTAATACATGTAGCGAAAGTAGATGAAGAATACACTTCTAAGGAAAAGGAAATAATTAAACAAGCAATTATAGAATTAGGTGTTGAAAAAGAGGTTATTAATCAATTTATTACTCGTGCAGAAGAACTTGAAACAAATTCAAATCAAATTTTAGATTTTACAAAAGAAATAAAAATGTTTGATAATAATTTTAAAGTTAAAATTATAGAAGTATTGTGGAAAATAATTTTTTCTAATAATGAAGAAGATATGTATGAGTCCAACCTTATGAGAAGATTAAGTGGACTAATGTATTTAGACAAAAAATTAGTTGCAGACATTAAAGATAAAATTAAAAAAAATTTAGGAAAATGACATATCTAGTAAACGATAAGTGTATTAAGTGTAAATTAATGGATTGTGTCGAGGTATGCCCAGTCGACTGCTTTTATGAAGGAAAAAATATGCTTGTAATTAAACCTGATGAGTGTATAGATTGTGGCGTTTGTGAACCTGAGTGTCCAATTGATGCAATAGTACCAGATACTGAAAGTGGAAATGAGAAATGGTTAGAAATAAACAAAAAATATTCAGAAATTTGGCCAAACATAAATCAAAAAAAAGACCCACCAACAGACAATGAAAAATTCAAAAATGAAAAAAATAAGTTTGAAAAATATTTTAAAGAAAACATTTAAAAATAACAAAGCTGTTTCTGTAAAAAAAAAGACTAAAAAATTAAAGAAAAAATTAAAAAAAAATAAAATTGAAATTAGATCAAATAAAAAAATTGTTTTAAAAAAATTACCTTTTCAAAAAATCAAATCGAAAAAAGATAAAGAAGAAGTAAAAAATGAAAATCTCAGAATTTCCAAAAGTAATGAGATAAAACCTGAAATCAAAAAGGTAAAAAAACAACAAACAGAAAAGAAGGTTTATAAACCAAAAGATTATGTCGTATACCCGAAACATGGCGTAGGTCAAATTTTATCAATAAGTTCCAAAACTATTGGAGGTATTGAAGTCCAATGTTACGATATCAAATTTGAAAAAGATAAAGCTATTGGTTTATTACCTATTAATAAACAATCTCATCTTAGACCCTTATCAACAATTAACCAAGTTAACAAATCTATATCAATATTAAAAGGTAAACCAAAAATTAAAAGATCTATGTGGAGTCGAAGAGCACAAGAATATGATCAAAAAATTACATCTGGAAAAATATATGAACTTGCCGAAGTTGTAAGAGATCTTAATAAAGGTGATGACATAATGGTCGACCAATCATATAGCGAAAGACAATTATTTGAAAAAGCTTATGAAAGACTATTATCAGAATTTCAAATTGTTTTGAACATAACTCCAGATGAAATACAAAAAAAACTCGATAAAGCTTTAAAAAGAAATTTAGAAACACAGGTTCCGAAAAGTGAACCAAAAGTAGAAGAAACTCAGGAAACAGCTAAATAAAAAAAACGCTTCTCAAACAAAAGTTATGAGAAGCGTTTTTAAAAAAGAATATTTATATTATCTTCTTCTTCTTCTTTTTTTTGCTTTCTTTTTAGCTTTCTTTTTAGCTTTTTTTCTTCTTTTAGCCATCTTTAGCTCCCTGTTAGTTTTACGAATCATTTGATTCGTTATTAACTTATTTTTATTTTTTTTATAAAGTTATGTCAAATATTTAATTTTCAAACTTTTTTTAAAAAAAATTAATTTAATTTATTTTTTTTGTTATTAAAAAAAAAGATAGATAAAACGCGAATAATAACCCGATTTAATTTACAACTTTAATACATTTCCTCAAAATTTTTTTTGTATTTCTCAATAATTTTATATCTTTTCATCTTTAAAGTTGGAGTAAGCATTCCATTTTCAATTGAAAATTTTTCTTTAATTACAAAATATTTTTTTATTTTTTCTATTTTTGAAAGATTTTTGTTAATTTTTTCTATTTCATTATTAATAATTTCTTTTTCGTGATCTTTTTCTTCATTTAAAATGATTAACGCTACAATGTATGGTTTATTATCTCCATAAACAATTGCCTGATCAATAAAATCTGAGTTTAAAATTTCATTCTCTATTTTAACTGGTGAAATATTATCTCCACCAGGAGTAATTAATATATCTTTTTTTCTATCGGTAATTCTAAGATATCCATTTTCAAATTTACCTATATCGCCAGTTTGAAGCCAACCATCTTTTAATATTTTTTCAGTTTCTTTTATGTTTTTCCAGTATCCCAGCATAACATTTTCACCTTTTACTAAAATTTCACCATCTTGAGCTATCTTTACTGTGTTGCCTTTGAAGGGAGGCCCTACAGTTTCGATTCTTATATCATTTATAGGATTGCAACTTACAACCGGTGAAGTCTCAGTTAGACCGTATCCTTGAAGCGTTGGCAAACCTATAGCATTCAAAAAAGTACCTACATTTAAATCCAATGCTCCACCTCCTGAAACAAAAGCTTTTAATTCTCCACCAAATTGTTTTTTTATTTTTCTTCTTACAGTTTTATCTAAAATTTTATCTAAAAACTTCTCAAAAAAACTTAATTTTTTATGATTTATCTTTTTATGTCCAAGAATAATTGTTTTTGAAATTAACCATCTTTTAATACCAGTTGATTTTTTGAAATTTGAAGAAATTTTTTGATAAAGATTTTGATAAAATCTTGGCACTGCTGTCATGATTTGTGGTCCGCATTCGTTCATATTTTTTATTAATTTTTCAATACTCTCAGCATAAAAAATTCTCGCACCAACAGAAATTTGTACAAATTGTACTGTATGTTCATAAGAATGAGAAAGAGGAAGCCATGTTAAAAATTTAGTATTTTTTGTAACTAGAGGTTTTAGTAATTCTTTTGCACCTTCGCAATTATTTAAAATTCCTCCATGACTAAGTATTACACCTTTTGGATTCCCTTGTGTTCCAGATGTATAAATTATACATGCTGGATCATTTCTTTTACTATTTACTTTTGGTAAATCTTTTAAAAATGAATTTTCTTTAGGTAAAAATTTAATAATATTTGTATAGTTATTTTTGTCTACTTTATCAAGTTCTTCAAAAGAATAAATTTTGTTAATAAATGAAAAATTTTTTATTAAATTAGAAATTTTTTCGTATTGTGATGTATCTGATACTATTATTACTGAAGGTTCACAATCATTAATTATATATTTATAATCACGTTCTAAATAGGTTGTATAAGTGGGAACAGTAATTGAATTAGATAACATTATTGCAAGATCAGAGATAAACCACTCTGGTCTATTTTCTGAAATCAATAAGCATCTATCTCCATTTTGTGTATGGTTTTTAATATCTTTTGAAAAATTGATTATATATTCTGAAGTTGTTTTCCAAGAAAATTGTTTTCTCGGGTTTTTTAAAGAAGATAATAAAATTTTATTTTTATCTTGAACTTTTGATTGTTCAAAAAAAAGTTCTACAAGATTATTTATTTTATCTAAATTCATAACTTTTTGGTGGGCAAAGAGAGACTCGAACTCTCACAGTATTGCTACCATTGGATTTTGAGTCCAACGCGTCTACCAGTTCCGCCATTCGCCCTTTAATTTTTAGCTTAAATTATAGTATAAGAAGAATTAAAGTATTAAAAGAGAATATGTTTAAAGAAATTTATTTAAAAACAATTAAACTTGCGAGCCATAAAAGCTCAAAATTTTTTCTTGCTTTTGTCTCTTTTGTTGAGAGCTTTATATTCCCTATTCCTCCAGATGTTTTAATAATTCCTATGACAATTGCAAAAAAAAATGCATGGTTTAAAATTGCCTTGATTGCGACAGTCGGGTCTGTTTTGGGAGCTTGTTTGGGTTATCTGATCGGTTATATCTTTTTTAACGAAATAGGAGTTAAAATATTTGAGCTCTACGGTGTAGATAATACTAATTTTTTTAAAGAAAAAATATCATCAGAGGGTGGAATTATTGCTTGGATAACATTGTTAGCAGTTGCAGGTTTTAGTCCTGTTCCATTCAAACTTCTGACTATTACAAGTGGATTTGTCCATTTTAATTTTTTTTATTTTATAGTTGTAAGTTTCTTAACTAGAGGATTAAGATTTTTTTTGATCGCTTTTTTAATAGGAAACTTTGGTACGACTATGAAAAAGATTATTGAAAAAAAACTTTTTATCTTTTCTATAATATTTTCTTTAATTATTATTGCTTTTTCTTATTTAATTTATATCTTTTTATCAAACTTCTTAAATTAAAATGATATTAAATCTGAATACTAAAAATTTTTGTTTATTAATAATGTTTTTCTCAATTGGAATTCTTTTGGGAGCAATTTATATAGAATATATTTTAAATAATGAGTCTTGTGTTTTATGCTTATATCAAAGGATACCATATGTTTTAACTATTTTTTTAGCTTTCTTGGGATATAATAGTAAGAGGGTTCTTTGGATAAAGATTATTTTTATATTATTTTTATTTAGCTTAATTTTATCAAGTTATCATGTGGGTATTGAAAATAACATTTTTCAAGAATTTTCAGGTTGTAAAAGTAATAATTTAAGTATTATAAATAAAACCGAATTATTGGAATCTATGAAATTTAAAGAGATAAGTTGTAAAGATGTTACTTTTAAATTTTTAGGCCTTTCACTTGCTACAATTAATCTTATTACATCTTTATTAATTTGCTTTACAAGTGGCTATATAATTAAAAATGAAAAAAACAAATAAAAAAAAATTAGAAGAATTTATAAGAGTTGACCATGCTGGTGAAAGAGGTGCTATTAAAATTTATGAGGGTCAAATACTCGCTTTAAATACTTTATATAAAGATGAAGAATTAAAAAAAACTGTGGAGGAAATGAAAGAGCATGAGAAGGAACATTCTGATTTCTTTGATAAAGAGATTAAAAAAAGAAAAATTAAACCAACTAAATTTTTACCCTTATGGGATATACTAGGAATTGGGTTGGGTTTTGGCACAACTTTATTAGGAAAAAAAGCAGCAATGCTTTGCACAGCCTCTGTTGAAGAAGTTATTGATGAACACTACCAAAATCAAATTAACCAAATTGAAGATGATGAAAAAAAGTTAAAACAAAAAATAATTAAGTTCCGAGAAGATGAATTGCACCATAAAAACATCGCTTACGAGGAGGGTGCATCTAAAGAAGGGGTTTATTCATTATTAGACAAAATAATTAAAACTGGATCTAGAATTGCAATAAAGATTTCGGAAAAAATTTAATTAAGGCTCAAGTTCAACATCCCAGTAAAGATAGTCCATCCAACTTTTATGAAGAAAATTTGGAGGAAAATTCTTTCCATTTTTATGTAAATCTTCAGTTGAAGGTTGATATGGTTTTTTATTTAATTTCATACCAGATTGTTCGTATAGTCTTCCGCCTTTCTTAACATTGCAACTTGAACAAGCAGTTACAACATTATCCCAGTCAGTTTTTCCGCCTTTTGATCTAGGTAATAAATGATCGAAAGTTAGTTCATTATTGCTACCACAATATTGACATGAAAATTTATCTCTAAGAAAAACATTAAATCTCGTAAAGTTTGGATTAGATTGAGGACTTATAAAATTTTTTAAAGCTATTACACTAGGTAATTTCATATAAAAAGACGGACTTCTTATTACTTTATCGTAATTTGAAACAATAGTAACACGATCTAGAAAAACTGATTTAATCGAATCTTGCCAACTCCAAAGTGATAAGGGATAATAACTTAATGGCCTATAATCAGCATTAAGAACCAATGCCGGACATTTCTCAAGCGATATATTTTGATCTTTAAACATATTTGTTAACTTAAGTTAGCCTAATTTAATTTAATATTCAATAGGACTTAAAATTTTAAAAAAATTAATAATTATGTAAGTTTTTTTTAATAAAATTTAATGCTAAGCTTGAACTTTCTACAGATATATGGTGTCCACAATCTTTTATCATATGAGAGGTTGTTTCAATATTATTTCTCAAAAGAAAATCTTTTGCTTCTAACAAATTTGTGGGTGAAACTACATCATCATCATTTCCATGAATAAGTAAAAATTTAGTTTTAGAAATTATTCTTTTCTGAATATCTGACTTATCAATAATTTTGCCAGAGAAACCAACAATACAGTTAAAAGGTTTAGTGCTAGTTAAACCAAGATTTATGGAAATCATACAGCCTTGGCTGAAGCCACATATACATATTTGAGAGTTTTTTAAATCGTATTTTTCTTTTACCTCTTTTATAAAATCAAATAGTTTTTTTTCTGCTCTTTTGGAACCTTCAATAATAGTTTTTAAATCTTCAGTATTTAAATCAAACCATTGGAAACCTGCTGGATTAATTTGACACTTTTCATATCCATCGGGACAAATAAAAACAGTATTGGGTAAATGTCTTTTCCAATTTAAAGACAAAACACTTATATCTTTACCGTCTCCTCCATATCCATGTAACAAAATGATAGCACTTTCGATTTTTTGTTTTTCGGGCTCCAGGATTATTGAATTAAGGCAAAATGTCATAGATTTATTAATATATTTTTTATTTAAAAAAGCTAATAATATTAAATAATGATTTCTGAAATATTTGTAAAATTTGTTGCTTTTTTTTTATTGGGAACTGTTGCGGTGGTTTTAGTGCTAGGAATCGGAACTCTTTTTAAAGGTGACAAATCAAAACAAAAGTATTCAAATAAGCTAATGCAGTTGAGGGTTGTTATTCAATTTTTTGCTATTATTGTTCTAGTTTCTCTTGCATACTTCTTTAAAGACTAATCGTACTTTTTAATCCAATCGATAAATACTTGATCATTAAAATCTATTGCTCCAATTATCCTCGCAAATTCTTCTCCTTTTTTATTTAGAATAATTGTGGTTGGTATACCTCTTAAAGAAAATTTTTTTGTTAAAGAAAGTTTCTCATCAAAATAAATATCAAGAAATTTTATATCTAGTTCCTTAAAAAAATCTTTAGATTTTTTTACATTGTCATTACCAACATTAATCGGAAAAATTTTTATATTTTTTAATTCTTTGTTCGATTGTAATAAATCTAAAGATTTCATTTCTTCCCTACAGGGTTTACACCATATGGCCCAAAAATTTAAAATTACTAATTGTCCCTTCAGGTTTTCTACAATCACTTGCTTATTTTGAATATTTTTGAATGTAACATCAGTATATTTTATAGGAGAATCGTTTATAACTAGGTTTTTTATATCTAATTGATCTGATGAATAAGATAAATTTGATATAAAAAAAGCTAATAAAATTAAAATATATTTTAATTTTAAATATTTCATACTAAAAGAGTATAATTTATTATCATGAGTAAAAATAAAAACAATCGTACTTTTTGGAAAGAACGTATTAAAAGTTCTAAAACCTCTCTATTTCAAAAAATTGGAAGTTCAATAAATATAGATAAAAAGCTTTTTCATGAAGATATTAAAGGTTCCATCGCTCACACGGAAATGCTTTTTAAACAAAAAATTATTAATTTTAAAATAAAAAATAAAATAATTTACGGTCTTAAAAAAATTGAGAAAGAAATTTTAAAGAAAAAATTCAATTTTGATATTAATTTTGAAGATATCCATATGAATATTGAAAGAAGGCTTTATGAAATTATAGGTGACGAAGCAGCCTATCTCCATACTGCAAGATCAAGAAATGATCAAGTAGTTACGGACCTTAAGATATGGATGAAAAAATCTAACAAAAAAATTCAAGAAAATATTAATCAACTTGTAATAGTGATTTTAAAATTGGCAGACAAAAATATTTATACAATAATGCCAGGTCTTACTCATTTAAAGAGTGCTCAACCAGTTTCTTTTGCTCATTATCTTATGTCTTACATAGAGATGATAAATAGAGATAAAAAAAGATTTTCAAATTGTCTGGAACTTTTATCAGAAAATCCTCTTGGTGTAGCCGCCCTTACAGGAAGTTCATTTAATATAAATAGAGAAATAACAACAAAAAAACTTGGTTTCAAAAAACCAACTGAGAATTCAATAGATACAGTTGGGGATAGAGATTTTGTTTTAGAATTTCTATATTGTGTCGCTATGTGTTCAATTCATATATCTAGGATTTGTGAAGATTTAATAATATGGAACTCAGATGAATTTAACTTTATTAAACTTTCAGATAATATTGTTACTGGTTCCTCAATAATGCCTCAAAAAAAAAATCCTGATGCATTAGAGTTTTTAAGAGGTAAAACAGGTAGTGCATTTGGAAACTTATTTGCGATGATGACTATTTTGAAGGGTTTACCCTCATCATACTTCAAAGATTTACAAGATGATAAAGAATTAGTATTTAAATCAGACGAATTAATTACAAATTCATTAAATATTTTAAAAGAAGTTTTCAATAACATAAGCGCTAACAAAGCTAAGATGTTAAAATCGGCAGATACCGGGTTTATTTTATCAACTGACTTAGTTGATTACATTGTAAAAAAAAATAATTTACCTTTTAGAACTGCATATAATATTACTGCAAAAATTGTTAATTATGCTGAAAAAAGAAAGAAAAATATTAAAGACCTTAGTATTGAAGATTTAAAAAAAATTGAACCAAGATTGACTCCCGAAGTTTTTGAACATTTAAATCTTAAAAATTCAGTTAAATCTAAAAAAACTTATGGAGGAACTTCTTTTGAGAATATAAAAAAGATGATAAAAAAATATAAAAAAATTTATTAAAATTCATGAAAAAAATAGCATTAATATTTATTCTACTGATGATAGTTTCAAGTTGTGGGAAAAAAGGTGATCCTGAGTACAAAACTGAAAATATAATAATTTCTTTTGGTTAAAAATGAAGTATTTAAAAAAAAATCTATATATTGAAAATGTAAATATTAATAAATTAAGTAATAAATATGTAACGCCATTTTATTGTTATTCACTTAACTCAATAAGAGAAAATATCAACAATTTAAAAAACAAATTTAAAAAAATAAATCCTTTAATTTGTTTTGCAGTAAAATCAAATTCAAATGTTAATTTACTTAAAGAGATAAAAAAAATGGGTTGTGGCGCTGATGTTGTATCAATGGGAGAAATGATGAAGGCCTTAAAAGCTGGCATTAGTCCAAACAAAATTGTTTTTTCTGGGGTAGGCAAAACTATTGAGGAACTTAAGTTTTCAGTAAGTAAGAAAGTTTTTTTAATTAATGTGGAGTCGGAGAGTGAAATTGAAGAAATTGAAAAAATAGCAAAAAACAAAAGTAAGATTGTAAATATAGGCTTGAGACTAAATCCTAATACGAATGCAAAAACAATTAAAGAAATTTCGACAGGTAAAGAAAGTAACAAATTTGGCATAGCGGAAAAAAGTATTTATCATTTAATTAAATTTGTTAATAAGTCTAAGTATCTAAGTCTTAAATGTTTAAGTGTACACATAGGTAGTCAAATACTTGACATAAGACCTTTTCTAAAGACACTTAAAGTTCTAGAACGCGTTATAAAAAAATCGAATTATAAATTTGAATTTGTAGATTTAGGGGGAGGATTTGGTATTCCTTATAAAAAAAATTCAAAAACTTTTAGCTATAGACTCTATAGTGAAAGTATAAAAAAATTTTTAAATAAACATAATTGCAAAATAATTTTTGAACCAGGTAGATCTATAATAGGAAACTCAGGCATTTTAGTTTCAAAGATTGTTTATATTAAAAAGGGTAATAAAAAGGACTTTATTATTTTAGATGCTGGAATGAATGACTTTATGAGACCAGCACTTTATAAAGTTTCTCATAGAATATTACCACTTAAAAAAAATTTGAGATCTTCAACTCAAACTTATGAATTTGTAGGGCCTATTTGTGAGACTACAGATAGTTTTTTAAAAACTAAAAAATTTCAAAAGTTGAACGAAAAAGATTATATAGCTATATGCGATGTAGGAGCTTATGGTATGAGTTTAGCTTCAAATTATAATGTTAGACCAAAGCCTGCAGAAATATTAATATTTGGTTCAAAATCAAAAGTTATTGGAAGTAGACAAAAAATAAAAGATTTAATCTAAATAATTATAATGAAAAATTTTCTTTTTAAATTTTTTTTTTATTTAGGAATTTTTTTAATTTTTTTAGTTTTTATACCAACTTTATTTCTTCCTAAAAGATTTACACTTTTTGGTGGAAGATTGACAGGATTTTGGGCCTTATTTTGTCTTAAGTTTTTTTTATCAACAAAACTTGAGATAATTGGAATTGAAAAAATAATAAATAATGAAAAATTTTTTATTGCAAGTTCTCATCAGTCAATGTTTGAAACTTTTTATTTACAAACAATTTTTAATTCCCCGGTATTTATATTAAAAAAAGAATTACTACAAATTCCTTTATTTGGATCATATCTTAAAAAAATTGGCTCAATATCAATTGATAGAAATAAAATTTCAAAAGATAATGTGGATTTTTTAGATAAAATTGAGGATCATGTTAAAAAATCAAAGAGTCCACTAATAATTTTCCCTCAAGGCACAAGAGTTAGCTTTGAGGAACGTCCAAATTTTAAAAAGGGGGCAGGGAGAATTTATGAAAAATTGAATTTAAAATGTCAACCTGTGGCTATAAATTCAGGCAAGGTTTGGCCAAAAAATGGAATGGTAAAAAAAAATAAAAAGATAACTATTTCTATTCTAGATCCAATAGGGACCGGAATGGAAAAAGAACAATTTTTAACCCTTTTACAAAATAAAATTTATTCAGAACTTGATAAAATTGACTAACCTTTCATTGGCATTACGACGTAAATGCTATTGAAATCTGATGGGTCCTTAATAAGCGCTGGAGAACCATTGTCATTGAGGAAAATTTCGATGTTTTCACCATCCAACTGTGACGCAACATCAATAAGGTATCTTGAATTAAAACTTATATTGAGATCATGATCAAACTTTACGGTCAATGTCTCATTGCCGTCTCCACTATTTGCATTATTTACGGATAAATCTAATTTATCTTTAGTTAAACTAAATTTAACACCATCTTTTTTATCTACTGAAACTGAAGCAACTCTATCAACTGAATCTTGAAAATCTTTTAAACTTACTTCTAATTTTTTTTTATTATTTTTTGGCACTACTTGCATGTAGTTAGGAAATTTTCCATCAATAAGTTTGGATATCAAAATACTATCTGAAAGTTCAAATTTTATCTTTGATTTAAGGTTTGAAATTTTAATTTCGCCCTCATAATCTTCTAATAAAGAACATAATTGAAAAATTGTTTTTTTTGGAAGAATTATAGGATCAAAATCAATTTTATCCTTTAATTTAAATTTAGATATCGACATCCTATGACTATCAGTTGCTGCTGCAGTTAAAAAGTAGTTATCTTCATTCTGAGTCATATGAAAAAAAATACCACTTAAATAATGACGGGTTTCATCATTAGAAACTGAGAATTTGCATTTATTAAGTAATTTCAGAAAGTCCTTAGAGCTTATTGTAAATTCTTTTTGATTAAAATTTTCATCAGTAAGAGGAAATTCATTTGAGTCAATACAGTTCAAATGAAAAACTGATTTTTCAGACTCCAACATAAGTTTATTATCTTCACCAAGTGAAATATCTATCTTTTTTCCTGGGGAAAATTTTCTAACCACATCATGCATAGTAGAAGAACTAGTGGTTATTTTGCCCTCTTCTTCAATTTTAATATCTTTTATCCTGTGAATAAAGATTAAATCTAAATCTGTTGCAGTAATGGTTAATAAAGAATTTTTTACCTCCAACAACACGTTTGAAAGAATTTGTAAAGTACTTCTTTTTTCAATTACACCCTGGCAATAACTTAAAGATTTTTGTAGATCTTTTTGATTAAGACTAAATTTCATTTTCTTTGTTATATAAAATTTGATTCTTAAGACTATCCAAATTTTGACTAAATTCTAAACTTTGACTTTTTAATTTTTCTACAGTTTTAACAGAATGAATAACTGTCGTATGATCTCTATTGGCGAATTCTCTTCCTATTTCTGGCAAGGATTTTGAAGTTAATATTTTAGTTAAATATATTGCTGTCTGTCTTGGTCTAACTAAATATCTTGATCTTCTGGATGAAAGCATCTCACTCTTATTTATTTTAAAGTATCTACACACTGTCGCTTGTATTAGGTCGACTGAGACCTTATTTTCTGACATATTGATTAAATCTTTTAATATTATTTTAGTCTCTGAAATATTTGGAGCTTTATTGTAAATTCTTGAAAAAGAAACTATTCTATTTAGAGCACCAATCAGTTCTCTTATACTCATTTTTATTTCACTACTAATAAATCTTTGTATTTCACCTGAAATATTAATTTGGTTTGGATAAAGCAGTGTTAGTTCTTCAACTTTCTTTTCAACAATTTTTTTTCTTAATTCTTGATCTGGTTTTTGTATATCTACAACTAATCCCCCGGAAAATCTGGATTTAATTCTCTCCTGGATTTTAATTAATTTATTCGGAGGTCTATCCGAGGATATAATAATTTGAGAACCTTTTTCTATAAGTGCATTAAATGTGTGAAAAAATTCTTCTTGTAAAGCTTCTTTACCATTCATAAATTGAATATCATCAATTAATAATACGTCAGTATTTCTGAAATATTCTTTAAATTTTACCATTTCATTTGATTTGATCGATTTAACAAATTGATACATAAATCTTTCAGCAGAAATAAACATAACTTTTTTCTCAGGTTTAAGTATTAATCCAATAGCATTTAATAAATGAGTTTTTCCCATACCAACACCACCGTATAGATAAAATGGATTATAATAGCTTAAATTATCTGATACTTTTTTTGCTGCCTCAAATGCAAGTTTATTTGAAGGTCCTACAACAAAATTGTCAAATTTTTTATTTTGATCAATTCTGTTGTACTGAAGATATGAGTCTTTTATAAAAGAAATTTTTTCACTATTATTGTTAGATATTTTTTCATTTATAATATAATCATCATTTTTCTCCACAACTCTTAATTCAATTCTAGTAATATTTTTATTTTTATTTTTAATTAGATTTAGTATCTCATCTAAATATCTCGATGTTATCCAATCTCTGATAAATCTGGTTGAAACCGACAATAAAAGATAATTATTTATTTCCTCAATATATTGGATTTTTTTTAGCCAACTTTCAAATATGTCTTTGCCAAACTTTTCTTTCATATCAAACTGGATTTCTTTCCAGTCTATTTTTAAATTTTGATTTTTAATTGTTTTGTTCGACAATAGATTTTTATTAGACATAAATAATTATGAGATGCCTTCACTTAAATGCTTCGCTTAATTTATGCAATAAAAAATTTAATTTTGATTAAAATAAATTAAATCTACAAGTGCATAGTCTAGTTTTCAATCAAACGATGTAATCCTTATTTTAAAAAAAATTAAATCAGAGAGAGAAAATTTTTTTGTTATTAAATATTTTGATATTGTATTTTTTTTTACTATATCTAGTTATAAAAAAAAAAATAAAATTACATTTAGTAGTAATCTTAAGTTGAATTTGAGAATTCTAATCAACTTTAAATAGTAAATTTTATCAACTCAGAGTTTTAGATCTTAATTAAATTTATTTTTTTTGTAATTCTAGAAATATTTCTTGACGCATTTTTACGCTTTATAATTCCAGTTTTTGCTATTTTCATCAATTCGGAGTTAAGTTTTGGTAAATATGCTAGAGCATCTTTCTTTTTTTTTATCTATTAATAAATTTATCTTTTTTATGGCCTTACGATAACGGCTTCTTCTAGATTTATTTACTAACGTTTGTCTTTTTATACGTTTAACTCTTTTAATCGCAGATTTTAAATTTGCCATAAGCGCGATGGTATAACTGTCAAAATCCTATTGGTCAATAAAATTATTTATTTATTTTTGACAATAACTACATACAAATGTTGATCTGTTAGAAAGAAAGAATCTTTTAATTTTTCCTTTACAAAGTTTTCTAAGACAGTATTTGGTTTCTCGATCGTATACTTTAAATTCATTTTGAAATAAACCAGTTTTTCCTTTCACATTTACGAAATTCCTAATTGATGATCCACCTTTTTTAATTGCAATTCTTAAAACTCTTTTCGAAAATTTTATTAAATTTTTAATTTCATTGTCTTTTAGATTATACGTTTTTTTTTGGGGGTTAATTTTAGATAGGTAAAGAATTTCATTAGCATATATATTTCCAATACCTGCTATATACTTTTGATCAAGCAAGAAATTTTTAATATTTTTAGATTTATTTAACATTATTTTTTTTAAAAAGAAAAAATTAAATCTTTTATCTAGAGGTTCAATTCCTAGTTTGTCTAAATAATTTTCAATATTTTCTTTCGATGAAAAATATTTAAAAAATCCAAATCTTCTTGGATCATTATAAACTAATTTAAAATTTTGGAGTTTTAATATTACATGATTATGTTTTTTAGGTAAAATTTGAGAATTATAGAAACTTAAGTTTGTTTTTGAGTTATTTTTTTTTTTATCTATTAGATGTAAAGTACCAGACATTCCAAAATGTATTAATAAAAATTGTTCTTTTTCAAATTCCAGAATTAAATATTTTGATCTTCTCAAAACTTTTAAAATTTTTTTTTTTCTAATTTTTGAAATAAAATTATCCTGAATTTTATATCTTAAATTCTTATTCTTTATTAAAATAGAGTTAATAGATTTATTAATAACTCTTTTTTCTAGTGACTGTTTGACTATTTCTACTTCTGGCAATTCTGGCATTTCGTATTATATTATTATAAATATAAAAACATGCTTCAAAAAATTCAAAAAAATAAAAACTATGTAAAAGGTGTATTTGATAAAGTTTTTAATAAATACGATCTAATGAATGACCTAATGTCATTAGGTGCTCATCGATATTGGAAAAAGGAGCTGATACATATGTTAAATCCTTCTAAATCCAAAAAATTAATTGATGTAGGATGTGGAACAGGTGATATACCAAAAATTTATTTGGAAATGACTAAAAGCTGTTCTGAAATTTTATGCGTAGATCCCAATCAAAAAATGTTAAATCTAGCAAAAAAAAAATTGTCTGCTTATAAAAATATAAAATATGAATTATCTTACGCTGAAAAACTAAAAGCCCCTGATAAATCATTTAATTATTATATAATAAGCTTTGGTTTAAGAAATACTGGTGATATTAACAAAAGTATTTCGGAAGCTTACAGGGTTTTGAAAGTAGGAGGAAAATTCCTTTGTTTAGAATTTTCAAAAATAGAGAATGACAATCTGGATAAATTTTATAAATTCTATTCAAAATTAATACCTAAAATAGGTAAAGTAGTTGTTGGAGAAGATGAACCATATAAATATTTAATAAAAAGTATTGATAAATTTGTAAATCAAGAACAATTAAAAAATATTTTGATTAAAAATCAATTTAAAAATTGTGGTTATAGAAATCTTAGTGGAGGAATAGTTTCAATTCACTACGGTTGGAAGTTGTAATGATAAAAAAAATATTCATTTTGTTTAAAATAGCAAGGAAGCTTGCTACATCAGATGCATTAGAAATTTTTTATAAAATACATAGACCTCCATTTTTCATTAAGTTATTCTTCAATTTATTGTCACTATCAATTAGTAGTAAAAAAAAAGATTATATAAATTTAAACGATGGTGAAAAATTATGTAAATCCATAGAGGAGATGGGAACAACTTTTATTAAACTTGGTCAATTTTTAGCTACCAGACCAGATATTATTGGTGATAAATTATCTTCTCAGCTTGAAAAACTTCAGGATAAACTTCCTCCATTTTCCACTGCTGATGCTAAATCTATACTTAAAAATAATCTAGGGGACGAAACTTATTCTTCAATTTTAAATTTTAGTGAACCTGTAGCAGCAGCATCAATAGCACAAGTACATAAAGCAAATATTAATGATAATGGAACAATAAAAGATGTGGCAATTAAAATTTTAAGACCAAACATAAAAAAGATATTCAATGAAGAAATTGATGCTTTAATGTTACTAGCATACTTAATTGAAAGTTTTGTTAAAAAAACCAAAAGATTAAGACTTATGGAAGTTGTCTTTTTATTAAAAGAAATCACAAATCATGAAATGGACTTGAGATTTGAAGCTGCTGCTGCAAACGAGTTTTCTGAAAATACAAAAAATGATATTGGTTTTTTAGTTCCAAAAATTTATTGGAATTTTACAAGTGAAGAAGTTTTAACTTTAGATTGGATAGAAGGAGTCTCAATAAGAGAAAAAGACTTAATAGAAAAAAAGGAAATAAATACTGATAATATAGCATCTGATATTATACAACATTTTTTGAGACATGCTGTAAGAGATGGATTTTTTCACGCAGATATGCATCAGGGAAATTTATTTGTTAATGATGCTGGTCAAATAGTTCCTATAGATTTTGGAATTATGGGTAGAATTGATAAACCTAATAGAAGATTCTTAGCAGAAATATTATATGGTTTTATACAAAGAGATTATAAGAAAGTTGCTGAAGTACATTTATTAGCTGGCCTAGTACCTCAATCAGTTCAAATAGATGAATTAGCTCAAGCTTTGAGATCTATAGGTGAACCGATTTTTGGGCAAAGTGTTAAAGATATATCTGGCGGAAAATTACTTAAACAATTGTTTGATATTACAGAAAAGTTTAATATGCAGACACAGCCTCAATTACTTCTGCTACAAAAAACAATGGTTGTTGTTGAGGGCGTAGCTAGAAAACTAAACCCTAATACAAACATTTGGATAACATCTAAACCTGTTTTAGAGAATTGGCTTAAAACTACAAAAGATCCATTAAATAATATTAAAGAGACTTTATCAGAAACATCCGAAGTAATAAAAAAATTACCCAATTTGCCAAAAATAATGGACAAAGCTAACCAAGCACTTACATATTTAGCTAGTGGTCAAATTCCACAAAACTCTAATTCATATTCAGCATTAAAAGAGAAAGAACTAGAAATAACATCATTTAGAAATCAAAGTATTTTAGCAATATTACTACTTGTAATTTTTGGTTTATTAGTATTTTAATTCTAATTATGAATAATTTGGAAGGAAAAAAAATACTGTTAATTATATGTGGTGGAATAGCCGCATATAAAAGCCTTGAGTTAATTAGAATTCTTAGAAAAAATAATGTTCATATAAAAACAATACTTACAAAAAATGCTCACAAATTTGTTACACCTTTATCAGTAACATCTTTATCAAATGAAAAAGTATATTCTGAATTATTCAATCATGAAAATGAAGCAGAAATGGATCATATTGCCTTATCTAGATGGGCAGATGTAATTTTAATAGCACCAGCTACTGCAAATACCATATCTAAATTAAGTTATGGATTAGCTGACGAGCTAGCATCAACGGTGGTTTTAGCTTCTGATAAAAATATAATTTTAGCTCCGGCAATGAATGTAAGAATGTGGGAACATCAGTCTAATAAAGATAATATAAAGAAATTAATTGATTATGGCTATAAATTTATTGGTCCTGAAATTGGAGACATGGCTTGTGGAGAATTTGGTGAAGGTAAAATGTCTGAGCCAGAAAAAATATTTGACTCTCTGAAAAATTATTTTTCATCAAGTAATAAAAAATTTAGAGCATTAGTAACGTCTGGACCAACTAGAGAATATATCGATCCAATTAGATTTATCTCAAATAAATCTAGTGGTAAACAGGGACATGAAATTGCGAAATCTTTAAGAGACCATGGTTTTGAAACTACCCTAATATCTGGCCCAACTAATTTAAAAAAACTTGACGGTATTAAACAAGTTAATGTTGAGACTACAGATCAAATGTTTAAAAAAACTCTTGAGAATCTTCCGGTAGATGTTGCTATTTTTTCTGCTGCAGTTTCAGATTGGAAAATTAAAGATTCGAGAAATGAAAAGATTAAAAAAGATGATTTAAATATTTTAAACTTAGAAAAAAATAGAGATATTCTTTCATATGTGTCAAAACATAATTCACTTAGACCAAAAATTGTTATAGGATTTTCTGCTGAAACTAACGATTTAATTAGAAACTCACAAAAAAAACTAGATGAAAAAAACTGTGACTGGATTATTGCAAATAATGTTTCAAATAATTCATTTGGGTTCGACTCTGACTTTAATGAAATATCAATAATTACAAAAAAAAATAAAATTGAAAAGATTTCAAAAAATAGTAAAAAAGAAATTGCAGATAAAATTGTTAAAAAATTAGTTTTAAGTTTAAATTAATTTTATGACAAAAGTTTTAATTAAAAAAATACATTCTAAAGCTGAAATTCCATCATATAAAACGGTAGGAGCCTCTGGTGTTGATTTAATCGCATTTATTGAAAAAGAAGTGCTTATTAGTCCTGGAAGGTCAGATATAATACCTACGGGTATTTCTGTTGGTATTCCAAAAAACCATGAATTGCAAATAAGACCCCGCTCTGGACTAGCGGCTAAGTCACAAATAAGTGTGCTCAATACACCTGGAACTATAGACTCTGATTACAGAGGAGAAATAAAAGTAATTTTATTTAATCATGGTAAATCAGATTTTTTGGTAAAAAATGGAGATAGAATTGCTCAGATGGTATTAGTCCCAATATTAAAAATAGATTTTTTAGAGGTTGATGATTTACCTAAAACCATAAGAGGTGATGGGGGTTTTGGATCAACTGGTAAATGAACAAAAAGTATAATAATAATTTTTTTGAAAGATATTCTCGTCAAATAATCTTAAAAGATATCGGTTTTAAAGGACAACAATTACTTAACAATTCAAAAGTTCTCATAGTGGGTTTGGGCGGTCTAGGTTGTCCAGTTGCCGATTACTTAACTAGAAGTGGTGTGGGTACAATAGGAATAGCAGATTTCGATAAAGTATCTTTATCAAATTTACATAGACAAACTTTTTTTGATGTTAGAGACATAGGTAAATTCAAAGTAGAAGTTGTTAAAGAAAAATTAAACAAAATAAACCCGAATATAAAAATAACGATATTTAAGAAAAAAATAGAAGATTTAAAGCCTCAAAACATAATTAAAAAATTTGATATAATAGTAGATGGGACTGATAATTTTAAAAGCAAGCTTGTATTAAATAAACTTTCATTTAAATTTAAAAAAAAATTTATTGTCGGCGCAATAAGTAAATTTAATGGACATATTTTTACCTTTGATTTTACTAAGAAAAATGAACCCTGTTTAAAATGTTTTTATCAAGATATTCCATCTGATGAAATTTTAAATTGTGAACAAGAAGGTGTGATAGGGCCTGTTGCTGGTGTTGTAGGATGTATTCAATCAAATGAAGTTTTGCGTAAAATTTTAAAAATTGGAAAATGTGAAAAGGGTAAAATATTAATTATTGATTTATTAAAAATGACATTTAAAAATTCAAAATTTAATAGAAAAAAAAATTGTGTATGCGAATATTAATTTTTTTTTTAATTTTTTTTTTAAATATTAATGCTTATTCTCTAGAAAAAGATTATTTTCTTATGCTTAAGAATAATAAGGTTAACGTTAGATATGGTCCAAGTCTTGAAAATAAAATTAAATTTATTTATAAAAAGATTTATTTACCAGTAAAAGTTATTGATAAAAAAGAAAATTTTAGAAAAATTATTGATCATAAAAAAAATAATGGTTGGATCCATATTTCACAACTTAAACCCTCAAAATCTTTAATAATTCTTGAAGATAAAATTGTTTTTAAAAAACCAAATAAATTCTCAAAACCTATTCTCAAACTTCAAAGTGGAAGGCTAGTATTGGTTAAAAAATGTAAGATAAATTGGTGTAAAATTAAGACAGAAGACTATACAGGATGGATTTTAAATTCCCAAGTTTGGGGATTAATTGATTAATTTTTTTTCCTGCTAGCCCACCACTTGTCTAGTATGAAATACCAAACCGAATTAGCTAATGGCTCTACTATTGCATCTGTTAAGGCTATAAAAAAAGATATATCTGCAATAAGCATTAAGCAAATTATAGCTATAGCAAAGTGTCCAATGGTATATATAATTGTCCGAAGTATTGATCCCTTATTATTCGAAAAAATATCTTTTGCACTGTTAAATATTCCAGATGTTAACTCAGTCATATAATTAATTATACCTTACATCAAAACGATCTAAATTCATAACTTTAGTCCATGCATTTACAAAATCGTTAATAAATTTTGGCATTGAGTCCTCGCATGCATAAACTTCTGAAATAGCTCTAAGTTGAGAATTTGAACCAAATATCAAATCAACTCTTGACCCTTTCCATTTTATTTTATTGGATTTACGGTCTTTTCCTTCGAAAAATTCATCTTTTTCATCTATTTCTTTCCAAGTGATGTTCATATCTAGAAGATTTATAAAATAATCATTTGTAAGTGCTTCTGGCTTTTTCGTGAAAACACCGTTTTGAGAATTATCAAAATTAGTGTTTAAAACTCTTAATCCACCAACTAGCACTGTCATTTCGGGAGCAGTTAATCCCATTAATTGAGCTTTATCCACAAGTTTTTCCTCAGCTGAAGTTATAGATTTGCCAGATTTTAGATAATTTCTAAAACCGTCAGCTAAAGGCTCTAATAAATTGAAGGAATGAATATCTGTTTGTTTTTGTGTTGCATCTCCACGACCAGGTAGAAAAGGTATCTCAACTTTTTTACCAGCTTTTTTTGCAGCTTTTTCTATACCAACATTTCCAGACAAAACTATTAAATCAGCTATTGAGACTGTTTTCTTTTTGGTATCAAAATTCTTTTTAATTTTTTCCAATTTTTTTAAAACTCCGGAAAGTTGATTTGGATTATTTACTTCCCAATTCTTTTGTGGCTCTAATCTTATTCTAGCTCCGTTAGCTCCTCCTCTTCTATCTGAAGATCTAAAAGTAGAAGCTGATGCCCAAGCTGTTGAAACAAGTTCAGATATTGAAAGACCTGAGCTTAAAATTTTCGATTTAAGATTTTTTACATCTTTTTTCTTAAGTTTATATTTTTGTTTTTCTATAGGGTCTTGCCATATTAGTTCCTCTTTGGGAACTTCTTTTCCTAAATAACATGCTTTGGGACCCATATCTCTGTGGGTAAGTTTAAACCAAGCTCTTGCAAAAGCATCTGCAAACTCTTTAGGATTTTTATAAAAATGTTTTGATATAGGCCCATAACTAGGGTCCATTCTTAATGATAAATCAGTTGTTTGCATCATTGGAGGATGTTGTTGAGTTTTATCATGCGCATCAGGTACCATTTTAATTTTTTGACCATTTTTTTTAGGCGTCCACTGATGAGCGCCTGCAGGACTTTTTGTTAATTCCCATTCATGATTGAATAAACAATCAAAATATCCCATATCCCATTTAGTTGGTTTTTGGGTCCACGCTCCCTCAATGCCGCTACTTATTGTGTCTACACCTTTTCCAGATTTATAATTACTATTCCATCCAGTTGCTTGATCTTGAATTCTTGACCCCTCGGGATCAGGTCCTTTATGTGATTCAGGTGCTGCCCCATGTGATTTACCAAAAGTATGACCTCCAGCTACAAGCGCAACGGTTTCATAATCATTCATTGCCATTCTACCAAAAGTTTCTCTTATATCGTGGGCAGCTAATAATGGATCAGGGTTTGCATCAGGACCTTGTGGATTGACATATATTAAACCCATATGCGATGCACCTAAGGGCTGTTCTAAGTCTCTTTTTCCACTGTATCTTTCAACAGCTAACATTTCTTTTTCTGATCCCCAATATATATCGTCTTCGGGCTCCCAAATATCGACTCTTCCGGCTCCAAAACCAAAAGTTTTAAATCCCATAGTTTCAAGAGCTACGTTACCAACCAGAATAAACAAATCTGCCCAAGATATTTTTTTTCCATACTTTTTTTTAATAGGCCAAAGAAGTAATCTTGCTTTATCTAAATTCACATTATCTGGCCAACTATTTAGAGGTGCAAAACGTTGATTTCCAGTACCAGCTCCACCTCTACCATCACCTGTTCTGTAAGTTCCTGCAGCGTGCCAAGCAAGTCTTATAAATAAAGGACCATAATGACCATAATCAGCTGGCCACCAATCTTGTGAGTCTGTCATTAGTTTTATTAAATCTTTTTTAAGAGCTTTAAAATTTAACTTCTTAAATTCTTTTGAATAATTAAAATTTTTATCCATTGGATTAACTAAAGAAGAATGTTGACTTAAAATTTTTAAGTTAAGACTATTTGGCCACCACTCTCTGTTTGTCTTTCCTTTTCCTGCTTGAAATTTTGCAGGTGTTCCTGCGCCGGTAAAAGGACATTTGCCCAATTCTGTTCGTTTAAAATTGTTTTTGTTAGATTCCGCACTCATTGAATAATTTATAATCATTCTAATTTAGGAAGTCAATAGTTTAGAATGATTTTAAAAAGGGAAATTATAAAATATTTTATTTTTTTGTCTCAAGTTTTACGAGAACCTCAATTGATTTTACTCTCTTTTCAGGAATTTGTCTGTTAATCTTTATTGGTCCAACTTCATACCCATGAATATCTATAAGTTGATTTTTGTCTAAATCATAAAAATGGTGATGGTCAGAAGTATTAGTATCGAAGTAACTCTGATCTGAATTAATTGAAATTTGTTTCAAATATCCTTTTTTTTTAAAAGCATGTATTGTGTTGTATACTGTCGCTAAAGCAATATCTGTATTAAATTTTTCCTTTATGACTTTCGTCAAATCATTGATCGAAAAATGAAAAGTATCTGGTCTATTAAATAAAACTTCACAAATTTTAATCCTTTGTTTTGTAGGTCTTAAGCCAGAATTTCTAAGTTTTTCTATGTATTCTGATGTATTTTTCATTTTATAATTATTCTAAACTAAATTTATATTATAATATGCCATAATCAAGTATTAAGGTTAAAAAAAGAAATGAAAAAAAATTCATTTAATTATGATGATTTAATAAGCTGTGGAAATGGCCAACTTTTTGGTCCAGGAAATGCTAAGCTGCCATTGCCTCCAATGCTCATGTTTGACAGAATAACGGAAATTAGTGAAAATAACGGTACATTTAAAAAAGGATTAATAAAAGCAGAATTGGATATTAAAAATGATTTATGGTTTTTTGATTGTCACTTTAAAGATGATGCGGTAATGCCAGGTTGTTTAGGTTTAGATGCAATGTGGCAGTTGGTTGGATTTTATCTTGGATGGCTTGGGAATCCAGGAAGAGGAAGAGCATTAGGAGTTAGTTCAGTAAAATTTACAGGGGAAGTTTTAAGAAATGCTAAAAAGGCCAACTATGAAATTTATATGAAAAGAATTTTAATTAAAGAAGGTACAACAGTCGGTTTGGCTAACGGAATTTTATCAGTAGATGGTAAAAAAATTTATTCTGCAGAAAATCTTAAAGTAGGATTGTTTAAATGAAGAGAGTAGTTGTAACAGGAATAGGCGTAGTATCATGCTTAGGCAATAACCAAAAAGAGGTTTTTGACTCATTAATAAACTCAAAATCAGGAATTTCATTTTCTGAGGAATATAAAGAATATAATTTAAAAAGCCATGTACATGGAAAACCAAAAATTAAATTAGAAGATCATGTTGATAGAAAATTTATCAGATTTATGGGTCCGGGCTCAGCTTACAATTATATATCGATGGCTGAAGCGGTTAAGGACTCGGGACTTGAAGAAAAATATGTAAGTAATATTTCAACAGGTATGATTATGGGCTCAGGCGGACCATCAATTGAAAATGTTATTCTCGCTGCAGACAAAACTAGAGCAAAAAGTCCAAAACGAATGGGTCCTTTTGTTGTGCCAAGGACAATGTCTAGTACTGCATCTGCAACTTTAGCAGTTCCATTTAAAATTAAAGGAGTTAATTATACAATAAGCTCTGCTTGTGCAACTAGTGGCCATTGTATTGGAAATGCAATGGAATTAATTCAGCTGGGTAAACAAAAAATTATTTTTGCAGGGGGTAGTGACGAAGTTCATTTTGCAATGACTGCAATGTTTGATGCAATGACTGCTTTGTCATCAAAGTATAATGATACTCCTGAAAAAGCTTCTAGACCTTATGACAAAACTAGAGATGGATTTGTAATTGCTGGAGGTGGTGGTGTTTTAGTACTAGAAGAATATGAACATGCTAAAGCAAGAGGTGCAAAAATATATGCAGAATTAACTGGATATGGTGCTACATCTGATGGTTATGACATGGTAGCTCCATCTGGGGAAGGTGCTGTTAGATGTATGAAAATGGCGTTGAACACGTCTAAAAATAAAATTGATTATATAAATACTCATGGAACTTCAACTCCTGTTGGAGATATAACTGAATTAAAAGCGGTAGGCGAAGCTTTTAAGGATTATAAACCAAAAATAAGTTCTACGAAATCTTTGGCCGGTCATTCACTTGGCGCAACTTCAGTCCACGAAGCTATTTATAGTTTAATTATGATGGAAAACAATTTTATTGCAGCATCTGCAAATATAACTGATATGGACGATGAAGCGAAAAAGTATCCTATCGTTACAAAAGTTGAAAAAAATGTTAGTCTTAATTCAATCATGTCAAATAGTTTTGGTTTTGGTGGAACAAATGCAACTCTAGTTTTTGAAAAGGTTTAGTATGGATTTAATGAAAGGCAAAAAAGGTTTGATAATGGGGGTTGCTAACGAAAGGTCTATTGCTTGGGGTATATCTCAAAAATTATCTGAAGCAGGTGCTGAACTTGCATTCACATATCTTGGGGAGGCTTTAAAAAAAAGAGTTATTCCATTAGCTGAAAAATTAAATTCAAAAGTTACTTTTAGTTGTGATGTTGAAAAGAAAGAAGAAGTAGTAAAATTATTTGAAGATATAAAATCTAAATGGGGTGAAATAGATTTTATAGTCCATGCAATTGCTTTTTCGGATAAATCTGAATTATCTGGAGAATATTTAAATACAACTAGAGAAAACTTTTTAAGAAGTATGTTAATTTCATGTTTTTCATTTACTGAAGTTGCAAAAGAAGCATCAAAAATTATGAAAACTGGTGGCAGTATGATTACGCTAAGTTATGAAGCTAATAAAGCAATCCCTAATTACAACGTTATGGGAGTTTGTAAAGCTGCGCTTGAAGCAAGCGTAAAATACTTAGCAAGAGATTTGGGCTCTAAAGGTATTAGAGTTAATGCAATTAGCGCCGGGCCAATTAAAACATTGGCAGCATCAGCAATTGGAGATGCAAAATTCCTATATAAGTGGAATGCTGATCACTCTTTTTTAAAAAGGAATGTTGATAATCTTGATGTAGGTAATTCAGCTTTATATCTATTAAGTGATATGGCTGGAGGAGTGACTGGTGAAATTCATTACGTAGATGCTGGTTATAACAAAGTTGGGATGCCCGATCCTAAGAATATAACTTAAAATTTTTTTATATTATGCCTATTACAAAAATTCTTAAAAAAAATATTTTAAAAAATTTCAACAAAGATGAACTGGAAAATTACATAGAAACAGGAATTCATGAAGGATATAGCATTTATCAAGCTTTAGAAATTGGTTTTAAAAATATTATTGGAATTGAAAAAAATATTGATTATGTGATCAATACAAAAAAAAAAATTTCAAGATAATAAGTTTTTAAACGTAATTCATGCTGATAGTAGAAATGGCCTAGAAGAAGCTTTTAAAAATCTAAACAATAATTCATTTGTATTTTTGGATGCTCATGGACACTTAGAGATAAATGACAGTCCATTAGAAGATGAATTAATTTTTTTAAAAAAAAAAAAAAATTCAATTAAATTAGTGATTATTGACGATTTTTATCAAATTAAAAAAGGAAATGGTCATTGGCAAAAAAACACTAACCTAAAAAACATACTAAATTTATCTAAATCTTTTTTTGAAAATGGAAAGACTTCAGTTAATGAAATATTTTACTATTATGGTGGGTTCTTTAATAGAAAAAAAAATTCTTATTTAGTAATTTCAAGAAATAACAAATTCGATAATCATAATTTTTTTTATAGATTATTTAATGAAATATATATTTATACTATTCATAAAATTAAGAGATAAAACATGATATCAGCGTCATAATAGTTGTTTAAAAAATAATTAAAAATTATATGTTTAATTATGTCGTTTGAACTGCCAAAATTAGATTATTCAAAAAATGCTTTAGCGCCAATAATGTCTGAGCAAACACTAGATCTTCATCATGGTAAGCATCATCAAACTTACATAACAAATTTAAATAATTTTATAAAAGATACCGAAATGTCTAAAATGTCCTTAGAAGAAATTATTATTAGTTCTTCCAAAGATAAGTCTAAAGCAGGAATTTTCAATAATGCTAGTCAACATTGGAATCACATAATGTTTTGGAAATGTATGAAACCAAATGGTGGAGGTGCAATTCCTGAAAAATTAAAAAAAAGAATTGAAGCAGACTTTGGAAGTTCAGATGAATTTAAAAAACAATTTATTCAAGCAGGAATTACTCAATTTGGTTCAGGTTGGTGCTGGTTATCAATTAAAGAAGGAAAATTAGTAGTAAGTAAAACACCTAATGCTGAGAATACATTAATTCAGAATATGAAACCTATTTTAGGTTGTGATGTATGGGAACACTCTTATTATGTTGATTATAAAAATAGAAGACCAGAGTACTTAGAAAATTTCTACGAAAAATTAATCAACTGGGAATTTGTTGAGTCTAACTTAGATTAAAAGTAGTTAAGTATTTACAAATAACAAAACCTTGGAATAAAGTTATTTAATTTTATATTATCTTTTCAAAACCTTCAAAATTTGGCTGACCAATATATAAATCTTTATGCTGTCCAGCATTTTTATGGGCAAGTCTGAATGCCTCAGATTTTGTCCAATTCCAAAAATCTTCCTTTGATTTCCAAATACTATGAGAAGCATATAAAGTATGGTCTTCTTTTTCTTCACCTTTCACTAAATTAAAATTTTTAAAACCTGGAACATTTGCTAGGAATGTATCTCTACCTTTCCAAATATTCTCAAACTCTGTTTCTTTTCCTTTAACAATTTTAAATCTGTTCATTGCAATAAACATTTTTCCTCCTATATTTTACCTATTCCGAAAAAAGCAGCCGCAATTATTATTAACCAAATTATCCCTTTCACCAAAAAAAAAGAGAGGCCACCTATTAGTAAATACTTTTTAATTTTTTTTTTCACAAAACTAAACTTAACATTTAAAATTTTGTTAACGATGCGATATTTAGACTTGCTAGAGGTGTTCTGTTGCTAGATTCCCAAACCCCGTAAGTTAATTAATCGCTATTCCAGGTAAATAAATCAGCATCAAAAGGTATGTTTCTAAATTTAAGTAAGATTTTATATTTTTCTAATCTTTCTTCCTTCTTAAATTTTTTTAAGTAGTTAAGTATTTGATCA
>NHHP01000007.1:0-71650 GCA_002171015.1 Candidatus Pelagibacter sp. TMED166 | reverse complement strand
TAACCGCCCTATTTAAACAAAAACGAGATATACAGTAAATTATTTATAAAGTAAAAAAGTATTTAAGTTTTGATAAATAGCAGTAATATTGAATTATTATGATTCTAAGCTGTAATTCTTGTGACAAAAAATTTGTAGTGCCAGATAACGCTATTACCGAATCTGGCAGACTGGTGCAATGTAGTGCCTGTGGAAATAAATGGAAACAATTTCCAGTAGAGATTGTTCAAAAAAAGGGGGTAAGCTCAAAAACTGTTGTTAAAAAAACTGTCACTAAAACTGTAAGCACAAAAAAACTGGCAAGTCCCAAAAAACCTATAAGTCCTAAAAGAAAAGTTCCAAAAAAGAAACGAGAAATAAATTTATATTCTCCGGAGTATCTCGCCAAAAAACATGGTATCAAATTAAAAGACTCAGAACCAAAAATTTCTGAAGGATCGATTTCTAAAGATAAAGTTTCGTTTGGTTTTTATAGTTCATTACTTGTATTTTTAGTATTTGTGATATTTTTTTCTCGCGCTTTATTTTTTGCTCAAAGTTATATTATTACATTATTCCCTATTACAGAATTTTACCTAAGTTACTTTTTTGAAAGTGTAAGAAATATATTTGAAATTTGGAGAAATTTAATTACTAGTTATTAGTTTCTAGATCTTTAATATTTATAAAGTTATTAGACAAACTATTATTGTTTTTCTTTATATCTTTAAAAAAATTCCAAGCTAAAACAACAAGAGTATTATTCTTATTTTTTATATGAGATTTATTTTTTATAGGAATTTTGACTCCCGGAATAAACTTTTCATGTTTTAATTTATTATCCTCAACTATAAAATCAATTTCTTTTGAAATACCAAAAAAATTCAAAGCAGTGGTTGCTTTTGCAGGAGCTCCATAACCTATAATTAAATTATTTTTATCTCTCAATTTTTTAATATTTTTTCTTACATTTTTTCTAATTTGGTAAACTTTATTTCCAAATTCTTGATATGTTTTAAATTTTTTAATTCCAAACTTTGTTTCTTCGTTAAGCATTTTTTCGACACTACTTTCAACCTTTACTTTTTTATTTTTTTTAACATAAATCCTGATTGAGCCTCCGTGTGTATCAACTTTTTCGGATTTATATATTTTTGCATCAAACTGATTAAAGAAGTTTATTAAAGATGTTAATGACCAGTAATTATAATGTTCATGATAAATATTGTCGAAAGTTAAATCTCTTAATGTATTCATTAAATATTGTACTTCGATAATTATAACTCCTTTTTTACTTAATAATTGCAACATACATTCTGCCATTTCTTTTAATTTATCAGAATGAGCAAATACGTTGGAAGCTAAAATTAAATCCGCATTTTTTTTAATTTTTTTAAGATTTTTTTTCTCTAGAAAGCCGTTAAATGTTTTTATTTTATTCTTATTGGCTAACTTAGCTAAATTCTTAGCTGGTTCTACCCCGAGTAAATTTTTAAATCCTAAATCCTTAAAAGGTTTTAACGCAACACCATCGTTACTTCCGATGTCAATAACATAGGATTTTTTTTTATTTAGTTTTAAGTCTTTGATATATTTTTTAGCTGCATTGACAAAATGACTTCTAAAAATTTTCGAGGTTGAAGAAGTATATAAATAATTCGAAAACATTTTTTTGGGATCTATAGCAATTGAAAGTTGACAATTATGACATTTTTCACAATAATTCATTTCAAGAGGGTACGATTCACATTCTTCCTTTGCTTTTCTAAGTAAATTATTTGCTAATGGTTGATATCCTAATGAAATTACTCTTTTTAAATTGGTGTTGCCGCAGGATCTACAATCAAATTTATAATACTTTAAAAGTAAATTTTTTTCTTTTTCACTAACAAACACATGTTTTATTGTGTGAGTTATTCCATAATTATCATGATCTCTTTCTCCTCTTACTAAGTTTAAAAAAGTTGTATCCTTTGTAAAAACCATTGTGTGTGCAACATTAGGTTTAATTATTGAGAGCTGACCTTCATTAACCACCTGTGTAATCTTCGGAGAATTAGGATTAACTATATCTTGAAAAATTTCTATTATTTGACCTTTGGTAAATAAACATTTTTGTTCTTGTTGAGGATGATAATGGTTAGCTCGAATTGTACCTTTTTTTGAGTCAATTAAACCAATTAAGTTTATAGGTTCGGTTAATTCATGATTACTAATTTTTCCTCTCTTATCTTCAAATAAATTATCTCCATCTCTGACAAATTCTAAATCTTTTATTAAGTCTTGGTTTGACCATTTAGCGATCATTTCTTTAATACTTTCGTCAATTCCGTACAAAAACTTAAATCCGGTATTGAGAACTTTTTTATTTGAAAGAGAAAATCCTAAATTTGGAACTTCATCGTTTGTTTCTCTTAATGTAACTTTAGGATTATATTTCTTACAAATTTCTGCAACTTTTTTTACAGTTAAAGTATCTTTTATTAAATTATATGTTTCTGAAGATAAATCTTCCCTCTCTTCCATAAATTTAAAACACCTCGCAACGTCTATCAAAGGAACCAAGCTTTTTAATTGTCTACCTCCAGAAAAAAGTTTTAGAGTTCCATTTTGTGAAGCTATTTTTGAGAATAAATTAGGCATAATATCAATACGTGCTGTGTCATTAGAATAACCATAAACAGAGCCTAATCTTAAAATTATATAATTTTTTCCAGAATCTTTTAATTGTTTTTCATTAATCGCTTTTGATGATGAATAAGATAAAACTGGTTTTGTTTTTTCACTTTCGTCAATGTTGTCTCTAACTTCGTCGATTCCCTCGTAAACGACATGAGTTGATGGAAAAATAATTTTACATTTATTGCTTATCGCATTAAGTATGTTTTTAGTTCCTTTTTCTCCAACTAACTTAATTTTATTATCTTTCTCATCTGTCGACTCACTTTTTGTTCGTGGAACATCTGTTATTCCAGCTAAATGATGCACTATATCTACATCTTTTAAAACTTTATTAATGAGGTTTTTATCTAAAATATCTCCATGAATAAATTCAATATTCCAATTTCTAAGTTGATTAACTCGCTCCGAAACAAATCTATTATCAATAACAATTATTTTATGATGCCAACTTAGTCCTGAATAAATTTTGCACAATTCAGTGCCTATGTATCCAAGACCACCGGTAATAACGATTTTTTTTACCATAAGACATTTACTTATATTAATTTTTATTATAACTCAATTATCATGAATATCTATGATTGCTTTATGTATTTTGATGAAGACATGATTTTAGATTTAAGGCTTAATTTACTCGATAAGTACGTAAAAAAATTCGTTATTACAGAGTCAACTTATCTTCACAGTGGTAAGAAAAAAAAACTTAATTTTGATTTTAAAAACTTTTCTAAATTTAAAAATAAAATTGAGTATATAGTCATCGACAAGCCCCCAAGTAACATACGTATTGTAAATGAAAATGACAATCAAGAATTAAAAAATTCTAAAATGTTAGATAATTCTCTCATGAGAGAAAATCATCAAAGAAATGGTTTAATTCAAGGACTTATTAATGCTCATGATGATGATTTAGTTGTTGTGAGTGATGTTGATGAAATACCTAATTTAGAACAATATAAATACAAAAAAAAAATTACTTTTTTTGTTCAAAAGATGTTTTATTATAAATTTAATTTACTTCAACCAAACTTTGATTGGCTAGGAAGTCGAGCGTGTAAGAAAAAAGATTTAATAAGTTGCCAGTGGTTGCGAAATATAAAAGCTAAATCATATTCTTTTTGGCGGTTGGATGCCTTTTTATCTAATAAAAAATATATGAATGTAGATTTCGTACAGAATGGAGGATGGCACTTTACTTGTATAAAAAAACCAAAAGATCTTCATTACAAATTATCTAATTTTCTACATCATGTAGAATATGAAGAAAGTGGTATAAAAATCGATCAGGTAGAAAATTTAATTAATCAAAAAAAAATTTTATACGATCACAAAGCTGACATGAAAGATAAAAAATATACAGCCAAAACTAGTCTTGAAAAAGTTTCAAATGAAACTTTGCCTGAATATATATTTACAAATTATGATAAATATAAAGAATGGTTAGATTAGATAGTTATTGAGTTCTAATCTCTTCTTTGTTTTTTGATTTGCTTGAAATAGGATCAACCTCAACCCATTCAACTCTTTTTAAAGGTTTCGTTAAAGCAACTTTAAGAACCTCATCTACATTTTTAACTGTTATTATTTTCATCGTTTCCAATATTGTTTTAGGAACATCAGCTAAATCTTTCTTATTTTCCATAGGAATTAAAACTGTTTTTATTCCTGCCCTATGAGCAGCTAATAATTTTTCTTTAAGCCCTCCGATTGGAAGAACTATACCTCTTAATGTTATTTCACCAGTCATAGCTACGTTTTTATCTACTGGAATTTCAGTGATAGCAGAAATTATGGAAGTTACCATTGCAATACCCGCTGAAGGTCCATCTTTTGGAGTTGCACCTTCTGGTACATGAATGTGAAAATCTTTTTTATCGAATACTGGTGGTATGATTCCGTATTCTAAGCTTTTAGATCTAATATAAGACTTTGCTGCTTTAACTGATTCTTGCATTACGTCTCCAAGTTTTCCAGTGATTTGCATTTTCCCTTTACCTGGCATTATTGCAGATTCTATTTTTAAAATTTCTCCACCTACTTCTGTCCAAGCTAAACCAGTAACAACTCCTACTCTATTTTCTTCTTCAATTTCTCCATATTTAAATTTCTTTACTCCCAACAAATCTTTTACATCCTCATCTTTTAAAGGATTGTTAACTTTTTCATTATTATCGATTTTCTTTACTAATTTTCTGGCAATTTTCGATATTTCTCTCTCAAGATTTCTGACGCCAGATTCTCTCGTGTAATCTCTAATAATTTTTCTATTAACCTTTTCATTAATATTCCACTCTTCTTTTTTTAATCCATTATTTTCACTTTGTTTCGGAATTAAAAACTTTTGAGATATATTTACTTTCTCATCCTCTGTGTATCCAGAAAGTCTAATTACTTCCATTCTGTCAAGTAATGGCGGCAGGATATTAAGTGTATTTGCAGTAGTGACAAACATTACATCGGAAAGATCATAATCAACCTCTAAATAATGATCGTTAAACTCCTTGTTTTGTTCTGGGTCTAATGCCTCTAATAGTGCAGACGAAGGATCGCCTCTGTAATCATTGCCTACTTTGTCTATTTCGTCCAATAAAAAAAGAGGATTTCTTGTTCCAGCTTTTTTCATCATTTGAATAATTTTTCCCGGCAGAGATCCTATGTAAGTTCTTCTATGTCCTCTAATTTCTGCCTCGTCTCTTATACCTCCAAGAGAAATTCTAATAAATTTTCTATTTGTTGCTTTTGCTATAGATTTTCCTAACGAAGTTTTTCCTACTCCTGGTGGTCCTACTAAGCATAGAATAGGACCTTTCATTTTTTGTATTCTTTTTTGAACCGCCAAAAATTCGATAATTCTCTCTTTTACTTTATCTAAACCGTAATGATCTTCGTCTAAAATTTTTTGGGCATTCTTCAAATCCGTATTAATCTTTGATTTGTTTGACCAAGGTAGTTCTGTCATCCAATCAAGATAATTTCTTACAACCGTAGCTTCAGCCGACATCGGGCTCATTGATTTTAATTTCTTTAATTCTGATAAGCATTTTTCTTTTGCTAATTTTGGCATTTTAGCATCTGCTATTGCTTTTGAAAGATTAGATAACTCATCTTTACCCTCGTCGATCTCCCCAAGTTCTTTTTGAATAGCTTTTAATTGTTCATTTAAATAATACTCTCTTTGAGTCTTTTCCATTTGGTTCTTTACTCTACCTCTAATCTTTTTTTCAACCGATAAAACGCTTGTTTCTTTTTCGATATAAGAATGTATTTTTTCTAGCCTTTTTTTAAGATCAATCATCTCAAGTAATTCTTGTTTTTCGAAAATTTGTACTCCTAAATTTGATGATAGGTTATTTGCTATTTGAGAGGCGTCTTTCAAACTTTTCAAATTAGATAATCCCTCATTGAAATCTCTTTTAGTCAAAATTAATAATTTTTCATATTTCTTAACTAAACTTGATGCAAATAAATCAAGATCTTTAGAATTATTTGTATCATCAACAATTTCTACTTCGCATTTGAGGAATTTTTCGTCTTCATTATTGTACTTTACAATTTTGACTCTTTTTTCACCTTCGACTAATACTTTAACAGTACCATCAGGTAGCTTTAAGAGTTGTAGTACTTTACTCAAACACCCATATCCATATAAATCTTTTGACTCCGGATCGTCATCTTCTGAATTCTTTTGAGTAACTAAAACTATTGATTTATCAGATTTCATTACTTCTTGAAGAGCTTTAATTGACTTTTCTCTTCCAACAAACAAGGGGATTACCATTGAAGGAAAAATTACAATATCTCTAAGAGGCAGAAGAGGTTTTATGTATGATGCTTTCATATTTAATTTATATGGTATTCAATATACTAATTTCAAGAAACAAATCAAACTTATGCAACAGATGTTGATTGTTTTTTGCCGTATGTGATAATAGGCTCTGTGACACCTTTGACTGCGGACTTATCGATTGTTACTTTTATAACATCTTCTAAATCAGGTAATTCAAACATAGTTTTTAAAAGGATATTTTCCAGTATCGACCTAAGACCTCTGGCGCCTGTTTTTTTTGAAATAGCCTTTTTAGCAATTTCTGATATTGCTTCAGGTTTAAATTCTAACTCAACATTTTCAAACTCGAAGAGTCTTTGATATTGTTTTATTAATGAGTTTTTTGGTTCCTGTAAAATTTTTACTAATGATTTTTCGTCCAAATCATCTAATGTTGCAATTATTGGCATTCTACCAATAAATTCTGGAATTAAACCGTACTTAATTAAATCTTCTGGTTCAAGTTGTTTCATTGTTTCTGACAATGGTTGTTCTTTGTAATTTTTAACTTTAGCGCCAAAACCAATAGAAGTTCCTTTGCCTCTTCTGTCAATTAATTTGTCTAGACCAGCAAAGGCACCCCCACAAATAAATAATATATTTGTTGTATCAACTTGTAAAAATTCTTGTTGAGGATGTTTTCTACCTCCTTGAGGTGGCACACTGGCAATTGTTCCCTCCATAATTTTAAGTAAAGCTTGTTGAACTCCTTCTCCAGAAACATCTCTAGTAATTGAAGGATTTTCTGCTTTTCTACTTATCTTGTCCACTTCGTCGATATATACTATTCCTCTTTGTGCTTTTTCAACATTATAGTCTGCTGCTTGAAGTAATTTTAAAATTATATTTTCTACATCTTCCCCAACGTATCCTGCTTCGGTCAATGTAGTTGCATCCGCCATTGTAAAAGGAACATCCAAAATTCTTGCGAGCGTTTGAGCTAACAATGTTTTTCCACAACCGGTTGGTCCAACTAATAAAATATTTGATTTGGATAGTTCAATATCTTTATTATTTTTAGTTTCGTGGTTTAATCTTTTATAGTGATTATGCACCGCAACAGATAAAATTTCTTTAGCCAATTTCTGACCAATCACATAATCATCTAACACATTGCAGATTTCTTTAGGTGTTGGAACTCCATCTTGATGTTTGACTAAAGAGCTTTTGTTCTCCTCCTTAATAATATCCATACAAAGTTCAACGCACTCATCACAGATGAAAACTGTTGGACCAGCAATAAGTTTTCTTACTTCATGTTGGCTCTTTCCACAAAAAGAGCAGTAAAGAATATTTTTAGTATTTTTTTCACTCATAACGAATCAATACTGTCATATTAAATGTCTAAAATATTGTAATCAAGTTGAAGTTGAAAACAAATCTATATGTTGTGCCTTATTTCCTTTTTTCCACAACAGAGTCAATTAGACCAAACTTTTTTGCATCATCTGCTGTCATAAAATTGTCTCGCTCTAAGGCTTTAGCAATTTCCTCTACAGATTTACCGGTATGTTTGGAATATATTTTATTTAATCTTTCTTTTAAGGATAGAATTTCTTTAGCATGAATTTGAATATCGGTAGCTTGACCCTGAAATCCTGCAGACGGTTGGTGAACCATGATTCTTGAATTTGGAAGTGAATACCTTTTACCCTTTTCTCCAGCAGCTAATAAAAAAGATCCCATAGAGGAAGCTTGACCAATGCATAGAGTAGAAACTGGTGAATTTATATATTGCATAGTATCATAAATTCCTAAACCAGCGGTTACAAGTCCGCCAGGGCTATTGATATAAAAACTTATTTCTTTATTAGGATTTTCTGACTCTAAAAATAAAAGTTGAGCTGTTACAAGTGAAGCAACATTATCATTCACTGGTCCTACTAAAAAAACTATTCTTTCTTTTAAAAGTCTAGAATAAATATCATAAGCTCTCTCGCCTTTACTTGTCTGTTCAACAACCATAGGGATCAAATTATTCATTTGTTCTTCAAAATCACGACTCATACGAGGCTTTATACAACTATTGATTACTTTTTACTAATTTTTTTTGATTTTGCTTTATTTTTAGGAGAAGTTTCAGTTTTATTTAATCTGTTTTGATCAGCATTGTACTTATTAAACTCAGATATAATTTTTTCAGCTTCTTTTATATTTATATTTTTTGTTGTTAATTTAATTTTTGATTTGATCATAGTGATTATTTTTTCTTCATAAATTGAACCTTTCAAGCTTTGAGCGGCTTGAGGATTTTTTTTATAGTACTCGAGAACTATTTTTTCTTGACCTGGCATTCCTTTAATTTGTTTTTCAATTTCTAATTTAACTTCTTCGTCAGAGACTTTTAAATCATTTTTCGTTCCATATTCATTCAAAAGTAAGCCTAACTTAATTCTTGACTTAGCAATCTTTTCATTATTTGTTTTGTGTTTTTCTTTCTCTTCAGATTTTAAACTTTGAGTCATTATTGATATTTCGTGATCAATTAAATTTTTTGGTAGATCCAATTGGTGGTTTTTTTCTATTTGATCTAGAATTTCTTTTTTTGTTATTGAGTTTAAGGCTTGTAAATATTGACTTGAGATTTGACTTTTTATTAATTTTTTTAAATCATTAAGATCCTTAGCTCCCATTATCTTTGCAAAATTATCATCTATTTTATTTTCTTTTGCCGACTTAACATTTAAAATTTTACATTCAAATAAAGCTTTTTTATTTGCTAATTCTTTTTTTGGGTGATTTGTAGGTAACATCGCCTCTATCTTCTTAATATCATTTTTTTTTACATCAATTAGCTGTTCGTCGAAACCTTTTAAAAATAAATTTTTGCCAAGTTCTAGTTGAACACCTTTACCCTCACTACCTTCAAATTTATCTTTATCAACTGTTGCTGAATAGTCAAACACAACTTGATCACCCTTTTTTGCTTTTTCGTTTTCTTTTTTATCTTCAAATTGTTTATTTTGATTTGATATTTCATTTAATTTTTCGTTTATAATTTTATCTTCAATGTCCATTTTATACTCAGTAGCTTTAAATTCCTGGAATGATTTAAGTTTTATTTCTGGAAGAGAGTCTATTTGCAGCTCATAATTTAAGTCTTTGCCTTCTCCGAAAGTTTTTAAATCTATTTTTGGTTGGCCTGCAATTTTAATTTTTTTTTCTTCTATTGCTTTAGCAGAAGTTTCTCTCAAAATTTTATCTATTACTTCTCCATAAATTGATTTTCCAAATTGACTTTTAATAACAGAAGGTGGAACTTTACCTGCTCTAAAGCCCTTTAATGAAACTTGTTTTTGTAATTCATCAAGCCTCTGGTCCATTTTTTGTTGAATAGTTTTTTTATCAACTATAATAGATAAGATGGTTCTTAAACCTTTTTTTGACTGTATTTCTACTTTCATATAACTTTTTTGGTGGGCAAGAAGAGACTCGAACTCTTAAGCCTTGCGGCACTGGTTTCTAAGACCAGCGCGTATACCAATTCCGCCACTTGCCCAAATATTAATTGTTATTTTTATATATCAATTTTTTTTTTTGTTAAACGATAAAGTCGAATATAACATAGTGTATAAATTAAAATTAAAGAAAAAAACCAATACTTACAAATCAAGGTATTTTCAGCAAAATATATACTCGGTAAAACTAAAATACTATAAAAAGAATTAATAAAAACTGAATTAATGTAGTTGCTTTTATCTGGACCGAAACTTTTGGAAATATAAGCATAGGTAAGCATGTGTAAATGCTCTTTATCTGGAAACACAGGAGACTTTTTTTGATAAATTTTTCTGAAAAACGAAAAAAAAACTTCAAAAAATAAATAAAATAGTAAAACACATAAAAAGAAAGAGGAAATATTCATATTAAGATTGTTGGTAATAATGATGTTTAACGCTACCAAAGACCCAAACAAATAAGATCCGCTGTCGCCAAGAAACATTTTAGCCTTTGGAAAATTAAATAATAAAAATGAAATCATAATAATAATCTGAGAAGATAAAAAAAAAGAAAATTCTGTATGGTTGTTGTTTAAATTTACAAACAATAATACAGAATTAATGATAATTAAGTTTATTGTTAAGAGGCCGTTGAAACCATCTATTAAGTTTGCCCCATTTACAATAAATAGAAAGCATAAAAGTATAAAAAAAATTGAAAAAATTTTATTTTCCAACCAGGAATTTAAAAAAATTAAATCAATATTCATAATTTTTATAGGCAAAATGCTAATAAAAATGATCAGAAAAAAGATCATTAAAACTAATCTCAAATTAGGGGTAATTTTTTTTTTAATATCGTCTAAATAACCAATTAAAAACAGGCTGCTACATATGAAAATATATTCATAAAGTATGTTAGAAAATAGAAGGTAGTAAACCCCTAAAGATGAAAACAAAGAAATAATACTAGCTATTCCTCCACTTCGAGAAATCGGTTCATTGTGAAACGCTTGTGGTTTAGTAAATTCAGTGTCTAGAAGGACATTGTTACTATTTCTATAAGAAAGTCTGCTTACTATTAAAAATATAAAAAAAGTAATAAATGCTAAAATAGATAAAAAACTTAATTCTATAGAATCTGGTTGCATTTCACTTTTTTAAACCTTTATTATTTTTTTTAACAATATAAATACCAACCATTATTATAACCAATGAGATTAGCACTCTCCAAGTTATTATTTCATCCATTAAGAAATATCCAAATAAAACTCCAAAAATTGGAATTAAATAAGCCACCTGAGTCTGAAAAACTAAGCCATTAACAGTTAATATTCTAAACCTAATCAACCATGCTAATCCAGTTGCAACTACCCCAAGATATAAAAGCGCTAAAGTAGACTCAGTTGAAGGGTTTAATTCCCATGGAGATTCGAAAAAAAGTGTTAAAGGTAATAAAAAAATCACAGACCAAAGGGTTGTGGAAGTGGTAACATTTTCATTGCCTTTAGCTTTAAGTTTTAAAGTCAAAATACCCCCAATAGAATAAAATGTAGATCCTAAAATCGTAATCAATACATAAATATAGTTTTCCCCATTAATAATTAATTTATCAAAGAATAGGAATAATATTCCTGAGAAGCCAATCAAAATCCCAATTGATTTTAATAAGGTTATTTTTTCATCTTTAGTAAAAAAGTGGGCAAGAATTGAGCCACTCATAGGTGTGGTGCTCATTAACATTGCAGCTAAATAACTATTAATTTTTGCAGTTCCGATAGCAATTAGAGTGAACGGAATTGCAATATTGCAAAGTCCGATTAAAGCATAAGGCTTCCAATGTTTTGAGAATGCCTGAATTTTAATTTTTTTATACCAGCAAAGTATTAGTAATGGAAAGCTAGCAAAGACTACTCTAATTAAAGCTAGTGTGAAAGGCTCATAAGAATAGGTTGCGATTTTTATATTAAAAAATGAAGAACCCCAAATCAAACCAAGTAATGTTAAAAGTAATATGTCAAAGGTTTTAGCTTCTCTCATTTCAAGTTGAGATTGTATTATGAATAAAATGCATAGCTGTTATATACTAATTATTATATATTGAAATCAATACTTATGTATGTATGCTTTGTAATTTAAAATCTTATTTTAAAGACTAATAAAACTATATGAGTTCAAAAAATATTCTTAAATTGATGAAAGACAAGCAAGTAGAGTTCGTTGATTTGAGATTTACTGACCCTAGAGGAAAACTTCAGCATTTAACAATGGATGCTACTGTTGTTGACGACGATATGTTAAACGATGGAGTTTTTTTTGATGGATCATCTATAGCTGGTTGGAAAGCAATAAATGAATCTGACATGATCTTAAAGCCAGATTTAGATAGACCAATAATTGATCCGTTTAACTCACATACTACATTAAATATATTTTGTGACATTTTAGACGCTGTGAAGAAAGATCCATATGAAAGAGATCCGAGAGGAACGGCAAAAAAAGCAGAAGCTTATTTAAAAAAATCAGGAATAGGTGATAAATCTTATTTTGGACCTGAGCCTGAATTTTTTGTATTTGACGATGTAAGATTTAAAAATGATATGAACGAAACCAGTTTCAATATTGACAGCTCAGAAGGTCCTTACAACACTGGCAAAATGTACGAGAACGGAAACATGGGTCATAGACCAGGTATTAAAGGAGGATACTTTCCAGTTCCTCCAGTCGATAGCGCTCAAGATATGAGAGGGGAATACCTAAAAGCTCTTAAAGATATGGGTGTCAAAGTAGAAAAACACCATCATGAGGTTGCTCCTAGCCAACACGAACTTGGAATGTATTTTGGAACTTTAACTAATCAAGCAGATAATCTTCAACTTTATAAATACGCAGTACAAATGGTTACTCACTCTTTTGGTAAGACAGCAACTTTTATGCCAAAACCGGTAAAAGGTGATAACGGATCTGGTATGCACTGTCACCAGTCAATTTGGAAAGGAAACACGCCAGTGTTTATGGGCAAAGAATACGCAGGTTTATCAAAGACAGCATTATATTATATTGGAGGAATTTTAAAACACGCTAGAGCTATTAACGCCTTTTCAAATGCTACAACAAATAGCTATAAAAGATTAATACCTGGTTTTGAGGCGCCAGTGATCCTTGCATATTCTGCAAGAAATAGATCGGCTTCGTGTAGAATTCCTATTATCATGAATCCCAAAGCAGCACGAATGGAAATAAGATTCCCTGATGCCGCTGGAAACCCGTATTTAACTTTTGCCTCTATGCTAATGGCAGGAATTGACGGAATTAAAAACAAGATTGACCCAGGAAAGTCATTTGATAAAGATTTGTATACACTTTCAGAAGATGAAGTAAAAAAGCTGCCTACAGTATGCGGTTCACTTAGAGAAGCAATGCAAAATTTAGATAAAGATAGAAAATTTCTTACTCATGGCGGAGTATTTACTGATGATCAAATCGATGCTTATATAGATTTAAAATTTCAAGAAATTTACAAATTCGAACATACGCCGCATCCAATTGAGTTTGAGATGTATTATAGCGGCTAAATTTTAAAAGACTCACCACAACCACAACGCTCAGTTTCGTTAGGATTGTTAAAAACAAATTGTGATGAAAACTTTTCTTTTTTATAATCCATCTCAGTACCTAAAAGATACATTACTGCTTTTGGATCAATAAAAACTTTCACACCCTTATCTTCTACAACTTCTTCGTTTGGCTTAATTTCCTTGGCATACTCCATTACGTAAGACATGCCAGCACAGCCCCCTGACTTAACGCCAATTCTCACCCCAATAGTACTATCTTCAGCTTTCGACATAATTTCTTTAATTCTACTAACTGCATTATCACTTAGTTTAATTATTTGTTCGTTCATAAATTTAATTCTAATTTAGCTGCCTCTGACATTTTTTCTTTTGTCCAGGGTGGATCCCACACTAGTTTCAGGTCAACATCCTTTACCCCATCCAATTTTAATATATTATCTTTGACAGAATTTGGCAAACTTTCCGCTACTGGGCAATTGGGTGAAGTTAAAGTCATTTCGATTATAACTTTTTTCTCTTTATCAATATCTATCTTATAAATAAGACCTAAATCATATATATTTACTGGGATTTCTGGATCATAAATTTTCTTTATTTCTGAAATTACTTTATTTTTAAAATTATCCATAATTAACCTTTTTTTTCTAAAGCAGCCAATAAAGTATGCCACGCCATTGTTGCACATTTTATTCTCATTGGAAATTCTTGAACTCCAGATAATGAGGAAATAGTTGTAATTTGATCTTCTGATAAACTATTCAAAGTAATTTTTGATTTAGTTTTTAACATATTTAAAAAATCATCAGTTACTTTTTTTGAAAATTGTAAATCTCTTCCCTTAAGTGTATCAGTAAGTATTGAAGCAGATGCTAAGGAAATAGCACATCCTTCACCTTCAAAACTTAAACCGGACAAACTTTTATTATCGTCTAACTTTGCGTAAATGTGAACTTTATCACCACATAAAGGATTGTGAGCTTTAGCGTCATGATTATACCCTTCGCATTTTCCTTTATTTCGAGGATTTTTCGCATGATCTAATATTATTTCTTGATAAAGTTCTTTTAGTTCCATTTATACTTTAAAAATTTTTTTACAATTGTCTATAGCATCGCTTAATTTATCTATATCATCTTTTGAATTGTACACGCCAAGAGAAGCTCTGGCTGTTGCTGGTATACCCAATTTATCATGTAAAATTTGACAACAATGATGGCCTGCTCTGATAGCCACTCCATCTTCATCTAAAATTGTAGCAATATCATGAGGATGTATTCCTTTCATAGTAAAACATATTACTGAACCTCTTTCTTTTGGGTCGCCAATTAAATTTATTGAGTTATTTTTTTTTAATTTTTCAATACCATATTCCATAACTTCATTTTCATGATTTTGAATATTTTTTATTCCTAATTTTTCGATAAATTTTATTGCCTCAGAAAAAGCGACAACTTCTGCAGTTTGCATAGTGCCCGCCTCAAATTTAGTAGGTGTTTCTGCAAAAGTTATTTTTTCCTTTAGTACTTCACTAATCATCCCTCCACCCCCTTGATAAGGAGGTAACTCTTCTAGCCATTTTTTTTTGGCATATAAAATTCCTAGACCATTTGGACCATACATTTTATGACATGATATCGCATAAAAATCACATCCTAAATCCTGCATATCAATTTTTAAATGTGGAGCTCCTTGAGTTCCGTCAACCAAAACTGGAATATTTTTTTCTTTAGCCAGGTCAACTATTTTTTTTACCGGCATTATAACTCCTGTAACATTTGAGATGTGAGTTATCGCAATAATTTTTGTTTTTGAATTTATTAATTTTTTTATTTCTTCAATTACAACTTCACCTTTCTCATTAACAGGAGCAAATTTAATTTTCGCACCTTTTTTTTGTCTTAGAAAGTGCCAAGGAACATAATTTGAATGATGCTCTAATTCAGTAGTTAGAATTTCATCGCCCTCTTTAATAAATTTTTCGCCATAAGACGATGCAACTAAATTAATCGACTCTGTTGCTCCTTTAGTAAATATAATTTCCTCTCTAAATTTTGCATTCAGATAATTTTTAACGATATCTCTAGAGTCCTCAAATCTATTAGTTGCTTTTACTGCAAGTGAGTGAACACTTCTTCCAACGTTAGAGAACTCAGTTTCATAAAAACTTGATATTCTATCTATAACAGCTTTTGGTTTTTGCGAAGAATTTGCGCTATCTAAATAAACCAAAGGTTTTCCATTTACTTTTTGTTTAAAAATTGGAAATTCTGATTTAATGTTTTTTATGTTCATTTTGTAAATGTTCTTCTAATTTGGTTTTAATAAAATTTCTTAAAGAGCTGCTTTTAATTAATTCAATTATTTCATTAAGGAAACTCTCGACTAGCATTTTGGTAGACTCCTTTTTACTTAATCCTCTGGTCATTAAGTAATAAATTGAGTCTTTATCCAGACTACCAGATGTTGATCCGTGGGAGCATTTAACATCATCTGCATAAATTTCAAGTTCAGGCTTTGAATTAAACTCTGATCTCTCGCTAAGTAAAATAGCTTTGCTTAATTGATAAGCATCAGTTTTTTGAGCAATATCTTTAACAAAAATTTTTCCTTGGTAGACTCCTCTGCTTTCGGCATTTAATACATTTTTTACCTTTTGGTAGCTTTTACAATTTGGATAAAGATGATTTACTCGAGTTTTTACTTCTTGATGCTCTTGACCGCTTAAAAAAGAAGCTGAATGAATATTGCACTCGCTTTTTTCACCCTCTAAATCAAATTCTAAGTCTAATTTATTGAATTTAAGACCAGAAGGAAAAATAAATGAATTTATTTTTGATCCAGAAGATAATTTATTTTTTGAGTATTTATGAAAGTATCCCAAGCTTTTATCATTTTGAAGATAGATATTCTTAAAATTTGCTGAGTTTTCTAAAGTAACATCTTCATAAACATTATTAAAAAAATTACTTTTAGAGTTATTTAGAATAAAGTCTAAAATATGAAGTTCAGAATTTTTTCCAATTTTAATTTTATTTTTAATATTTAAAAAATTTTCGTTCAGATCTACTGTATAAAAATGGTAAATTACTAAAATCTTTTTAAATTTATAATTATCTTTCACCTCTAAATAGTAACCTTTGTCTGATAAAGCGTGATTTAAATTTACTAAAGGGTTATTTTCTTTTTTATTGGAATAATCTTTATTTAAAAAAGATTTCAAATCAATCATATTTTTTTCTTCGTATTTAAAATTACTCTCTACTAATTCACCATTAATAACCAGCATGTAATTATGTTCGAAGTCTTTTATAAAATCTATTTTTGGTTTTTTCGACTTTTCTAAACTTAGGTCCAATTTGCTAAAATTTTTTGATACTATTTCTTTTAAATCTGAAAACTTCCAATCTTCATTTCTTTTATTTGGAAGTCCAACATCGTTAAAATAGTTTAAATTTTTCAATCTAAAATTTTTTTCTTCTTTTGTAAAATTACCAATTTTATCAATTTCTTTTGAATGAATTTTAAAATTGAGCATTTTAATTGATACCTTTATAACCTGTTTTTTCAAGTTGCATTGCTAATTCTTTCGTACCAGATTTAACAATTTTGCCATCAGATAAAACATGAACAAAATCTGGTTTGATAAAATTTAATAATCTTTGATAGTGTGTAATAACTAAAAATGATTTTTGCTTATCCCGAGAAGAATTTACACCATCAGCAACTATTTTTAATGCATCAATATCTAAACCTGAGTCAGTTTCATCAAGAATTATTAAATTTGGATCTAAAATTTTCATTTGCAGGATTTCATTTTTCTTTTTTTCTCCTCCTGAAAACCCAACATTAAGTTGTCTAGTTAACATTTTTTCGTCCATTCCAAGCTCAGTTGATTTTTCTTTTACCAATTTTAAGAAGGATAGAGCGTCTATTTCTTTTTTCCCTTGAGCTTTTCTTACTTTATTAAGAGATGTTCTTAAAAAGTTACTAGTGTTTACTCCAGGTATTTCAGTTGGATATTGAAAAGCTAAAAAAATTCCCTTTTGCGCTCTTTCGTCAATTGATATATCACTTAAACTTTTCCCTAAATAATTTAACTCACCAGAAATTTTGTATCCTTCTTTCCCTGAGAGAACATTTGCTAATGTACTTTTTCCAGAACCGTTGGGTCCCATTATTGCGTGTAACTCTCCTGGTTTAATAGATATATTTAAACCTTTTAAAATTTCTTTGTTATTTATTGAGGCATTTAAATTTTTAATTTCTAGCATTAGCCAACACTTCCTTCTAGACTAATACCCACTAGTTTTTGAGCTTCAACAGCAAACTCCATTGGTAGTTGCTGTAAAACATCTTTGCAAAAACCATTAACAATTAAACTGACAGCTTCTTCTTGATTTAAGCCTCTTTGATTACAATAAAACAATTGATCATCATTAATTTTAGAAGTTGTAGCTTCATGTTCTATTATAGATGTTGAATTTTTATTCTTAATATAAGGAACAGTATGTGCACCACACTTGTTTCCCATTAATAGAGAATCGCACTGGGTATAATTTCTTGAGTTTGATGCCTTTCTTCCTATATCAACTAATCCTCTATAAGTATTGTCTGCTTTTCCAGCTGATATTCCTTTGGAAATAATTTTACTTTTTGTATTTTTTCCAAGGTGAATCATTTTTGTTCCAGTATCAGCTTTTTGATAATTATTAGTAATGGCAATAGAATAAAATTCACCTACAGAATTATCTCCTTGTAAAATACAGCTAGGATATTTCCAAGTTATTGCAGATCCAGTTTCTACTTGAGTCCAAGAGATTTTTGAGTTTTTTCCTCTGCATGCACCACGTTTAGTAACAAAATTGTAAATTCCACCCACGCCATTTTTATCGCCTGGATACCAATTTTGAACAGTTGAATATTTTATTTCAGCATCATCTAAAGCTATAAGCTCCACATTAGCTGCATGTAATTGATTTTCATCTCTCATTGGTGCAGTGCACCCCTCTAAATAACTTACATAGCTACCTTTATCGGCAATAATTAATGTTCTTTCAAATTGCCCAGTTTCTGCGGCATTAATTCTGAAGTAAGTTGATAACTCCATCGGACATCTAGTATTTGGAGGTATATAAACAAAAGATCCATCTGTAAAAACAGCAGAGTTAAGAGTTGCAAAGTAATGATCTGAAATTGGAATTACCGAACCTAAATATTTTTTAACAAGATCAGGGTGTTTTTGTATTGCTTCTGAAATTGGACAAAAAATTATACCTTTTTTTGTTAATTCATCTTTAAAGGTTGTGGCAACAGAAACAGAGTCAAACACAGCATCAACAGCAACTCCGCTCAATTTTTTTTGCTCATTTAAAGGTATCCCAAGTTTATTGTAAGTCTCAATTAATTTAGGATCAACTTCATCTAAAGATTTAGGTTTATCTTTCATACTTTTTGGAGCAGAATAATAATATAAATCTTGATAATTTATCTTTGGATATTTTGGTTTTTGCCAATTTGGCTCTTTAGAGACTTTCAGCCTATTAAATGCTTTAAGTCTCCAATCTAACATCCATTTCGGTTCTTTTTTAATGTTAGAGATAAATTTAATTGTTTCCTCAGAAAGACCTTTAGGAGCTTTTATATTATCTATCTCGGTTGTAAAACCATATTTATAATCTTGAGGAATATTAGCGTTTTGATTTTTCATAGAGATTTTAAATTTGAATTTTGTTTAACTAAATCCTGTAATCTTATTTTTTCAAAAAAACCGTTTATATGTTGATCTAGTTGATCCCATAAATTATGAGTGATGCATTTTGTTGTTTTATTAGTACATCCTTTCTTTGATGTTTTTTTACAATTAAGCATTCTTACCTCTTCATCAACTGCAAAAATTATATTTGATAATTTAATTTCAGATGCTGGTTTTTCTAAAATATATCCGCCAGTGGCTCCTCTTGAACTTCTTACAAGTTTTTTATTTTTCAACTTGATAAATATTTGCTCTAAATAAGCTAGAGAAATATTCTGTCTTACTGAAATTTCTTTTAAACTAATTGGACCAATGCTGGCGTTTGTAGCAAGATCTGCCATTGCCATTACAGCATATCTTCCTTTAGTAGTAAGTTTCATAAATTATCGTTGTAATACAATAATTAGCGATCAATTCCTACCCTAATAGTAGGAATTAAAAAAATATATTTGACGCATAAAAACATGTTATAAAGTTTATCTTTTTTTTGAAAATAATAATCATTACTAATGATAAAACCTAAAAGTTTAGAAATTTTTGTTCCAGGACCTTCGGGAAGACTAGAAGCAAAATACTATAAAAATCCGAAATTTGGTTCACCTGTTGCGATAGTCTTACACCCACACCCTCAATACGGAGGGACAATGAATAATAAAATTGTTCAAGTAATGTATAATATTTTTCAAAAAAATGGTTTTTCTGTTATCAAAGTTAACTTTAGAGGAGTTGGTAAGAGTGATGGTGTGTTCGATAATGGTCAAGGCGAATTATCAGATGCGGCGGCTGCTTTAGATTGGATTGAAAGACAGAATTTAGATTATAGTCAATGTTGGGTTTCTGGATTTTCATTTGGCTCTTTAATATGTATGCAACTTATAATGAGAAGACCAGAAGTTAACCATTTCATTGCTGTGTCTCCACAGCCTAACGTTTATGATTTTTCTTTTTTAGCTCCATGTCCAACCTCGGGACAAGTAATCTACAGTGAAAACGATGAACTTGTAACTAAAGAAAGTATCAACGATTTAAATAACAGAATAAAAAGTCAAAAAGGTGTGGAAGTACCATTCTTTAAAATTAAAAATTCTAATCATTTTTTTAAAAATAAAGAAAAAGAATTAAGTTTAGAGATAGAAAAATATATTAAAGAAAAAACAGCTCTTATTTAAATTTTATTATTTTTCCACCAGTTGTCGGTTTTTTACATCCAGTTGTCTCAGGAAAAGAAATTGGTAATTTAAGATAAGATCTAACTGCTAGATAAGCAAAAGCTTGTGACTCGACAAAATCTCCATCAATCCCATAGTCATCTATAAGTTTTACATTTTTATTCCATGACTTTATTGTTTTAACCAAAAATTTATTTTTTCTTCCTCCTCCGCATAAAATTGTTTTTTCTTTTTTTGTATCTTGAAATCTTGCATTAGTTTCGAAATGTGCAATAAAGTAGTTAGCTGTATAAAGAGTTAATGTAGCAGCCCCATCTTTAAGAGATAATTTTTTAGCAAAAGAAATATCAAAATCATTAATGTCGTATGATATTCTTTCTGGATCAGATATTTGAAAAATATTCCAATACTTATCTAAAACATTTTTATTTACTTTTCCAACTTTGGCAATTTCTCCATTCTTGTCATATTTTTTGTTAGTTTTAGTTCTTATCCACTTATCAATTAAACACATTCCGGGACCAAGATCTCTTGCGCTAAGCAATCCATCCTTCCAAATAGTTGTACGATTTAATATTCCACCTATATTAAAAAAACTAACTGGTTTAATATTAAATATTTTTTGTAACATTTGATGAAATATCGGAGTTAAGGGCGCTCCTTCTCCTCCATTTTTTAAATCATTTTGCCTAAAATTACATATGACGGTTTTTTTTGTAATTTTTGAAAGAAGTTTTCCATCTCCTAGCTGTTTAGAAATTCTATCTTTTGCGTTATGATAAATAGTCTGACCATGAAAGCCTATGAAATCAACATTTACCTTAATTTTTTTTAAAATTTGATTAACTGCTTTAGCATGAAATAAGGTAATTTCTTTCTCGACATTTTGTATTTCTTTTGAATTTTTTTTTAAATCTCTAGAACCTTTAATTTTATCCCTTAATTTTGTTAAATGTATATAAATATCTTTTGGATATTCAAAATATTTGTCTAAAATAGGCTTATATTTGGTCTTTCCATCTGTTTGTATAACTGATGCATCTACTCCATCCATTGATGTTCCGCTCATTAAACCAAGGCTATAAAAGCTTTTGCTCATATGTATTTTTTAATTAATTTAAATCTAGTATATTGATTCTACACTGTTTTTAAAAAATATGGAAAAGTCATTTCTAAAAGAATTCAAAGAAAGAGAGTATTTCAATCAATGTACTAGTTCTGAAGAGTTAGAACAGTTAATGAATGAAAAGAAAATTAAAGCTTATATTGGTTTTGATTGTACTGCATCGAGTTTACATGTGGGAAGTTTATTGCAGATAATGTGTTTAAGATTATTGCAAAAACATGGTCATCAACCAATTGTTTTGCTAGGTGGTGGAACAACAAGAATCGGAGATCCTTCGGGAAAAGAAGAAACAAGAAAAATAATTTCAGAGAAACAAATAGAAAAAAATATAAAAAACATTGAAAAAGTTTTTAAAATTTTTTTAAAGACAAAGAATACTAAATTAAAACCCGTTTTTGTAAATAACTACAAGTGGCTTAGAAAATTAAATTATATAAAATTTTTAAGAGAGATAGGAAAACATTTTACGATTAATAAAATGCTTAGTTTTGATAGTGTTAAGTTGAGATTAGATAGAGAACAATCTTTAAGTTATATGGAATTTAATTACATGATTTTACAGGCTTATGACTTTTTGGAACTGAATAAAACTAAGAATTGCCTGATGCAAATAGGTGGTTCAGATCAATGGGGAAATATTGTCAATGGAGTAGAACTAATTAAACGATATTCGGGTAAACAAGTTTTTGGATTAACAACTCCCTTAATAACTATAGCATCCGGTGCTAAAATGGGTAAAACTGAGAAAGGTGCAGTTTGGCTTGATGAAAAACTTTTATCTTCTTATGATTATTGGCAATTCTGGAGAAATACTGATGATAGAGACGTAATAAAATTTCTTAAAATGTTCACAGATTTAAGTATAAGCAAAATTGAAAAATTAAAAAATACAAACATTAATGAATTAAAAATTTTATTAGCGAATGAAACAACTAGCATGTTACACGGTAAAACTGCTTCTTTGAAAGCAGAAAAAACAGCAAAAATAACTTTTGTGTCTGGTGGATCGGGAGGTGAATTGCCAGAAATTAAAATAAAAAAAAGTAGTTTTAAATTAGGAATTAAAATTTTAGACTTACTATCCTCAAATAAAATCATGTCATCAAAAAGTGAGGCTAGAAGAGCAATTCAAAGTAATGCATTAAAAATAAATAATCAAATTTTAACAGACGAGAATAGAATAGTTATACTAGATGATTTCAATAATAGTAAAGATTTAAAGATTTCATTTGGTAAGAAAAAACATTATATCATTAAAATTATTTAGCTTTTTTTTGTTTTTCTAAAGCTTTAGTTATAAAACGGGGTGTCAACGTTTTGATAGGATTAATTGTTGTTTTCATTTTTTCTGGCATCCCTTTAATTTTAAAACTGACCCCAAATAAACCTTCACCAATATCTTTCGGAATTATAATTTTCCCAATCACAGGTATTTTTGATAGAAATTTATTTAAGTTTTTTGCAGGAACTAAAGTTCCCCTTAAACTTGTTAACCCACTCTCCTCTTTATATCCCTCCATTAGAACTGAAATGCTTGGACCCACAGCATAAAGTTCATTTAATTTTAAAAATCCTTTATTTGTATCCATTTTTATTTCTAGTTTTTCAAAAGATAAGCCCTCTCCTTCAGCTAAATCAGCTAAACCACCAAAGTCAGCTAGTGACAAAAGTTTTACTACTCCCGGAGCATTTACAACTTTAAAATCATCAATTACTAAAATTGAAGAAGACGTATCATTCTCAATTATAGAGGAAAAATTTAAAACTCCTTCAGTCAAACCATTGAAAAAACTATACTCGGACAGCAAAGGTTGGGGTAAATCTGAGTAAACTTCTAAAAATTTCCTGCCGTTTTTTTTATCACTTTTCATTGAAATATCTAAAAATTTGTTATCACCAAAATCTCCTTTTGATGAAATTTTTGTAAATTTTCCTTTTTCAATAGCTCCAATCAATCTAAAATTTTTGAGCTTTTTAGATAACGGCGTATCGATATTTTTTATATCTATATAAATTTCTTTGTTTATTTTATTTAGTAAATTACTTTTCGACTTTTTATTAAAAAACTTATTTAAGTTTTTAGCATCATATCTAGTTCCAGAAATTTTTATCTTTTTTCCAAAATCTAAAGTAAAATCATTTTTTAAATTATCTTTATTAAAAGTCTTAACTTTAATATTTTTAAGTGAAACTAAACCTTTTTTGTCTAATCTAAGGTTTTCAACAGAGATTAAATTTTTATTTTCAAAATATTTAAACTCATTCAAATCTATTAGATCTTTTTTTCTAGAAAAATCTAGAAATATTTTAGCTTTTTTATCTACATCTTTTTTGTAGTTGATAAAATCAATATTTATTTTTTGATAAACTTCCGTGTTCAAAATAGTTTTTGATACATCTTTAAAAAAATTATTTTTAAAATTAAAATTTTGATAATTTTTTTCATCAAAGCTGTACTGACCTTTGAAGTTTATATAATTTTTTTTATCTAAAGAATATCGAGTGTCAAAAATAGTATTTTTAAAATGTAACTTTTCTATATCTTGTTCTAAAAAAGGATTTTTGAGAGCTTTGTTTAGCTTAAAATAAGATTTATTAATTCTTCCTTTATTAGAATAAATATAATTAGTTATTTTAAAAGTTTTATCAAAAGTTAGATTTAGGAAGTTATTCACTTCTCCACTAAAATTTGTTTCAATATTAATTAATCTAATTTTTTCAAGAATTGGAAGATATTTAGTAATATTTTTTTCATTTATATCTATTAAAGTAGTGAAATCAGATTTTATATTAATCTCTTTATCATTCTTAATATGAAAATTACCATCCTTAATTATCAATCCCTCTATTTTACTTTTAACATTTTTAATTAATATGTCAGATGTGTCTCCAAAAAAATTAAAACTTGTGCTAGTTAAAGTAAAATCATTACTAATTGAAGCGTTCATGTCTTCGACTTTTCCTTTTGCAATAAAGTTGTCTATCTCTAAATTATCGTTTAAATATAATTCTAAATTAATAATCAATTTCCCATTTTTAATTTTATTAATTATAAGGCTGTTTAAATTAGACGGTTTTGTCTTGATAATGATTCTTTTTAATTGATCTATATTCACTTCTTCAGAAGATATACTGACCTTTTCAATTTTTGTATTAGATCTAATTAAAGAAGAGAAATTTAAGTATGCTCTCACTTTTGAAATTGGAATTAAAAGACTTTTATAAGTTAATTCTGGATTTTTTGTCTCTATGAATAAATCAAATTCTTTAATATCAAATTTAAATTTTACTTTTTGTAAATTTAATGAGACGTTTTTATTGTTTTCTGTAGCTTTTTCAGAAATAATTTTATTAAATTTATTTGTCTCGAAACCTATTGTAGACAAAACAATTAAAATAGAAATTAATATAGAGAAAGTTGCTATAAATATAATAATAAATAACTTTTTCATTATCTGTTTATAATTCCTGCCTCAATAAACTCATCAATATTTCCATTAAGAACATCAGATGGATTTGTGCTCTCTACTTTATTTCTTAGATCTTTAACAAGTTGATATGGTTGAAGAATATAAGATCTTATTTGATGTCCCCAACCAATATCTGTTTTTAAATTTAATTCTTTTTTATTTTCTGTCTCTCTTTTTTGAATTTCGTGTTCATAAAGTCTTGCTTTAAGCATTTTATAACAAGTTTCTTTGTTCTTATGTTGTGATCTTTCATTTTGACATTGAACTACAATTTTTGTTGGTAAGTGAGTTATCCTTACTGCGCTATCAGTTGTGTTGACGTGCTGCCCTCCTGCACCACTAGACCTATAAGTATCTATTCTTAAATCTTTGTCATCGATTTGAACTTTAATATTATCATCTACAGCCGGATAAACCCAAACACTGGCAAAACTAGTGTGTCTTCGTGCGCCACTATCGAAAGGTGAAATTCTAACTAGTCTATGAACACCTGACTCACTTTTCATTAACCCGTAAAGGTAATCCCCACTAACCTTAAGTGTTGAAGATTTGATACCAGCTTCTTCTCCTTTATGTTCACTGATAAACTCATATTTAAATTGTTTTTTATCAAACCATTTTAAATACATTCTTCTTAACATATCTGCCCAATCTTGGCTTTCTGTCCCCCCAGCGCCTGCATGTATCTCTAAATAAATATTGAAATCATCATTTTCTCCTGAAAGAAAACAATTGATCTCATCTTTTTTAATTTTATTTAATAAATCGTTAATTTTTAAGCTGCAATCATTAATAATTTCTTCGTTCTTTTCCTCTAAGGCTAATTTGAATAAATCTTTTAAATTATTCATTTCATTAGTGCAATTTTTGAAAGAATTTGAAATATCCTCGAAAATTTTTTTCTCTTTTATTGTTTTTTTAACTTTAGACTTGTCTTTCCAAAAATTTTTACTTTGGAGAGTTTTTTCTAATTCTGTTAATTTGGTTTGAATGTTATTTTTTTCAAAGATACCCCCTAATATTTTCAAGAGTTTTTTCAACAAGTATCAATTTATTTTCAAAGTTTTGCATTAGTAAAATTGTCTGTACTTTATTAGTTTATCATAACTATCTGTTGAGATTAATTTGTTATTATCGATGTTGTTAATATCTTTGGCTTTCAATGCTTCAATAATTGTATTTTTTTCTTCTAGAGAGGATTTTAATCCTGTATCATAGTTTAAAGAAGTTAAATATATACCCTCAGGGATTTTAAATTCTTTAAAATCTTCTTTATAAAGAGCATTTTTAACGAAATCCTTAAAAATTGGAAGAGCTGCCTTTGAACCAGTTTCATACTTACCTAAGGTTTTAGGATTGTCAAAACCAACGTATACTCCAACTACAAGATTAGAAGTGAAACCAACAAACCAAGCATCATAATTATTATTTGTTGTTCCAGTTTTTCCTGCTAAAGGAACTTTTAAATCTCTTAGTTTTTTTGCTGTCCCCCTTTGAACGGCGCCCTCTAAAATTGAAGTCATTTGATACGCAGTTTCCTCACTAAACACTGTCTTTTCCTCACGCTCAATAATTGGAAAATCTTCTGAACTGTGTAAAAACTTGTCACATCCTAAACATTTTTTGTTATTTAATTTAAAGATTGTTTTTCCTCTTCTGTCTTGAATTCTACTTATTAAATTAGGATTTACTTTTTTACCTCCATTTGCAAATGAGGCATAAGCAGATGCAAGATTTATTAAGGTAGTTTCAGCTGAGCCTAATGAAACAGACAATAATTCTGGAATATCATCATAAATTTCTAACTTATTCGATAGATTTAAAATCTTATTTAAGCCTAAGGTTTTTGCTATCCTTACTGTCATTAAGTTTCTCGAATATTCAATTCCTTTTCTTAAAGTCGAAGGACCATAAAATTTTTTTCCGTAATTTTCAGGTTTCCAATCTTTTAAACCTACCCCTTGACTTTCAACAAATGGTGCATCTAAAATTATTGAATTTGGCGAATAACCGTTTTCTAATGCTGCAGCATAAACAATTGGTTTAAATGCAGATCCAGGTTGTCTTTTTGCTTGAGTAACTCGATTGAATTCACTTGACTTAAAATTAAATCCACCAACTAAAGCTTTCACGTCTCCCGTATAAGCATCAATAACTACAATTCCTCCGTTTACTTTGGGGTACTGTTTTAAACTCCAAATATTGTTTTTTTGTTGAACAAAAATAATATCGCCAACGTTAAATATATTAAAAATAGTTTTTTTGTTTGGGATAGCCCATTTAAGTTCATTTAGCATAATGAAATTCTCTAAACCTTCAAATGTCTTAAATTTTATCCTGCTTAAACTTATTTCTAAAATTTCTGCTTTTTTCCAATTTAAAGTAGGGTCAATTTTAAATTGATCTATCTTTTTTTGCCATTTTTTATTTTTTAATTTATTGGTAATAGCACCTCTCCATCCATGCCGTCTATCGTATGCTTCTATGCCATTTCTTAAAGAATTAATTCCTTGAATTTGATAATTAATATTAAGGGGAGTTCGAATAGATAAACCTTCGGAATACAGTGTTTTAAAACCGTATTTTTCTTTAATAGATCTTCTTACTTCTTCTGTATAAGAGTTAGCCTCATTCAAAATTTCTATTTTCCTCCTCTTCAATGTAATTTTAGATTTTTTAAATTTTTTTAGCTGTTTTTTTGTTATATAATTATTATCTTCTAAATTTTGAAGCACTAGATTTCTTCTAAATTTTGCTACATCAGGATATTTAAATGGATCGTATCTACTAGGAGCTTTAGGTAAAGCTGCTAACAAAGCTGCTTCAGTGTAATCTAAATCTTTTACAGATTTGTCAAAATATTCCAGACTTGCAGCTGCTATTCCGTAAGTGCCTTGCCCCAAATAAATTTGATTTAAATATAATTCTAAAATTCTTTCTTTAGAATAAGCTCTTTCTATTCTAAAGGCTAATATGGCTTCTTTAATTTTTCTATTCAAAGAAACTTCATTAGTAAGTAAAAAGTTTTTAGCTACCTGCTGAGTTATAGTAGAAGCACCCTCTAATCTTTTATTTGCACTAATATTTTTTAAATTTTTTATTAATGCTCTAACTATACCTTTTGCATCAACGCCTGGATGATTGAAAAAGTTCTTGTCTTCAGCAGACAAAAACGAGTTAATTACTTTTTTAGGAATTGACTCAATAGGAATAAATAATCTTTTTTCCAAGGCATACTCTGCGATTAACTTTCCATCGCCTGAATATACTCTGCTTGAAATAGGAGGTTGATAATTTGATAACTTTTTGTAATCCGGCAAACCGATGGAAAAATACCATAGCGTTGAAAAGGCAAAAAATAAACAGATTAAAGCGAATATAATGAAAAACTTAATTGAAAAATTTATGAATTTGAACATTCTAAATAATCTCATCTTAAATAGTTTAATGAATAAAATTTGGCTATCTTAGGGCATAATAATCTTAATTTGTTATTATTATAAGTGCATTTAATGAAAAAATTGTATATTATTATCTTATGTCAAAAATAAAAATTTCAAATTTCAACAGATTAAAAGGAATCCAATTAAAATGGAAAAAAATTTATATATTGATGCTTCGCATCCAAATGAAACTCGTATCGTTCTTAAATCCAACTCTTCAATTGAGGAATACGAATTTGAAGATAAAAATAAGCTAAATTTTAAAAATAATATTTATCTTGGAACAATAAGTAGAGTAGAGCCTTCATTGCAAGCAGCTTTTGTAAATTTTGGCAGAATAAGACACGGGTTTTTAGCCTTTAACGATATTCAATCTGATTATTATCAAATTCCTTCTGAAGATAAAGAAAAAATTAAATATGCTGAAGAAAAAATAAGAGAGAATTTAAAAAATAAAGCTTTGGAAGATATTTCTAATGGGAAGAATTCAGATAAAATTGCAGAAGCAAACGGAGAAGAAAAAAATTCACCAAAAAATGAAGAAGAAGTAAAAAAAGAATATAGAGAAGAATTAAAAACTTCTTATGGTCTTAAAAGATATAAAATTCAAGAAGTAATTAAGCCTGGTCAAGTAATATTAATACAGGTGATTAAAGAGGAAAGAGGTCAAAAAGGAGCTGCACTTACAACATTTATATCTTTAGCAGGAAAATATATTGTATTGATGCCTAATACACCAAAAGGTGGAGGTATTTCTAGAAAAATTTTTAATTCTTCTGATAGACAAAAAATAAGAGGTATTTTAAATCAAATTGAAATTCCAAAAAGTATGGGAGTAATAGTTCGTACAGCTGGTGCTAATAAAACTAAAAATGAAATAGAAAAAGATTTTGAAAATACTCTTAAAACCTGGGAAGATATAAGAGATAAAGCTCTAAATTCTAATGCACCCTCACTAGTTTATGAAGAGGGAGATATTATCAAACGCACTTTGAGAGATACTTACGACAATGATACAAAAAATATTTATATTGATGGAAATGAGGCATATCAAAAAGCAAAAAAATTTATGAAACAATTAATGCCCAAAAACGTAAAAAATATTAAAAAGTATAGAGGTAAAATTCCTTTATTTCATGATGCAAATATTGAAAAAGAATTAAACAATATTTTTGAACCAAGGGTTAAATTAAAGTCTGGGGGCTATTTAGTAATTAATCCAACCGAAGCGCTAGTCGCCATAGATATTAATTCTGGACAATCTACTAAACAAATCAATATTGAAAAAACTGCATTAAATACAAATCTTGAGGCAGCTGAGGAAATATCTCGTCAAATTAAAATTAGAGACTTGTCAGGTTTAATTGTTATCGATTTCATTGATATGATGAATTTTTATAATAGACGTATGGTTGAAAAAAAAATGAGAGAGAGCATTAGAAAAGATAGAGCCAGGATTCAAGTTGGTAGAATTAGTAATTTCGGTTTGTTAGAAATGACTAGACAAAGGCTTCGAGAAGCTTCAATAAACTGGGAGACAATTTTGTCTTTAGAGTCATTTGCTCAAAAAATCATTAAAAAAATAGAACTTTTAGCTTTTAACAGTAAAGTAAAAATTATTAAAGCTCATATTCCTGAAAAAGTAAAAATATACATTGAACAAAAGCTTGTAAAAGAAATTGAATATTTTCAAAAAAAATATTCTTTAAAAATAAATTTTTTTAATGACTCAAACTTAGTTATCCCAGAATATAAAATTGAACTTTTAAATAAGTCAAAAAAGATAATTAATAAAGTACAGAACATAAACGAAATTGATATTATAAATAAAACATCAGAAAACTTGGAAAGAAAACAAAAAAATGGAATTAAATTAACTACAAAAAAAATTAAAAAAACTAAAAATATTAAGAAAAAAAATGTTAGTCCACGAACGTTGTGGGTCAGAAGAAAAAAAAGAGTTTAAATTAATCCGTCAATTGGGGAGCTTGGAGATGCGAAATAATTTTTTTTCATTCTTCCTGCTAAGTAAGAGTCTCTTCCAGAAATAACGGCATTTTTGAATGCTCTGGCCATCCTTATTGGGTTTTTTGAATTTGCAATTGCACTATTAACAAGAACACCATCACAACCCATTTCCATTGCTACAGTTGAATCGGAAGCTGTACCAATTCCGGCATCAACTATCACGGGGACTTTAGATTGTTTGATAATCAAAGAAATGTTAACTTTATTTTGTAAGCCTAATCCTGAGCCTATAGGTGAAGCTAAAGGCATAATTGCCGAAGCTCCACAATCTTCAAGTTTTTTAGCTAATAAAGGATCGTCTGTACAGTAAACCATAACTTTGAATCCCTCTTTGACCAAAATCTTTGTTGATTTGATAGTTTCAACCATGTCAGGGTACAAAGTTTTTTTATCTCCTAAAACTTCTAACTTAACAAGTTTCCATCCACCCATCTCTCTTGCCAGTCTTAAAGTTCTTAAAGCCTCCTGGGAAGTGAAACACCCTGCAGTATTTGGTAAAAAAATTATTTTTTTGGGGTTTAAATAGTCAGTTAAAATTGGCTTTTTTTTATCTAAAATATTTACTCTCCTGACAGCTACGGTAACCATATCAGCTCCTGACTCTTTTACAGCTTGGGCAGTTTCTCTGAAATTTTTGTATTTTCCAGTACCAATAATTAATCGAGATTTTAAAATTTTATTAGCAACTTTAAAAGTATCTTTTTTCAAATTAGCCTCCTCCTATAAAGTGAACTACTTCTAATTTATCGTTGTTTTTTAAATATTTTTTTTTATAACTCGATTTTTGAACAATAATTCCATTATGTTCTATTGCTACTTTTTTATCGTCAAGTTTAAATTGTTTTAATAAATTTTGAATAGTTAAGTTAGGTTTTATTGTAACTTTTTTTCCATTTAATTGTATTTTTGCCATAATTGAGTTAACTAAGTAATTTATAAAAATAATGATGAATAAAATTATAATTCTTAATGGGCCAAACCTCAACCTTTTAGGTGAAAGAGAAAAAGAAAAATATGGCAATATTTCTTTAAAAGATATTGAAAATAATTGTAAAGAATTTGCTAAAAAAAACGGTATTGTGCTTTCTTTGTTTCAATCAAATATCGAAGGAGAATTGGTAGATGAAATTCAAAAAGCAAGAAATGAACAGGAAGGTTTAATTATAAATGCAGGGGCCTATACACATACCTCTATAGCTATACACGATGCATTAAAAGTGCTCAAAATTCCTATAGTCGAATTACATATAACTAATATTTACAATAGAGAAGAATTCAGGCATAAATCGCTAATAAGCAAATTAGCAACGGGTATTCTTTGTGGGTTTGGAGTTGAAGGTTATATAATAGCATTACTAGCAATGAAAAATTATTTAAAAAAATGAAAATAGATAAGAAGCTTATTAAAGAACTAGTTGACTATTTAACTGAATTTAATTTAACAGAATTAGAATACCAAGAAGGTCAAACTAAGATTAAAGTTTCAAAAGCATCTAAACCAATTGAGCAAAGCAAAACTGGAGCAATTGTCTCTCCTATTAAAGCAGTTCTTAATGAATCTGATGACGCTGAAGGTGTAAGAATTAAATCTCCAATTATTGGAACAGCCTATTTAGCCCCAGAACCCGGAGGGAAAAAATTTGTTAAAGTTGGAGATAAAATTAAAAAAGGTCAAACTGTAATGATTGTAGAGGCTATGAAAACAATGAATCATGTTCCCTCTACTAGTGATGGAGTAGTAAAAAAAATTCTTGTTAATGATGGTCAGCCAGTGGAGTTTGGTCAGCCACTAATTGTTCTTAAGTAAAATAAAATGTTCAAAAAAGTTTTGATAGCTAACAGAGGTGAGATCGCTGTTAGAATTATAAGAGCATGCAAAGAATGGGGTATAGCAACAGTTGCTGTACATTCCGATGTAGACTCCGATGCTATGCATGTAAGACTTGCTGATGAAAGTGTCTGCATAGGATCACATCAACCTCAAAATAGTTATCTGAATATAGCTTCGATAATGTCTGCCGTTGACTTGACTAATGCTGAGGCAATCCACCCTGGTTACGGTTTTCTGTCCGAAAACTCTAAATTTGCTGAAATGGTTACGAAACATGGAATAAAATTTATTGGACCTAGTGCTGACTTAATTTCAAAAATGGGAGACAAAATTGAAGCTAAGAGAATAGCCAAAAAATATGGTTTGCCAATAATCGAAGGATCAGAAGGAGGCGTAAAATCATTTTCTGAAGCAAGATCTATATGTAAAGAAATTGGATACCCTGTTTTAATAAAAGCAGCTGGTGGCGGTGGTGGAAAAGGGATGAAAATTGTTAATGAAGAAAGTCAATTAGAAAATCTTTTTTTAACAGCAAAAAATGAGGCAAAAAAATACTTTGGAAATGATGAGTTGTATATTGAAAAATATTTTAAACACCCTAGACATATTGAAGTTCAAATAATGTCAGGAAAGAATAAAACTGTTCATCTTGGAGAAAGAGATTGTTCAGTTCAAAGAAGACACCAGAAATTAATTGAAGAAACTCCTAGTCCAGTTTTGACTAATGAACAGAGAAAAGATTTACTAGAAAAGACAGTAAAAATGGTTGAGCAAATAGGTTATGAAGGCGCTGGTACAGTAGAATTTATTTACGAAAATGGTAAATTTTATTTTTTAGAAATGAATACTAGGGTCCAAGTAGAGCATCCAGTTACAGAAGTACAAACCGGCATTGACATAGTTAAAGAACAGTTGTGGATTGCTTTTACAGGGGAAACTGCTTTAAAGCAAAGTGATATAGATCCTCGTGGTCATTCCATTGAATGTAGAATCAATGCTGAAAATCCAGCCTTAGACTTTCAACCTAGCCCAGGAATAATTAGTGTTTGTCATCAACCGTCGGGATTTAGAACTCGAGTTGATGGATCAATTTTTCAAGGATGTAAAGTAACTCCCTATTACGACAGTTTGATTGCAAAAGTAATATGCAAGGGACGGAATAGATCTGAAGCAATACAGCGAACTTTAAGATCATTGGATGAATTTGTTTTAGAAGGAATAACTACTACAATAGATCTACATAAAAAAATTTTATCTCACGAAAAATTCGTTAAATCAGAATTTGATACTAATTGGTTAGCTAAAGAAAAATTCTATTAAACATTACCGCAATTTACTAATTGTAAATCGTATATTGCATGATCGAATGGAGCTATTGTTGGGTCTGATGAAAAAGTCCAACCATTAAATATAAAAACTTTTTCATTTTGATTTTCTGAAGAATCTTTTACTTGTAAATACGCTACGCTGTCGCTTATACTGTTAGAGTCAATCTTGCCACATTTTAAAACTTTTATTTCGAGAGGACCAAATTTTTTTACCTCTCCAAGATTTATCACAATCTCTGAGGTCTTTGCTGTAATCTTATCAAGACCAATAAATTTTGCACTTGAAACGTTTTTTTTAGATAAATTTTCTTTTTTATTTTTGATTACTTCGTTACTTATTTGACTATCATTCGTTTCTTCAATTTCTTCAAAGCTCGGTTTTAACTCATTTAAATTGACAAGTGGAGAAGTTATAACTTTTTCCTCTGCAAAAGACTTTAAACTATAGAGCAATAAAATAAATATACTTAAAATTAATTTACAATTTCCAGGTTTCATATTTTTTAAACTTATCATCTTTTTTAATCTTCGTAGGTTTGTAGGCATCTTTCAACCCTGTTTTATTTTCTATATGATTTTTTTGCCAATTGTATTTTTTTTCTTTATCATTGGGGGGTGTATCAATTGTATGATGCATCCATAAAAACCAATCTGAAGTAATTTTAGTTGCTTCGATATTGTTAGAATATATTACCCAACGCTCGTCTTTTTTATTTTTATAATATTTGTTGCCAAATTCGTCTTTACCAACATATTTTCCAGAGAAAAAAGTCTTTAGAAAAGTTCCAAATGTTTGTCTGTTCCACCAGGTAAAAATTATTTTTAAATTCATTTTTGATTTTTAAAAGTCCACACACTTTATAAGTGTATAATTATATATACCAGACAGTGGAGATTTTTGCTATACATCTTTCATTAAGAGATTCCTTTTCAAAAAATGAAAAAATTTGTAGTAGAAACTTATTATACTTGTGTCTTTAAGACTGTTCACAAATTAGACAGCCTTAATGAAAAGGAACTATCCAAAATTGACTCCAGAAATGATGGAGAAGTTCAGGTAATAGATGTAAAACTTAATAATCGAAAAACCAAAAAAATTGGCAATAAAAAAGAAGCATCAGAAAAACAAAAAGAGTCCGATAGTTTGTTATCTGCAAATATTTCAAAAAAGATAGAGTCATCTAAAAACCAAGGTTTTATTGATAATCAAAACCTAAAAGTTAAAAACCAAACTAACGCAAGATTTAAAATGCCTGACAGAAGAAAAGGCTACATTCAAAAAGCTCAAATTGGGGATCATAAAGTGTATTTACACACTGGTGAGTATGACGATGGCAAAATTGGAGAGATATTTATTGATACAAATAAAGAGGGAGAACTAGTAAAAGCAATGATGAATAATTTTGCAATTGCTATCTCTCTTGGCTTGCAATATGGCGTACCTCTTGATGAATATGTTGATGCATTTATTGATACCAAATTTGAACCATCAGGAAATGTACTGGGTAATGATAGAATATTAAGCGCTTCTTCAATTTTAGATTATGTGTTTAGAGAGTTAGCAATATCGTATCTAGGAAAAGAAGAATTAGCTCATACTCCTTCCATTGCAAGTACTAAAGATGTTACGGATCAAACTACAGATGATAAATTTCTTAAGATTGTTAAAAACATAACTTCCAAAGGTTTCGTTAGAAGTAAATACGAAGAAAAATTAGTTGATCTTTCTGACGTAAGAATTAACTTAAAATCAAAAAATTAATTTTTTTTAATATCTATTTTTATTCCTAATTCTTTAAGCTGTTTCAAATCAACTTCGGACGGAGCCCCCATCATAAGATCTTGAGCGTTTTGATTCATTGGAAACAAAGTTATTTCTCTAATATTTTTTTCATTTGCAAGTAACATTACTATTCTATCTATGCCTGGTGCTATTCCTCCATGTGGAGGAGCACCATAACTTAATGCATTTAACATACCGCTAAATTTTTCTTCAACATCTTTTTTGTTGTATCCAGCGATTGAAAAAAGCTTGTACATTAATTCAGGCATATAATTTCTTATAGCTCCTGAAGATAATTCAACTCCATTGCAAACAATATCGTACTGATATGCTTTTATTTTTAAAGGATTATCAAAATCTATTTTTTCTACTTCTCCCTGAGGTAATGAAAAAGGATTGTGACTAAATTTTATTTTTTTTGTTTGCTCATCAAACTCGTACATTGGGTAGTCAACAATCCAACAAAATGCAAAGTGATCCTCTTTGATTAAATCAAGATCTTTTGCTATTTTGTCTCTAGCAACTGATAAAATCTTTAAAATTTCTTGCTCTTTTCCACAAGATAAAAATACACTATCTCCCACCTCAGCTTTACAGATCTTCATAATTTCTTTTAAAGAGTCTTCACTAAAAAACTTCCCTACTGGACCTTTTCCAGTTATTTTTTTATCTTTTTCGATAGTAAAATAAGCTAAGCCAGAAGCTCCTTGTTCTTTTGCCCATTTGTCAATATTATCAAAAAAACTTCTTGGCTTATCTTTAGTTTTTTTTGTTATAATGCATCTTGATATTGATCCCGATTTTACTAATCTTTTAAAAATATCAAATTTTACATCTTCTCTCGTGAAAATATTCGTTATGTCGTAAATTAACAATGGATTTCTTAAATCAGGTTTGTCGGTACCATATTTAAGCATAGCTTCTTGGTAGGGTATTCTTGGAAACTTTTCATTAATTATTTTTTTAGTTGAAAATTTTTTGAATAAATTTACCATTAGTTTTTCTACAACTAAGAAAATGTCCTCTTGCTCAACAAAAGACATTTCAATATCAAGTTGATAAAATTCGCCAGGACTTCTGTCAGATCTAGCATCTTCATCTCTAAAACATGGAGCGACTTGAAAATATTTATCAAAACCTGAAATCATAACTAATTGTTTAAACTGCTGTGGAGCTTGAGGTAAAGCGTAAAATTTTCCTGGATTTAATCTACTTGGTACTAAGAAATCTCTGGCTCCTTCTGGGCTAGAGGAAGTTAAAATTGGAGTTTGATATTCAAGAAAACCAAAATTTAACATTTCTGATCTTATAAATGAAATAACTTTAGATCGTAAAATTATATTTTTATGCATTTCTTCTCTTCTTAAATCTAAAAACCTGTATTTTAATCTTATGTCTTCTGGATAATCCTGTTCTCCAAAAACTGGCATAGGTAATTCCTTTGCCTCTGATAAAATTTTTATGGATTGAATATTTACTTCAATTTTTCCAGTGCTTAATTCTAAATTTTCGGTTCCTTTTTCTCTTTTAGAAACTTTACCTGAAATAGTTAAGACGGACTCAGGTCTTACTTTTTCTAAAATAGAAAAAAATTTATTATTATTTTCAATTACACATTGAGTTAAACCGTAGTGATCCCTTAAATCTATAAATAGTAAATTACCGTGGTCTCTCTTTCTGTGCAACCAACCAGATAAAGATGTTTCTTTCCCAACATCTTTCTCAGATAATTCTGAACAGTTATGAGTTCTATATTTATTCATTAGTTAATACTTTTTTTATTAAATTAATATTTATTGATTTTCCAGAAGATAAAGATAAATCATCAATTTCTTTTATAAATTTAAACACTTTTTCGTATGAGCGGTCTATATTTTTAATAATATATTCAGAAATTTTTGGACTTAAGTTAATTTGCTTATCTGAAAAGGACTTAGATATTATTACTCTCAACAAATCATCTGTTGGTAATTCAATGCCTAGACTTACAAAACCATCTGTTCTTGAATTTAGATCCTTTAGCTTAATTGACATACTTTTGATTGGTATTACAGAATTAACAACCACATAAGAATCAAGTTGTTTAAAGTGATTTAAAATTGAGTAAAAAAAATTTTCATCTATATTTTGTTCGTAATTATCAATTATTAAACATTTTAAATTATCTAATTCCGACATATTTACTTTATCTATTGTTTTTGCATCAAATATCTTAATTTTTTTAATTTTTTTATTTAGAATATTAGTTAAATGTGTTTTTCCACACCCCTTTGGTCCGAATATATTAACCCACTTATCTGGCCAGTTAGGCCAGCTCTCTATTAAACGATAGGCAGAAAAATTATTGCTAGAGACATAATAATCCTGTTCGTAATATTTTGTTTTAAAAGGGAATTTGAATATAAGTTGACTCATTTAAATAATGTTAATTTTCCACTGACCGTCTTTCATTTTTAAATCAATGTTTTGATCTTTAAGTTTTTTTATAATCTTATTGATTTTTCCAAGATACTTAATTTTTACTAAAACAAAGTCTTTATTTAATTGTTGTACATAAAAATTATCAATAAGATCTATTTTCTTTAATCTATTATTAAATTCAACCAAATTATCCTTGCTATTTAATTTTATTTCAACATTTAAAAAAGACGGTGTTCTAACATCTATTAAGTTTTGAGACTTAATTAAATCTTTTAAAACATTTTTAATTTCAAGAATTATTTTATCATTAAATTGATTTTCCCTTAAGTTTGTATTGTTAATTAATAAATTTTTATTCAATTTCTTGCCTTCAATTTTAGAATTCAAAAAAACTTTTGCACTATTGTCTTCTATCTCAATGGCAATGAATGCCATATTTTCTAAATTATATTCCTTAAAAAAATCTTGTATATTAAGTTTATATATATTTTCTTTATTCATTTTGATCTTTTGGATACTTTCAACGCTTTCCACTGGAAGGGTGTATTGAATCGACTCTTTTGAATCTTCATTATTCCAATTTTCATAAAAATAATTTTTGGTATATATAAAATTTTGTTTATCTTTTATTAGTAAAGGAAATACTATGATGTTAGTATTTATAATGTCTGAATAAAGAATGTTTCTTTGATAAAAAAAGTTATGTATCCTATCCCTATCAAAGAAAAGGTTAAAGCTTATATTGCTATTATTCTCATCATTTTTAATTTGATAATAAGAAATTAATTTTTTTATTTCTATTAAATTAGTAGCTGAAATTCTTTTGTAATCTTCCTCTAATAATAGTCTACTTGTTAATTCTTTAAATCCTTCTTGAAAAGCTAGATTAGCTAATTTTTGTTTATTTTTTGAAATATCTTTGCTTATCTCAATATTATTAACATTAAATATATTGTTATCCGATAAAACGTTTCCAGTTTTAAATAAAATAATTAATATAGAACATATAAATATAAAATTTTTCATATTTAGCTAATTATCATTTTTACGAATGAAAAAAATACAAAATAATTATAAAAAAAGTGGTGTAAACATTTCGCTTGCCAATAAATTTGTTAATCACATTGCGAAAGTATCAAAAAAAAATGACCAAAAAACGAACAAATTATTTGACTTAGGTAATATCGGAGCTTTTGGTTCAGTTTTCGATATAAGTAATATCAAAATTAAAGACCCTGTTATAGTCTCATGTACCGACGGTGTAGGTACAAAATTAGACTTAGCCAACAAATTTAAAAAATTTGATACTATTGGTATCGATTTAGTAGCTATGTGCGTAAATGATTTAATTGTTCAAGGAGCGAAACCACTATTTTTTTTAGATTATATGGCTCTTGGAAAGTTAGAGCTTAAGAAAACAAAGAGTATTTTAAAAGGTATATTGCACGGATGTAAAATTTCAAATTGTAAACTAATTGGTGGTGAAACTGCAGAAATGCCTGGTATATATTCTAAAGATAAATTTGATTTGGCTGGTTTCAGTGTGGGCATTGTATCAAAAAAGAAAATTTTAAGTAAAAATAATGTCAAAAAAAATAATTTAATTTTCGCTATTCCCTCAAGTGGTATTCATTCAAATGGTTATTCATTGGTAAGATCAATTTTAAAAAATTATAAAATAAATAAAAATTTAAAAAAAGAACTATTAAAACCAACAAAAATTTATACAAATGAAATTTTAGCCTTAACAAATAAAGATTTAATAAATGCTGCAGCGCATATTACTGGAGGTGGTTTGGCTGAGAATATTGTGAGATCAGTTCCAGAAAACTTATCTGTTAATATTGATTTATCAAAAATTAAAATAAAAAAAATTTTTAAGTGGTTAAAGTCAAAAAACATTAGCGATCTTGAAATGTTGAAAACTTTTAATTGTGGTATTGGATTTTGCGTAATTATAGATAAGAAATATGCAAAAAAAATTACAAAGTATTTTACTAAAGAGTTTATGCCCTATCAAATAGGCTTTATTTCAAAAGATTCTAAAAAAGTAAATTTTTTTAATTCTATAAGATGGTAAAAAAAAATACTTGCGTTTTTATTTCTGGATCTGGTTCAAATTTAAAATACCTGATTAAAAACTCTAGAAATGAAAATTTCCCAATTAAGATTAAGTTGGTTATCTCTGATAATAAAAATGCAAAAGGATTGTTTTATGCTAAAATTAATTCTATTCCATATTTAGTAATTAATACAAAAAAAAGAAGTTTTGAAAATCTAATTTTAAAAGAATTAAAAAAATGTAAAATAACTTTTATTTGTTTAGCTGGATATATGAAAATTATTTCTAAAAAATTTCTTCAATCATATAGGAAAATTATAATTAATATTCACCCATCTTTGCTTCCAAAATTTAAAGGGCTGAATATTTTCAAAAGAGTATTAAAAAATAAAGAAAAAAAAAGTGGATGCACTGTTCATTTTGTAAATGAAAAATTAGATGGTGGAACAAAAATTATACAAAAGACTTTTTTTATAAATAAAAATGATAATAAAGAAATACTTAAAATCAAAACCCAAAAACTTGAATATCGAGCTTTTTCAGAGGCTATTATAAAAATATTTAGGTACAGTTAATTTTTAAAAAAAAAATCAATCTCTTTTTTAGCGTTGTCAACAGAGTCAGATCCATGAACTGAATTTTTATCTATTGATATTCCATAGAGTTTTCTAATAGTATTTTTTTTTGCTTGTTTTGGATCGGTTGATCCCATCAGCTCTCTATTGAATAATACAGCATTTTCTCCCTCCAAGACCATCACAACAATAGGTCCAGATGATAAATAAGAGCAAAGATCATCGTAAAAAGGCTTAGTTTGATGAACCTTATAAAATTCTGCCGCCTCCTCTTTAGTAATATGGATTTTTTTATTCTCCTTAATTTTTAAATTGTTCTTAATAAATATTGATTTAATTTCATCAATTAGATTTCTTTCTACTGCGTCAGGTTTTATTATTGAGAGGGTTTGCTCAATATTACTCATAATTATCTTCTATAAGTAAATTTAACAATCTTACACCGTATCCTGTGGCTCCACCTGAATTTAAAGCTCCACCATATTTTGAGAAAGCCATTCCAGCTATATCTAAGTGAGCCCAGGATGTTTTATTTAAAATAAATCTTTGTAAAAATTGAGCTGCTGTTGTTGATCCTGCTCCACCAACATAATTTATATTTTGCACGTCAGCATTTTTAGAATTCATTAGCTTGTCATAATTTTTGTGTAGAGGCATTCTCCATACTTTTTCTTCTACTTTTTCACCAGCATTAAAAATTTTTTTTGATAAGTCATCATCGTTTGAAAATAATCCCGCATATTCTGATCCCAAACAAACTATGATTGCACCAGTTAAAGTAGCTAAATCAACAATGAATTTTGGTTTGAATTTCTTTTCTGTGAAAGTTAAAGCATCCGCTAAGACCAACCTTCCTTCTGCGTCTGTATTCAATATTTCTATAGTTTTACCACTATAAGATTTAACAATATCTCCAGGTCTCTGAGCGTTTCCACTTACCATATTTTCTACCAGCCCAACTACTCCTACAACATTAACTTTAGCTTTTCTTAAAGCTAAAGTTTTCATTAAACCAACTACAGTAGCAGAACCTGCCATATCGTAAGTCATGTCTTCCATAAATTTTGCTGGTTTTAAAGAATATCCACCTGTATCAAAACAAACTCCTTTTCCTACAAAAGCAAGAGGTTTAGAATTATTTTTTGCCCCATTCCATTCCATTGTTACAAGATATGATCCTCTAATACTTCCCTGCCCTACACCAAGCAAAGCATGCATCCCGAGTTTCTTAAGTTTTTTTTCATCGTATATGTTTATTTTCAAACCATATTTGCTGAGAGATCTTATTCTTTTTGTATACTCGTCTGGATGTAAAATATTTCCTGGTTCTGAGACTAAGTCTCTTGCATAAAAAGTACCTTCTTCTAAAGCTCTAAACCTTATTTGATTTTGAATTGAAGGTTTATTTTTATTTCCCAGTACATTAAGAAAAATAAGTCTTGTTTCTTTTTTTGTCTTATATTTTTTAAATTCATAAGATTTCAATTTTAACCCATGAAGAAAATATCCTAAAAAATTATTATGCTTACTTACAATGCTATCTGAAATTATAAAATATTCACTATTTTTTCCGTAATTTACACGTCCGTAAAATTCTGCGCCTAAATTCTCTACTTCGTTTATTTTCAAGTTATTTTTAATTGATATTAAAATTATTTTTTTTTTTGAAGTAAGCTCAAAAACGAATAAATTTTTTTTCAAATCACTAGTTTTTAATAAATCCTCTATGTAAGAAAACTCTGAATTAGTAAGATACTTTTTAAGACCCCTTATATTAAATTTCTCATCAGAAAATAACACTATATTAGCAGAGGGTTTGCTGATTGTTTTTTTGGAATAGTAAATTTTAATAGACATAAATTTTAAATAATTAGAGTTGAGAGGTATATATGTTCAAATATACAAGATTTCAATGGAAAATTCACCATAGTGTACTATCATAGGTTGAGTTTTAGTTAAAGTTGCATTATTTTAATATATCAAATTACAATGCTACAAAACACAATTTATCGAAACTTTATCAAAGAAATACTAAAAACTTTTTTTGTTATACTATTCGGGTTGACCATAATCGCTTGGACGGTAAGAGCAGTAAATTTTTTAGACTTAATTGTAGAAAGTGGTTATTCCGTCGCAACATATTTTCAATACTCAATTTTAAATTTATTGAGTATTTTTACGAAATTTATACCTTTATCTTTTTTATTGGCATTAGTCTTATTTATTCTAAAAAAGACGCAAGAAAATGAATTTATAATACTTTGGACTTCTGGAATAAAAAAGTTAAAAGTAGCAAATCTTTTTTTTGCAGTTTCAATAATTATTTTATTTATATATTTAATTTTTTCTACTTTTATAACTCCTCTGGCTTTAAATAAATCTAGGTATTTACTTAATAAACAAGGCTTCGATTCATTTTTACCTACAATAAGAATTCAGCAGTTTAGTGATTCGTTTAAAGGTTTTACATTTTTAGTTGAAGCCAAAAAAAATAATGAAATGAGTAATGTTTTTATTCATGATGAACAAAATGTTTTAAAAAATTTAACCTCTGATCAATCTCAAAGAAATTCAACAACAATAATTGCTAAAAATGGAGTTGTGAAAGGAAATAAGAAATTAATATTATTTAACGGACAAATTATATCGACGCAAAAAGAAAGTTTAAAAAATAACATCGTTAAATTTGAACAGTTGAATATAAATTTAGATAGTCTCTCAACAGATACTATCAAAATTCCAAAGTTTCAAGAAACTCCTACAAATGAACTTTTAAAATGTGTTTTTCCAAAAAACTCTAGTAATGTTTTTGAGTGCAAAAAAAGTGCTGAAGAAGAAATTAAGACTATTCTAAATCGAAGGTTCGTTCTCCCTTTTTATATTCCTATAATTTCTTTATTATGTTCCTTTTTAATAATTAAAACTAAACAAAAAAAAAACTACTTTTTAAATAAATATACCATTTTTACTTTGAGCTTTCTGGTCTTGCTTTATGCAGAGCTTATAGTTAGATACACAGGCATTTCTAAGATGGTAAATTTATTGTTTTTATTTTCTCCATTTATTTTCATTCCTACAATTTATTTATTACTTATTTATAAATTTTCTAAAGAATCGATGGTGTCTAAATGAATAAAGTTTTATTTAAATATCTATTGTCAGGGTTTTTTAAAAGAATTTTCAACGTCATTTTAATTGCATATTGTTTTGGTTTAATTTTAAATCTATTTGAAGAAATTGAATTTTTTAAAAATTTGAACGTTACTCTTTTAATTCCTATATCGCTTACAGCAATGTTTATACCAAGTTTAATTATTAAAATGTTGCCCTTTATCATTTTTATTTCAAGTCTATGGTTTCTTTTATATTTAAGAAATAGTACAGATTTATTAAATTTAAAAGTATTTGGATATTCAAACTTTAGAATATTTTTTATTTTAGCCTTTTCCTCTTTCATTTTTGGCTGGGTTGTTTTAATTGCTATAAATCCTTTCACTTCGACCATGGTAAAGTACTATGAACAGACAAAATCAGAATACTCTAGGGATATTGATCATTTGGTTTCAATAAATAAAAATGGACTTTGGACAAAAGAAAATTTAGATTTTGGACATAGAATTATCACTGCAGATAAAATCGATCAAAATGTTTTAAAGAGAATTACAGTCTTCGATTTAGATGAAAATTATAATCTTATCCAAAAAATTTTTTCAGAAAGTGCTAATATATCAAATAATAATTGGGTTTTAGATGAAGTTTTGATTATGAAATTCAATAATGGAATAGTTCAAGAAGATCAGAAAAAAAATTATTCAATATATTCTAAGTATGACCAGAAAAAAATTAATAGTTTATTTAGAAACTTTGATACAATGTCCTTTTTAGATTTAGTTTTAAATTATAAGGATCTCCAAGTTAGAGGTTATAATAAAACTTTTCTCAATCAAAATTTAAATTCAATGCTATCTTTACCTTTCTTTTTGTTCATGATGACTGCTCTAGCCTCTATACTGACAATGAATACTTTAAAAAAATCAAATAATTTTACTTTTATTGTAGTTGGAATAATAGCTTGTGTTGCAGTTTATTATTTTAAAGATTTATCTTTAGCCTTAGGTAAAACTGATAGAATTTCTCTTTCATTAGCAGCCTGGATACCGGTAGCTGTAATTGGCTTATTTAGTTCTGTGGGAATTTTACAAATCAATGAAAAATAAATTTTTAGCAATATTTATCTCAATATTTTTTTTCCATCCTTTATTGGCAAATAATCTTAATATTCAGTCATCTCAAATTTCAATAGACAAAGAAAGTCGCTCAACTATCTTAAAAGGTGAAGTTATAGCAACAGATTATAAAAATAATATATTTAAAACTGATTACGCAGAATATAAAAAAGATCTTAAATTTTTAAAAAGCACAGGCAAAACTACAGTATTAACATCTGAAGGTTACTTCCTTAATGGAGAAAATATAATCTTTGATAATAAAAACGGTTTAATAAAATCAGATTATGAAACAACACTTAAAGATTTAGAAAATAATAATATTTATCTGGAAAACTTTGAGTACTCTATTGAAAATAATTTTTTTAAATCTACAGGTAAAATAAAAGTTATTGATTCTAATGATAATAAATATAATTTTTCACAAATATATGTAGATGAAAAGAAGAGAGAAATTATTGGAACAGATATTAAAGCATTTTTAAATCAAGAAGATTTCAAAGTTAATAAAGACAATAAGCCTCGAGTTTTTGCTAATACAGTAAAAATTGAGAATCAAAATAGTGAATTTACGAAAAGTATTTTTACTTTGTGTAACTATAGAAAAGAAGATAAATGTCCGCCTTGGTCTTTACAAGCAAGTAAAATGGCTCATGATAAAAAGAAAAAAACTATTTATTATGACAATGCTGTAATCAAAATTTATGATTTTCCTATTTTTTATTTACCAAAACTGTCACACCCGGATCCTTCCGTAGATCGAAGATCAGGATTTTTACCGCCATCTTTTTCGGACTCAAAAAATTTAGGAGCAAGTTTTGAAGTCCCTTATTTTTGGGATTTAGGTAGGGATAAAGATATTACATTTTCTACGAAATTGTTTACATCTGAACATCCATTATTTTTGGGAGAACATCGTCAAGCATTTAAAAAATCAAATTTAATATCAAATTTCGGATACACAGAAGGTTATAAAAATACAAGTGGTACTAAATTAGAGGGAAGCAAATATCATTTCTTTTCTCAATTTGTAAAAAAATTTAAAAATGACAAAGGTGCTGATAATGAATTAAAAGTATCAATTCAAAAAACCTCAAATAAAAAATATTTGAAATTGTACAAAATCAATAATGATTTAGTTAATTATGAAAATGATATTCTAGAGAATTCTTTAAGTTTTTCTCATGAAAATGAAGATTTATTTATTGGGTTAAAAGCAAGTGCATACGAAGACTTAACAGAAACAAGTAAGAATGATGAATATGAATATATTCTACCAGATATTATATTAGATAAAAATTTATTTAGTAGCACTAAATATGGTTATGCTGACTTACAATCCAATTTAATTTTTCACAACTTTGAAACTAATAAACTTACAAAATTTTTAATTAACGATATTGATTGGAAATACAAAGAAAACAAATATTCTTCAGGTTTGAAGGGACGACTGCTCGGAAAATTAAAAAATGTTAATTATGAAACAAAAAATACCGAAATTTATAAAAGCGATACTACAAACGAATTATTTGGAGCTGTAGGTTATTTGGCTCAAATTGATCTTTTTAAAAAGATGAGGGATAATACATCTCATATTTTGACCCCCAAACTATTATTCAGGTATGCGCCTGGACACATGAGAAAAGAAACAGAAAAATCAAGATTAAATCACTCGAATATATTTACATTGGATCGGTTGAATACCAATAAAAATTTTGAAAATGGGTTGAGTTCTACATTGGGATTTGATTATGAATTTGAAACTTCAGATAAAAAACTAGATTTTTCAATAGCACAAATTATTAATGAAAAAGAAAATCAAAATATGCCTTCGTCGTCAAGTTTAAATCAAAGATTTTCTGATGTAATAGGTAGTTCTGAGTTAGAAATTAATGATAATATAAAATTTAACTATAATTTTGCATTAGATCAAAACTATCAAGATCTAAACTATAACGAACTTGGTGCTAGCTTTAACTTAAATCCTATTAAATTTGATTTTAATTATTTAGAAGAAAAAGAGCATATTGGCGATCAAGAATATTTTAAAGGTAAAGTAGATTTAACTCAAAATAAATACGGTTTATTTTCAGCAGAAACAAAAAGAAATTTAATTACAGATTCTGCAGAATATTATAATTTAAGTTATGAATATACAAATGACTGCCTAAGAGCTGGATTAGTATATAGAAGAGAATTTTATAATGATTCAGAGTTAGAACCAGAGGACTCATTAATGTTTAAAATAACACTAACTCCTTTCGGAAATATAAACTCACCTTCTTTTAACTAATGTTTTTTCTAAGATCTTTTTTTATTATCATTTTATCTACAGCAGGCATCTCATATGCTTCTATTCAAAATAAGATTTTAGTTAATGTTGGCAATAATCAGATAATAACTTCTTATGAATTGAAAAATAGAATTAAAACAATTTTAATTCTTAATAATAAAGAATTAACTCAAGAAAATGTTAATAGAACCAAAAAGGAGGCTTTAAATTTTTTAATTAATTTTAAGCTTAAAAAAGAAGAAGTTGTGAAGTTTAAAATAATTGCTAATAGCAAGTCAGTTTCAGATTATTTAGAAAACGTTTCTTCAAGTTATAATACTGATAAAAACGGTTTTAAAAGAATTTTCGAAGAAAATAATCTAAATTACAATCTTTTTTTAGATGGTATTGAAACAGAGTTTGCTTGGCAGCAACTTATTCTAAGCTCATATCGTGATAAAATAATAGTTAATGAAGAGGAGATAGATAAAGAATTAAATAAAGTAATTAAAAATCAAAAAAAATCTGAAGAATATAATCTTGCGGAAATAGAAATTTTTTTAGAAAATAATTCTAATGATAAGATTAAGATTGAAGAAATTAAAAACCAAATTAATGAAATTGGATTTGAAAATGTCGCAATTAAATATAGCAAGTCTTTGTCCTCACTTGAAGGTGGAAATTTAGGATGGATAGCATCTCAAGCATTATCAAATATAATTTTAAATACCGTAAAGCAAATGAAGCCCGGGGATGTTTCAGAGCCAATAATAAAATCAGAAACAGCCTTATTTATTAAGTTATTAGATAAAAGAAAAATTGAATTTGGTGATATAAATTTAAAAAGGATGAAAGGTCAAATGATCTCCCAAAGAAAAAATGAACTTTTGAATTTATTTTCAAGTAGTTACTTATCTAAAATTAAGAATAATACTCTCATACAATACAATGAATAATAAAATTATTTTGATAGCTGGAGACCCAAATAGTATTAATTCAGAAATAATATTTAAAGTTTGGAAAAAATTAAACAAAAGAACGAAAAAAAAAATTTATTTAATTGGAAGTTTTAATTTATTTTCAAAACAATTTGAAAAATTGAATTTCAAAATAAAAATAACTAAGATCAATAATATTAATTCTAAAAATAATTCAACAAATTTAAAAATAATAGATATTCCAATAAACTTTAAAAATCCTTTTAAAATAAATACTAGAGAGTCTTCTAAATATGTTTTGAAAAGTTTAAATCTTGCTCACTCTTTGATTAAAAGTAAGTCTGCTAGAGCAATTATAAATTGTCCTATAAATAAAAAATTAATTCAAAAATCAAAAAAAATTGGTGTTACTGAATTTTTTGCCTCTAAATGTAAAATTAAAGATTCATCTGAAGTAATGTTTATACATAATAAGAAATTTTCTGTTGTACCACTAACAACTCATTTAGATATAAAAGAAGTTCCGAAAAATATTTCTTCATCTATAATTAATAAAAAACTTACAACTCTAAATAAGGAATTTAAGAGTATGTTTAAGTTTAAACCTAAAATAGGTATACTTGGACTAAACCCTCATAACAGCGAACTTAAAAAAAACTCTGAGGAGGTTAAAATAATCATTCCAACAATCTTAAAATTAAAAAGGAAAGGGCTTAAGATTGAAGGACCATTAATAGCAGATACATTATTTATCAATAACTTCAAAAAATATGATGTAATAGTAGGAATGTATCATGATCAAGTCTTAACTCCTTTTAAAACATTATTTAATTTTGATGCAATAAATATTACTTTAGGTTTAGATTATTTAAGGGTTTCACCTGACCATGGTCCCGGAATAGATTTAATAGGAAAAAACAAAGCTAATTTCTATAGCTTGTTTCGATGTATTAAATTTATAAACTCTAGGATCTAATGATATATGCTAAAAAATCTTTGGGTCAAAATTTTTTGGTTGATCAAAATATTATAAAAAAAATTACTAATTTAGTTCAAGTTACTAATATGAATGTATTAGAAATTGGTCCAGGAAAAGGTGCATTGACTGATGAAATTCTTAAAAAAAATCCACATTCTTTAACTCTTATAGAAAAAGATATTGTCATTTGTAAAAGCTTACAAACTAAATACAAAAAAAATAAAAACGTTAAAATTTATAATAAGGATTTTCTTAAATTTGATCTTGAGAAAAAATTAAAAGGAAAAACAATTATTTTTGGCAACTTGCCTTATAACATTTCATCACAAATTCTTGTAAAAATGATTAAATTTAAATATTGGCCTCCTAATTACACTGATTTAATTTTAATGTTTCAAAAAGAAATGTCCCAAAGAATATTAGGACCTTTTAACTCAAAGAGTTATGGAAGATTATCTATTTTGGCGAATTATAGATTAAATATAAGTAAAAAATTTGATGTTTCGCCTAATTGTTTTTTACCTAAACCAAAAGTTGACTCTACAGTTATGTTATTTAAACCGAAAAAGATTTCAGCTAATTTCAAAAATATTGATAGCTTAGAAAAAATCACTAAAATTTTATTTTCTAATAAAAGAAAAATGATAAATAAAAACATAAAAAAAATATTTAAAAAAAAAGTTAATTTGATCAAAAATTTAGACTTGAAATCAAGACCATCTGATATAAAACCAGAAATATATTACGAGATAACTAAACTTTATGAGGAAATTCAGTAAAAATTTTTTTGTGAGAGGATATAATTTTTTCTATTTGATGGTAACAATTTTCTAGATTTTCGTTAATTAAAATATAATCATAATCATTCCAATGTTGAACGTCTGCATCAAAAGCTTTAAATCTCCTGTCTAATTCTTCAGGGGAGTCTTGATTTCTTTTTATAAGTCTTTTTTTTAATTCTTCTTTATTTGGTGGTATTAAAAATATTTTAATCAATTTAAGATTTTTAAATTTTGACAATTGTTTGTTACCCTGCCAATCAATATCAAAAATAATATCGTTATTCTTTATTAGATCATCTACATTTTTTTTTAAAGTGCCATAATAATTATCAAAAATTTTTGCGTATTCGTAAAATTTACCTTCATCAACTAATTTTTTAAATTCTTCATTTTTAACAAAAAAATAGTCAACACCGTCTACTTCATTTTGTCTAGGTTTACGAGTGGTGTGAGAAACTGAGATTTTAAACGAATGATATTTTTGCTGAATTTTTTTTGTAATTGTTGTTTTGCCTGCACCTGAAGGAGATGACAAAATAACCATGATATTATTTGAGTCGTTACTCATATCAAATAATAAATTTCAAGTTTATTGATTTGATTTACTTTCAATAAATTTAATAGCATCTCCAACTGTTAAAATTTTTTCAGCTTCACTGTCTGAAATTTCTGATCCAAATTCTTCTTCAAAAGCCATTACTAATTCAACAGTATCTAGACTATCAGCTCCTAAATCATCAATAAAACTTGCTTCTTCGGTAACTTTCTCTTCTTCTATACCTAGGTGATCGGCAACTATCTTTTTAATTTTTGGTTTTATATCGTTTGACATTAATTACCTTTGTTATTTTTATGATATTTTCTTAATAAATTATTGGATAGAATTGTCAAGCCATATACATTCCACCATTAACGTGAATGGTTTCACCATTTATGTAATTAGCCATATCTGATGCTAAAAAAGCTACACAATTTGAAACATCATCTCCTGTTCCTAAGTCACCTGCAGGAATTCTACTTATCAACTTTGTTTTATATTCCTCTGGAATTTTGTCGGTCATTTCGGTTTTAATAAAACCAGGTGATACACAATTAATATTTATGTTTTTTTTCGCATATTCAAGAGCTAAGCTTTTTGAAAAAGCAACTATTCCTGCTTTTGAGGCTGAATAATTCGTTTGTCCAAAATTACCTGTATGACCAACAATTGACGTTATATTAACAATCTTTCCACTCTTATTTTTTATCATTTTTTTAATTGCAGATTTACACATCAAAAAAGTTGAGGTTAAATTTAAATCTAAAACCTTTTTCCAGTTTTCTTCAGTGAGTCTAATTGTTAAACTATCTAAATTTATTCCAGCATTGTTAATTAAAATATCAAGACCTCCTAATTTATTGTTTGCTGTATCAATAAAAGACTCAATTTTAGAGTGCTCTGCTAGATTAAATTTTTCAATTTGAATATCCTTAAAATCAGTTTTAAGTTTATTTAACTTTTCTTCATTAGTCCCTGTTGCCAAAATTTTTGACTCACTCTGCGCAAATTTTTTTACCAGGCTGTTACCTATTCCGCCAGTTGCACCTGTGATTATAACTTTTTTATTTTTTAAGTTCATTTATTGTTTTTTTCATATCATCAATTGAATTTATACTAAAGCAATTAATATTCTTTACTGTCCTTTTAACCATTCCAGATAAAACTTTTCCAGGTCCTATTTCAATGAAATCGGTTACATTTTCTTGAGACATATTAATTATGCTTTCTCTCCATCTAACAGTAGAGCAAATCTGTTCTACTAATAATCTTTTTATATTATCTGGATTATTTTCAGGTTTTGATGTCACGTTACATACAATGTCAAAACTAGGCTTCGTAAAATTTGTAGAGTTAATCTTGTCTTTCATTTTTTGTGCTGCTGGACTCATTAGAGAACAATGAAAAGGTGCGCTTACATTCAGAGGCACAAATTTTTTTTTGTTCTCTTTTAAAATATTTTGCAATAAATTTATACTCTCAATATCTCCACTTATGATTGTTTGGCCCTCAGCATTATCGTTAGCAATTTCACAAGCTCCTTTTGTTTTAGCTTGTTTTATTAAATTATTAAGTTCCTCTATTTTCGATCCTAATACCGCTATCATTTTGCCTTTACCTAATGGAACCGCTTCTTGCATAGATTTACCTCTTTCAAAAAGTAAATAAATCGCGTCATCAAATTTCAATGAATCTGAACTAACCAAAGCGCTATACTCACCCAAAGAATGACCGGCGAAAAATTTTGTGAATTTAAAATCAAACTTAAATTCTTTTTTAAGAACAGAAAAAATTGCATAACTAACAGTTAGTATCGCTGGTTGAGTATTTTGAGTTAATTTTAGTTGATCCTCAGGACCTTCCAAAATGATTTTTGATATTTTATAATTAAGTTTTTCGTCTGCTTCTTTAAAAATCTTTTTTACGATTTCAAAATTATTGTAAAACTCTGATCCCATCCCTACAATTTGTGAACCTTGGCCTGGAAAGAGTATTGCGTTCATATTTTTAGCATTTAATTACTGATAATTAGTATTGATATAAATATCTATTATAGTATAAAGCTTTTTTTACAATATGTACTTTAAAGCAAACTAATTAACAATAATCTTTTTATGTCATTTTACGAAAAAACTTTAGTTACCAAACAAGATCTTGCTAAATCTGATCTGGAGAAGATTAAGGTTAAATATAACGATATAATAAACAATAATTCAGGTAAAGTTTTAAAAGTTGAGGAATGGGGACTTATGAATCTTGCTACAAAGATCAAAAAATACAACAAAGGTTTTTATATACATTATAAATTTGAAGGAAATAAAGAAACTTTAAATGAAATAAATAAAAAAGTAAAAATTGATGGATCAATTATAAGACATTTAGTTGTCAAATATAAAAAATTAGACACAAAAAAAGAGTATTTTAATAAAGAAAAATAGATGAAAAGAAAAAGAAAAAAATTTCAAAAAAATTCAAATTCTTTAAATAAACTAAGTTTATTTCAAAAATCTGAGGGTAGATTTAATAAGTCTTGCCCTCTTTCTATTAAAAATGCCCCGATAATAGATTATAAGAATATTAGCTTGCTAAAAAAATATATCTCCGAAAATAATAAAATTTTATCATCAAAAATTACCTCTGTGTCTAGTGGAAAACAGAAAAAGCTTACGAAAGAAATTAAAAAAGCTAAAATTTTAGGACTTATATAATTAATATTTATGGAATTAATACTCTTAGAAAATATAATTAATCTTGGTAATATTGGGGACAAAGTTGCAGTAAAACCAGGATATGGAAGAAATTATCTTTTAAAGACCGGAAAAGCTCTAAGATTCAATAAAGAAAATTTAGAATATGTCTCTAAAAAAAAAGATGAATTAAATAAAAAAAATAATGAATTAAAGAAAAAATTGAAAGACACTGCTCAAATAATTAATAAAAAATCATTCTTATTTAATAAAGAAAGTAAAGAAAACGGAGAGTTGTACGGCTCAATTAAACCAAAAGAAATTTCTACTGCGATTTATGAGAAATTTAAGGTAGAAATTAAACCTTCACAAATTGTTTTAAAAAGTGATTTAAATAAAATTGGTATCTTCAAAGTTGATATAAATTTTCATACTGAGGTTTCTGCCCAAATTTCTGTTAAAATAGATAAAATCCAATCATCTTGACTTTTCCACAGGTAGGTTGAAAGCGTGTGTAACTTTTAACTTTAATTGTAGATCTTGCTATCTATTATCCAACAGTGGAAAAAATCAAAATTAGTGATAATAACTTAGACAAAAAACAACCTTCTAATCTCGAGGCAGAACAAGCTCTTCTAGGTTCAATTTTAGTCAATAATGATATTATTGACGAAATTGCAAATATTATTAAGCCTATGAGTTTTTACGATCCTGCGCACACTAAAATTTATGAAGTAATTGAGACATTAAATAATAAAGGAATGATTGCCAATCCTATAACTCTTAAAAATTTTTTTGAAAAAGATAATATGCTTAATGAAGTTGGAGGAACAGAATATCTTGTTAAATTAACGAGATTTTCTGGATCAACTAAACAAGCTATTGATTATGCTAAAGTTATCCATGAAATGTATTTAAGAAGAGAGTTAATCTTGATTTCTGACAATTTAACCTCGGAAACTTTAAATACAAAAGAACAGAGTGCTGAAAAAATTATCGAGGGAACAGAAAAATCTTTGTTTGATTTAGCTGAACGTGGAAGTTTTTCTCAATCATTTTTAAAATTTAACCATGCCTTAGATCAGACTATAGAAATGGCTACTCAAGCAATGAAAAGTGATCAAGGTATAGTTGGGGTTCCTACAGGTTTAAAGGACTTAGATGAAAAATTAGGAGGTCTTCATAAATCTGATTTAGTTATATTGGCTGGGAGGCCAGGAATGGGTAAAACAGCATTAGCAACCAATATAGCTTACCATGCAGCTCAATCACTTCAAAGCAGACAAGAAAAATCATCGGTGGCCTTTTTTTCTTTAGAGATGTCATCTGAGCAATTGTCAACTAGAATCTTATCAGAACAAGCGAGAATAAAGTCTGACGACATAAGAAGAGGAAAAGTCACGGAGGAAGAGATAAATAGATATATAGAAACTTCAAGAAATATATACAATCTTCCGCTATTTATTGATGAAACCCCAGCTATCACGATCGCTACACTAAGTAATAGGGCTAGAAGAATTAAACGTCTTTTTGGAGTAAGTTTAGTTGTTGTAGATTACATACAATTAATGAGGTCGCCTAACTCAAGTAGAAATGAAAACAGGGTTCAAGAAGTATCTGAAATTACTCAAGGACTTAAAGCCTTAGCTAAAGAGCTTAAAGTTCCAGTTTTAGCTTTGTCTCAATTATCTAGAGCAGTTGAACAAAGAGATGAGAAAAAACCTCAGTTATCTGATTTAAGAGAGTCAGGGTCAATTGAACAAGATGCTGATGTTGTTATGTTTGTTTATAGAGAAGCCTATTATTTGGAGAACAAACAACCAAAATTAGGCTCAATTGAACATGCAGAATGGCAATCCAAAATGAATGATGTTAATGGTCTAGCCGATATTATTCTCGGTAAACAAAGACATGGTCCAACGGGTACTGTAAAAGTTGAGTTTGAGGGAATCTATACAAAATTTAAAGATTTGAGTAAAAATTAATCATAGTTTTCCCTTTAGTTATAAATAAATTAAGATATATCTGAAATATCGTCATGTTTGCTGATATTTATAAAAAAATAATAATAGATTTCTCCAAAATAACTCTCTTTTTTTTAGTTATTATAATCACATTCTCACTTTATCACTCTAAAAATTTCAATTTAGATGCATCTTCTGATGCTCTTTTATTAGAGGGAGACCCAGATCTAAAATATTTAAGAGAAGTTAATAAAACATATGGATCTAAAGATTTCTTAGTTTTAACGTATACTCCTGTATCAAGTTTTACAGAAAAAGAAACTATTCTTAATCTTCAACTGCTGAAATCAAAAATTGAAAAGTTAACTTGGGTAGATAGTGTAGTTACAGTAATAGACGTTCCTCTTTTAAAAAGCACTGATGAAGGGCTAATGGAAAGATTAAAAAATTATAAAACATTATCTTATCCAGAAATAGACAGAGAAAGAGGATTTAATGAAATTATTAACAGTCCCATTTATAAAAATTACGTTATTAGTGAGGATGGTAAGACATCTGGAATAGTGGTCTATCTAAAAAAAGATGAAAGATTAGCAGAATATTTAAAAGTAAAAGATAAATATTTTAATCAATCGATTGAAACAGGTTTATCTAAAGAAGAAAAGGTAAATTATAAAAAATTTTTAATAGAGTACGAAGAATATAAAAATTTATACAATATTAGAAATCATCAAAATATTTCTGAAATAAGAGATGTCATAAATAAATATGGAGAAAATGCTAAAATTCATTTAGGCGGTATCCCGATGATAGCTGACGATATGATGAGCTATATCAAAAGTGACATAGTAGTTTTTGGAATAGGAGTTTTCATTTTTATCATATTAACACTTTGGTTTATATTTAGAAATTTTAAATGGGTGACAATGCCTTTATTAGGTTGTGCTACTTCAGTCGTTATAATGATTGGTCTCTTAGGATTAATTGGTTGGAAAGTAACAGTAATTTCCTCGAACTTTATTGCTTTAATGCTCATATTGAACATGGCAATGAACATCCACGTAACAGTTAGATTTTTACAATTAAAAAAAGAATTTCCACAAATGACAAAAGATGAAGCAGTTTTTGAATCTAGTAGAAAAATGATGCTTCCAATACTCTACACAGTTTTGACTACCATATGCGCTTTTTTATCTTTGGTTTTTAGTGGAATTAAACCGATAATTGATTTTGGTTGGATGATGACTTTGGGATTAATAGTCTCATTGCTAGTTACGTTTTTGTTATTACCATCCTTGTTAAACTTGTTCTCATCAGAAAATGAGATTGGTATTAAAGATACGGAAAAATCTTTGATAACTTCAGCTTTAGGTTCTTTTACTAAAAAAAACAAAATTTTAATTTTTGGATTTACCTTTTTAATAATTATATTAAGTGTAATTGGAATTTTTAAGCTAGAAGTTGAAAACAGTTTTATTAATTATTTTGATAAAAAAACTGAAATTTATAAGGGAATGAAAAAAATCGATGATGACCTTGGTGGTACTACTCCCCTAAATATTATCTTAAAATTTCCAACAAAGAAAAAAGAGAAGAAAGAAGAGAGCGATGAATTCGATGAATGGGAGGAAGACAGTGAGGTGAAGGAGGACAAAGCAAAATATTGGTTTACAAGAGATAAAATGGATAAAATTATTAAAGTTCATGATTATTTAGACTCATTGCCAGAAATTGGAAAAGTTTTATCATTTGGTTCAATTCTTAGAGTGGCAGAGGATTTAAATAAAAAACAATTACAAAGTTTAGAAATTGCAGTTTTATATAGTAAAATTCCTGTTGAAATTAAAAAGGAAATTGTCACTCCTTATATCTCAGTAAATAAAGATGAGGCAAGAATAAGTGTAAGAATTAAAGACTCATTAGAAAATTTAAGGAGAAACGACCTAATAGAAAAAATAAATTCTGACCTAAATACTAAACTCGGTTTGAGTAAAGAAGAATACAAATTAGCAGGTGTCCTAATATTATTTAATAATTTATTGCAGAGCTTATTCAAATCTCAAATACTTACTCTAGGTATAGTAATGCTTGGAATTTTCTTAATGTTTCTGGTTTTATTTAGAAATGTTATACTTTCATGTATTGGTGTTGTACCAAATTTTATAGCAGCTTTTTTTATCCTCGGAATAATTGGTTTGCTTGGTATCCCGCTAGATATGATGACAATAACCATTGCTGCAATAACAATAGGTATAGCAGTGGACAATAGTATTCATTATATTTATAGATTTAGAGAAGAATTTAAAAAAATAAATAATTACAATGAAACTCTCGATAGATGTCATAGAACTGTAGGTGTTGCAATTTTAAATACATCTATAACCATCGTTTTTGGCTTCTCAATTTTGGTTTTATCAAATTTTATACCCACAATATATTTTGGTATATTCACTGGTATAGCAATGTTGTTAGCCATGATTTCAGTTTTAACTCTGCTTCCTAAGCTTATATTAATTCTTAAACCATTTGGTGAGGAAAAAATATAATTTAATGACAGAATTTTTTGGACAATTTTTTAAAAGCTTAAATTGGTTTGATGCGTCCACAGGAATAATTATGTTTTACTGTGTTGTTCAGTGTTATATTAAAGGCTTTTCACTTAGTCTTATCTCATTTATGAAATGGATTTTATCAATAGTAATTACAATTATTTTAGTTCCAAAATTAAGACCTTGGGTGAGTGAATACATCGAGTCTGAATTTATAAATAATGTTGGTATTGGAATAATAGTCTTTTTTTTTACTCTATTTTTAATAATAATAATTGGAAAAGGATTAAGTAAAGCTGTTACTTGGACAGGTGTAGGATCCATTGATAAAAGTTTTGGCTTGTTATTTGGTTTTTTTAAAGGCTATATAGTATCAATATGTTTATTTTCTATATTAAATTGGTTTTATCCATATCAAAATTGGGGTATATCAGCAGAAGATGCTATTTCATTTGATATTGTAAAAAAAGGTAGTGAAATTCTTATAGAAGAGTTTCCGTCTAATGAAGAATTAATAGATACAAAAGATAAAATTGAAAAAATTTGATTCAGATAAATTAAGAGAAGAGTGTGGTGTGTTTGGAATTTATAACCATGAGGACTCTGCAGCCTTAGTTGCTTTAGGACTGCATGCCTTACAGCATCGGGGTCAAGAAGGTTGTGGAATTGTGTCTTATGATAGTAAAAATTTCCACTCAGAAAAAAGACAAGGATTAGTTGGAGATCATTTTACTAAAAGCGATGTTATTAGTAAACTTCCAGGAAAATCAGCAATTGGTCATAACAGATACTCTACAACTGGAGAAACTTCTTTAAGAAATATACAACCCTTTTTTGCCGATCTTCATTTGGGAGGTTTAAGTATTGCTCACAATGGGAATCTAACTAATGCTTTAATTCTTAGAGAGAAATTAGTTAAAGAAGGTGCAATTTTTAGAACTACTAGCGATACAGAAACTATCGTACAATTAATAGCAAAATCAAAACGAGAAAGAATGATCGATAAATTAATCGATACACTTTTTCAAATTCATGGTGGGTATTCATTGGTTATTATGACAAACAAAAAGTTAATAGGTGTTAGAGATCCTTTTGGAATAAGACCCCTAGTAATTGGAAAATTAAAAGAATCATTTATTTTAGCATCAGAAACCTGCGCTTTAGATATTGTAGGAGCAAAATTTGTAAGAGAAGTTGAAAATGGTGAAATTGTTATAATAGAGAATAATGAAATAAGTAGTGTAAAACCATTTCCAAAACAAAAAGCAAGACCATGTGTATTTGAATATATTTACTTTGCTAGACCAGATAGTTTGATTGACGGAAAATGTGCATATGAATATCGTAAAAATTTTGGAAAACAACTAGCAAAAGAAACAGACGTAGCTGCTGATATCGTCATTCCTGTGCCAGATTCTGGAGTTCCAGCAGCATTGGGTTATGCTGAACATTCAAAAAAAAGATTTGAACTTGGTCTAATTAGAAATCACTATGTAGGTAGGACATTTATTGAACCCTCTCAAAATATAAGAAGTTTAGGAGTTAAATTAAAATTAAGCTCTACAAAAAGTATCGTAAAAGATAAATCTATAATTTTGATAGATGACTCTTTGGTTAGAGGTACAACTTGCTATAAAATTGTAAAAATGCTTTATGAGTCGGGTGCTAAGGAGGTGCACGTGAGAATAGCTTGCCCAGAAATAAAGTTTCCAGATTTTTACGGGGTGGATATGCCTACAAAAAATGAGCTTTTAGCTCACCAAAGAAATAATGAGGAAATGTGTAAATATATGAAGGCAAAATCACTAAAATTTTTGAGTTTAGATGGATTATATGTTGGGCTCGAAAGAGGTAAAAGAAATAACACCTATCCTCAATTTAGTGACCATTACTTCACTGGAGAATATCCAATTAAGCCTGAAGATAATTTAGGTCAATCAAAGATTACTCAACTATCATTACTAAGCGGGAAGTCTAATAACTAGTTTAATACTATTATTTTATTTTGTTTGTTTAAAAATAACAATGATTTATTAATAAATATTGGAAACGTTTCTAATTTTTCTTTAAGCTTTTCTATTTTTTCAATTTTAGCATTTTTGTTAAAAATTACTAAGTAAGAGTTGTTTAGAAATATAAGTAAGTTATCGCTTGCTAATGATAAATATTTAATATCAATCGATTTGTTTTTTGTACCTAAAAAATCTGCAATTTCATTTGATATATCAACAGAATAAATTACCTTATTGGTATTTATATTTAAACAGACTAATAAATTATCTTTTGTAATTAAAAATAAGTTTTCTCCAGATACTATAGGTCTAACTATTGAGGTGATTGACATTCTTAAAGAGATAGCTCCATTTTCAAAATTTAAAATATACAGGTAAGGGTCTGTCGAAATTATAACTTTATCTTTATTAATCACAACAGGGTTTGAAAAAAATAAATTACTAGTGCTTAAATCGAAAGTCTCTCTAAGATTAGAAAACCAATTAACTTGTAAATTATCCTTATTTATAGAGTATATTGTCCCGAATGTGTTTAAAAAAAATAAAGATTTCTTTGCAGACGCTAATGAGTTAACAAAATAATTTTTAACTGTTGTTCCCTCAGTTGGTATATATCTTAGTTTTATACCGTTAAATTTATTAAAGACATAAAGGGTATTATCTTGATTTGCTGCAATAATTTTATTTTCAAATATTTTTATATTTGATCTAAATGGTATTTTGAAATTTTTAGCCCAAAGTAATTTATTATCTTTATAATTTAGAGCATATAAGTATCCAAGATTGTCAGAAGCATACAAAATATTATTTTCAATCAAAATGTTGATATTTTTTTTTGTTTTTTTAAATTGTTTTTTATAAAAATTATATTTTAAGGTAATCTTATTTTTTGATATGGAATATACAATTATATTACCTTTAATATCAGTTGCGACAAGATTATCTCCATCAAATAATATTTTTTCATTAGTTTTATGCCTGCTTAATTTTTTACTTTTAAAGATTGTCTCATTTAAATATTCATACTGAAAATTGTTGAGATTATTAGTTTCTTGATAAAATTCATCTTGCCACCTCTTTGCATTCTCAGTTGGTTCTAATAGAAGATTCAAATTTTTTTTTGGGGAGACAATCCTATTAAAAGATTTTTCTTTGGTATATAGCGTCTCAAAATCTTTAAACCTTTTGCTTTTTTCTGAGTCAACTTTATTACTATTAGTCCATATGCCAGATTTATTATCAAAAGAACAATGTGGGTAGAAAAATATTAATAATAGTAATACTAACTTTTTCATGCATTTTCTTTTTTAAAAATAATAATAATTTTAATTTTATTACTTTGATACTTCAGATGCAGTTTCCTTCCAAATCGAGTTATCAGAAATAATTTCATTAAGTAATTTTTTTCCTTCATCATTTTTAGATATTTTCATTAAATATAAAGCTTTTTTCATTTTGAACAAATTTTTTTGCTCTCTTTCTACTCTAATCTTTTCAATAATTTCAAAAAGTTTTAAAATTTCTTCACTATTTTCTTCAAGATTATTATCTATAATTTCATTCAAAGCTAATAAGGAGTAAAATTTGTTTTTACTTAGAACAATTTCAGTATAAATTTTTTTTGATTCTGCCTCTTTATTTAAAGAAAGTAATAATTCTGCTTGTATAAATTTTTCAGAAATTTTCTCATTTTTAGAGCTTTGATAATTTTTAAAAAAAACAACAGAAATGAAAACTAACACTATCAAGACAAATACTGTTATAATAATTTTTTTGTTGTTTTGAACTAAATTTTGAATTTTTGTGGCAAAATTTATTTTTTCTTCATTTTCCATATAAGAAATTTTTTCGGTTAGGAAAAACTCTGTTCTTTATTTCTTTACTATATTTTTTTACAGCTTTTTCAATTACTGTATTAAGATTAATATACCTTTTAACAAATTTAGGATAAAAACCACTTAATCCAAGAATATCGTCTGTCACTAAAATTTGACCATCACAATATGCGGATGAGCCAATCCCAATAGTTGGTATTTTTAATGTGCTTGTTATCTTCTTAGCAACTGAAGGTGTGATACACTCTAGGACAATAGAAAATGCACCTGCTTTTTCAATTAAACAGGCTTCTTTAATTAATTTATATTCTTCAAATTTATTTTTTCCTTCAACATTAAATTTTTTTTTAAACTGAGGAGTATAACCTATGTGACCCATAACAGGTATATTGGACTTCACTAGTCCCTTTATTATATTAAAATTTCTATTATTACTTTCTACCTTAACTGCATCACATTTTGTTTTTTTTAAAATCATTTTAGCATTCTTTTTTGCTTTAATAAGATTTTTGCAAGTTTTTCTCGGCATATCTACAACCAATAAAGAATTCTTGACTCCTTGCCTAACGCTTATAGTGTGCTGAATAATGTTATCAATTGTAATTTGATTAGTGTCTTTCATATTATACAAAACATTTGCCATAGAATCGCCGACTAAAATTATATCGCAATGTCTATCTAAAATTTGGGCTATATTTTTTGAATAAGCAGTTAAGCTAACAATTTTTCTTTTATTTTTTTTAAGTAATAATTTTTTAATTTTCTTAGACATTATTCAAGCTCAATAGTGCTAGGTGGTTTAGAAGTTATATCATACACTACTCTATTTATACCTGGTACACCATTAACGATTTTATTAGAAATTTTGTCCAAAAAATCCTTTGGTAAATTAAAATAATCTGCTGTCATACCATCTTCTGAAATTACAGCTCTTAATAAACAAGTATACTCATAAGTCCTTATATCTCCCATTACACCTACAGTTTTCATTGGCAATAAAGCAGCATATGCTTGCCATATTTTGTTGTAAAGATTGTGATTAATAAGCTCATTGATGTAAATATGGTCCGCTTCTTGAAGAATTTTTACTTTTTCAGGTGTAATATTACCTAGTATCCTAATAGCCAATCCCGGACCTGGGAAAGGATGTTTGTTTCTTAAGATATCCTTTAAACCTATTGCCTTTCCTAAAACTCTTACTTCATCTTTAAAAAATTCTTTAAGAGGCTCTATCAATTTTAAATTCATTTTTTTAGGTAATCCGCCAACATTATGATGAGATTTAATCTTAGAAGATTTACTTCCAGTTGCCGATCGGCTTTCAATTATATCTGGATAAAGTGTCCCCTGTGCAAGATATTTTATAGATTTATATTTTTTTGACTCTTTTTCAAAAATTTTAATAAACAGATTTCCTATAATCTTTCTTTTCTTCTCAGGGTTAGAGATATTTTTTAGTTTTTGAAAATATAATTTAGAAGCCTTGATTAATTTTACATTTAATTTGTAGTATTTTTTAAAAATGTAAAATGATTCTCTAAACTCATTCTTTCTCATTAAACCTGTATCAACCATTATACAAATCAGATTATTTTTTATAGCTTTATTAATTAATAGAGCAACCACACTACTATCGACACCTCCCGACAAAGCACAAATTACTTTATCTTTTTTAACAATTTCTCTTATATTTTTAACGATTCTGTTTACTTCAGAAGCTACTCGCCATTTTTTTTTAATTTTACATATATAAAATAAAAAATTTTTAAATATTTCTTTCCCATTTTCAGTATGGGTAACTTCAGGATGAAATTGTACACCATAAATTTTATTTTGTGAGTTTTCTATTATTGTTAACTTAGAGTCTTTTGTTGAAGCAATAATTTTAAAGCCTTTAGGTAATTTAATTACAGCATCTTGATGACTCATCCAAACAGATATTCTTTTTTTTTTAAAAAAATTTTTTATAAGCAAAGATTGTTTTTTTTTATGAAGAATTGCCCTTCCGAATTCTCTCTTTTTTTTTGATGATTTAATTGAACCACCAAATAATTTGGAAATAAGTTGAAGTCCGTAACAAATTCCAAGTATAGGAATTTTTTTTGAAAATATCTCTTTAGATATACTTAAATATTTTTTTTTTGTTACAGTTGAAGGACCTCCTGATAAAATTATTCCTTTAATAATTTTATAATTTTTGATTTTGTAAAAGTCATTGATCGTTAAAATTTCGCAAAAAACTCCTAAATCTCTTATCCTTCTCGCTATGAGTTTGGTAACTTGCGAACCAAAATCTACAATTATAATTTTTTCCTTCAAGTTCGATGGTGGCATTTATTTCTTTAAGGAATTAACTATCTTAATTTTAAGGTCTTGGCTTTTTTTACAATACTCTTTGCAAAAAATTAGTAATTTATCTATTAATTCTTTACTGCCTTTAAAATCTGATGATTCTAATTTTAATTTAGCTAAATTATAAGTTGCTTCCTCATTTCTTGGGTTAAGCAAAATTACTGTTTTTAAATTTTTTTCTTCTAAGTCTTTATTTTCTCGTGAATTGAAAATCTTAGAGAGATACAAATAAGCCTTTTCGTTTTTTGGATTAAACACTATATCTTGTTCAAATTTAAATTTTGCTTTATCGAATTCTTTATTTTTAAAATATTTTAAACCTTCAGAAAAATAATTCATTTTTGCAAAAGTAAGGTTTGGTAATAGTATTAAGATTGATACAAATATAATTAATCTAATCATAAAAATTTATAGTTTAAGGTTGGTTCAATCATCTCTACACTATGTACCATGCTTTCATAAAATCCTGCTTTGGTAATTTTAATAAACTTTGCATTTTTTTTTATATCATTCAATTTTTTTGCTCCTACATAACCCATAGACGATCTTAGACCACCTTTAAGTTGATAAATAATTTTTGAGACATTGCCCTTATATTCTACTCTTCCATCAACTCCTTCAGGTACAAATTTAGACTTGTCTTTATAGTTTTTTTTGGAAATATCTATTTGAAGATCCCGCCGACATAGCTCCTATCGATCCCATTCCTCGATATTGTTTATAGAATTTATTTTTAATTTTGAACTTTTTGCCTGGACTTTCGTCAGTTCCTGCAAATATAGATCCCATCATTATCGCGTCAGCTCCAGCCGCTATAGCTTTAGCTATGTCTCCTGAAAACTTTATCCCTCCATCTGAAATTATTTTTACTTTTTTGCCCTTTAAAGCTTTGTGGACTTCCATTATAGCAGTAATTTGAGGAACGCCTATACCAGCTACCATTCTTGTTGTGCAAATGGAGCCAGGTCCTATACCAACTTTAATAATATCGGCCCCTGAATTATATAATCTTTTTGCAGCCTCTGCTGTAGCAATATTACCAGCACAAATCGGTATTTTATTTTTTTTTATTTTTGATAAAATTTTTAAAACTTTTTTACTATGACCATGCGCGGTATCGATCACAATTAAATCCACACCGCTATCAATAAGAGATTTAGCTCTTTTTATGTCCTCCGAGTTAGTTCCTATTGCGGCCCCAACAAGTAAATTTTTTCTTTTAACCTTTAGAACTTCTTTGCTTTGATTGTTAATACTTAAATTTCTATGGATAACTCCGATACCACCAGACTCAGCTATAGCAATAGCCATTGATGACTCTGTAACTGTATCCATTGCAGAGGACAAGAATGGTGTTTTTAATTTAATATTTTTTGTAAGATTAACTGTAATATCTGTTTCTGACGGTAAAACTTCAGAAAAACGCGGCAGTAACAACACGTCGTCAAAAGTTAATGCTTCTTTTATTGCTTCCATATAAACTTATATACAATTTTTGAAATTTATAAAGTCTTTAATATTGAGCAGTGTAAATAAGTTTCTCTTGATTCGTTTCTACTGGACTCAGGTTTGAAAAAAAGTACTTTTTTGAACCTTGATTTGGCTAATTCTTTAACTTCTAAAAAATCCTCTCCCATAAATATTTTGGACACTAAAACTCCATTTTTCTTTAAAATTTTTGTTGAAAAAACAATAACATCTGCACAAAGCTGATTTGTTCGAATACAATCTAAAGATTTATTTCCAGTAGTGTTTGCAGCCATATCTGATAATACAACATCTAATTTATCGTTAAAAAAATTAAAAATTTTATCTTTCGTGTCTTTTTCTAGAAAATTACATTGTAAAAATTCAATGTTTTCCAACTTATCCATCTTTTTGATATCTAATGATAATATCTTTCCGTTAGTTACAATCTTACTAGAAACTTGAGACCATCCTCCTGGAAAAGCTCCTATATCCAATAAATTGCTATTTTTTTTAATAAATTTAAATTTATTGTTTAATTCAATTAATTTAAAAGCAGATCTAGAACGATAGCCTAAGGTCTTAGACTTTTTAAAAAATTGATCTCTGTGCTGTTTAATCTTCCAGGTATTGCTTTTTTTACTCTTTTTTGACTTTTTCATTATAGAACATCTTCATGCTCATCTTCCGTAGTTACTAAGTTTTCTTTTTTATTTCTTCTTTTATACATAAAAAAGCTAACAGGAATTAAAAACATATAGACTAAACCAAAAAATAAAACTGTTTCAAATGTGTAATACAATAAAGAAATAAAGATTATTCCAATACCTAATAAAATAAACACTGTTGATTTTGGCGAAAATGATATTTTTTTAAAAGATAGGGTTGGAATTTTACTAACTAGTAAAATAGCAATTAAAAAAGTAAAGTAGGGAGTTATTTTCTTGATTTCTAAATTGAAGCTTAAGCCTGAAATTTCAAAAATCAATGGCATTAAAATTAATATACCTCCTGCAGGAGAAGGAATGCCTTCAAAATAATTTATCTTCCATGCTTCTTGTTCATATTTAGTTAGATTAAATCTTGCTAATCTTAAAGCACAACAAACTGAATAAATTAATGTAATTGCCCAACCTAATTTTCCATAATTATTTAATTCCCAGAAATATAAAATGAAAACTGGGGCTATACCAAAGCTTACAAAGTCCGTAAGTGAGTCTAACTCCTTTCCAAATTCTGAAGTGCCTTTTATTAAACGAGCTACTCTTCCATCTAATGCATCAAGTATAGCAGCCAATAAAATGAAGATTACAGCTAAGTTATAATTTCCGTCAATTGAAAATTTAATAGAGCTTATGCCTAAGCATACTCCTGCTAATGTCAATATATTTGGTAACAAGTAGCGTGTCCTTTTAGAGGCAACTAATTTAAATTTTTTATTCTCTTGCATTATACTGAAGCTATTAAACTTTCTCCTGCTACTACGTTTTGACCAATTTTTGCTAAAACTTTTTTATTTTTAAAATAAATATCTACTCTACTTCCAAAACGAATCATTCCTATTCTTTCACCTTGTTTTAAGTTTTGTCCTTGTTCTACTTCGGTAACTATTCTCCTAGCGATTAATCCTGCTATTTGAACTAATATAATTTCTTCTCCTGATTGGTTGCATTTTACTCTATAATAATTTCTCTCATTTTCCTCACTTGCTTTATCCAATGAAGCATTTAAAAATTTTCCTGGCTTATAATTAATTTCTTCTACCGTTCCTGCTAAAGGTGTTCTATTGACATGACAATTAAAAACGTTCATGAAAATACTTACTTTTGTGAAAGTTGTATTTTCTAATTGCAACTCAATAGGTCCAGTTTGATCTGAAATATCAGTTATTAAACCATCAGCCGGACTTACTAAAAATGAGTTATCATTTATAGAATATCGCTCAGGATCTCTAAAAAAATAGTAAACCCAAATAGTTAATAAAATCATAATTAAGCCAAGAAATTTTGAAAAGATCAAAAATATAAATGTTATAATTACAGAAATAGCTAAAAATTTGTAACCTTCTTTATGGATGCCTGGAAAAATTGTATTAAACATAATTTTAAGTTTGCTAATTTTTTTCTAATATGTATAAAAATCTTGCTTATCAATCTATATTTATTTTATGGCAAAAATTAAAGTTAAAAACCCCTTAGTAGAGCTCGATGGAGACGAAATGACACGAATTATTTGGTCATTTATCAAATCTAAGCTTATTAAACCCTACTTAGATATCGATCTTAAATACTTTGATCTAGGTATGGAAAATAGAGATAAGACAAACGATCAAGTAACAATAGATTGTGCAAAGGCAATACAGAAATATGGAGCGGGTGTTAAGTGCGCTACTATTACCCCGGATGAAGCTAGAGTTGAAGAATTCAAATTAAAAAAAATGTGGAGATCTCCTAATGGTACAATTAGAAATATCGTTGGAGGAACAATTTTTAGAGAACCAATAATTTGTAAGAATGTACCGAGATTAGTGCCTCATTGGACAGATAGCGTTATAGTAGGAAGACATGCTTTTGGAGATCAGTACAAAGCTACGGACTTTAAAGTTCCGGGAAAAGGGAAAATGACAGTTAAATGGGAATCTGAAAATGGAAAAGAAAAAATTGAGCATGAAGTTTTTAATTTTGATGGTCCTGGTATTGCACTATCAATGTACAATTTAGATAACTCAATTAAAGATTTTGCTAGAGCATGTATGAACTATGGTTTAGCTAGAAAATGGCCAGTTTACTTTTCTTCAAAAAATACGATTTTAAAGTCATACGATGGTAGATTTAAAGATATTTTTGCGGAAGTCTTTCACAAAGAATTTAAAAAGCAATTTGATGAGTCCGGTATAACTTACGAGCATAGGTTAATAGATGATATGGTAGCTTGTGCTATGAAATGGAGTGGAAAATATATCTGGGCCTGCAAAAACTATGACGGTGATGTACAATCAGATACAGTTGCACAAGGATATGGTTCTTTGGGATTAATGACTAGTGTATTGAGAACACCAGACGGAAAAATTGCTGAAGCAGAAGCTGCTCACGGGACTGTAACTAGACATTACAGACAGCACCAAGCAGGAAAAGAAACATCTACAAACCCCATAGCTTCTATTTTTGCTTGGTCAAGAGGTTTATCTCACAGAGGAAGTCTTGATGGAAATCATGAGTTAATTAATTTTGCAGAGGCACTTGAGAAAGTTTGTATAGAAACTGTTGAAAGCGGTTCAATGACTAAGGACTTAGCAGTATTAATAAGTAAAGATCAAAAATTTTTAACAACTAATCAATTTTTAGAAGCAATAGACTATAATCTCAAAAAAAAGCTCAACTAATTTCATTTGCTATTGCTTTAAAAGCATCATTTATTTTATTTTTGTTAGTGCCACCGGCTTGAGCAAAGTCTTTTCTTCCACCTCCACCCTTTCCATCAAGTATTTTTGAAGCTATTTTTACAAGACTCACTGCATCATATTTTAAAACAAGGTCATTAGTTACTCCAATTGCGACTCCAACTTTTCCTTCAAAAGTAGAGATACTGATAACTATACCATTTTTAATATCTTTTTTTCCTTGATCTATAACACTCCTTAATTCTTTAGGTGGAAAATCTTTTAGAGTTTGTTGTCTTAAAATTAAATTACCAATCACTTTATCTTTAATTTTATTTTTGTTTTTATCTTTAATTACACTCTGAATTTTTATTTTTTCTAGTTCTTTGGTTAAAAGTTTCAAGTTTTCTGCTAAATCTATATTATAATTCAAATCGGGTTTGATTTTATAGTTTGATAATTCTTTTTTAATTTTTTCTAATTGATCTTTAGTCGTTTTCTCTTTCGTTGATTTATCTTTTTTTTGAGATTTCTCATATTTGAAAAGTTGTTTATCTCTTAAAGCTTCTACTCTTCTTACCCCTGACGCAATCGACGACTGACTAATGATTTTAAACTTTCCAACTTCTTTTGTATTTTTTACATGTGTTCCCCCACAAAGCTCTGTTGAAAAGAAACCATTAGACTCTTTCCCCATAAATACTACTCTTACCTCTTCGCCATATTTTTCACCAAAGAGAGCGAGAGCACCCATTTTTACGGCTTCTTTTGGTGTCATTATTCTTGTTTGCACTTCGGTTGATCCATCAACTATTTCATTTACAACATTATTAATTTTTAACATTTCTTCCTTTTCAATAGGTTTATTGTGACTAAAATCAAATCTTAATTTTTCAGGGGATACCAATGAGCCTTTTTGGGTCACATGCTTCCCTAAAGTTCTTCTTAATGACTCATGTAGCAAATGGGTTGCTGAATGATTTGCTTTAGAGTTATTTCTTTTTTCAATATCTATCTCCAAGTTAACGCTTTGACCTATCTTTATAAAACCAGACTCAATTTTTCCAACATGAATAAATAAATCTCCCATTTTTTTTTGTGTATCAGTAATATTAATTTTGCACTCCGAATTAAAAATTATTCCTTGATCCCCAACTTGACCTCCGGATTCTCCATAAAAAGGTGTTTGATTTGTTATAATTTCAATATTATTGCCAGCACTAGCTCTATCAACAAGTTTATTATCTTTAAAAATTTTTACAATAACTCCCTCAGCTTTATCAAACTCATAACCTAAAAATTCAGTTGGATTCAATTCTTCTCTTATTTTAAACCATTTTTCTTCTAATGATTTATCTCCAGAACCTTTCCAATTTGCTCTCGCTAAGGCTTTGCTTTTATCCATTTCTTTTTCAAAAGCAGAATTGTCAACTTTAATGTTTTTTACTCTTAAAATATCTGCTGTTAGGTCGACTGGAAAACCATAAGTGTCGTATAATTTGAAAGCAACTGACCCAGGCAATATATTATTTTGAACTTTATTTAGATTGTCATCTAAAATTTTCATGCCTCTTTCAAGAAGAGAAGAGAATTTTTCTTCCTCATTTTTTAAAGTCTCAATTATTAGCTCTTTGCCTGTTTCTAGCTCAGGATAACTATTTTTCATTTCCTTTAGTAAAACGTCAAAAAGTTTATAAAAAATAGGTGACTTGCTTCCTAAAGAGTGTGCATGTCTCATTCCTCTTCTCATTATTCGTCTTAAAACATACCCACGACCCTCATTGGAAGGTAAAATACCTTCTGCTATCAAAAAACTACTTGCTCTCAAATGATCTGAGATTACTCTGTGACTAGCAATAGTTTTATCATTTATTGGTGATTTAGTTGCATCTGATGATGCTGTTATGATTTTTTTAAAGTGATCAATATTATAGTTATCATGAGTTCCTTGAAGCACTGCTGTCATTCTTTCAAGACCCATTCCAGTATCTACTGATGGTTTAGGTAAATTAATCCTTTTATCTTTTGAAATTTGTTCAAATTGCATGAATACAAGATTCCATATTTCTATATACCTGTCTCCATCTTGATCCACACTGCCTGGAGGACCTCCTTTTAGTTTTTCTCCATGATCATAAAATATTTCTGAACATGGTCCACAAGGTCCAGTGTCACCCATCGACCAAAAATTATCGGATGTTGAAATTTTAATTATCTTATTCTCATTTATACCAGCTATTTTTTTCCACAAGTTAAAAGATTCTTCATCTTCATGAAAAACTGTAACGGAAAGTTTTTCTTTGGGTAATTGAAAGTCTTTAGTAAGTAGTTTCCAGGCATGATCTATTGCTTGTTCTTTAAAATAATCACCGAAGGAAAAATTTCCTAGCATTTCAAAAAACGTATGATGCCTAGGAGTATATCCAACATTTTCAAGGTCATTATGTTTTCCACCTGCTCTTACACATTTTTGAGATGTGGTAGCAGTTTTATAAGGTCTTTTTTCTAATCCAGTAAATACATTTTTGAATTGAACCATCCCAGAATTAGTAAACATTAGTGTAGGATCGTTATTAGGCACTAAATTACTAGAGTCTACTATTTCATGATTATTTTTCTTAAAATAGCTTAGAAATTTATCTCTTATATCAGTCAATAAAAATTGGCTCATATAATATTAAATACAGATATTTAAAGTGTTGTCTATAAAGAGATTAACCAGTTTTTTGCTTTTCGTTATCAACTACAAGGCAAATTTCAGATTTTGTTAAAAATCTTTCTCCAGTTCCATTATCTAATGAGAACATCCCACCTATACCTTTGACAGCGTCTATAGTTAGATCGGTATGTTTCCATTTTTCATATTGATCACCATTCATATAAAAGGGCACGCCTCCAATTTCACCTAATTTCACATCATTGTCTCCTAAAGGAAATTCCCCTTCTTTAAAGCACATGGGGGCACTACCATCGCAACAACCTCCAGATTGATGAAACATCAGTTTCTCTCCGTACTTTGCCTGAAGTTTAGATAGCAATGTTAAAGCTGAGTGAGTTGCAGATACTTTCATTTTTATTGTACGGCCCATGATTTAGAATCATGGGCCAGTATATATTATTGGTTAAAAGAATCCCAATTTCTTCTCAGCGTAAGAAACGTGTAAGTTCTTATTTTGT
>NHHP01000006.1:0-116261 GCA_002171015.1 Candidatus Pelagibacter sp. TMED166 | reverse complement strand
ATGTTTGATTTTTGAATGAATTGTTGACTTTTGAATAGTGATGTTAAAGAATTGCTTGATGACTCTGAAGAGATGACCAAATCTGAATCAGAGCATCGCTACTATTGGGAATGGATCAAATGGTATGACACCGATCCCGGCGTTAGTGAGCTTGAGAAGTTTCTCGGACAGCTTCCCGAAACATCATATGGTTTTATTAGGTTAGGCGAGAAAGCATCTGACATAGAAGAAATGGGTTTCCCGTTTAAATTTGATATGTCTGTGACTAGAAAGTTGATGGTGTAGTGAGTGACTTTATAGGAAAGCTTGTATCAACAGGCGATGATACATTGAATGGCATCGGCCTGGTCACTAAGTGTGAACCCGTTGACAATAGCGAATATGTCACCCACGTAATCTTGGTGGCATATCCAAAGACTGGAAACAAAGAGATTCACTATGTCATGAATGAAAGAACTACTTTGCTGAGATCAGCGCAAACATTTGATTTTGTTGAATAAATCATTTTTTTCTTGATTTTTTGTTTTGGATTTGCAATAATATAAACACGTTGAAAGGAAAACAAAATGACATTATCCGTTGAATGGTTGAACACGATTGTTACCACGAATATTATTCTGTGTGTGATTACCTTAACACTATGGCTAAAGGACTGATAAAATGAAGCGAACAACTACACGAGAAGTTGGATACTATTGGGCAGATGGAGAGGCAGCAGCTAACAACGGTGCACAGTTTTGGACCGATGGCCAAAAACTTTACTCTTATCGTTTGTGTATCGGCGATACAGCATCGAACGGTAAAAAGGTTTTAAAAGATTATACGTCAAATGGCAAGCATGGGTTCCAGTCTATGACCACCAGTAAACATATTGGATATGCTAGAGTACATGCCGATATCATTGATTAAATTCGCGATTTTTTTTCGCGCCAATTTTTTCTTGACAGATTGTAAAGAGGAGTGATAAGATGCAAAGTCATAAGTGGTATTACAAATTCAATGCTGACCCCGATAAACCTGTTGTGGTCTGGTCTGGTACGATAAACATTAGTCAAAAGGTCAATAGAGATCTTGCTAAGCGTTTTATCTGCAGGCATCATGGCTTAGATAGTATGCCATCAAAGACAATTGTGCTGTCACATAAAGAATGGCTAGATTTTTGTAACAAACGAAAGGCTCTATGATGGCTATCAAACAATCACCAAGAAGAATTGCTAAAGAAATCATTGATTTATCAGACCATAAAAGAAAAGAGATTCTTTGTCTGCTAGATACAGATACAAGAATCCAGGTGATCGAGCAGCTAGTTGATTTAAAAGTAAAAACTGCTAGGTTTGGTAAGCACTTAGCCAGTATTGCAGAGCGTATTGATAACAAAAGGAAAAACAATGTTTAATAACTATGGTAAAGGCGACTTGGTACATTACCTAGAAAGCAAGGGATACAAGGTATCAATGGTCGACAGCATTGAACACCTAAGAGTTGCAGCAGAGTTAGACCACCAAGCACGAGCTTTCAGGGCATCGGCTTTAGTGCGGGAAGTCGCACAGAACGCAGAGCGAATGATCCGAGAGGGAAGCATTAACCAGGACGATAACCAGAGCGACCAGCCGACATGGTTGGACGATAACGAGTTCTTTTAAGAGAGGGGAATAAAAACAATGCCATCAATGGAAACTTGCAGTGGTGCCTTTGTCACCGTGACAAAGAGAGATATTAAACGCATGACTCGTTCACAGTTGATTGAATACCTAGAGTCAAGGGGTATTGCGTGCTATGACGATGAAAGCACGAGTGAACTTAGAGACTGTGCAATTGAAGACTTAGAATATTAAGTTGTTGAAATTATTGAAAGAATACGATTCTTGTTGACAGTTCCAAAGCAATATGATTTAATAGTTGCAAGCTTGAAAGATGAAAGGCGATAAACGATGAGCATGGAAAATATGTCATATGTCTTTGACAGCAAAGAAAAGAGTCTTTTACTTGAGGGACTTCGTAGGATTCTTTGGGAAGCCGAAAACAGACTGTCAATGCTCCAGGATAAGAAAGAGATAAAAGCACTTGAGCAACTCATTGATAGGCTGACAGAGCCAAACTTTGAAGAGGAGAATAAAAGCGGCAGGGTCGACCCATATGAGATGGTAGCAGAATGTTTGAAAGGTGTACCATAAACTTTTGAAATCATTGAAGATTTACGATTTATCAAAAATTAACTTGCAATAGTAGAAATAATTAAATATACTTGTTAGCACGATGAACGAAAAACGAAGTCAAGGAAAGGCTCAAAATAAATGACTCAGTATGTAGTAGCTCTAACAGTTCCGTTTGTTTATTTCTCATTTTTCTTTTACTGTTTCAATTTTCTAGGATAGGGTTCTGGTATGTCTTTTTATAATAACAGTGAAAACACTAATAGCGAGTTAAAGAATGGCGTTGTGATTGAGCAACGCCGAGGCGGTAGAGAATCACTCGTTCAATGGTCGAACGGTGATTGTAGGTGGGTTGACACTCACAAATTACATAAACGAAAGGTAAAGCAAAACGATGGCGAGTAAGAAAGCAAAAACACTCAGGAAAGTATGGAAGCAAACAACCAGAAAAAAGCGTTAATCGTTTAACCCTGTGTTATTTTATTTACTTAATGAAACAAACTTGATATAATAGCTTATACAGTAAAGGGAAATGCTAAATGAATGACTGGTACTTTATACATACACATCACATGAACATCAACGATTATTTATTAACGGTTCGTGCACGTCGTAAGATTGTTAATCGTGCACATATTAACAGGCAATCACTATGAATATCCGACAGAAGTTAGAATACTTACGACAGCGTATCGAACACATTGAGTCGACGATAGGTGCCCGAAACGATAGGATGATGGTAGTCTATAGTGAATCCAGCTTTGAACTCGACGACACGATAGACGAGCCACCACATGACCGAGAACGAGAAAACATCGGTTTTAAATTGGCGTAATCATTAGGGAATGTCGATTAGTTGTTTTTTTTATTGCAATTGATTTGATAATCAGTATAATGGTTCTTGTCGGTTGGGAATGGTTCTTAGCCGACACCATAAACGAGGCCCGAAAGGCTAGACGATGAAATACCGAATTACACTAATCAACATTTTCTCTAATCAGTATGCAGTGCTCAACGGTCGACATGAAGTCATGGTACGTTGTCACAACTACGCGACAGCTAAGCACTATAAGCGCCTCTATGATTCAATGCCTAACATGTTTGCAAGCGAGACCGAGAAACGCGAGATGCAGACGGCCATCGATGGCATCGCCGATGCTAGTCGCCGAGCTGCGCTAGCCTAGTGAAATCATTAGGGTTTTACGATTTATAAATTTTTTATTTGCAATTTGTTTGATAATCAGTATAATAGTTAATGTGAGTGAGGGAATGAGTCCCCAACTCTGATAAACGATTACCTTGAAAGGGTAACATCATGAGCAACGTAGCAAACAACGACACCGCAGCAACCATGGCACGCATCGCAGAGCTTGAGGCTATGCAGGCCGAGTTAAAAGCACTCAAAGCCAAGGTTAAGAACACCCCACGTCTAAAGGTCAGCCAAAAGGGTGCAATCTCTGTATACGGTTTACAGCGTATGCCTGTTACTCTGTACGCTGGCCAGTGGGAGCGTATCATCGAGCTGGTAGGTTCTGGCGTGTTCGCTGATTTTATCGCACAGAACGAGTCGACTCTCACTCGTAAGGGTGACGACAAACCACAACCCGTCGCAATGGGCAAGGCTGCAAAGTCCGCAAAACCAAAGAAGACAAAGAAAGACGGACCTACCAAGGCAGAGCTAGCAGCCATTGAAGCTAACCGAGCTGCACTCGGCTTTGATGTTGATTAAATATATTTTATAAAACCCCTTGACCTTTTCTCTGTAATCAGTATAATAGGGTTAATGGTTGGGAATGGTTCCCAGCCTACAACCCCTAANCCTGAAAGGNTCCCANCATGGCAATNCTNACCACCGATATCATCCTGGACCGAGAGCACACTGCAATCATGGAGCANTGCGAAACTGTGACCCGTCGCCCATCGCAGCGACGCAAGGCACAACGATTGCCAGGACGGTCGACCGCCTGCCGACTAGCAGAGTATGAAGCTCAACTAGCGGCTACCTCTATCAACATGATTAACTTCTCATACACTCCATGGAGCGGGTAGCATGCCGTACCTATCAGAATCGGATGCTGCATGTCTATGCTTGACGCTTAGCATCATTGTTGGCATCATGACGTTGTGCACAGTCGTTTGATATAACGGGGGGCCTCCCCCCCCCTCCCCCCTCCCTAATCTATCTCCTATAGGAATGATAGGTATATGGGTGCGCTTAGTACACGTTCAATAGCGCTAAGAAAAATCCGAGATTTAGACTATCCTAAGCTAATTACTAGGAAAGGGGTTATCAAAAAAACCGCCAGGAAAAATTATGAGATTATCAGAAGAAGAATTAACAGCAATAATAGAAGAAGAACTAGCCGCCTTCCTAGATGAGCGGTGCCAAAAGGGTTACAAAACTCACAAAAAACGCAAAACTAAGAAGATGTTTGGTAAAAGGTACCGTAATTGTGTAAAAGCGGAGGGTAGTGACCCAAAAGTAGGAACGGGCAAGAAGCCCAAAGGTTCAGGTCGCAGATTATACACAGACGAAGACCCCAGTGACACAGTCAGTGTTAAGTTTAGCACGGTAAAAGATATACGTGATACATTCAGCAAGGCTAGTTTTAAGAGCAAATCCCATAAACGACAGTCCCAAATAATAAATTTAGTGCACCAGAGGGTAAGGGCTGCATATAAAAGAGCAAAAGATCCCGAGGTTAAGGCTAGACTAAAGAAAGCATTTGATTATGCAAAGAAACGNAAAGAAGCTAGTAAGAGAAAAACCAAAAGCATGCGCAGCGAATCGCTTCGCGATATTATTAAACAAGTAATAGTCGAGAAAACCCGAGCCGAGAAAGAGGGTGTTAAGCTGCCCAGCCAATTAAACAGGATTAATAGCTATCTAGAAGAGACTAGTGATGGGAAACCAATGTTCTATATGACGTTTACACAGATTAACAAGGTTGGGATTAATCCTGGATCAAAGTACCAAACACCAAACGGCATATATAGTTACCCATTAACTAAGCAAATATACAAGCTACTAGCTGCTGGTAAGCTCCCGTTCGCACAGGAGCAGCCATACGTGTCAATATTAGAGCCTGAAGATAGAGGATCACTAGCCCATAATGATATGGGTGAGCAAGAATATCAGGAAGCAGTTGTTAACATGTATGATGGAGATGCCTCTAGAGTTATTAAACTAAATGATATCCCTGACAAACTGGGTAAGGATATTAAATTAATTCGCAGCTTTCGCCAGGGTCGCATGGAGTATGACGATATTGCTAGCATGTCATTTAGCTATAAAGAACTTACAGCGGAAGCAAAGTTTAAAACACCGTTTGGTAAGTTATGGAATATAACACGAGGGTTTAGTGGCGGTAATCCTAACGTGTGGTCGGCCATATGGCGTGCACTCGGCTATGATGGTGCAGTTGATCTAGGAACAGGCACAATCCACGAAGCTGAACCCGCACAGGCCGTGTTCTTCACGCGTGACGCCATCCAAATTAAGGATACCTTTGTTAACAAGCTTAAGCCCATTGATGTTCAACGTCGCAGCGATCAGAAGTGGCGATATCAGCGAAATGCTGGAGTTATTGTATTTTCTGCTTTTCGTCCTGATGGTGTTTTTGGTGAATTTAATCGGTATAAAACATGGAAACTGTTTTCTAAATGGCTTAAAAAAGCTCTTAGGGCACAACTCTCGCGAGACCTTAAGCTTCTAGACGAAGAAGGCATTAAAAACGTTAAGTTTCCATGGACAAATGCACAATCTGTAACCGATATTGACGATATTCGCGACGGGGAAATGAAGGGTATCGTCCAATTAACTAAAACTATAGCTGATTCATCTTCTCAAGCGCATGCAGTATTTTGGCAGTACCCTGCAGTTCTTCAAGAAATTGTTTTTCTATTTAGGCAAGACTTTGCTCACCTAGCAGATGCTGGTCGCAATGTTAATGTAGAACACGGACCAATTGGTTTAAACGCAGAGGACTTTATGGAAGAATTCACTTATACCGGTAAAAAGATTCAAGGTTATGGTGAGTTTTTAGAATTCATGAAGATTCATTTAACATATGGAGATGTAATTATAGATAACGCTCCCGAGACTAATAGAAGAGTTCAATTCCTATTGAACAATGATAAGTACAAAGAATAAAAAAATTTTCCCGCGAAAAATCGCGGTTTTCGACTAACGAATAGAAAAACAGGATATAATTACTATATGAAAAAAATTGTTAACAACTGGCGTGATTACATAATCAACGAAGCTACTCGCGCTGACAAAGAAGGCATTGAGCTTCCTGACATGATTGAAATACTTTCTCGGTATGTAAGTGACGATACCTTTAATCCTGAATATTTTATAACATTTCATGAAATTAATAAAGTTGGTGTCAATCCGCAAACCCCATATACCACCCCTGTTGGCATATACACCTATCCGCTCTTGTCAGGGCTTGTGCGGCAAATCAAAGACGGGACTGTCCCCTTTGCTAGTGACGCCCGTTACGTGTCCATACTCAAACCCACAGACCCATCAAAAATACTAAGCATGACCAACGATCCAGGTTTGAGACAATTTGTTAAGCTGTTTTCTCAAGAAACCGTTGATAAATTTAACCTGTCTGGTGGTGCTTTGGAAAAAGATGTTAAAGCTATTGATAGAGCTGTAGAAGAAATGAAACAGTCTGGAAAGGATATGCCTAGTTTTCCACGGTGGAGCGCCATATTCAGTGGTGTGTCTGAGATTTATAATAAAAAAGCAAAGCGAAAAAACATGTTTGCAAAACTATGGATGTGTACCTGGATAGCTAGCGAAAAAAATCCTGCGGTGTGGAATGGTATATTGAGATATTTAGGTTATGATGCTGCATATGATTCAAATGGTGGAGTCATACATCGCAACGAAAAACAACAAGCGGTTTTTCTAAGTAAATCGGCACTGGAAGTTATACAAACTCTACCGAATAAAATGGGTAGAGATATAGTACAAAAAAAGATGAGAAAACAAAAATACGGAATTGATTACAAACAAATACACAGAGATTACTAAAATTAGGAGAAAAGCATGAATATTTCAAAAGAAGAATTAAGAAAAATAATCAAAGAAGAAATAGAAAAGGTTGTTGTTGACAATATCGTTAACGAAGGCTTTACCGCACGTGATGCAGCTGCAGCGCCAGAAGTTAAACAAAAACTAGCTGAGTATGGTTTGGATGTTGATAGTTATTCTGATAAGGATATCGCAAATATGATGATGGAGTTTATTACAAGTTTTGGTACAAGAATAGTTTCTGTTGAAGATACCATACGAATGATTGATAGCAGATATAGTCCAGAAGGAAGTTATAAGCTTAACAAGCCTGAAGATCGTCCAACCCCTGAAAAAGATATGGCCAGATCTAAAAAGCCACTTACTACAATGCTTGACGACCCTAACTATCGTCAACCAGACTATGAACCTACTGGTGTTTCTCGTAGAAGTAGAACGCGAAGGTATCAGCAGAGAATGGGATTCCCCAAACCAGGAGATAGAAATTACTAATGTGTATTATTTGCTTAGAAATTGAGAAGAATCGTTTGACTATACAAGAAGCTCGTAGAAATTTTGGAGAAATGTCTGTTTCTTTGGGAGAACATGCAGAGGAAGTAGAAGAAATACTTTCTAGACTAGAAATTGACGAAATGCTACAAGAATACTTGAAAGATATAGAGGAACACAACCATGATTAAGATAGCGACATTAATAGTTATACTTTTGTTTCCAGTTTTGTGTGCTGCACAACCCGTCCAGTTTTTAAAGTTTGATCCGTTTGTTGTTGACGGCCAACAATACTATAAGACGCAAACAAAGCCTACCAAAACAAAGTTTTATAACTTTGATGACCTTCTTATCAATGGAGAGTATAAAAAACCACAAGTTTTGTATACTGATTCTCGTCAAAAAGTAAAATTTGAAAAACTCTTAAAATTAAAAAGAGATTTTCTGCCAAAACTTGTCGACACAAGAACTGATCCAGCTCTTAAGTAAAATATGGATTTAATAAAATCAATAGTTGGAAACACCCCCCTGGTTAAAATAAACGATAACCTTTATGCAAAATTAGAATCCTATAACCCCGCAGGATCTATTAAAGATAGGATGATACATTATGTCACTAATCGTGCACGTGCCTATAGAGAAATAAAAGATAACACAGTCCTGTGTGAAGCTACTAGCGGCAATACTGGGATATCGCTTTCTATGGTTGCAGCTAGTATGGGTAATCCATGTGTTATATTCATGCCGAGTAATATGTCGGAAGAAAGAAGACAAATGATGAAAGCTTATGGAGCAAAGATCATTGACGCTCCGGAGCACGACTTTACTGGGGCAATAAATATGAGAGATGCATTTGTAAAGTCAAATAAAGATGCATGGTCTCCTATGCAATTTAGTAACATGGCTAATGTTTATTGTCACAAAAATACAACCGCTCCAGAAATTCATTTGGACGTTATAAAAACTAACAGAACATGGGATGCTTTTATACATGGATCCGGCACTGGCGGTACTATAGAGGGTGTAAGGCAATATATTATTGCACATAGACTGGCAACCAAAGTTTGTATGGTTAGACCCAGCGAAAGTCCTCATGGAATACAGGGAATAGGTGATGGTAAAGATTTCTTAGCTAATCCTCTTACTATGGATAGAATTATAGACGTGTCGACAGAAGATTCTATAGAAAGAGCTAGAAAATTTGCAAGAGATACTGGTGTATTAATTGGGATTAGCTCTGGAGCTAATATTTTAGCCTCGGAAAGGTGGATTGAAGCTAATAAGCCACGAGGTATTGTTGTTACTATGTTATGTGATCGCGGAGAAAGATATTTGTCTATTTTTTAACAAATAGAGTTATATTTACTATCAAAGGAGTAATCTATGAAACTTATAATGGAACAATGGAGAGGTTACCAAAACTCTTTGGAAGAAGAGTCACTAGAAGAAGGGTTAAAAGACAAAATAACAAAAGCGATGGCTGGTCTTGCACTCGCCGGAGGTTTGGGTTTGGCTAGCCCATCAAAAGCACAAGCGCAAACTCCAGGGACTATATCTAGTGTGGAAAGGGCTCTTAGTAAAGCTGAAATAATTTCTAGCGATATTGAAAAGCAAATAGTTAATAAATTTAATAAACTTTCAATTAAATATGATATTAGTTTAGTTCGTCGCGATGTAAAAGGGTTGGCCATGGCTGTTGCAAAAATGGCAGTTAGCATGGGTCACAATCATCAAAAGGGTATAGAAAAGTATTCTCAAGTTGCTGTTAACCTTCTTGAAATCGGATTTAGAGACGGTGCAGGTAAAGGGCCTGTAATTGATTATGTCAAAAAAGCATTTGAAAAAAGAATAGAGAAAAAAAAGCCCAAAAGAAAAGTTACAGTTCAAAAATATGAAATTAGAGATAATCCAAGACTTGTACAACAAGCTGTGTTTGGTGTGTTTTTGGCTGCAGGTCAAGGAGAGTCATTAAAAAAGCCAATGGACAATTTTATAGAAGTTCTAAAAAGAGCGATAAAAGACGGTGACTTAACTTTAGAAAAAGGTAAAAAAATACTTAACCTTTTAAAAGATGGCCCACAAGCTCAAGATAAAATCAATAAACTATTGGGCTTATAACACCAGTAAAACTGTGTTATTATTGAACATATAATATGTGCGATTTAAAAAACCATAATTGGATATCTGGATCAGGCGATAACGTTGCTTTTGAAGATATCGTTACTATAGTAAAAGATTGCGTTGACAATGGATCTAAAGTTTTTATAGGATCGGATTCATTTACCAGCAAAAATAAAGTTAACTTTGCAACAGCAATATGCCTTTACGGATCAGACGTAAGTAGATACTTTTTTTCTCGTGAATACCTTCCAAAGAACAAATATAGTGCCTTAGTTACCAGGATAACAGAAGAAGTAAGAAGATCTGTTGAATTAGCAGAATACCTCATGGATTCACACAATATAGATCAAAAAAACATTGAATTACATATTGATGTATCTCCTTTTAACCTTAAAAGCGCAACCTCAAAATTTTCAGATATGCTCAAAGGATATGTTATTGGTGCAGGGTTTGAATGTAGAATAAAACCTAACGCTTGGGCATCCCAAACAGTTGCAGATAGACACTCAAAATGACACACTTTGTCTCGTATACTATATCATTTCAAGATCTAGTAAAATCATGGATTCAAGACATTTGCCCAAATGATCATATACTTATTATATACGATCCGTTAAATAACTACGATTATTTAAAAGGATTAGGTTTTGATATGGATGATGGTCACATATATGAAAGCAAGCTGATGGTTTCTCATTTTATAGATATAGAATTAGCCATTAGAATGCTAAAAAGAGTTTCTTTCCTAGACGGTCCCCTCTGTGAGTTATGGTCGAAAGGCATGTTTATAACAGATAATTCAGTTAATTGTACATTTGATTCATAAATTTTGAAATAGCTTTCAAAATATTGGGAGGAATATACCATGACTACTTCAATTTTAATTTGCACATCAATTGGTTTGACATACGCTGTATGGAAATTGACAAAGCAAGGAATTTAGTATATAAAAAACTAGTTATTTATAGGAGGTATTAAAAATGATTATAAACATAGATGATTTATTGATAGATCTTTTGGTTAAAAACGAAAACGCTGAAGAGCAAGAGGCAGAGCCAATGTATCTTTACTTGGAAGATATACAACCAGCAGACGCACCTGGCCCACCATCAGATTGGCCATCTCCACCTCCGAATAGAAGAGTTATAATTGTGGATATTTAAATGTTTAATAGTAAATGGTCCAACTTTCTTGAAGAATCTAAAGAAGATTCCAGTCGTGTAGCTAAGATTGTGCTATTCGATAATGAAAACAAGGTTTTGTTTTTAAAAAGAACAGACTATGTTGAAAAATTTAAAGGCGAATGGGACCTTCCAGGTGGTCATGCTCACGTAGGAGAGGACATAATCAAAGCATTGAGGCGAGAAGTGAGAGAAGAAACTCAACTTTCATTTAAAACACCAGAAAAAATAAAACAGATAGACAACATAACCTTTTATAAAGCCAAATTTGACGGTGGAAAAATTAAATTAAGCAAAGAACACTCAGAATTTCTATTTAGAAATGTAGAAAAAATTAAAAATCCTGATAAATTTGAAAGAATTGCACAAGAAGCTATAAAAAATGACTAACTTTAACAAAATATTTAAAAATTACCTTGAAGAAAGAGAGTTTAACACCTCTAGACTGCTAATGAAGGACAGTTTGCATCCAGATTTTTGGACAAACGAACAGCTTGACCCCAAAATAATGCTTAAACTTGTCGAGATAGCAGAAGACTTGGTTGACTCAATTGATGAAACCATGAGAATACATGATATAATCATCACTGGATCGATAGCAAGTTACAATTGGCATGATTTGTCTGATATTGACTTACATGTTTTGCTAGATTTTGATGATATAGACTCAAATTATGACTTGGTAAAGCAATATTTGGACTCCAAAAGGTCAATATGGAATGACAAGCACGAAATCATGATTAAAGATCACGAAGTTGAAGTGTATTTTCAAGATATTGATGAGGACCACACTGCTGCTGGGATATATTCTCTACTAAAAGGTGAGTGGGTAGTCCCGCCATCAAGGTATTCAGGAGAAATAGACCAAAAAACTGCTGCAATGAAGGCAGAAAAGATTCATGCAGACATTGATCGTGTATTTAGGCTTCAAAAAGATAAAAAATTCAAACAAGCCTACAATAAAGCCATAAAAATGAAACAAAAAGTTAAAAAACTTAGAAGTTCTGGATATGAAAAGGAGGGCGTGTACTCTGTAGAGAACTTAGCCTTCAAATTATTAAGAAATAGTGGAATATTAGACAAATTATCAGCTGTAAAGATAAACAGTTACGATAAAATGATGTCGATTGATGAAAACAGTCCTTAATGGAGGTAAAAACAAGATGCCATGGAAAAGATATGGAAAATGCGTGTTCAAAGTAACAAAATCTGGCAAAAAAAAGAAAAAACAAGGCTGTTCTGACAGTGCTGACAAAGCAAAAGACTATTTAAAGGCTCTTTATGCAAATTCTGATGATGTTAATGAAGAAATTGAAAAATATTTTGATGAAGATGACGAAAATTTGGAATTTGACGATGTTTCAACCGAAGATTTGCTAGATCCAGAAAAACCTGCCCCATGGGAAAAATCTCGTACATAAAACCCCACAAATATGTTATCATAAGGCTCAATTGCAATTCGCATTAAGGAGAATTTATATGATTGCAGATGTTATAGTTGATTTACAGTATGGAGACTCTGGAAAGGGTAAAGTTGCCCACCATTTATGTAAAATTAACGATTATACTCACGTTGTAAGGTATAATGGAGGTTGTAATGCTGGGCATACCATATATCACGAAGGAAAGAAGTTTGTAACTCATCATATACCTTGTGGTGTATTTCACGGCATTAGATCTGTTATTGGCCCCGGTTGTGTTGTTAACATTGAACAATTTAACAAAGAGGTTGATGAATTAGAGGAAGCTGGCTTTGATGTTAAAAATCTTATCAAGATAGCTGCAAATGCACACATAATTACCGACTTTCATATGGCTCAAGATGCAAAAGACAATACTATCGGTACAACAAAGCGGGGAAACGGGCCAGCTTACCGCGACAAGTATGCTAGAAAGGGAGTTAGAGCCTTTGAAGTACCAGAATTGCATGGATATCTTGTAGATATGTATAGTGAGATACATGATAATCCTGAATTTAATGAAGTTAAGATTTTATTTGAAGGTGCACAAGGATTTGGCTTGGATATTGATTGGGGCGATTATCCCTTTGTCACTTCATCTCACTGCACAGTTGGAGGTGCAATTTTGAATGGTGTACCGCCTAAAAGCATAAGAGATGTTTGGGGTGTTGCAAAAGTATATGAAACATATGTTGGGGAAAAGCCTTTTGAGGGTACCGATGATATTTTTTCTAAGATCAGAGAAATAGGTGAAGAGTTTGGTGCCACCACCGGTCGACCTAGGCAAATCAATTGGATGGATATGGATAGTCTAAAAATGGCTTTGGCTATCAATGGTGTTAACAGGTTGGTGTTTAACAAGGCTGATGTACTAGAAGAAGTACAAAAGTGGTGCATTTATAGCGGTATAAACATGTTTCAATTCGAATCATCTGCAGATATGCAAACCTGGATTGAAAGCGAAATCAGCGATAGAGTTCTAGACGTCACCTTTTCAGGGAATAAACACGCAATTTAAACTAATTACACTATAGACTTGCGTTCTATAGGGGTTAATATGCATTCAACATCCAACAGCCTAATGCCAGTTGCAAATAATCTTATGGATTATTGCCAAAAGCACATGGGATTTAAAAACAGGCCTTCAATTGAATTTCACACAGATGACCAAAATGCTAAAAAATTATTAGGAAAAACTGCTTACTATTCTCCAGATGAGAAAAAAATTGTAATATTTACTAGTAATAGACACCCAAAAGATATATTAAGATCGTTAGCTCATGAATTAGTGCATCATAATCAAAATTGTAACGGAATGTTTAATAAACCGTCATCAAATGATATAAATTATGCTCAAAAAGATCCACATTTAAGAAATATGGAAAAAGAAGCCTATTTATTAGGTAACATGCTATTCAGAGACTGGGAAGATGGCATAAAAGTAAATATTAAAGCTCAACTAAAGGAGAATCTTAGAATGAATGAGAATAAGCTTAAAGAGATTATTAAAAATGAACTACTAGAAGCCATCAAGAATGGTGAAGAGATTGATGAAGGTCTTTTAGATAGAATTAAAGCCAGAGCTGGTGGCTTAGGTGCTGACCTCAAGACCCGCGCTGGTAACGTAGGCAAGATTGCCAAGGGAGTAGGTAAGGCGGTCGGGGGAGACAAGCGAGCACTGGGGCAAGCTGGTAGAAGCGTAGAAGATCCTAGAGCCGCTAAGACGCAAGCAATGGTTAGACAAAAATCATCAACTGTTGCTAAACAGATTGGTAAACTATACGCAGATCTTGTAAATGATATGAAGAAGTTGGGGATTGAAAATGATCGTACTCTCCGCAAAGTCATACAAGGATTAAATATAGCTCAAAAAGGACTGTTTTCTGTTGCTAAAGATGGCTTGCAAGACAAGTTAGCTAAAAAAGGTCGTGCTACACAAGGTACCAGAACCGCTTTAGGTAGAATTTCGGAAGAAGAGCTTGAAGAAGGAGGTGCAGCACAGCGGCAAGGCAATGAAGATCGTCTTCGCCGTCAAGAACCAGATCGCGTGAAGGAAGCTTATGATCATATACCCGGAGCAGCTGAACTAAGAGCAAAAATAAAAGCTGCTAAAGAAAAGGGCGATATGGAAACTGTTAAAAAGCTCACAAAACGCATGCAAGATGTGGAAGATTATTATCTAGGAGTAAGGGAAGAGCAAGATATTGAAGAGGTTGATATCAGAGGAAAGGTTGCCGGTAAAACGGCAGCTGAGAAAAATCCGCAGGAGCTGGGTAAGCCAGTCAAACCAAAGAAACCAAAGCAGAAACTAAAAGAAGGCTCTATGAAAAAGACCAGTCGCTTTAAAGAAGGTGATAAGGTAAAACACAAGGAAGATAAAGATCTAGGTACTGGTACGGTTGTTTCCAGGAAGGGAAATACTGTACAAGTTAAGTGGTCTTCCGGACAGAGATCATCCGATCATAATATGCTTTCTAAGGTTAATGAAACAAATCAGGAAGATCTTCGCATTCCAGAAAACGCTGATGCTCTTAACGAAGCTCTGTATGGTAACAGAAGAGCTGCTCTCAACAAGAGATTGATGGAATGGGCAAAGAAATAGATAATAACATTATAAACGAAGGGGGTGCTGGCGGTGCAATGCAGCACCCTTTTGCCGTTCCTGGTATTAATAGTGGTAAAGATTTACTTAGATTTTTTGAAACAGCTGCAAAGTTTGTAATGAAAAATCCTGAAAAAGTAATTCCTAGCGACTCTTCATCAATTAAGTTTGATGGTATTAATACTAGTATTAAACTAGTCGACGGTCCAGGTGGAAAAGAATTTGCCCTAGATCGTGGAAGTGTAATGGGCAAAAATGGACAGCTGGATATCCAAGGGCTCACTATTGATAGATTAAGCAGTAGATTTCCCGAAGGGCATGGAATGATAGCTGCCGGCAAAGTAATATTAGGTATATTCAACAGAGCTTTACCAAAAATTAAAAAAGAATTACAATTGCTTGGTATGTGGGAGGATTCTTCAATATTTTTAAATTCAGACTTTGTATGGTCTAAGACAAATGTTGTTAAGTACCCTGAAGACTTTATTGCGATACATGGTGTTAATCAATTTTATGAGAAACAACATAAAAACAATTATAGACCTGGACTTATTCGCCCTTCTGACAGAGATACAGGCAAACCAACAAAATCTAAAGCAACAGAAATATCGTATGATCCAAATGTTTTAGAATCAATCAAAAGCAAACTAGCCAAGGCAGCCAAAGATTATAATTTTAATATTTATACTGTTGTTGCAACTGCTCCAAAGCAAGGCTTAAGAAAAATAAGTTTTGAAAATGTATTATCTCAACCAGTAACTATAAAATTTCAAGAAAAAGAAATAACTAACACTTTGGGTCAGTGGTTAAATAACTCAAGTGTGCAGAATCCTAAAACACAAATGGTTACCCTTTCAGATGGTAGAAAAGTTGGTGCTTTAAGCAAATTAATTTTCCAAACAATTATGGGGGGTGCCCCACTATCCGAATTGTTAATGGACGCCTCAGACAGCCAATTAGCGGTCAATGGTGCGATATTTTACCATGCTACGCAAGAGCTTGGAAAAGAGATATTAGCCTCCTTAACTAGCCCTGTTGGTGACCTCGCTGGTACAGATGTTGAACATGAAGGTATAGTTTTAAGAAATAAAAAATTATTTGGTGAAAAACCAGTTAAGATAACTGGAGATTTTATAACTCGTGGGGATCAAAGTCCTTTTCGTAAAAAACAAGGCGAACAAAAACTAGAAGAAGAATCAATCGAAGATGATGTTGACATGGATACTGATAATCCAAATATCAGAAGAAAGATCGCAATATATCCTGGTAAGTTTAAACCACCTCAAAGAGGGCATCTAGATGCAGTTAAATTTATGATTGATGCTAAGAAAGTTGACCACTTGATAATTTTTATATCTCCTATTCCAAAAAAAGTTGGAGATAAAGAAATAGGAGTTATAGAATCTAAAAAAATATGGGAGCTATACTTAGATGCTACTGGTTACGGAGGCAAGGTAACTGTTATGCAGTCCCCTTTGAACTCGCCTGTGCAAACCAACTATGACGTTTTAACTGGCGATGTACCTGTTTTTATTCCGAAAGCAGGAGATTTAATAATTCCAGTTGCCAGTGATAAGCCTGATCCCAAAAGCAGAAAACCTGATTACTTTCGGTTTGCAAAATTTCACGAGTGGGTTCCAAAGCCACCTAGACAAATAGTGCCAGGAGTCATGACAGCAAATATAATGAACTGGTATGTTGAGTGTACAACTGATGAGTGTGGCTCTATTGATGCTAGTGATTTTCGCAGCTCTTTAGAAGATGGATCTGATATATCTAGATATCTACCTGAAGAGGTTGAAGAGGCTGACGTTCGCAACATACTTGGTTTCCCTTCTGAAGAAACATATCAAGAAAAATCTATTATGAATGAAAGTTTATACGAAGTATTAAATGAACTAGTACATGAGCAATTAGTTCTAGAAGGTGACTGGCAGCCAATATCTAAAAGAAGAACTTCAAAAGGACACAAAAAGCTATTGGATACTGGCAGGAAAGATTTAACTAAATATGGTAAGCCCTTTGACCAACCTAGATTAGTAGATAAATCAAATGCATTTTTGGCAAAAGAAAGCATAGAAATAAATGAAGGTCTCAAAGAAAAACTTTTAGCTGGACTTATTATGTTGTCTTCTACTGTTGCCATGGCTGATCCTTCTGTTGCACCTCCACCTGATCAATTAATCAAAAGTGCAGTTCAGGCTCTATCTGCAGAAGAAGTTAATGATATATATAAACAAGCTGTCAATGCTGTTAAAGTATTAGAAAAAAGCAATTTACAAAACAAAAAACCACTAGCTTCAACTTTTAGCAATTTAATGAAAAATTATGATGTTAAATTTAAAGGAAAAGGAATTCAAGTATCAAAAAAATTCGAGATCCCTGAAGTATCGTCTATGAGTGGAGGATCGGTTGAAGGGGCACCTGGAGGCTTTTTAGGGCTAGATGCCGAAGAAGAAAACGAAAAACATAGACGAGACACAAAACTTCGTAGTATTTAATAAGAGGTATAATCATGATTTCTAGAGAAAAAATAATTGTGGAACACAAAATCAGAGAACAGATAAGAAAAATAATATTTCTTTCAGAGAGAGATATGCTAAATAGTAAAATTGATACACTGAAAGAAGAACTGGACCTTAGAGGCACTTTAAGAGACCTTATTTTTGAAGCGGCCACTTCTGATCCTGATAAAACTCCACATCCTTCTACTGGTATTAACGTTCTAGAAAAGCTTCTTAAAAACATAATTCCAACTGTTGAAGATGACTATAAAGTTATAACCACAGATTCTCAACAGAGACAATCATACAGGGCTCATATAATACATGCTATAAAAAACACTTTAGCACCGATCAGCGTTAATGATGACGCTGAAACTGGACCTGAAGGTCTAGACGAACAAGAATCAGTTGATATTAATATTGAGGATGAAAGATTTATTGATATCGATAAAGACAAGAAAGAAAAAGAAGAACCAAAAGACCCTAAAGAAGATTTTGCTTCTGGTGTTTCTGGTTTTGACGATGATCATACCGGGCGTGATATTGCATATGAGACTTTCCAAAAGATAGAAAATCAAATAGTCGACGCGTACAGCAAGCTAGGTAATGAGCAGGACCAAGAAACATTTTACGACTATTTGATAACAAATGTCAAGCTTTATTTAGATAAATTTGAAACTGAATTGTCCGGTAATCTGGAAGAACCCACCACTCCAGAGTATGAGCAAGAAAAAGATAGCATGGATGTTGAACCAACTGGATTAGAAGACGAAATACCAGAAAATCCTGAAGAAATATAAATACCCTATTTATTTTGATGATAAAATGTGATATGTTATATTCACGAATTAGATAGTAGTGAATGAGCAAGAAAAAGAACATTGGTAGAAACCATTATCAAAGCATTTCAAAAAAACTCTTTTCAGAAAATAAAATTAATAAAGAGTTTGAGGCTAGATTAAATCTATTAACACTTGAAGAATTAATTTCCCTCAAATTAGAAAATTCTGCAAAGTTAGTTAACGGTAAACTATTTGGTTTCCCTATATGGAAAACATCAAATCTAATATTCAAAGATTCTCTCATTAAGTTTGCGCTAAGTGCCACAAAATCCCACAAAGAAGCCGCAAATTTATTAGGGTTGACTTTGCAAGAACTTAAAATATTTATCAGGAAATATAAAGTCAATGAACAACTTGAATAAAACATATTATATATTTGACGTCGACGGTACTCTTACAAAGCCTAGGCAAAAAGCTGACAATAGATTTGTTAAAAAATTTATATCTTGGTCTGCAGGTAAAAATCTAGTATTAGCAACCGGATCTGACTTTTCTAAAGTTAGGGAACAAATACCTCAAAATATGCTTAGTCTTTTTGAATTAGTATTTTGTTGTATGGCGAATGAATTAAGAGATTCTTCAGGAGAGCTGATGCGAACTAATCATTTTAAACCTGAAAAAGAATTGATACAAGATCTTAAAAACTTTTTAATTAAAAGTAAGTACAATACTAAAACTGGAAACCACATTGAACATAGAACAGGTATGATCAACTTTAGTGTTGTTGGTAGAGATGCTAGTGATTTAGAAAGAAGACTCTATAATTTGTGGGATAAAAAATACAAAGAAAGACAGAAGATAGCAGATTTTTTACGTAACAAGTATCCAGAATTAAATGTTTCTATAGGAGGCTCAATAAGTATTGATATATCTCCCATGGGATTTGATAAAAGTCAAGTTGTTGAATATCTTGTACAAAATAAAGATGTGGAAGAGATTGCGTTTTTTGGTGACAAAACAGATCCAGGTGGTAACGATTATGGACTTATAACAAGTTTAGATCGTTATAATATAGAGTCTTTCAGGTGGCATAAGGTTAATGGACCAAAACATTTATCAGAATTATTAAATTTATAAAGGATTTTACTATGAAAACAAAAATTAGATTTCTAGATTGTGGAGGCAACATTGGCCAAACGATTGATTGGGCACTAACTAGCTTAGAAGAATATGATATAAAACTAGACTGTTTTGAAGCTAATCCAGGATTAATTGGAATAATTGAGCAAAAAGTAAAATTTATAGATGAAGATATAACCATCCACGGTGTAGGTGTTGATACAGAAAATAGTGCAAAGAATTTTTACTTGCAAAGCTGGGGAGCTAGAACTGGCTCTTCTTTGATTAAAGGTAAAGAGTCAACAGATGATAATGATTTTGTAGAAATACAAACCATTAATTTGTGCGATTGGATTACTGAAAATTGTAATTTTGAAGAAGAATTTGTAATTGTCAAGTTAGATGTAGAAGGTTCAGAATACAAAATAGTTGAATCCATGATAGATTCCCAACTATATAAGAATATAGGCGCACTCTTAGTTGAGTGGACGCCTGATGTAAAGTTTATTAGAAATAAAGAAATGACTGAATCATCAGATCATAGACGGGGCATTGTAGAATCAGCTTCTAGTAAATTTGATATTGTACTAGACTGGCACAACCCCGATGAGTGTATTGATCCACTCAAGGAGACTGTCAGCAATAATGTTAAAAAAACTTAAACCTATATTCGTAGAAAACAGTAAAATACCAGTTATACTATCTTACCTTGCTCCCATAACGATAGGAGCTATAGCTCTTTTTCCTTTTGTGTTTGCTAGAGGTAAAATTTCTGAAACCACGAGAACTCATGAAACAATACATTTTCAACAGCAATTAGAAACATTTGTATTGGGTTTTTATGCAATATATCTATGGGATTACGTTAAAGCAAGATTATCAGGACTAAAAGGAAAAGAAGCATACTATTTATTAAGAGCTGAAAAGGAAGCTTACATAAACGAAAAGTTTAAAGAATATCCCGCTCAAAGAAAAAGATGGGCGTGGCTAAGGAGATAAGATATGCCTAGGTTTACAGGACAAAACAAAAAACACACTAATCCAAGATGGTTTTTAAATGAAAAAAAAGAAATCATTAAAGAAGAAGTTGACTTTGATGATCTTGATATGAGTGATGATGATGAAAGAGAAAGCATTAGAGGTTTATCAAAAGACCTAACTGGTAAGAAAGACAGTTATATGATTCCTGATAACTTTGAATCTATGTCTCGCGAAGAGCTTATTGAATTAGTGAAAGATATGATGGATTCTGTAGAAGGTCAAGCTTTTCAAAAAGATATGAGAGACGAAGAAGATCGTGAGATTGGTATGCAAGATGATCATCCATCTGATACGCTTCCAAAGCGATCTGGTATGAGAAGAAGGCTTGAAGAAAACAACTAAGGGGATGACTAGGTTTCGACAGGGTAAGGATGATAATTCGTGCAAGGATGTGTGAGTGAGCACAGTAAAAACACTCAAACTTATAAACGCAAATGATGACGTTGAACTAGATAACTTCGCACTCGCTGCTTAATTATCTTGGGGTGGCAACAACCTTAATACCCAAAGTTGCAAAAAACTTTATTTTTTGTGCTATGTGCTTGTTGGAGCCAAAAACCAACTAACCTTGTGAATGACGTATTATTTGAGATTTTCTGGACGCGGGTTCGACTCCCGCCATCTCCACCAACTTTTTCTTATTTTGGATACTACTTATAATTAAGGAGATTATATAATGCCAAAATTTTATAAAAAAAATAAAAAACATATTAATCCAAGATACTTTTTGAATGAGATTAGCGATCTTGATATTGAATCTTTGGTTAAAAGATACATATATGCAGAACTTGATCATAAAATGTCTTCAGGTGCGGAAAAAGATAAAGCTTTGCAGAGACTGAGGTCAGCTCACGCAGCTCTAAGTAAAATCCCTCCAGAATATGCGCAAAAAGCAGATGATATAGCATTTGAACTGCGCGATCAAATCAAAAAGGATCAAGATGCTCGTTTTGCCGCTACTAGCAATCCCAAAGCTTTGGGTCCAGGTGATATTGATCTGGACAAAATATAACTCCCGCTGCCTCCACCAATTTTATTGACACTATATAATTTAAATACTATAATTAGTTTATGGCATATTCAAAACAAATAATAGATCATTTTGAAAAACCTAGAAATGTAGGCTCTTTAGACAAAGATGATAATTCCGTTGGTACAGGGCTAGTCGGCGCACCAGCATGTGGTGATGTTATGAAGCTTCAAATAAAAGTTAACACAGATGGAATAATTGAAGATGCCAAATTTAAAACATATGGTTGTGGATCAGCAATCGCTTCCTCTTCTTTGGTAACAGAGTGGATAAAAGGAAAAACTCTTGATCAAGCTCAAAAAATTAAAAATATAGATATTGCAAATCACCTTTCCCTTCCGCCTGTAAAAATTCATTGTTCTGTTTTAGCTGAAGACGCGATCAGGTCTGCAATAGAAGATTATAGGAATAAAAATGATAACTCTAACTGAATCCGCTGCAAACAGAATAAAAACACTTCTCGCCAAAAAACAAGAAACTGGCCTTCGTGCTGGAGTAAAGGGTGGAGGATGTTCCGGCTTTACTTATAGATTACAATTTGACAACCAGAACGAGTCCGACAGAGTCATAGAAACCCTTGGTGTTAAACTTTATGTTGATCCAAAAAGTTACCTTTATTTGATGGGAACACAAATAGACTTTGTTAATGAATTAAATCAAACAGGGTTTAAATTTATAAACCCAAATGCAAAAAGAACTTGCGGTTGCGGTGAAAGTTTTTCTGTCTAACACTGACACGTCTAGTATCCTTTTCCAATTTAAATACTATTTAATATATGGATGCAAGTAATATTATATTTTGGCTAATAATATTTTGGGTCTTATTTTATTATGGAGACAAGAAAAACTAATGAAACTAATACTAGAAAATTGGCGTAAATTCTTAAAAGAAAAAGCTTCTGACGGTGAAATAAAAAGCAATATTAAATCAACGTTAGAAAAAGAAGGTGGCGCAGCAGGCCTGAAAGCGCTAAAGGATCAACTAAAAGATTTAGACTTGCCAGAAGACTTTGATCTTGAAGACTTTTTGAAAGGAATGGGTGCCGTTGGACAGCATGAAGATGGAGACTATATTCTTAGTGATAAAAAACAAGTAAACATCACAAAAGAAGACGTCGACCTCGGTGTTCGTATTTTTCTAGAAATGCAAGAAGATTTGATTGATGAAAAAAAGAAAAAGCAACAAAAAGGTAAGAAAAGAGCGAGAAAAACTGCTAAAAGAAAAAAGAAATCTTCTGGTAAAAAAGATGCCTGCTACCACAAAGTAAGATCAAGATACGATGTTTGGCCGTCTGCATATGCATCTGGTGCGTTGGTTAAGTGTCGCAAGGTTGGTGCTAAGAACTGGGGTAACAAGAGTAAAAAATAAATGAATAAAACAATAGACCAGATTATTGCTGAAGAAATTAATAAATTTCTTGATGAAAAACGCAAAAAGCGTAAAAAGCGTAAAGGCGGTAAACGTGACGGAAAAGGAGCCAGCAGTAAAGGCTACAGTTTGCGTGACTGGTTTAAAGGCGGTGGCTGGGTTCAAACCGGTGGTAAATATGATGGAAAGCCTTGTGCAAAGCAGCCTGGTCAAAAAACCAAGCCATATTGTAGAGATGCAGATGACAGATCTAGGATGAGTAAAAAAGAAAGAGATAAGCGAGCAAAGAAAAAAAGAAAAAAAGATCCTAACCCAAATAGAAAAGGAAAAGCTATAAACGTAAGGCAGAAAAAGAAAAAGAGGAAAAAGTCATGACTCAAACTGAATTAGATAAAATAATTGAAGAAGAGGTAGATCTCTTTTTAGAAAAAAAGAAAAAGCCATGCAAGCCTTCTAAAGGAAAGCGCTTTGCAAAGCGTGTAAATGGTAAGTGTCGTTCGTTTGGGCAAAAAGGTCAAGCAAAAAGTGGCGGCGACAGAATCAGACCCGGCACTAAGAAAGGTGATGCATATTGTGCTCGTTCCCTTAAAATTAAAAAATGTAAAAACCCACCATGCGCAAACGCCCTTTCTAGAAAAAAATGGAAATGCCGAGGTGCTAAATCCATGGCAGAAGAATAGTTAAATATATAACTGTAAAAAGGAGGCCGTATTATGAAAGGTATAATTCATCGGATTGCAAACTTATTTAACCCAGATCATTGCTGCTGTTGTTGTGGCTGCTGCACATGTTCCAACAAAGGAAAGAAACTTGGAAGAAAAAAACTTAGAAAAGGTGGTTGTTGCTAGCGGATACTTTGATCCCCTTCATGTTGGCCACATTGAATATCTTGAATTAGCAAAACAATTAGGAGATAAACTGGTTGTAATTGTTAACAATGATTGGCAAGCTAGTCTAAAAAAAGGAAAACCTTTTATGCAGGAGGAAGATAGATTAAAAATTGTATCTTCTTTAAGTTGCGTCGACGAAGTGTTTCTCTCAATAGACCAAGACCCCTCTGTTTGCAAATCATTAGAAAAAATAAATCCTGATATATTTGCAAAAGGTGGAGACAGATTTTCAGTTGAAATACCAGAATCTAAAATTTGCGCCTCATTGAATATACAAATTGTTGATGGACTCGGTGACAAAATCAGATCATCGTCTTTGATTATAAAAAGGAAAAAACAATGAGTGTAAAAGATAAAAATTTTTATAACGAAGCTTCTGCAAACAAACTAGGCTGGACTCCACAGTGGTTTGGTGAGGATAGTTTTGATGAAGACTTGGTCAAAGCTGTAAAGAAATGGCAAAGAAACTTAGGCATAACGTCAGATGGTTTAGTGGGTCCTCAAACTTACAGAAGAGTTTGGACCGAAAGAGAAAGCAAAATATCTCACTACAAGCAAGATCTTATATGTTCTCCAAAAAAGAAAAACCAATTGGTTCACAACGGACAGTTTTACGATATAAAGTGGGATAAAGTTGTATTGTGGGATGAGCCAGGTGGTTTAGATTGCGACAAAGGGACATACTCTTCTTATGCTGGAAAGCCAGATAGAAGTCCAAACTTTTTTGTTACGCATTGGGATGCCGCTCTCTCTGCTGCTTCTTGTGCAAGGATTGGCAAACAAAGAAGATTATCTGTTCATTTTTGCATAGACAACGATGGTACGATATATCAACTTTTAGACACTCAGCATGCGGCATGGCAAGCTGGTAGTAGATTATGGAATCATAACTCTATAGGTGTTGAGATTTCTAACGCTTATTATCTAAAATATCAAGACTGGTATGTTAAGAATGGATTTGGGGAAAGACCAATAATAGAACCATTAAGGTGCCATGGTGCAAAGCTTAAAAAATCGCTTGGATTCTACGACGTCCAATTGGATGCTCTAACGGCCCTTTACGAAGCAATGCATAGAAAACTAAAGATACCACTAGAAACGCCGTTAGACGGCGATTCTCGGCCTATTACGGGCGTTTATAAACCTGCCACTAAAGCTAAGTTTGATGGCTTTGTACACCACTACCAATTAACAAGAAATAAAATAGACTGTGCTGGTCTAGATCTTAGCGAAATTTGCAAAAAAGCAAAAACACTAAAAAATAACTAAAAACAAACCTCCTCAAGCCTAGTTACTTTTAGGGGCATTTTGTCTCCCTAATCATTCACATTTATTGAGGTATTTGGTCTTGGGATAGTTACGTTGTTTTCTGCATTGCTAGGATTCTTGTATGCCAACTTTCTAGATTGGTATATACATATACTTTTGCATAAACCCCGAGGAAAATCTAAATTAAAATTTCACTGGAAACATCATGGCCTTGCAAGAAAAAACGGTAACTATGATCCAGACTACTCTGAAAAAATATTTCATAACGAAACTTGGTTAACTTTAGCAGGAATGCTAATTCACGTTCCTTTACTGTGGATATCCAAACCTTTTGCAATTGTTGCTATGTTGTATGCACTTGTTTATATGGTTTTACATAGAAAAACACATCAGCATGTTGATTTTTTTAAAAAATGGTGCCCATGGCATTACGAACACCATATGGGTAAAAACCAAAATACAAACTGGTGTGTTGTTTGTCCGTTGATGGATCACGTAATGGGTACGAGGGAAAAATGGCTTAATAAGCACTAGTGAGCTATTTATTATACGTACTATGCGAGGAGTAACGATGAATATTGATAAATTACAAATTATAAAACTTATCAAAGAAGAATTAGATTCTTTTGAGCTTGAAACAGAGATCCAAGAAAGAGAGGGTTCAATGGCAAGATCACAATTGTATAAGCTAGCGAAATATTCGCAAGAACTTTTACAGATGTTTGACGACCAAACCGATCTAGAAGAATGGGTTGAAAGCAAAATAACAAAAGCTGCAGACTACATAGGTTCCGTAAAACATTATCTAGAATCAGATAATGCAAGATCAGCTGGAGCGTTAGAAGAAGCCATTGATAGAGAAAAATTAGTTCAACTAGCTATGGGGATCATAAACAATATGGATGATTCTGACTTGGAAGAGTTTATAAACGACTCAGAAAATAGAAAATGAACAAAATAGAAAAAATTATAAAGGAAGAGTTGAAAAAATTTCTATTACAGGGTATCATAATAGAAGAACTGGAGATACCAAAGTTGACAGCTCCGCCAAATTTAAAGTCTAAAGTCGCGGTTAACATAACAAAACCGCAATCACAGACAGATAAGCAGGCGCGAGATGTTTTAGATTCTGAAACACCTCAGCAAGTTTTGGGAACAGAAAAGGATCCATATAGCGCACTAAAGGCAAAATTTCTAGCAAATGTAGAAAAGTATGCTGACTCTCTGCAGGGTACAACTAATACCCCGGCACCAAAAATACAACTTGCTATTGATGATTTTAAAAGCAGGTTAGGAACTGCGGATACTATAGATCAAATTAAAAAAGCAGAAAAAATACTAAATTCAGAACTAGAAAACCTAGAGACTGAAAAAAGTTTTGGACCAAATGTTTAAACACTTGACAAAATTCAATTTATCGACTAAGGTTAGTAAATTCATGGAAACGCAATCAGATGATCAGGATTATAGGCAAAATACCATCAAGGGTTACAGTGGCTTGTTCTGGTGGAGTCGACTCCATGGCAGTTGTGAATTTTTTAATTAAGGGACGAAGAAAAGTAGAAGTAGCTTATTTCAATCACGATACATATCATTCTGCCGCAGCTGAAAAATTTGTTAGACAATATTGTGCAAAAAATAATATCATACTAACAGTTGGAAGAGTTAAAGGTACAAAAGGTAGAAGGTCTATTGAAGAATTTTGGAGAGACGAAAGATACAACTTTCTAGAAAGCTTGAATAGTAATTTTATTATTACCGCCCATCACTTGGATGATGTTGTAGAAACTTGGCTAATGTCTAGTTTTCATGGTAATCCAAAAATGATTCCATATAATAGAAACAATAAAATCTTTAGACCATTCTTGATGACAGAAAAAAAAGCTTTTGAAAGGTACGCTGAAAATTATTGCGTAGAGCATGTCAAAGATCCGAGTAACAACAATACAAAATATATGAGAAACCACGTCAGGCATGAGATTATGCCACTAGTGCTCAAGGTCAATCCAGGAATTAGAAAAACAATTCGTAAAAAATTAATTGAAACATATCAAAATATATAGTATATTAATAAGCATCAAAGGACCTCTAGCTCAATTGGTTAGAGCATCCGGCTCATAACCGGCAGGTTCACGGTTCAAGTCCGTGGAGGTCCACCATTTTAAAAGGAGAAGTAAAATGATTTTAGATAGATTTAATACTTTATTAGCAGAGTTATCAGAAGTAATTGATAGTGATGCTGAAAAGTGCGAAAACGGAAACGCTTCAGCAGGAAGAAGGTTGCGAAAAGCTTCCATGGCTGCAATTAAGGAGCTTAAGGAAATTAGAGCAATTATTCTGGAGCAACAAAAGCAATGAAAGATTACCACTGGGGTCTAGAAGAAGAAACCGGTGAAGTTGTTACAGTTAAAAAAGTTCAATCACCTTTTGAAAACAGTGACAGCGATGAGAATAACCTGGTTGAATTTTCGAATAATAAAATTTTCTTTTACTCTGGCGTGAGTAGACAAAAGATCCTTAGACTCAATAAAGCCATAGTCAATATGAATAATAATTTACTTAATCGTGCTACAACATATGATATTGATATGAATGCTAGTCCTATCAAGCTGCACATTAATAGTTATGGTGGTAGTGTGTTTGCAGGCCTGTCTGCAGTAGACTATATATTAAAGTCAAAGGTACCGGTACATACGGTAATTGACGGTTGTGCTGCTAGTGCAGCAACACTTATGAGCGTAGTTGGTACAAAGAGGTATATGCACAAAAATGCATGCATGTTAGTACATCAACTGTCTGGCATTATGTGGGGTAAATTTCAAGAAATGAAAGACGATATGCTCAATTCTGAAATGCTTATGAAGAAAATTAAAAACATATACAAAGAGCATACAAAAATTCCACAAGATAAACTAGATCAAATATTGAAACACGATATTTGGTGGGATGCTGATCAATGTTTGGAATACGGGTTAGTAGATGAGGTTATCTGAGTGCCCATATATAGATATAGATGTTTAGAGTGCTGCTACGAGGAAGAAAGGATAATTACTTTACAAGAGAAAGAAGAAGAAGATGAGGTGCAAATATGCCCGAATTGTATGAGTGAGACATTCTCTTCAACATTTGGCTTGTCTTCTTTTTTATTGAAGGGTGGAGGTTGGTATAAAGATGGCTACGCGAAGAAAGAAAACTAGATCTAGATCAATAACATCAGCAGAGTCTGAAAAATTCCTTTCTAAGTTTTTTGAAAAGTATGAAATCTTAGGAGCTAAAATGAGTAACCATAAAAAGGTTACTAGCGAAGAGGACACTTACACTTTGACGATTGACAGAATATCTTTAGAGTTTCTTGGAGACATTGCAGCACAATCAAAAGTAAAAGATATATATTATAACCCTGTGTATTCTCCACCTGGAACAGGGTACGGTATCAATCTTAGATATAGACTATACGTAAAATATCAAAAAATTAATTTTTAATTTGTGAATCAATCTTTTTTTGTAAGTATTCTCTCAATTTTAAAAAAGACTCATGAGTAAAAAGCAACGTAGAATAATGTGAGGACACTAAAGTAGCTGTCTTATAGCTTGGGTGCGTTGCAAATATAATACCCACTAATTCCATATCGCTATTCAGTACACCGCCCCCAGAAGCACCGTATGTTATATACATGGTTATCATTGAATTGGTTGGACTAATTTGGCCACTATAGATACCATCTAGCAGCGGTACTGTTGGTGGGTGAAATATGCCACTAGGTGCTGCCATACTGTAAATTCTATCACCCGGTTTAGGGGCATTTTTTGATAATAATACCGCCTTTGTATCTAGATTTCTTGCAACTAAAAAACACAAATCAAGTTGATTATCATAGACTGAGTTGATTATTTTTGCATCACCTGTAACACCGTATATGTTTTGAACCTTCATATCTATTTTATATTTACCAACAGACCTTAAGAAACTAGGAGCTAATTTAATTGAACATACATGCCCTGCTGTTAGTATTAGCGAGTCAGAGCCCATTCTACCAATTGAAATACCTGATCCTGTGCTGTTAAATTGACCTACTTTGCAGTTTTCTTTTGTATTGCATTTGTCGACATTAAGGATTTTATATATTTTAACAAAAGCTTTGGTGGGAAAGTTAAAAGTTTTCTTAACGTTTTGTATGGGATTATTGCAACTGGTCAGCGCCAAAAGCAATATTGCTGTCAATAATTTCAAGATTTTAAGCATATTCAATCCTATATACACATTATTAACTATCTTTCATAAGGAATAAATTTAAATAAAATGATATACTACATGTTGTGCAGCGTCGTTATACCTTCATTGTTGTCCTGTCATACTATTGATAATAAGACAGAACAATACACGTTTTCAGAAAAAAAATACATATATAAAGAAATTAATACAAAAACACCTTTCAAAAATGGAAAAGGCACGATAATATATAAAACAGTTCCAACTCATTGGACTATTGTTGAACAGTGAACTAATTAATTGTGTACGAGATTTTATTTGTGAGTTATTAATTGAAAATCATTTATCTATTAGATACCAATATATACCTAACAGATTCTAGTTGTATGACCGCATTTTCGCGTGACGGTAATGATGTGCTTATACCCCTAAAAGTGCTAGATGAAGTTGACAAACATAAAAAAAGACAAGACCCGGTTGGCATTCAAGCTAGAAATACAATAAGGTTTTTAGATAAACTAAGAGAAATGGGCAATCTATTTGACGGAGTTCAAATAGACGAAAATAGCGGCAGGGTGTATGTCAAAGGATATGACCCGTTCTTATTACCAGATGATCTGGACTTAGAAGATTCTGACAATAAAATAGTCGCTACGGCTTTAACTATAAAAGAAAAGAGTTCCGAAGAAGACTGTAAAGTTGTAGTTGTATCCAGGGATATTAACATGAGAGTTAAGTGTGACTCTTTGGGATTGGAATCGCAAGACTATAATTTTGAACAAGTCGTTGATGATGTTTCTGGGTTGTATACTGGACTAGTAACTCACCTGGTTGATGATCAGATTATTGAAAAAATATACAACGATAAGCCTTTGTTTTTTGAGCCTGATGATGGTTTTTTTAATCCTAATCAGTTTATTATGTTGGTATCCAACTCAAATGAAAAGAAAGCAGCTTTAGTCAGATTTTGCGGTTATAGTCAGCCACTAAAAAAGGTAAGCTCATTTAAAACAGGTGTTTGGGGAGTGAAGCCAAAAAATAAAGAACAGTCTTTTGCGCTAGATTTACTAATGGATCCCAAAGTTCCAGTCGTAAGTCTTATTGGTAAAGCAGGTTCTGGTAAAACGTTGATGGCATTAGCTGCGGCATTGCAACAAACTTTTGGAGATAAAGCTGATGATAGAAAATACAATCGTGTAATAGTAACTAAACCCGTTGAGCCTGTTGGTAAAGATATTGGATTTCTACCTGGCACCATGGAAGAAAAAATGATGCCATGGTTAGCACCCATACAAGATAACTTGCAATTTTTGTTTGGTAATGATAGAATGACACTAGATATGCATATTGATGAAGGTCGGATAGAGGTTGAAGCTATGACTTATATACGTGGTAGGTCTATATCTAATTCTTTCGTTATAATTGACGAAGTACAAAATATGACAAGGCACGAAATAAAAACAGTGTTAACGAGAATAGGAGAAAACACAAAGATAGTCCTAACAGGGGATGTCGAACAGATTGATAATGTTTATGTTGATTCAACTACTAATGGCTTGTCTTACGTTATAGAGAAGTTTAAAGATCAAGAAGTCGCTGGTCACATTACCCTGGTTAAGGGCGAGAGATCAAAAGTTGCAACCATAGCTTCTAAAATATTATAATTGTTAAAAGAGAGGAGTAAGTTATGTCTAAAAAAAATAAAGAAGATGTGATTCATGAAGAGAGTGTAGAAAATGTACAAAATGATGTAAATGCATTTTATGACCCAAAAGAAATTGACGCCCTATTTCAGGAGGATAATATTTCTTTTTCCCCCGGATTAAAACAAAAAGTAGAACCAACTACAGAATTGAAAGAGAAAATAATAAATCATGTTGGTGAAAAATTAGATCCTGAAGATGACAATGTAACAGTAGAAATGATAGTGGAGGTAATGGCCACTGAATTTCCAGAGTTTGTTATGGCGGTTGCTGAAGAAAATTGGATTCGTGGCTATCACCAAGCTTTATATGATTCTGATTTGGGAAAAGAAATTTTAGAAAAACAAAATAAAGAAATTTATGAAAGACACGTAGAGCTAGCTAAGCAGCTAGAAGAAGCAAAAAAGAATCTAACAATAGAATGAGCCAACAATACATTAAGAATAGTTCACAACAATTCAAAGAATCATTTCATGAAAAAGATTTAGGAAATATAAAAGTTTATGTAAAAGATGATCTGCCAAAAGACTTTAATCTTAATCTAGCCTTACAAAAAATAGAGAACTTAGTAAACAACAGATTGTTTAGAACTGTTGATTATATAATGATAGGTCAGTTTGATTTTATAGAGTCACGAGATTTAAACGCTGCGTATCATGATGGTACAATATATGTTACCAATGAACAAGATGGTGAAGATGATTTTGTAGATGATGTTGTTCATGAAATAGCTCATGCTGTTGAAGTTGAATATGATCAATTGATTTATGAAGATGGAGAGCTAAAAAGTGAGTTCCTGATAAAGAGACAATCACTACACTCCAGAATGGATTCAGAACTAGAATCTAACTTAGGATTGCAAAATTATATGAAAACAGAATATGATGTAAACTTTGATAATTTTTTGTATTACGATGTTGGGTATGCCTTCTTGAGGCCCTTGACTTTTGATCTTTTTTATTCTCCATACGCAATAACATCCTTAAATGAATATTTTGCGAATGGGTTTGAAGCTTTCTATTTTCATAAGGACTTCAAAAGATTGAAAAGTTTAAGTCCAGTTCTTTACAGTAAAATTATTACAATAGACAGTGAGGTTAATGATGAAATTTGAAATTATAAATGTTAGAGATCGCGAAAATGTTGACACTACAAAGACAACTCAAAAGAAAATTAAAGTACGTGTTACTGCACCAAAGAGGCAGTTTGCTACTGATAAATGTTTATCGTTTACTGATGAAGAAAAAGTTGTTGATTTTTTATCCTTTAACGGGTATACTTTTGATAGTTGGCAGTGTTTAAAAGCAGAATCGGTAAATAACTTTACCAAAGAAGAAAACAGGTCTAAAGACTGGACGTTCGTTTTGATAAAAAATAAACCGCCTGCTGCTAAAACTGTAAAGCGAAAAGTAGAAAAGGTTGAGAACATCGATGGACCAGTTGAGCAAGAAACAGCAAAACCCACAAGAAGAAGAACGAGTATTAGACAACAAAAGAAAAAGGATTAGTTATTCAGAATTAAAAATATGGAGTGAATGCTCCTTTAGACACAAACTAGCATACATAGACCAGTTAAGCAATTACGTTGGTAACGAGTACACTGCATTTGGTACTGCAATTCATGGTGTTTGTGAAAACATAGTCCCCGATAACTCTATAGACGGATTTAAAGTATTCAAAGAAGCATTTGGTAGTGAATTAAGATCACTAGATCGTTCGACTTTAAACAAAGACCTAGTTGTTGAAATGCTTGGTCAGTCTGAAAAGATAATCCCCAATATCCTCCCTGCTTTGAGTAGCCATTTTGGTAATTATAGTATAGTCTCCGTAGAGGAAGGACTGTATGAAACAATTAATGACTTTGAAACTAATATTAATTTTAAAGGTTTTATAGATTTAGTTATAAAAACAGATGATGGGGTGTATCATATTATTGATTGGAAGTCTTGCTCTTGGGGCTGGAAAGCCCAGAAAAAATCTGAAGCTTTGATTGTATATCAGCTGTCACTTTATAAAAAGTTTTTTGCTGAAAAGCATGATATAGACCCAGACAACATAGAGACTCACTTTGCTCTTCTTAAGAGAACAGCTAGTAAAAATAATGTAGAAATTTTTAGAGTCTCTAATGGCAAAAAACGAATAGACAATGCCGTTCAATTGCTAAAAAAGGCAATATTTAACATTAAGTCTAAAAATTTTGTTAAGAATAGACTATCATGCAGATATTGCGAGTTCAAAGATACCGCACACTGCCCTTGATTACAGGAATTAATTTAAATAATGGATAAAAAGATAAAAGTATTTGTATTAGCAGATAACCCTCTAGCCCCATCTGGTGTGGCAACTCAAACAAGATACATGATTCAGGCAATGTTAAAAACTGGAAAGTTTAGTTTTGTGTGTTTTGGTGGAGCGATCAAACATCACAAGTATGATCCTATAAGGATTGAGGGCTATGAAGATGATTGGATTATCTATCCGGTAGACGGGTATGGAACTCAAGATCAAGTAAGGTCCCTAATCCAGTCACACAAACCAGACATGGTGTGGATTATGACTGATCCAAGATTCTGGGGCTGGTTGTGGGAAATAGAAAACGAAATCAGATCTGTAATGCCAATTGTATACTATCATGTGTGGGATAATTATCCATATCCAAAATATAATAGAAGATACTATATGTCGAATGATTTTATTGCAACAATAAGTAAAGTGACTGATGATATTGTTAGTGTTGTTGCACCAGAAGTAGATAGGATGAGAATCCCCCACACTGTTGATACTGATATTTTTAGGAAGTTAGATGAAAAAACAATTGATGAATTCCGGAAAAATAACAATCTTGGATTAAAGAGCAATGGTGATAAAAAGTTTTTATTCTTCTGGAACAATAGGAATGCCAGAAGAAAAATGTCCGGTTCAGTTATATGGTGGTTTTCAGAGTTCCTTGACAAGGTAGGACGTGATAATGCTTGTTTAATTATGCACACTGAGCCAAAAGATGATAATGGACAAGATCTTGAGGCTTTGATGATTGAAACAGACACGCTGGATGGTCGCATAATGCTATCAGTCAATAAGATGCCTCCGGAACAACTAGCTGTCTTATATGGTGTTTGCGACTGTACTATAAATATTTCTGATGCAGAAGGCTTTGGCTTAGCAACGTTAGAATCATTAGCTTGCGAAGTTCCAATTATAGTAAACATGACAGGTGGGTTGCAAGAACAAGTTACAGATGGTGAAGATAACTGGTTTGGAGTGGGCATACAGCCAAGCTCTAAGGCTGTCATTGGATCTCAAGAGGTGCCTTACATCTATGAGGATAGGGTTTCTAAAGAAGACTTCATAGAGGCTTTAGAAACAATGTATAACATGCCTAAAGAAGAGAGACTTGAGATGGGCCAACAAGGCCGAAACCATGTTTTGCAAAACTACGGTCATGATAACTATTGTAAACTTTGGGAAGAAACGCTTTTAGGTATTCACGAAAAGCATGGTTCTTGGGAAACTAGAAATCACAAATCTTGGGAGTTAGTAAACATAAAATGAAACGCAAAGTATTAGTAGAAGCACCGGCATTAACTCAATCTGGATATGGAGAACATTCTAGATTAGTCCTGCGAGCCCTTAGAGAAAGAGAAGAAGCTTTAGATATATATTTAGAATGTTTAGACTGGGGTAGAACTAGTTGGATTTTGGAAGAATCTGATGAAAGTAGATGGATCAATAGTTTAAGAATTAAAACTGCTAATGTAGACATGAAAAATGTTCACTTTGATTTGCACATTAGGGTTGGCATCCTTAATGAGTTTACCAGAAAAGGTGATCATTGTATATGTGTTACTGCTGGAATTGAAACTACAAAGGTATCAGAGAACTGGATAGCAAAGAGCCACGAAGTAGACAAAATAGTTGTGCCTTCTGAGTTTTCAAAGTGGGTCTTTGAAAACACCAGTTATATGATGCAAGTTAATGAAAATGAAAAAAGAAACGTTGGCTGTGGTTCACAAATAGATGTTATAAATTATCCAATTAAAACACTAGAGAAAGATGAAAATTTTAAATTAGATCTGCCATGTGAAAACAATTATTTGATCGTATCCCAGTGGTCGACCAGAAAAAATATGGAAAACTGCATCACTTGGTTTTTGGAGGAATTCAAAAATGATAATGTTGGCTTAGTAATAAAGACGAACTTAGCTAAGAATTGTCATTTTGATAAAGTTGCAACAGTAGCTAAACTAGAACAGCTACTAGTAAATAAGGGCTTATCTGGAAGCGACGTGAAGTGTAAGATTCACCTGTTACATGGTGACTTGACACAGGAAGAAATGAACTCTTTATACTGCCATCCAGGTATCAAAGGCTTGATCACTGCTACTCACGGCGAGGGCTATGGCCTTCCATTGTTTGAAGCAGCGTATAATGGTCTGCCGGTTTTGGCTCCTGGTTGGTCTGGGCATCTAGACTTTTTATATGGACATGTAAAAGATAAAAAAGGAAAGTCTAAGAGAAAGCCTCTTTTTCTAAAGGTTGATTATACTCTTAGCCACGTACAAAAGCAAGCCGTTTGGAAAGATGTTGTTCCACAAAATTCAATGTGGTGTTTTCCTAGTGAAAGAGATTTTAAAAAGAAGTTGCGTTTATTACATAACAATTATGGAATGTATGCATCTTGGGCTAAGAAGCTAAAGAAAATACTGTTAGAGACTCATACGGAGAGAAATATATTAGACAATCTGCAAAAGTCTTTATTGCCAGAGTCTCTATTAAAAGATCCGGACTATATTTTTGTAAGTGATCTTTTCGCAAATCAATATAGCGGTGGAGCAGAGCTAACTTTCCAGTCTCTTATAAACAAAACTCCGTCTGATAAGATCGGTGCTGTAAATTCAGAACTGTTAGATGCTTCAACCATTAATAGATTTAAAGACTGTAAGTGGGTGTTTGGAAATATATCAAAACTAAAAGACGAGGTTTTAGACCATCTTCTTGAAGCTAATTTGGCTTACTCTGTAGTTGAGTTTGATTACAAGTTTTGCAAGCATAGAAATCCAGAATTGTACAATACTGTAGAGGGGGAGAGGTGCGATTATAAGAATACAGAGAAAGGCCAAAAAATTGCTAGCTTTTTATCTTCTGCAGAAAAAGTGTTCTTTATGTCTGAATCGCAAAGATCAATTCACCACGAAGAGATTGACTATGATGCAGGATCAAACTCTGTAGTTCTATCTTCTGTTTTTAGTCAGCAAAGCCTAAATTACATTAAGGAACTCAGAGAAAAACATTTAAACTCCAAAAACAATAAATGGATTGTACTTGGTTCGAACAGCTGGGTAAAGGGAGCCTCTGAGTCAGAAGAGTGGTGTAAAGAAAATAATCTAGACTATGAAGTTGTTTGGGGACTACAGTATGGAGAGTTCCTTGAAAAACTAGCAATGTCAAAGGGCATATGTTTCTTGCCGCAAGGCATGGATACATGTCCGAGGTTTGTTATTGAAGCTAAGTTGTTAGGTTGTGATATGGAACTCAATGACAATGTTCAGCACAGTAAAGAAGACTGGTGGAATAAGGATGTAGAAGAAATATTCTCATATCTTGAAAACCGAGCTGATTATTTCTGGAGTCGTGTTTTTGAATGACATTCATTTTACAATAATTATTTTGTCTTACAATTGTGAGAGTTGGGCTAAAAAGAATGTATTGTCTGCAATCAATCAAGAGTACGATAATTATGATATTATATATATAAATGATGCATCAACAGATAACACTGGTAAAATTGTAAAAGATACTGTTGAAGAGTACAAGGGAAATTTTAAATTAATTGATAATGACACCAATAAAAAAGCTTTAGAAAACCTTTATAATGCTGTGAGAATGGCAAAAGATAAATCAATTATAGTTGCTTTGGATGGGGATGACCGTCTTATAAATTCAAAAGTTCTATCACATTTAAGTAAAATTTACACTAATAAGGACGTTTGGATAACAGCTGGTTCCTATTTGGAGAGCGTTGGTGGTAGAATTGTCTCCCCAGATGTTCAAGATGATTACTGGATTGGAAATATAAGAAATAAAAGATGGTCTTTTTCACATTTAAGAAGCTTTAGAAAAGAACTGTTTCTAAAAATACAAGATAAAGATTTCTTAGAAAAAGATGGTAGTTTTTATAAGTTTACTTGGGATCGTGTAATAATGTATCCAATGATAGAGATGGCTGGAAAAGAACATTTCTATCCTGTTCGTCGTCCTTTGTACATCTACAATGTAGCCAACCCAATTAGTGTCGACAGAGTTCACAGGTACGACCAACTAAGAATTGAATCAGAATTAAAACAGAAACAACAATACAGTAGGATTGATTCTCTCTATGACTAAAAAATTTAAAATACTAATGTGCTCTAAGCCTGGTGGTGATAGAGGCCCCGGTTTAACATTTAATCATCATGTTGATGCTCTTAACAACGATAAAGAAAACAGATTCATGGTTGATGAACTATGGAACCTATCTCAGGATGAACTAGAGCAGGATCTAGATAGGTATGATATCTTTTGGTTTTATGCAAAGGGTTTTCACCCAAACACATATGAATACATAAAAAAGAACCTTCCAAACAAAAAGATTGTTATAGGTCCAAATGTCCTACTAGATTATCCAGATCATGGACCATATGATAATTGGGACAAGTGGTTTGTAGAAAATGTTAATTTTGATTTGTATTTGGATCAAGTTAAGTTTTACAACGATCATGTTAAAAAGTTTTTAAGACCTGAGTTGGTTGAAAAAGCAGACTTTTTAGATAAGTGTGTAACATTTGATATTGACCCATCAATCATTGAAAACAAAAATATTCAATATGATTGTTTGGTATATTCTAAGAGAAGAAGATATGATGATAACTATTTTGATTTTCATGAAGGTTTAATTGAAGGGTTAGAACAGAGAGGGATATCTTTTATTGAGCTTACATATGGAAGCTATAAAAGAGAAGAGTATTTTGATGCACTTTTAAAATCAAAATGTTGTATCAATCTTAGTTTGGACGAATGCCCAGGTATAGCCACATATGAGGCGATGTTTTTGGATGTTCCTATTATAGGCTCACCACACAACACTCCAAGTATTTTTGATCAGAGTTTTTGGGTCCATGATACGGATTACATGACAGACAAATACCTAAAGAGAAAAGACGGTGCATATAATAATTATCTAGAAGTTTTAGATAGTTTTTTGGCTGGCGGCATCAAACAATCAATATCCCCTAGAGAGTACATCTTGCAGCATGCTGGTTATGAAAGATATGCAAATGATGCCTATGATCTAATGTTGAGGTATTGTGAATAATGGGACTTGGTGGGTACCTTGCTTGGACTGGCGTTATAAGAGAACTGGCCCCTAGACTACCAGAAAATACTAAGATCTTGCCTTGTGAGATGCATGGTGACCAAATAACAAAAGTTGTAAAAAGCCCAGTCTTTGAAAACAATCCACACGTTTATTCTGGAGAAGAGGGGGTCAAGGTGTTTCCTCTTGTGCTAAACAACCCTAAAGCTAATTATTGTAAACTTGATACCCCGACGTATACAAAACAAAGATACGACAAGCACATGATTGCTCAAATGTGTGAAGTTTACGGTATTGAAGATCCTGAGATACAATGTGAAATGTTTTTTCTTGATGATGAAAGAGAAGAGGTTAAAAAGATTTTACAACAAGAAGGTGTCGACAGAGAATATATTGTTATTGAGCCACACTCAAAGGGCAATTATACACCAAACAGGAGATATTCATTCAAAAAGTGGCAAAACGTAGTAAATTCTCTCAAAGATAAAATACAGTTTGTTCAGATAGGCGCACCAAGAAGCGAGGTTTTGGATGGAGTTACATCCTTAGTTGGAAAAATATCTTTTAGAGAAGCGGCTTTAGTCATTGAATCATCTAAGATATTTGTAAGCACAGAGGGCGGTCTTTCGCATGCCGCCAATGCTGTAAGAAAAAAGTCTTTAATTGTATTGACAGGGTACCAGGGATATGATATGGTAGCTTATCCAAACAACATTAATGTTAATATTGCTAAACATGGGCCATGTGGCCTTAAAATAGAGTGCGATGAGTGCAAGCAAGATGTTTTTGATCATGATGAGCAAGAAATAACTGATACAATAGTTGAGTATTTAGGTTTATAAAATGGCTTTTAAAAAAATAATAACGCTAGCAGCGGACCATAATGGTGTTGAGAGGAAAGAAGATCTTAAAAAATACTTAAAAAAAGCTGGCTTTTATTGTGTTGATCTCGGTCCTTACGTTGATTCTAATAGTGTTGACTATGTTGATTATGCCAACCAACTTTCTACTATCATATCTAACGAAGAAGCTAATAGGGGTATATTAATTTGTGGTACCGGAGTCGGTATGAGTATTGTTGCTAACAGACAGAAGGGAGTTCGGGCTGTATTGGCACACAACTTAATGACTGCAAAAAAATCAAGAGAACATAATAACTCAAATGTTTTATGTTTAGGTTCTTGGATATCTTCTTTGGAAGATATGAAACAAATGGTAACTGACTGGCTGGGGGAGGATTGGGGCGAAGGCCGCCACGTAAAAAGGGTAGAAAAAATTGACAAACATACTGGAATTGTTTTTACCAATGGCGTATTTGATATCTTGCACAAGGGACATATAGAGCTTCTAAAGTTTGCAAAATCTCAAGGAGATAAGCTCGTGGTGGCCATAGACTCAGACTCAAGAGTCAAATCTATTAAAGGAGAAAATAGACCTATCAATTCTCAAGACGATAGGAAAAGGCTATTAGAAGCTATATCTTATGTCGACGAAGTTCTAATATTTGACAGCGAAGAACAGCTAAAGGAACTTAGATCGCAGTTAAGCCCAGATTGTCTTGTTAAAGGTGGTGAATGGACAGCTGATGAAGTAAGAAGTAGAGACTCTGTTTCTCAGTCAACTGCTATAAAAATATATCCCCAAGTTGATAACTACTCTACTACAAACACACTTAAAAAGGTTAAAGACCTTGGCACATGGGAAAAGTCTTAAAAAATAAAAAAGTATTACTTATTGGTGATACAATAATTGATAGAAATGTGTACTTGGAGGCTGTCGGCTTATCACTAGAGTCTCCAACAATGAAAGCAAACTATATTGACGACAACATATCTTTTGGTGGTGCTGCAAACGTAGCTAAACACTTATCGTATATGTGCGAACAGGTTTGCTTTGTAACGTCACTAGTATCAAATGATTATGTTGATTTATTTAAAAGCAGATACAATGTTGAGCTGGTAAACACTCCACTACAAAAAGACAACGTAAAATCTAGATATTGGATCACAAAAGGCGATTCAAAATACAAATATTTGCAAATCAATGACACCAACACCGGTAGTACAAATGTCTTATCATTGCAGACTAAAGTTTATGATGCGGTTGCCATATCAGATTACCGCTGCGGCTTGGTCAGTAAAAACATAATTTTAGAAATATTGACAGGCAAATATGGTAAAAATACTTTTGCTGCATCTCAAGTTTCTTCTAGAGAGGATAATTTTTTAAACTATGCGGGGTTTAAAAATTTTGTTCTTAATAAGTCAGAATTAGATATCTTTTGCTTATCTCGTAATATAGAAGCTATGACAAGTTATAAAAGCCTTAGTGCTGAAAAAATATATGTTACGGATGGAGCAAAAGGCTCTATGGTTTTTGGAGAATACGAAAAGAGGCACGTTTCAGCTAAAAAAGTTGATAAAGTTATGAATACAATAGGAGCGGGAGATGCATATTATGCAGCAATCTTAGCTTCAAACGGAGATTTGGATTTTGCAAACAGTTGGGCTGCTTATTATATATCTCGTGACTTGGGTGAAAGTGTTAATTTTAAGGAGTTTTTAGTTGAATATGAACAGTCAGTGTCTTGATCTTAACAAGAAAATAAAAGAATTAAACTTAGTTAAATTGACTTGGGGCAACGTGTCCCTGTGTGATCATGCTAGAGATCTTGTATATATAAAGCCATCTGGTGCCAAACTATCGGAATTAAAAGAAAGCGACATATCTGTTGTCGACCTTAAAACTGGAGCATTGATATCAGGACTTAAACAATCTGTTGATACAAACATACACCTTGAAATATATCGCAATTATGATACTGTAAAAAGCATTGTTCATACCCACTCAAAATTTGCAACATCTTGGGCGCAAGCTGAAACTCCAATACCTTGTTTAGGTACAACACATGCAGACTATTTTGATGGCTGCGTTCCTGTTGTTAGAAACCTAAACCAAGATGAAATATTAAATGATTATGAATTAAACATTGGCAAAATTGTAGTAGAATATTTTAAAATGAGAGATGCTTGCCCACTAAGAAGAGGTGCTGTGCTTTTACCAAGACACGGCGTTTTAACTTTTGGAAAAGATGGAAAGCAAGCGATAGAAAATTCTGTTGTATTAGAAGAAGTTGCAGAGATGGCACACTTGACTCTTTCCATAGGATCTGCTAGAATCTTAACTGAAGACCAAGTCTTCTTATTTAGGAAGCACTATGATAGAAAGCACGGAGTCAACAAATACTATGGACAAGGATAATGAGTTTGGAATTAAAGAACTTCCAGCAATAAAAAAACCAGTTCTACACAAAGATAAATATTGGGGCTACATAACATCAGTTTATGCTAATGAAGATTTTACCTTAAAGAAAATTTTCATGAAAAAAGGCAGCCAAAGCAGTATGGAATATCACTGCAAAAAAGATGAGTATTATTACATTTTTTCTGGCAAACTGAAAGTTGGATTTAGGATTGGAAGAGCGAAGAACAAATCCTTGATCATGGAAGAGGGAGACGTGATACATCTCAAGCCGGGTCTCATGCATATGAGAATGGCGCTTGAAGATACAATTATTATTGAGTGGTCTAACAAAGACGATGACTCAGATTCTCACATTGTTGAGGATGGAAAGACTTATGTATTCGTGGAGGATGAATGAGAAAACTATATATTGATACAGCGAATTTAGACGATATAAAAAGAATTAATTCCTTTGGAATCATTAAGGGAGTTACTACCAATCCTAGCCTAATAGCAAAGGAACCAAAACAAAACTTTGATGCATTAATTGAAGAATTGGCAGAGTTTTGTGATGAATCATCCCTGTCTCTTAGTGTTGAGGTGTTTGCGTCAGAGCCTGAAGAGATGTATAAGCAGGCAAAAGAAATACACACCAAACTTAAATCAATAATTGATCCAGACCTTTTGAGGATTAAAATCCCGATTGGGCTAGAAGAATTATCTGTAATAAAAAGGCTGAGCGATGAAGGCATTGATGTAAACTGTACGTGTTGCTTTACCGAGCAACAAATGCAGTTAGCAGCACTTAGTGGAGCTAAGTATGTCTCTCTGTTTTATAGTCGCTTGAGAGACACGTCAGGAAATCCAAAAGAAGTTCTAAACAGAACAAGAGATTTTCTGTATGAAAACAATCTGTTGTGTGAAATTATTGCAGGCAGTATCAGATCTCAAGGAGATGTTTCTGATGCCTGGCATAATGGATGCGATATTGTTACATGCAGCACAAAGATCATAGAGGGTATGACACAACACCCAAAAACAGATGAGTCTGTAGCTGGGTTTCTAAAAGACTTTAACAATTGGATTAAATAAGATGGTTTATGTTTTTGATATAGATAATACAATTTGCAAAACGGAAGGCAGCAACTATTCTGAGTCACAACCCTGGATAGATAGGATTGCAGAAATTAATGAATTATACGATTCAGGACATACAGTGATNTATTTNACTGCAAGNGGNATGGGAAGAACTNATAATAATGTAATTGAGGCGCACAANNTATTATATTCTTTTACCAAGAGGCAACTAGAATCTTGGGGTGCTAAACACACGACCCTAATGCTTGGAAAGCCAGCAGCTGATGTTTATATTGATGATAAAGGTATGAATGATGGAAGATTCTTTAAAGATTAAGTTTGTTTCGAAAGGCTGGGGTTTTGAAAAGTGGATTGTCAATAACGAAAAATATTGCGGTAAGCTTTTATTTCTTGCGAAAGGAAAAAGGTGCTCTTGGCATTTCCATAAATTGAAGGATGAAGTTTTCTATATACATTCTGGAAAGATCTTGCTAAAGTATTCTGATGAGGATGATATAGTTGGTGCAAATGAAGCTGTTCTTAGGCCTGGTGACAACTTTCATATTTACACTGGGCTACGTCACCAAATGGTGGCATTAGAAGATTCTCAAGTTTACGAGTTTTCTACACAACACTTCGACAGCGATTCTCACAGAATAATAAAGGGTGATTAAAAATGAGAGTATATCTCAATCGTCAACCAAAGTATGGACCTTGGGGCGGCGGATCAAAAACAATTAACAAATTAGCAGAACTCTTAAAAGAAAGAGGTCATGAAGTTGTATATCATTTAATACAAGACGTAGATCTAATTTTTTGTATGGATCCGAGACCAAACGAACATGGTGTCTGGTATCAGCACTTTTTGGATTACAGGGCAAAGCATGGTACAAAAATAATACAAAGAGTCGGAGATGTTGGGACACATAGCAAACCAGAGCTGACTAAACTTGTCAAGCAAACCTTACCTTATTCTGATTATTTTATTTTTCCAAGCAACTGGGCTAAGGATTGGATTGGTTTTGNAGGATCTAACTGCGAGGTTATATTCAACAAGCCTATGAAACAATTCTATTTAAATAGAACAGAACAGGCAACGCTTTCAGATAAGCCAAGAATTGTAACGCATCATTGGTCGACTAATCCAAAAAAAGGCTTTGATATTTATCAAAAGCTAGAAAACTATTGCTTGCAAACAAATAGGTTTGAATTTACATACATTGGCAGAAAGCCAAGTAATTATAAATTTAATAACTACGTTGAGCCAATTGGTGTAGAAATGTTAGCAAAAGAGATTCCAGGGCACGATATATACGTTACAGCATCTATAGAAGAGGCAGGCGCAAATCACGTTTTAGAGGCCCTAGCAGCCGCTCTGCCGGTAGTTTTTCACGAACGAGGGGGTAGCATAGGGGATTATTGCAAAGAATATGGATTAAGCTATAATTCTTTTGAAAATATGTTAGAAAAACTAGAAGAAATGTGCAAAAATTACCCCACCTTTAAAGATAAAGTAGTCAAATATAGTGATGATAACTCACAAGTTGTCAACCATTATATTAATATTTTTGAAAAATTTGGGAATGTAACATGAAATTTAACTTAAATATTAGCATTGATGACATATCTCCACACCCAAAATCATCAACAAAAGTTTTGGAACAGTGCAAAAGACTTATATCTGTGTTTCCTGATATAAAGTTTAGTCTTTTTATACCAATTGCACACTGGAGAACAATAAGACCAACAGTCGCAACAAGCAAACCTTTCATAATTTCAGAGTATCCTGAGTTTTGTCAGACATTAAAAGAACTGCCAAAAGAAAATTATGAAATTTGTTATCATGGATATTATCATGGCATACCTGGACAAAATGATAACAATGAATTTTTAGATTTAACATATGATCAGACTGTTGAAAAGTTCAAACTCATGAAACAAACTGTAGAAGACGCAGGATTATCAGAAGTTTTTAAACCTATATTCAGNCCACCAAACTGGAAAATGGGTCCACAAGTTTGGGATGCGCTGAGCGATCAAGGCATTGAAATATTTGCAATAAATGATGATCAAAAGTTTTTAGATACTTATGGAGGCAGAGAAGAACAGTATAGAACAAATATATGTACCTCTGCACCACCATTTAAACCTTTAGGGCTAACAGAGAATACAGTATTTGTCTATCATGCTAGCGATTGGGATAAGAATTATTTGAACGAAAGCATGACAAATNACCTGTTGAAATTTTTGCATGACAACAAACACATGATAAATTTTACCTTTATGGAGGAAATGTAACGTGGGAATGTCAGATCAAAAAATATTACCTAGATATAAAGACTATATAAGACAGTTGATAAAATTAGGTGTTATCAAAAATAAAAATGTAAAAATAGCTTGGCTAGGACAACAAGATCCAGAACAAAGCCCTTCTGGCAATATTGTAATGTACGATAACTTGAGCAGTCTGTTTTTTGATTCATGTGTGCATGAGTTTTTTGATATAGAAAACACACCAGTCTGGGATGTGAACAACGATTGGGCAATTAAAGACTATGATATTGTTATATCTTTTAGGTTAAATTATCTTATACCTTCCGTTACACACATGCTCAAAGAAACCAAGAAGGTTGTGGATAACAATGGCGTGTATATAACAGATTTTTGTTCTGGTAATGTAAACTCTTCTATAATGACAACGATTTCCTGGAATGAAGAAAGTTCAAACTTAATTGCTTTCTTGCCAGAGTATTGGCAACTTGGTGATTTAGATGGTTCAAAGTTTAAACCTGTTGCTGAAGAAGATAACTTGTTGACTAAACAAAAAATTGATGATCAAAATTTGGCCATACACAATTTTGCTTCGTTTCGTTGTCCAAAGCAGAGGCATTATATTATATGCACAATGGAGAAAAAATGAGATTAAACTTTGTATTAATGGAGATGACACATTTAAGGTATTGGATTCCCCTGGTAAGAGAAGGCATAAAGAGGGGAATAAAATCTACATTTTATATTGGAGCTTCTGGTAAATATAATTGCCCGTTTAAATACAGTAAAGTTCTATATGAATTGACCGAAAAGTACGACATTACATTTGTTCCAATAGAGCAGCTAAAAGAAGCTAAGGGCTTATTGTTTTCTAGTGAAAACACTGGTATAAACCTAGTAAGAGAAGCAAAAGATTGTAAGAAAGTAGTGTCGACATATCAAACCGACTTTATAGGATGCTATAATGACTACGTTATGTCTGCAGATCATATATTGATGCCAAGTAAATTTTGCGCTCAATATTATAGAAGAAATACAGAAAAGAATTTATATCTAGGCATACCAAAGTATGACATTGAAATAGACAAGCTAGCGGTTATTGAAAAGTACAATCTTCCAGAATCAAAAAAGTGTCTTATAATCTGGCCGAAAATAAGAGACGAAAGTTCAATGAATGTTAACAGCGTTCTTGAATCTTTAAAATCATTAGGGTATACTTTGCTTGTTAAAACTCGTGGCAAGGACCCCCTAACAGAGAAAGCTAGAAGCACTTTAACGAGTGCTGGCGATTTCTATTTTGAAGATGACTCTTGGTATCCACATACGACTCAAGAGCTTCTAGAGGTATCAGACTTTGCTGTTAACTTTGGTTCTACTTCAATTGAGGAATGTGTTATGCACGATACGCCATTAGTAAACTTTGACGTTAAGCCAGAGTTTAGACATGGTAGGCTTATGGAGCATCGCGTTACACATAGTTACCTGTACGATTATGGTTATTGTGTACAGTTGGGTCCAAATTTTAAAAATCAAGAAATGTCAATAGCTGTTGATNANCTTGTCAACAAAGNTCANTCAAAAGACTTCGAAGAATGCAAAAATAATCACTTATATACNCATAAAAACAGTTGCAAAAAAATACTTGATATGCTACTATAGCTAAATGGAAAGTATAATGATGGGCCTTGCTGATTGCATAGGCACAAAAATACCAAGAATAATTGCAATTATACCCGCTCGCGGTGGATCCAAAAGACTAGAAAGAAAAAATATATTTCCAATATGGGGACAACCTTTATTATGTTGGTCTATACAAGCTGCAAGGAATAGCAAGTATATATCTGACATTTGGGTAACCACAGAAGATAGTGAAATTGCAGAAATAGCAAAGTCAAGTGGTGCGAGGGTTCACAACCGCTCTCCAGAACTAGCAGAAGATCACATCTATAAGATGGAAGCAATAAGAAGTTGTTTTGAAGATATTAACAAATCAGCAGATATAGTTGTTTCACTTCAAGCAAATTCACCTGAAATAACGTCTGATATTCTTGATGATGCTATAAAAACTTTTATTGAAAACGATAGAAACGAACTAATGTCTGTAGGCCCAAATCTGATGCAGAATGCAGCCTTCAGAATTATGAAAGGCTGGTATGTTTTTCAAAAAGATTTAAGTACAAAGTCTGGAGTTTATGCATGTGATATCCATGATGTGCATACTTTAGATGATATTGAATTTATTAAAAAGAGAAACAATGGTCAAAGTCCCAAATAGAGTTTTAGTTTTTGCAGCACACCAAGATGATGAAACTATTGGATGTGGAGGGACTATAAGTAAGTGGTCTTCTATGGGTTCAAAAGTGCATGTCTGCTTTATGACAGATGGCTCTACTGGTGTTGAGCAAAACTCTGATGGTTCAAATATTGTTCTTACTAGAATGAAAGAAGCACAAGCTGCAGCTGACATTCTTGGTGTTCATGANATCAGCTCTTTNTCACTAGAATGTCAGAATATAANCGATGATCGTCAGACATTTCATAAAGTTATACAAAAAATAAGACTTATAAAGCCAGATCTAGTTATAACTCATAACAATATTTGTAAACATAGAGACCACAAACTAACATCAAAAATTGTAGAAGAAGCTTGTTGGAAGGCCTCTGAAAATATATTGGAGGAACTAGGTGAAACGCACAATATCTCAGACCTTTGGAGTTTTGAAATTCTTGATCCTCATGCTAATCCTAGTATCGTTGTTGATACTACTAGATTTCATAAACAAAAGATTGCAGCGATGAATATATACGTGTCCCAAGTTGGAATATTAAATAATATATATGACTTTTTAGATGGATTGACAAAGGTTCGTGGGTATTCAATAGGCACTAAAAGAGGCGAAGCCTACACTAGAATTGGAAGATTNCCGGTGAAACTATGAAATCTATTGTAATAACCTCAGATAGTCTAAGGCATATTGAGTTNGTAGAGAGAATCAAAGAAGTTGTAAAGCCGCTTTTGATATTTATGGTGCCAAAACAAAAGAAAGCATCTAGAATAGACAAAGATATCATGAAATCTGAACTTAATTTTTTTCATAAAAGGNTATCTTGGGTAAGNGACGAGAACATAATTACGTGCGATACCAAACAACTACATTCAAAAAGANCCACAGATATGATGATTGATGCNAATCCAGATTATATGTTTGTATTTGGTGGNCCTCTTCTTAGAAAAAATGTATTCCAAATACCAAGATTNGGNGCAATCAANATACACACTGGTCTTGTAAACCACTATAGGGGTGTCGACAGTACCTATTGGGCACTATATGATAATCGTCCCGACNTAATTGGNACAACGCTACATTATATTGATGANTCCATAGACGGAGGAAANATAATTCAACAAAACACGCTGTCAAANATACAANCATCAGACACACCAGAATCCNTATTCATAAAAGCTTGTAATTTGGGTTTTGATATGCTAGTAAATAAGATAGGGANTGGAATCCCGGTTGGAAAGAAAAATATAAAACTTGGCAAACTTTTTCAAAAAAAAGATATGAATGATAGTATAATTGATCAAGTTAAGTCAAGAACATCATCATTACTGGAGGAGTATTTAGTTGGAAATAATAGTAGATTTATGTAATCAGCACCATGGCAAACTATCAGAATTAAAAAGAATGACACTAAATGCTTTTTCTGCTGGTGCTGATATTGTTAAAATTCAGTTGATGGACTCAGAGTCTTACTTTGGAGACACAAAAAGAAAATATAGAGACATTGATTATGAAAAGTTTGCTAATCTAAAAGAATATTGTGACACCCTTAATGTACCTTTGATGGCCACCGCATTTGATGAAGAGTCGTTTCATTGGATAAAATCTCTGGGTATTAAGAGGTATAAGATTGCCAGTCGTACAGTTGTAGAAGATAGGAAACTTTGTGAAAAGATATTGAAAGAAAACAATCCTACAATTATATCCACTGGTAAGTGCAAACCAAACGAGTTTCCTTTTGGGCATGATAGCAAGATTAAATATTTGTTCTGTGTTTCTAAGTATCCAACTTTTTTGCATGACGAAGACCTAAAAAGAATGCCCGAAAAGTTTTCTGATGATAGTTATTCAGGTTTTAGTGACCACACCATAGGCATAGCGGCTTGTGTGCAAGCATATATGCGTGGTGCTACAATAATTGAAAAACATTTTAGTAATAATATTATGGCACAATCCAGATACGAAGGCGGTCACTTAGGTTCTTTTGATCCTCAGAGCCTAAAACAATACTCTGATTTGGTTAAAGAGCTTGATATATTAAATGGGAGGACAGACAAGTGACACCAGACATTTCAATAATAATAACAAACTATAATTATGAAAGATATATAGCTAGATGTTTGCGTAGCTGCTTAAATCAAAAGCACGTTTTATACGAGGTTATTATAGTTGATGACTGTAGCACTGACAGATCCCTTGAAAGAATTAAGCCATTTGCAGACCGCATACGACTCTTTAAGACCGAAAAGAATAGTGGTGTAGCTGCAGCCGCTAATTTAGGCATTAGCAATGCTCGAGGTCAGTTTTTCTTTAGAGTCGACTCTGATGATTACATTAATCAAGATATGTCATATATAATGAAAAAGTATATGGAAGCAAATCATGATGCCTTTTGTGTATCTTCTGATTATCTGTTGGTTGATAACTACGAAAATAATATTGAAAGAAAATACGCTGACAAAGAAAATATATCGTGTGGTATAATGTACCGCACTGACTTGTTTATTGAGAGTGGTGGCTATAATCCTAAGATGCGGCATAGAGAGGAAGAAGAACTCAGAAAAAGACTGGGAGATGATTACAGGATTCATCACTTAAAAATTCCGTTCTATAGATATAGAATGCACAATACTAATAAAACAAAGCAACCAGAATATAAAACTTGGGAAATATAATGAGTAAAAAAATCTTTATTACAGGCTGTGCTAAGTCTGGTACAACCCTGCTACTAAGAATGTGTTATGCTTTTAATAACACAAAAGTGCTTTATAGGGAAGGCTTTGACGGCCATGAATTACCTTTTGATGAGTTTGTGTCAACAAAATCAGATGAGAAGTTTCTAATTGGCAAAAGACACCCTCCTGCTATATTGAGCAATATATTCTCTACAGAACTAGAGAGACAGTACGAGATCATAAAGAAGAGCGATATAGGCGTAATCAACGTTGTCAGAGATGGTCGCGATGTAGTGTTATCGGACGGTAATCATGTAAAGCCTAGAAGGTGGATAGAGTCTATAAGACAAAGAGACACCTTTTCGGATATTATAGCTCTTGAAGTTAGTTATGAAGACTTGGTCAGAAAACCAAATGTTGTACAAGAAGAGATGAAAACTAGATTCGGTTTAGAGTCAAAGGCAAAATTTTCAGACTATCCTGATTATGTTGAAGATTGGGTTTTTGATTGGAACGTTTCAGTTTTAGCTCGTCGTGGAGTTGAAGAGGCTAAAAATAATTATGGTAAAAGAAAAGTTAGCGATAAGAGCGTTGGAAAAGATTTAGAGGCATATAAGAATATATGTTCACCTTTGGAGCTTCCATCTTTTGAGGAGTGTTTGCAGAAGTTGGGGTACATCTAGAAATGAAATTAGGTATCATTGGTAATGGCTTTGTTGGTAATGCAATTGCGCATGCGTTTATACCATGCATGGAAGTAAAGATACATGATAAGAATGAAGAAAGGTCATATAACTCACTAGAAGAAGTAGTAAACGATTCGGATGTTGTGTTTGTATCAGTACCAACTCCGATGACTATGGATGGCATTATTGACCTGTCAATTGTCGAAGATGTGTTTGTTAACATAAGCAAATGTTTGCAGAAAGAAGATACAGTGTTTGTTCTCAAATCTACTGTTGTTCCTGGAACTACCAGAAAATTAAAACAAAAATACCCTAAATTATCTATTGTGTTTAATCCTGAGTTTTTAACTGAGAGGCACGCAAGGTTTGATTTTCTAAATCAATCAAGAATTATACTGGGATTTGAAACTGATCTAGATGATAGTAACAATAACTTGGCTTCTTCTAAAATTAAGAAGCTTTATGATTATAGGTTTTCTGGAAATAGCTTTGTCACTACAAACTACGAAACAGCAGAAATGATAAAATATTTTAATAATTTGTTTTTCGCTGTTAAGGTTTCATTTATGAATGAGATGAAGCTAGTATCCGAAAAGGTTCCTCAAATAAATTGGGATAAAGCAGTCAGGGGATTTGTTATGGATGGTCGTGTTGGAGATTCACATCTGCAAGTTCCTGGCCCAGATGGCAAAAAAGGTTTTGGTGGCTCCTGTTTCCCAAAAGATATAAATGCGTTTATGACCTATGCAAAGTCTATAGGGCTTGATTTAAACGTGCTTAACGGGGCCTGGGAGACTAATTTATACGTTAGGCCAGAGAAAGATTGGGAAAACTTAAAAGGAAGAGCGGTAAGCTCTAAAGGAGAAACACAATGAAGTTATCAAAACAAGCAATGGGGGCAATAATGATGGCCCTTCAGAATTCTCTTATGCATCAAACAGATATAATTCCGGTATTAAAAGACTTTCATTTACAGCTAAACGAAAATGAAGAGCTACTAATACTGAACCCGCCTACAATAGATGTTCCTGATGAATTTGTTGATGCTTTTGAAAAAGAAACAACCAACACTACCGGGAGTGATTAATTGCCCTATTATACATATAAGTGTAATTCGTGCAATGATTATTTTGAGGTGTTTCATCTAATGTCTGAGCAGCAAGAAGAATGTATATTGTGCAATGCTCTAGATTCACTTGAAAAAATACCATCAGAATTTCTATCAAGTTTAAAAAAAAATGAAAAAGATGTTAAAATTGGCTCACTGGTTGAGACTCATATCAAAGAGTCCAAGCAAGAACTAGAAAATCATAAGAAAGATTTAAAAAACAAAAAATTATAAATGGAAATAATTCTAATACTTTTTATTGTATCTGCGGTGGTTAATTGTGTATTGCTATATTATACAATATCTGCCGCAAGAAGAATGATAATCGCGTCTTCTAACATGGAAGCACTGCAAGATATTTTTTCCTCTTTTGAAGGTCACCTCAATGTAATTCATGAATCAGAGATGTTCTATGGAGATTCAACCCTCCAGGCACTTATAGAACACTCAGGTCTTGTTTTAGATGAGATAAAAAAATACAAAGAACTAGATACTTTTGTTTTTTACGAAGAGGAAGAGGATCTTGAAGACGAAGAAAAGACGACCGAGAACTAAAAACCATTACTTTACCAAGGCGCATGAAAACGCAATAATAAAGTATTCTCAATCTTGCGACAATAAAGTAAGAACACAGCTATACATTGATTTCATACAACCAGCTTTTCATGAGATGGTTGAAAAAATTATATTTACCTATAAGTTTAACACCCTACCAAACATTGAGCCATTAAAAGATGAATGTAAAGTTTGGCTAACCACAATACTTGACAAATATGATCCAAACAAAGGATCAAAAGCCTTCTCATATTTTTCTGTTATAACAAAACACTGGTTTATACACAAGTTAAAAAAGAATTCTAACAAAACAAAGAAAGAGATAAGTTACGATTCACTAATAAAAGAGTCAGACTATCAAGAGCTTATAGTTCGACAGGAGGGGTACTGTGAATTAAGAGAACAAAAAGAATTCTGGACTTCTTTACTGAGAGAGATAGATCGCTGGAATTCAATCAATCTAAAAGATAATGAAAAAAGGGTCATTGAAGCGATCAAGGTTTTATTGAATAGTGCAGATGATATTGAAATTTTTAATAAAAAAGCCATATATCTCTACTTAAGAGAAATAACTGGACTAAACACAAAACAAGTTGTTAATAATTTGAACAAACTAAGACAAAAATATTCTCTTTTTAAGGTAAAATGGAACCGTGGAGATTATGATAGAATGTAAAAATTCCATAACCACTAATTATTTATATGAAAGATATAGAACAATTTATTGATAGAATCAATCAAAACATCACAGAAGATAGAGCAGCTACAAAAACTTTGTTAGCCAGTCTCATGAAATACATGATGGTTTCAGAGGATAGGCATAAAGAAGTTGGTATTGTTGCAGCAAAGTATCTTGAAACCTTGCAAAGATCAAACGAACAATTAGTAAAAACAGCAGCACTACTGCAAAAACAACGGAGTAATGACACCTCCATATCTGATGAAGAGAGGGATGAGCTTTTTGATTTAATCCAAGAAAACTCACAGAGTAAGGCTAAACCTTAATATGTCTGAAAATAAAATACCACCAGTTGATAATTTTTTGCAAGCTGATTTTGGTGTTAATGCTCGTGTTAACCCTTTCTCTTCTAATTCTAGAGCGCCAATCAACAGGTCACCTGGTATAGATACCAGAATTGATTTTTTTCAAGCAGCAAAGATGGCTATAAAAAACAATTTTGCTGGGAAAAGAACTGAAGATGGTATAAATGGCATACTAGAAGCAAGAATAATATTTACCGAAGAGGTACTGATTGAAAACATAACTGATCCAATTATGAAGTTTTATCAAGATGAGATAGCTGGCAATCAATTAGATCTAGAAAAAATTATTATTGTATATGCTGCACCAAAAGGAGGAAGTTGCTGTATGCTAACAGCTCCAGATACCTCTGAAGCTTTACCTGGTAACAACCCAAAGAACCCTGACTATAGTAAAATATATAGGTTTCCTAGATTTTATGCTTTTCCTTGGACAATGGAGCTTGGTGGGGCACCATTAGTTGGTCAGGTTTGTAAGGTAAGTTATATTGATAAAGATTTTTTAGGGTATGGTCTGTTTCATGGAATGTTAAATACCGGCCAGAATCTCCTTGCAGTCAACAATTTTAGCACTAGAAACACTTCAGCCGGTGCCAGCAATGCTTTTGGAGGAACATCTGGTACTAGTAGCACTGTTAGCAGGCAGACAAGAACCGGTACTAATTCAGGCAATTGGCCACCAAATCAAGATAATATGCAAGATAGATCAATTGATGTTGGTTTCAAAAAAAGGTTTAGAAATGGTTCGCCAAGGTTGTTTAAGCAGCCTCCACAGTTGATAGTTATTCACGAATCTGGCTGCAGAGACTTGACGTGCTTAGAGGAATCCTTACTGAACAAAGGCGCTGGAGTACATTATACCACCCAGGGTGATCAAGCAATACAGTATGAAAGTTTAAAATGGTCATTAATACATTGCCCAGGATGGAACCACAAAGCTTTAGGTATTGAATTTAATCATAGATATCAAGGCCCCGGAGAAGATATAAAACCGGCTAGATGGTTTTCCACTAAGTCGTCTAGGTATAGAATACCATCACCCACACAATCTGAAGCTCTTTATGCGCTGGTATCTAAAGTTTGTCGACAAGCAGGAATTCCATTTGAATTTCTTAATGTAAGTGGTGATGTTTATGACATGAAACCAGGAATGAATTCTAAAATAATTGGAAAAGACTCAAAGGGTAGAAACAGATACAGGCCAATTGAGGGCAAAGCTGGAATTGTATCACATCATTCAGCCACTGGAAATCATAGCGATGGGGTTTTCCCTACTCTATATATGGCTTTACGACAAAGAGGATTTGATGTAAATGATGCACATAGAGAAACTATAAAAATCCTTAGAAATGAAGATGCCTCCGGCAAAGCTAAAGGTGTTCGTAATGGAGACAAGCTTACTATGCCAAGAGGTAGTGGTAACCCAACTCCACAAGAAATTGAAATACATGAAAGAATTCCGATGAGAGCAGCACAGTATAGAGCGATGTGGGCTGAAAAAAGGAAGCAAAAACGCAATAAGAAAGGTAAAGTTTAATTTAAAAAGTTAAATTAGTTGGTTAATATAACGTTATGATAAAAAAAGTTGTAGGCAAGATAATTTGGCTTTATGGTCAAGGTCGTTTAGATGCGCGAACGTATGACGAAACGGGCAGTATAATACAAAGAGCAAAAATGACAATTTCTATTTCAACCAGTAGTAACCAAATTCGTAATTTTTTTAAAAATTCTCTGGAAGCAGATCCAAATGTTGTTGATATTTTAATTGAGCATGAATCACCATCTTTACCGGCATCAATTGTAGCAAATGTACGAGCCGCTGGGTGCAATATAAAAGACTTAGTTAATAGACCCCCTGTTCATTCAGACGAAGACGGCAGATTGGTGAAAGGCGGTCGTGAAGATTCTGCACCAGGAGCACCACTCCCTAGTCAAGTTGGACCAAAGCCAACTGTAGAAGAAAGACTGGTCCCCGGTAAGATAACCACTGCGCAGCAAAAATTATTAAATTCACTAAATAGCGCCAACCTAAAAGACACATACGATAAACTTTTAGCGGGAGAAATTACCGTTTCACAAGCAAAAGATGCACTATCTATAGCTTTGAATCCAGAAGTTAAAGACCCAATAAAAAACAATCCTAATTTCCCACAGCCAGATTTACCTGGTGGTAAAGTTCCTAGGGTTCAACAAAATGATGTGATAAACTCAGAATCTTTTAAAAGCTATGTAAGTAACTTAAAACAAAAGATGGGCTTTTCTGCTGGCATGGGAGATAAGGAAGGAGAGATTCCAGATCTTGGACAACCATCTGAACCAACCCCATCAGCATTTTTTGGAATACCAACACCCTCTAACACCTCTCTGGAAGTTGATTTAAGAGAACAGGTTAAAAATACAATAAATGTTAGAAATACTGAATATAGATTAGAACAAATGGGTGACTTGGTTGGTACATCAAAGTTTACCATGCCAGGGGTTGATTATTCTAAAGGGGAAACAGATTCAGAAAATTTAGAAGAAAATGCCCCAATAAGACCTAGTCGTCCAAAAAGAAAACAAGCTGTACAGCAAATAGGCTTATCCCCGGCTAAGAGAGCAATATTAGAAAAAATTCAACAACAGGGTGGTGTGAGCAATATAGGTGTTGCTAACACTCACATGGTTGAGCCAATACCGGGCTTTGTAAAAGCTGAAGTTGAAGTCGTATACAGTAATAGATATGGAGCATCAATTGTCTTGGGTAAAGACAGGGCACATCCTGACAGTGCACACCGCGCAACAGGATACGGTGGGTTAGGGCACACGCAATGTGCAGCTATTGACATTGTCGCTGGTCGCATGAGCCCCAACCCAAGAGATATAAATAAAAAAGGAAATAAGGTAGAAGTAGATCCTTTGTTTAATTCAGTACCGTCTGAATTTGGACAGGTGATGGACGCTGCCAGAATATATGTAAGTCAAAAAACTGATGTAGATGATAATTTTAAATTAGTAGATGGCTCCGTTGGCAGTTCCCTGGCTAGGTCAGCAATTGCTATGAAAGCCGATGCTGTTCGCATATGTGCAACAGAGGGTATAAAACTTGTGACGTCTGCAGATGTAATAAACAGCCAAGGTGGTGCAATAAGTCAGACCCTTGGGGTTGATATTATAGCTGGCAACAATGATGACAACTTACAACCTATGGTTCTGGGAGACAATTTAGTGGACGCACTCTTTTCAATGGCTGCAGTTGTCTCAGCTCTTGTTGGGTCACACCAGTCAGTTTTAAACGACTTAGTTAGCTTGAATGCTGCTTTATCGGCTCACACGCACCCATCGGCATTTTTTGGATTACCAACATTACCAGGACCAATGTTACAAATGTATTCAATACAAAATCTAATAAAATTAGTTAGTGTCGACAGCTTTTCAGCATTTGCGCACAAATTTAATTTAAACAATTATACTTTTAAATACTTGTGGCCGGGAGCACCCAAGACTGTAAGAAGTTACTATAACAATGTTAATTAAAATTTTACTCTAAAGATGATATATACATAACATGCCAAAAATAGCAGGAATACATTCTAAGAAAACTTTTTTCATTGAAACTGATGAAACAAATGAGCAGGGTCAAATTGTTGGCCCTGTAAGGCAAGCAGGTCTTGATTTTACTTTACCTTATAAAAAAGGATCAAAAGGTATTCAAGTCATTGCTATAAAGAATTTTCTTGGTATGGGTGTTAGTAGTGGTGATTTTTTTGATGAGGCAACCAAAGCCAGACTCAAAGATTTTCAAGAAAGTAACATGCGTACTATACTTGAAATTTCAGGCTGGAAAGAGGAAGACGAAACAACATCTTTATATAGGAGCGAGCTGGGTGTTGTAAACGGTCCAACATGGGCTCTCATGCTTGCTGCCGTATCTGAAGGTGATCGAGAAACTGGAATTTCTCTATTAGTTGGTCATGATGTTGAGGCACCATATGGAAAATCACTAAAGCAAGCAATCAAAGAAACGCTAGATGAAATAGAAAACATCAGGCAATTTGCACAAGATGCAAACGCTGATCCAGTTCGAACTCTTAAGGACAGAAGAGAAACAGGATCGGACTTACAAGAGGATCCATATTCAGATGACAAATATTATTACTATACATACTTCACAAACCAGACAAGAACAAATATCAACAGAAATATTGAAGGGTCGTATGTTGACTTTTTGTTACGAGAAAGTGAAAATGCACTAAGAAAAGGCACCAAAAAAATATTAGAATTTTATAATAAACCATTAGAATGGATGGTAAACACCGAACGAGAAGATGATGTAAAATTTTATGGACATATTTTAAAATTTCAAAACAGAGATGTTGCACCAGATCAAGTCCGAATTGGACAACTGGGTGAACTGAGAAGAAGGAACTTCACAGAAGACCTTGAATTGGTGCAAAGCCCACCAGATTGGGATCACAGACAAGACCCACCAGGACCCAACCAACCGCATATAATTAATCGTGGTGCCAATTCTTTACGAAGAGAATTAGAATTTGGGTCAACACCAGATCCAGATGATGGCTTCGCTGTTTCAAATTCCCTTACAAGCTTTGGTGATGTAAAGCACTTGTTTGTTTTAGAGTCTTTATCTTTTGATGATAATTTTGGGTTAAAAAAGTATAGCGACTACACTTCAAAAGTTGATGTGTTTTTTGGCCAGTCTCTGCACGAAGGCGCAGACCCTTTTTTCGCAGCTATACATAAAGTGCATAGCCCGACGAATCGACCTGGTTCTGTTTTTAAATTTACAATTAAAGCTAGAAAAGATCTTGTTGACGCAATACCTAGAGATATATCTGGACGCCAAGCAATTGAGCAAAATATTGAATCAATTGAAACAGCAGTAGAGACGGTTAGTGAAGTTTATGATGTAGCAAGCAAAGTTGTTGATTACATTGGAAACAAAAATGTCCATGAAATGATGGACGACGCTAATAGGGCAGCCAGTAGATATGTCAACAAGTTTGTAAGAGGTGCTGAACTTACCGAAAGAGGTAAAAACTTAATAAGTGAACAGCTGGAGTTAACAGTTGGTATTGCAGGTATATTCGGCGCTTCTGCAGAGCAGAAAAAAGCGTTTCAAGCCACTATAGCTGCAGATAGTATCGCCGTTGACTCGTTTCCTTGTTCAAGAGACTATCCAAAAGGATCCATTGTTAGTCTTCAACTACCAGCTACGAAGATTCACAACTTCTTTAAACAACTAAGAAGGCGCTTAATTTCCGCTCCTAGGCCACCTAGTTTTAAGCCATTTATAAATTTAAATACTGAAGCTAGTAAGTTGATGACGGGAGCCTCCGCTCTTCTGGCAATCATAGCAGCGAGGGTTAATGTTAATCCTACAAGACCCTTCAGGATTGGTTTTGATGTAGTCAGAAGAAGACAAACCATAACAGTTAGAAAAGCAGACGGTTCCCCGGTGCTTAGAGAAAGGCTGAACCCAGATACTGGACAAATAGAACTTAGGCCCGTCAAGAAAACAGAAATAGTAACCAAAGGCATGTATATGTTTGCCATTGGTAACACTAAGGGAGAAATAAAACTAGACGGTCCAGCTTTAGCTGCGCTTAATTTTACACTTGGTCCAAGAACAGTTGGTTACATATACAATCTTTTAAATATGATAAAGGACGTAACAAACCCCTATTGTGACCTCAACCAAGGAATGTCGGCTGTTGAGTTTATAACAAAATATACTTTCCCTACACCAACCGTATTAGCTAGTGGTGCTCGCTTGGGGGGAGAGTCGTTCTCTATGGATGCTTTTTTCGCTGGACCAATAAAAGATGCAACTGATAGAATAAAAGAAGATATTAGCGTTTTAGCCAAGAATCCAAAAGCTGCACTTTGGAAAAAAGGTATATACAAAGTAGAAAGAGGCAAGACATACAATATTTTACCAGCAGTTCCAAAAGAGATGTTATGTACCCTTAAGGAATTGTATGTTGAACTGCTTAAAAAGTTTGACCTGAGAACTTTATTTTGTAATTTTATAGAATGTGTACCAGAGCTTCCGTTCCCAACAGGGTTTGAGGATTTATCTTTTGACCTTCCAGAAATACCCGATCTTCCAAGTTTTGATCCTCTTAAGTTTATAATACCTTACCTGCAGGCACTAATTATAGACATTATCATAGCTATACTCTGCGCTCTAGCTAGATATTTTTTGAGTTTGCTACAGATACCAAACTGCCAAGATATAATCATGTATGCATCAAGAAAATATGATTATTATTTTGGAGGTGGTGGCAAAGCAGATACAGTTCTAAAAGCTTCACAAGCGCTTGGAGATATGAATATTCCAACCGACAGTATGGCAGACATATCAGAAACACTTGAAGACTTATCTAATTCTTTGGCTCCCTACGAATTAGTTTCTCTTCTAAAGGGTGATCCAAGTAATGAAACTTTGCAAATAGCTAACAGGGTTATAAAAGCAAGAAACAACTCTATGTCTGAATCGCTTGATGATATGGGTGCAATTAGAGACTTTTTTGGTATCATGGGATCCTTTATGGATGATGAGGTTGCAAACAGAATATCTAATTATCCCAATGTGATATTGGGTGATATTCCATGTGGAGACGAAACAATAAACAACTTAGCCCAGCAAGCTATTGAGCGCATGTCTGGAGATGGAAACACTGATGAGTTTCCAGCAGCAAGGCTAGTGACACCCGCTAGAAAAGGATTGAGAGATCAGTTACTTGATGCTAACGCGACTGACGAGGAAATTGAAAAAGCGCTCATAGATGCTGCAAAAAACCGTTCAGCACTTAAAAGTTTGCTAGACAAACCAGAAGGATTGATTAATATTCCAGATGCGGGCTGTCCTGCAGCTGGTGGAATGCCTGGTCCGTATGATAATGAAAACCATAGAAGCCTAACCAATACAGCCATTGGTGCTATATTTGACAACATAAAAGTGTTTTTTGACAATGATATGAGAGCTTATGTGCCTACGTTTTACGGCCCCAACCAGCGACCTCTAACCCCAGATGATCCTGAATATGATCATCATGCCATGGCAGAATACGATTTTGTTTCTAGGCAAGTTGAGTTAATACTTCAGCTTTCCGATACAGACGACGCAGATGTTCAAGAAATGGCTAGTGGATTATGGATGAGGATAATGAAGCCTGGGACTATCATCAACGAGGAGGGTAGCTTTAAAGCTCGTGTTGCTAGACCAGGTGATGCAGACTCGTTTACTGTTATACCAAGAGAAAAAGAAAAAGATCAAAGAAAAAAAGGCAATCAAACAGCTCGTGAAAAATATGGTCGAGGTTCTAAAACACAATATCTGTTTCAATTGGGTGATGATGATTCAGGTCCTAAAAAATCTGAACTAAGGAAGAAGGGCATACCTGCCCTGGCAGACTTTATTATGGCTCCTGGTAGCCCGATTGTATTGCCTAACATAGCAATAGATCCAGCAGACAATCCAAAAAGATCTAATATGCCTTTGCAGGCGGCAGCAAAAGAAAAAGGCACAAATGCAGAGCCGCCAGTTAGGTATGAAGTTTTTGACATGACTAGTAAAGCCGATCAAGACTTGTTGGCGACTATATTAATGAAGCCAATGCAGAGCTTGAGATCAGAAGTAAACATTTTACCAAGAGTTAGAAGGCTTCTTTTGGATCAAAGAAACTTTAGAGCCGAAACTATAAATACTGCATTTTACAACGTTGATATTGAATACCTCCTTTCAGCACTTGCTGAAGCCACTAGCGATAGAAGAGACAAATATGGAATGCTTTCTTCTAGAGATTCTGGTATAAGATTATTGGCAACACTGTTTGACGTTTCCAGAACAAAACTAGCAAGATATATAAATGAGAGCCCCTATAGAAATGGTGGCAACAATGTATCTTTTTTCTGGTCATTGTTAATGTCCATATGGCATCAAAGCAAATCAGGAAATAGAGCAAGCCCCAGATTCCCTGACTCTGGAGATATATTAAGAAAAGCTGTGATGGAAGGCCCTAACTCTATAACGGGCACAGATCTTTTACATAAAACGCTGTATGAAATGTCAAATTTGGATGATCTGAACTCTGATTTGTACGGATTAAACACAATCAGAACAATGATAAATCAAGATACCCGTCAACGTGACGGTGTTAAATTGCTAAACTACAAAGAGTTCTACGATGAAAATACCAGTATTCAAACAACTTACCCTTTAAACGCTGATGGCGACCCAATTATTCCAGAACGACAAGAACTTACTTTGCAGCAATTTAAAGAAAAAGAGGTGGCAGAGTTTGCAAAGAGTGCATTTAAAAGATTTGTGTATGTTCTAGAGAGACTTCAGTTAGATCTTGTCAATGGAAAACTAGATCCAAACGAAACAGACATAAATCAAGATTCGCACTTTGAAAAATGGTGGGCTAGCCAACAAAATGAAAAAGAGTATGATCCGGCATGCGATTCTAAGATATATACTGACAGTGATAAGACACCAAAACACACAGTTAATAGAGTAAGTGATGATGACACCGACAGAAAAGAAAACTATCCCTGGTGGAATGAATGGAAATATATCACAATGCCTGACAGGTGGAAAGAACTTTTCCAAGACATAACCAACATTCTTAAGAAAAAATTAGTTATAGATGTCGACAAGCATTTCAAAATATCGGTGGGAGGCATGATTGAACGCCCAGGATATCATGTTGAAAAATCTCAAATTCAAATGGCCGAATTGCCATTCAAAGGCACCCCACAAGATTGCTATCTGGTGAGCCGCTGGGGTGCGACACCCTATTACCAAGTCGGTTCTAGAAGAGACACTTCTTATGTTGTTAGGCATGAAACTTATACAGAAGATCTAGGTTCTGCAAACCTTGAAAAGGATAGGGCCATTCAATTAAGGCAGGCCACTCATACAAACTATAGTGAACCAGAGGAAACACTGTTAAGACCAGGTGCATATGCTGGTGTATTGATGGATTCTTCCAAAAAAATCAACCAGGAGCTAATAGACGACAATGTTAGAGTTTTTGATATTGCTCCGGCAAGAGAGATAATTCAAGAGTCATTTAAGGCATCAACAAACAAATGGAAATATTTATCAGAAAAACTAGATGCAACAGGCCAAGACTCTATATATGCAAAAACTGTTGATAGGTTTATGGACAAACTCGCATATGAAATAGCAAATTCAAAATATTTCGAAACTGAAGAAATGTCATTTTTGGGCAACAGAGTTTCTGAAGTTAAAAAGAAAATATATTTCTTAAAAGATCATAACTTGTTAAACAATGAGTATTTTTTATTTGCCTTAGATGATCAAGAATTTAAGTTGAATGATGGCCCCCCTTTGGTCCACTACAGCCAGGGTTTTTATAATGAGGATTTTGCTTCCCAACCAGAAGACATGAATGATATTGGTGTAATAGCTGCTTGGGGAAGATTTAAAGATTTTATTGATAATGCTAGACCAGCAGACGGCCCAGACCCCTTTGCGGGAATGACCTACCAAGAGCTTTTATTATCGCCACCCTCTGGAATCAGATACTCTGAATTACCAGGCTCTCATGATTATTCTGGCTATGTGGATAGTGATGCTGGGCTGTTTGAAACTTTAAATCCTATAGAACTAAGCGACTATCAGTATAGAGAAGCCATAAGAGGTGGTAGATTCAAACCAACAGATTTTGCAATGTGCCTTATAACGAATAAGCCTGTTATAGATTTTGACAAATTGAAAGAGCAAGCAGTAACTGATTATTTTGCGTCACTGTGTAAAGAAGAATATAAGCCTGTTAACCGAGACTTCTCAAAAACAGGACCTCTAGAGAATGAATTACAGGGACAACTAGTATTGTTGTATATGAAAACATATGTATTAGAGTTTTTGTTGAATGGTATATTGATGTTTGGCAACGTTGGAGCTAAAGGCCTTTTTGATAGTGAGTTTATAAAATCGTATATTATTGACAATGTTACGATTAACATAACAAAAGATTTTGCAACAGAGAGAAATTTTAAAGTATCATTCATGCAAAAAATTAAAAACATGTTAAATGTTGAGAGTGATCAGGAAGCTATAAGAATGATGGTGGGAACAATTGCAATCGAAGCAATGAATGACATGTCAAAAACCGCAGACGATATATTCCAGCCAGATTTTTCATCATTTAAGGAGCAATTTTTTAATGATCTGGCAGATGATTTTTTAAATGGTGGTAACTATTTTAAAGAAAGGCGACCCGCTAGAAGACCTGCAAAAGGTAGATTTGTTAGTGAAGAACTTTACGCAGACTTTGATTTACAGCTAACAGCGAATAAAGCAACTCGCAACAATTGCTTACCACTTACATACCGACGTCATCCGGCTGAACGTTTGCGCAATCTGCCTGCATCTTACTCTTCAGTAACGGAGGGTGAAGATTTCAATGAACTATCATCAGCAGGCAAAGTTTGGAGATTTTTAAATGACGCAGGTAGAAATACCAATGAAGCTCAAGCCTCCTTTAGAGCACAAAGAGCTAGACAAGCCGCTTTGCAACTTCCAATAGCCGGATTTAATGATATAAGTGAAATATTAAACCTAAACGACCCAGAGGGCAACCCAAGAAAGAAGTATGATACAGCTGCTAGCGTAGTACGTGGATCTTTTTACCTAGAAAAATATTTTATATTAGATAATATACAAGCAGTTTTGGAAAATTTACAAGGAGTAGATTTACCGAACACTGCGAGTGATACTAATTATGTAATCAGGCACGGTGGACCGAAAGGCACATATGCTCAACTTAAATCGTCTCTAACTGATGTTGGCGGCTTCAAAATGGAAAAAGCGGTCGCTAATAGATTTATCCGTGATAATGACCAAGCAGTAGGTATTTTCCAAGACATAACGGCGTTGCCAGATACTTTTTATGTCTCAGAGCGGACAGAATATGATACTGCGTTTGCAACGTTTAATGTTGCTAGTTCGGGATTTGAAGATTATGAAACTGATCAATCTTTTACTGGATTTGATGATAATTTAGAAAATCCTCTAATTAGCTTTTTCAAAATTAAATACTGGAGCGCAGGAGATATTGCAAAGCTATGGAATTTTGTTAAACGTTGCGATAACGAAGAAGCACTAAACAGCTTGAAAGCATCGCTTGGCAGTGCAAGAATTGGTATAAGACTAATGCAAGTCATGCCAGATATGTATGACCTTAAAACAAACATAAAATATACGTCCACTGGAGGTTCGGCTAATAAAACAGGTAAGCCACGAATTGATTTTCGCATAACAACTGAAACAGGGCAAACAAACACTTCAAATGTTGACGATTTAAAATTTATAACAAGATATCAAGATTTTGATAATCTGCTTCCACAAAGTGAATTTCTATATCCATCACATGAAATGTCTGAAAATACTAACGACAGCGGACTGTTTATAAAAGAATTGAAGGATGATATTGAACAGTTTGTACAATCTGTAGAACAATATGCAATAGGATATAGAAGCTCAGGCCCAGATGGCATATCCCGATATCCAAATTACATGAACAATATCTTTAGAAGGACTAGCATTAGACAAAGCGCCATGCACAGAACACATAAGTGTGGACCAGCTATATGGTCACCCGGTGGTTCGTCGACGAGATATCCTCTCAAGTTAAAAGATTTGAATGTATATGATAACGCCACAAGTCAAATTGATAAATTTAATGAACAAATGGACGAGTTTAGAGCAGCGTATACAAGATATTATGAAACGAAAGTGCAAACAAATGAAGCAGCAAGAGCTGTAGTTAAACTCTTCTCAGGTTGGGGCATCTTCAATATCCCTGAAGAAGTTGTAAACCCAGACATAAATGCTGTACCAATAGAGTCTTTTGGAGTTTCACCAGATGACCTTCGCACTGAATTCCTCCGTGCAGGCGCTAGAGCACACGCCAGAACATCTGATGAATTTTTTCCCGATGCCGACAATGCCGGCGCCGCCGCGGAGGACATTGACCTGGAGGCAATAAATGCATTATATCCTAGACCTGAAGGTGGACTTTTTGGTATTGGAGGTCGGCAAAGGCCAATTCCTGACTCGCCAGAAGAGCTTCGAAGCGCAATAAGACAATACAGAGGTATAGACAAAACCTATAGTGAAATAATAGCTTTACTAAGAGAGGAAGATGTTGAGGGTGATTATAAAACTGCGATAAAAAACAACTTTGCAATAAAGAAAAAGAAAATAAAATTTGTTGTGCCTGTTGCAGAACATGTTTTAAGTGGAAACCCCATAAATCTTGATCCAACTTCTGAAGACCCTTGTCCTATTTTGGGTGAAGGTCAAAGTGATTCTGATATAGACGCGAACAAGTTAGAAAAGTTAGCAGAAAAATATAATGACAAACTTTTAAGACAATTTTTAGGTTTAACAAAAGAAAAGAGAACTATTAACAACACTTTGGTTAGAAAAATGTCACACTACAAGGATGCTAGTGAAAAGATAAGATATCTCTTTGATGTTGTTTTCCCGCTTGATAGATATCAAGATTTGTTTTTTATTCACAACGAGACTCTTGTAAAACAGGCAATTGCAATAGAGGGTGATGGATACCTTGAGCCTACTCGCGGAGCATTAAGAAGGTTTTACAGAATATTAGAAAACGTACCAGGTCAAGACAAAGCATCTGAAAACTTTAATTTCTCACAGCAAGAGTTTGCAGAAATATTAAGAAACTCAGAGGATGGTAAAGGGCCTAATGGTGGCGAGGGCCCAGATCTATTAAAGGATATCGGTAAAGCTATAATACGTATAGCTATAATGACACCAATATCAATAATAAGAGGCATATCAATTATGTTAGATCCAGCATATGCACAAATGAAAACAAACTTTGAAGTTGATCCATGCAAGTTAAGGAAAGGACTATTATGGGGTTCAGTTGGTACAGGGGGGGTTTATCCAAAGGGTATGATATCTGACGGTCCTGCAATGGATGGCGGCATAAACCCAGATTGTAAGGGAACATTTCACCCAATTCCATGGGCTCCTATACCAGATATGCTTCACTCTATCAAAGATCTTGTGCTGGGTCTAACAATGTTTATGGGTTTCCCGCCGTTTGTTTATCCACCACTTATAATAAAAGGTGCGGATAGGTTGGCAAATGTTTTGAATCACATGAAGGGCGCAATATTATTTTCAGATACTGCATCATATGGTAGTATATTGGGACCTGCAGGCATGATCGCACTATCTTTACCAGAGGTACCAGGCGAAGTTCACAGGCAGAGACATAAAGAAGCTGGATGTGCAGAACGACAAGATCCATGTGGAGAGGGTATTATAGAGCCAGAAACAATGGATATATGTGAAATGGTTAGCGATGATTTGGCAGCACAACAAGAAGAATTAAGGGGTCAAGGACAATCTGATGAATAATTTATTTTATTTGAAATAATTATTTAAAACAGGAGAGTTAAAATGTCAAATACAATATCGCCATCTTTACCACTAAAATCTGATGAGCAAGACGGCTTTAAGATGAATAAAACAATTTTGCAGGCTGTCAAGCAAAATGTAAAAATGATACTGCTAACTATTCCTGGTGAAAGAATTATGGATACAGATTTTGGAGTAGGCCTCAAAAGATATTTATTTGATCTTAACGATTCAGCTACCTATGGTGCGATAAGATCAAGGATAAATCAACAGATTGATAAATACATGCCATTTGTAGAAATAGAAGAGTTGGAGATTTTTAGACCTGAACCCGAGACTCCTTCAAGTGAAAATTCAGTTCAAGTAATACTTAGTTATAGAATAGGTCCAATTGATAGTATTGACAGTTTAGTTATGGATTTTTAAACATTGAACTTAGAGTAAGGTTTTAATATGTCTGATTTGAATAAAAATAAAATAGTACCAATAAATTACACTAATCGCGATTTCAATTCTATTAGAGAAGCGTTGATTGAGCATGCAAGAAGATATTACCCCGATACCTATAAAGATTTTAATGAAGCATCTTTTGGCTCTTTGGTCTTGGATACAGTCTCGTATGTCGGAGATGTTTTATCTTTTTACTTAGATTACCAAGCTAATGAATCATTTTTAAATACTGCGTCTGAATACAAGAATGTTTTAAAACTAATGAGTTCAATGGGATTTAAGTTTACTAAGGCTCCAGCTTCTTTTGGCATTTGTCAGATGTTTGCACTTGTTCCATCAAATCCGGTCACCGGCACTCCAGACATGAAATATGCTCCGGTTGTTCGAACTGGTACAACATTATCTTCAACAGCAGGAAATTTGTACACTTTAATTGAAGATGTAGATTTTTCTAATCCAAATAACGATATTATAGTGGCTAGGGTAAATGAAACAACTGGATACCCTACATATTATGCTGTCAAAACAGAGGGTCAAATAATTTCTGGAGAATTGTTTACACACACTGAGGCTATAGGTGCCTACGAGAAATATAAAAAAATAGTTTTACCGGGAGAAAATGTATCAGAAGTAGTCTCTGTCGTTGATTCAGATGGTAATACATACTTCGAGGTTGAGCATTTATCACAAAATACTGTTTTTAAAAAGCTGGTAAATCCAAACTATTCTAGAGATAACGTTCCTAATATATTAAAAACAATACCAGTCCCTAGAAGATATATCGTTGAACACAGTGATGATGATACTGTTATCACTTTCGGCGCTGGTACTTCTGAAAACATTATGACCGGTTCTGTTTCGGACCCTTCTACAATGGCAATCAAAAGACACGGAAAAAGTTATATATCTGACTCTTCATTTGATCCTTTTATGCTCACTGGAGACGAAAAAATGGGCGTTGCACCTTCAAACACGACTGTGGTTGTTACCTACAGAGAGAACACAGAAGAAAATGTTAACGCTGGGTCTAATACTATAAACGAAGTTTCAGATGTTATCATTGAGTTTAACGATCCAACCAAGCTTGATTCTACAGTTATGGACTTTATAACTACAACGATAGAAGTTACCAATGAAGATCCAATATTGGGAGATATTACCTTGCCAACTTTGGACGAATTAAAATTAAGAGCGTCAAAGTCTTTTTCATCTCAAAGGAGAGCGGTTACGAAAGATGATTACGTGTCTGTAGTCTACTCAATGCCTGCGAACTTGGGCGCTATAAAAAGATGTTCTGTCCTTAGAGATAGAACTTCTACAAACAGAGAACTTGATATGTATGTCATATCAGAAGACGAAATTGGAAACTTAACAAAGCCTAACTTAACTTTAAAAAATAATTTAAAAACCTGGGTCAATACGAGTAGAATGATAAATGATAATATTAATATTAAAGATGCCAAGATAATAAACTTTGGTATTGAATTCGTTATAGAGCCATCTGTAGAAGCAAATAGTTTTGATGCTTTGCGTGCTGCTAGCATTGAAGTTAAAAAACTGTTTGAAACACACATGGAGATAGGTGAGCCAATCATAATATCTGAAATATTCAAAACCTTAAAGTCTGTCGAACAAGTCTTGGACGTTATATCTATTGAAGTCACCAATAAAACAGGAACACCATACTCATTAGAAAACTTTAGTATTCAAGCCAATACTTCTAATGATGGTAGAATTATTTACATACCCGAAACACACATCTTTGAATTGAAATATCCAGACGTTGATATCGTAGGAACAGTTAGATAATGCCAATTAAAAGATACACAGCCACCGCAGATAATACAATTACCAATGCTTTCAAAGAAGATTTATCGACCAGAGCAACCGCGTCAAATATGGGATGTTCAGATGTTTTGGAGTTGTTTTCAATATATGCACAAGCTAATACTACTTCTGTTGAAAAATCAAGAATATTATTAGATTTTCCCGTTTCTGAAATTATAACGGATAGAGCAAGTTCAGATATACCGGTATCTGGTAATGTTAAATTTTTTCTAAAAATGTCCAACGTTAAGCACAAACAGACTCTTCCTAAACAATTTGACGTGCAAATACTACCTCTGTCTAGGTCCTGGTCTGAAGGTACTGGGCTAGATATGGAATCTTACAGCGATAAAGGTCACTCTAATTGGGTTTCCTCTCGTAAAACCACAGATTCTTTTATTGCAGCTACAGCTGTAGCAAGCATTGATATAGCAGGCACACAAACAGCAGCTGCCGATGTATCTTTCACCATTAACGTTCCAACTGTTGCAGGTGGCTCTGGAACTGATGTTACAGTCTTTATAGACATTTCTTCTGACGGTACCGTAGCGGCTAATGCAAATGAAATAAGAATTGGCGCTGATAGTCAGAATGATGCGGCAATAACAGATTTGGTTATACTTGGTATCAATGGCACTGATGGTAATGCTAGAGTAACCTTGGGATCCGGACTAACTAGTGGAGTTGGAGTCAAGGGGCTGACGGCAGCTGATGGGGCAGATGACACTAAGATAAATTTAACAGCGGGTAGCACAGGATATAACGGCAACAAAATAGAACTTAAGAATGTGTCTGGTGTTGCTGTAGTGAAAACCGATAAATTATCGGGTGGCCTTGGTGGTGAAGAAGCTTGGACAACTGCTGGTGGTGATTATCATGAAGTTGGATACACTGCAGGTCAAAACTTGCCCCATTATAAAAAATATTTTGAAGACGGAACAGAAGACCTAGAAGTAAACATAACTGCACTAGTTGAAGAATGGATAGACGTTAACTCCAAGACGGACCCTGATCGTACAAATTATGGATTGTTGCTAAAATTATCAGGTAGTTTTGAAGATGGCACAAGAAAAGATTCATTTTATACTAAAAAGTTTTTTGCTAGAAGCAGCGAATTCTTTTATAAAAGGCCAGCAATAGAAGCAAGGTGGAGAGACTTTAAAGGAGATGACAGAGAAAATTTTTATCTAAGCAGTTCTTTAGTTCCCGGTGAAGATAATCTCAACACCTTGTATTTATATAATTATACAAGAAAAGGACTGGTAAACATACCAGCATTGTCGACAGATTCAGATGGTGGAGACCAAGCTGCAGGAACTCCAGTGATTAAAATAAGGTTGTATAATTCAGCTTCTACGGGTAAATCCCCAATTACTTTTCCGGTTGGCGGGGGGGTTACTGCATTAATGGGAGCTAATCCTGATTATGCATTTGGTTATCTTGTAGAAAAAGGAATTTACAGTGCCTCATTCGCATATACCGGTTCTGCGACTTCGCTTTATGATGTTTGGTGTACTTTGGGTAATAAAGAATTGGTAACCGGCTCTTCCATAACTGTTAAAACACATAATGCATCTTTTAGTAGCGAAGATACCGAATTAGTAACCAAAATAACTAATTTAAAGTCCTCTTACAAAACATCTGAAAAAGTAAGAATGAGAGTTTTCTCTAGAGAGAAAAACAAGTCTCCTAATTTATATGATGTTTCTACGAGAACTACTCCTGTTAAAGTGGTAGAAAATGCATACTATAGAATATTTAGAGTAATAGATGGTTTAGAAGTGATATCTTACGGAAGCGGAAGTGTTGGCGTACAGACGCAATATTCCAGGTTATCATACGATAAAGACGGAAATTATTTTGATTTAAATATGTCGTTGTTTGAAAGCGGCTATCAATACGCTATAGAGTTAGTTTTTGACATAGATGGAAAGCACAAAGTTCAGGATAAGACATTTAAGTTTAGAGTGGATTAATATTTGTAATGAGTTTAAAAGACCTCTTTAAGAAAGATAAAAAGAACGCTAAAAAGCCTCTTATTAAAAAAAGCCTTGATACCCTCTCAAAAGAAGGGGCAGATTCCTCTGTTGGTATTGAAGCATATTTTGAAGACAGAGACAGATATTTACCGTTACTTGACTACACTACAGCGTCTAATTTTGCAAAATATGGATCTGCAGAAGAGTATTACGACGTTGCAATAAAAAGAATTTACAAAAACTATCCATATGATGGCTCTCTGTATGAAAAATTAGAGTGGGAAAATAACAGTAACGGTCTAGACTTACACATATTTAATCATGAATACCCAAGAACAAATGGTCATGCACTATTTTCACCAGTTGGGTACGGTTCAATCAACAGCCTGTCAGGCTCTCTGTATGCATCTCCAGCGTCCAAAGAATATATTTATTTAAAAGGTGGTCCACACGTAGACAACGTTTGGAGTACATCTAGTTTACAGACTTCAAATTTAGAAATCAACGGACTTAAAGGCAATACTGTCGAGTTCTGGCTTAAAAAAGATGCTTTTAACGCTAGTTTCCCAAGAGAAGTGGTATTGGACGTCTGGCGTAGTGGCTCTCTTCAGGTGCAAGAGGATGACTATGCTAGGCTTACTATTGAATTGGATCGTGCAAACGCAGCTTCCAATAAGAGCCCTCTTTTAATAACTTATAAATCTGGCTCTTCTGGTTGTAATCAAAAATTACTGGGCACCTCTCAAGTGGCATTAAGTGCATCAGATGGTAAATGGCATCATTATGCAGTATCTTTTAAGAGTAATGCAAGTGAAAACAAAACATCTTTGAAGTTATATGTTGACGGTAATATAAATGATGTAAGGACGTTTAACGGCACCGTCGCTGGCATGAATAGAGATCTTGTTGCGTGTGTAGGCTCTTTGGTTGCAGCAAAATCAATTAATAGCAATTACGAGGATCCACCTGCCACCACGTTTAGACACCAGGGGTATGGAAAACTTTCAGCATCTCTTGACGATTTTCGTTACTGGAAGACAGAAAGAACCTCAAAAGAAATAGGAAGTAATTATTTTACAAATGTGCATGGAGGATCTAACGTTCCGGGTGCAGAGTCTCCGTTGGGTGTTTATTATAAATTTAATGAAGGCAAAGCAGACGATGTAAATGTCGACAGAATTGTATTAGATTATTCTGGAAGAGTTACTAATGGTATTTGGACTGGATACAGAACTGAAAGCAGATCTATAAAGTCAGCAATTGTACAAGCTTCAGCATCTGTAAGTGAATTTAAAGATCCCATAATATATACAGAGAATGCAAAACTTAGTTCGTTTATAGATGAAAAAAAAGAACTAGGTAGAGATCATGATATACATAACTCTACTTGTATATATTATTCTTTTCCATCTTGGATACTGGAAGAGGAAGAGTTTGATGGAGATCTTAAGAACTTATCACAAATTATTGGCAGCTATTTTGATACACTATATGCACAAATCCAAGATCTTTCAAAATTAAAACACCACAGGCACGAGGATTTTAAAAACAAGCCGCTGCCTTTTATGAAAAAGGTTTTAAAGTCTTTTGGACTAGAAGTGCCAGAATTGTTCGTTAATATGGACATACTGACTTTAATTAATAATAAAGATGAAGAGATAAATTACGAACAGAAACTGCACGATGTTAAGAATTTTATTTATACTAACTTATACAACAATTTAGTGAATCTGTACAAACTAAAAGGTACAGAAGAAAGTTTCAGAAACATATTGAGATGCTATGGTATAGATGAAAAATTAATAAATATTAATCTATACACTGACAACGTGGTATTTGAACCAAAAGAAGAGCTGGTTTCTCACATAGAAAAAGTTAGAATGATTGACTTTTCTCGTGAAGCTAATCAAGGCGGCATGATTTTTCAACAAAGCTCAAGCTTTGATCAAGACACAGCTGTAGATTTTCAATCTTTAAATTATGTATCTGGTACTCACGATACTTTGAGTGATGCTAATTTTAATTTAGGCACAACAACTCAAGCAATGGTAAATTTCCCGGCACTACTACCTTTCTATTCCGAATATAGAGTAGTTAGACCACTATCCAGTTCTTTGTTTGGTGCATTGACAGATTCAGATTCTACTGACAATATCAATGGATTCAAAAGAGCTACAAAAGATTATGGTAGTTTTGGTGTATACGCTGTTAAAAGAGACACAAGTTCTCCTGATGCAAAGCTGGTAGTGAAATCTAGATCTGAACTTATACCAACTATTGAAACGGATTTTATAAAAGATTTATATTCTGACACAAATTGGAATATATCTGTTAGAGTCGTACCTGAATCTTTATTTGTTTCCGGCGCAACTAGTAATTCATATGCTGTTAAATTATACGCTGCTTCTGCAATCGGTGATACAATTGACAAAAGATATGAAATATCCAGACCAATAACAAGAGCAAACGCAATAAAATTCCACAAGCACTCAAAAAGATTTTACATGGGTGCTTTCAGGCAGAATTTTACTGGCTCTGTAATTGATAAGTCCGATATTAAAATAGGTAATTTCAGACACTGGCTGTCTGAGCTTGACAACCATACTTTGGATTCTCATGCTAAAGAAGTAAAAAGTTTTGGTGTTGTAAATCCTGCAGGTAATCCAAAGAATTTTATTGGCCATGCTGATTCTCAAATCTCAACTATTAATTCCTTGGCTGTAAATTGGGAATTTGACTCAGTTACGGGTTCGAACGGTAGTGGGCATTTTATAGTTCCAGATATATCTTCTGGGTCTGCAAAATATAACGGTGTTTACGAAAAAATTGCAAACTATTATCATCCTGCAAGAGCGATTGGATTTAAACAAAATTCAACAGATGTTGTTTTTAATAAGTTTGTAGCATCTTCTAGAAAAGCTCATCTAGAGGAGAACAGAACTTCTAATATGGTATCTGTTCACTCACTACATGATGATTTGTTTAAAAAAGTAGAAACACCTAATCAAAGTTTTTTCTCAATTGAAAAGAGTTTTTATAGAACAATATCTGATGAAATGTTAAATCTTTTTTCATCTATAAAAGATTATAGCACTATGATTGGAAATCCTGTTAACAGATATCGGGCTAACTATAAAAGTCTAGACAAATTAAGGGAGATATTTTTTGCAAAAGTTCAAAACACTCCTTCTGTAGAGAGATATCTGGAGTTCTATAAATGGATAGATAGTTCTATAGATGTTGTACTTGAACAATTCATACCAGCAACTGCAAACATTTCACCTGAAATAAGAAATATAATTGAAAGCCATGTTCTAGAAAGAAACAAAATAAAAATAGCTTTTCCAACTTTGGAAAAGAAGATCTCCGAACCTATAGGTGTATTAAAAGGCATCAATGAATTAAGGTATGATTGGAATGCAGGCCATGCACCATTTGCAATTAGTTTAAGCCGTGAAAATGCATCAGCAACCTTAACAATAGACAACACTTCTGTTGCAGTTAGTAATAGTGGTCGTGGCGTTTTTATTAGAGATTCTATAGGTAACATAACGGCTTTTTTCCGATTTAGCGATACAGCAATCAGACGACTAACTGGGGATCCTAAATATCCAAACGTTCGTATTATTAGTATTGATACAACAGGAATTACCAATACATATCAATTAGCTGTCAAGATGCGAGAAGCAATTAATTCTGAGATATCTAATATTAGAGTCACAGCAGGGGCACCATCACCTGGTGCGGGTAATCCAACTAACGCTCAAACAATTACGCTAACTCAAGACTTTGCAGGAGAAGAAGGAAATGTCTCCAATAATAGTCCAATTGGGGTATCCAGAATTCCTGATGGTGCTGGTAATTATTTTTCTATAACTGATTTTACGGGTGGTCAAGGATATAGAAACCCAGAGTCTGTAGGGTGCTTATGGTGGAATGATAGAATTGAAAGAACCGATTCACTCGTGTCGACAGGAGATGCATCGGTTGACAAAGACAGGGAGACACTTAGAAAGAGAATCAATTCAGTAATATCTGGGTCAGATTATGGAGTTCGCAAACTTTCTCGTCCATATAAATTTAGTGCAGATTTTCAAGTACCAATACATGCAGGTGATAATTTTCATTTAAATAAAAAGAAAGATTTTTATATTGGTACGACTAGACCGTTATCAACAGATTTTATTCAAGTTAGTTCAAGTAATTTGAATAACGATGAAATATGTTCTCAAAGAAGGGCTTCAGATGCAGGTGCCGGTATACCTAGAACCTTGCTGTACTATGAGGGCGATAGGAAAATTTTAAAATTTAAGGAAAAACTTCATTTTAAAGCTGATGTGTCTCACACTAATAATGATTATAGTGCGAATCATATATTGCCGTTTGTTTTTTATAGTAGCTCTATAGACAATCCAACAGATTATAAAAGATTAATTCAAGATAGGTTTCGTACAAATGTAGATATAACAAATTTACATTCCGATTCTTATGGAGACGATAGAGAGATACCACTACAGGGTCCTTTCACACAACATTTTATAGGTGGTCATTTTCATCGGCATGTTCCGCTTAATAGATCAGGATCTTTTGGAATATCTTCAGGCAACAAACAAAAGACTATGGGTGCCAAAAGTCTGGGCCGCGCTACCTTGACAACAACGGGCAACGGTAACGCAGCTCACGGCCTAACTGCTGGTCAAAAAATAAATATAATTTCCACGGACGGAACTAGCGTTGATTATTTTGTTTCAGATACAAACGACGGTGGGGTGGCTCACTTGGGTGCTGTTACCAATGGGGCTACTCTTAAATCTGGAGGTAGTATAACAGCAACTTTAACTGCTGGCGCTACTGGCATCGCGGTGGGTTTCAATGTTGCCGGTACAACCAAACAAAATACGTTCTTATCATTATTAAAGGAAGCGATTGAGCATGCAAACGGTCACAATGGCAAAATTTTGGTATCTCCTAACCCAGCTGCCGCAGCGGAACCTCAATCAAGATTTTTAACCCAAAGAGATTCAGATGCTAAAGCTACTGCAACAATTCGCGTTACAGACGGTGACGCAGCACACGGACTAACGGCAGGCCAAAAGATCACCTTAACCAGCACAGATGGAACAATAGTAGATTACTTTATTTCTGATATAAATGATGGTGGTAGAGGCAATTTGGGTGCTATTACAGAAGGCATGCGACTTAAAGATACAGGAACCATCAATGCAACACTTACAGCTGGAGCTACTGGTATTGCCGTTGGGTACAACACCAGCGGTGGAAACACCCAGCAACAGATCTTGCAATTACTCAAAGCTGCTATTGAGCATGCTTCGGGTCATAATGGAAAAATCATTGTAAGCGATGTACCAAATCAAGCCAATGGTAATCAAGATATTACCTTGACCCAAAGAGACCCAGGGTCTAATGGCAATACAACATCTTCAGAAAATTTAGCAACAATTTCTGTGCACTCTGACTTTTCAGGTGGAACTTCTTCTGGTGCAACTACTATAACTGAAAATTTAGCAACTATAACAAAAACTAATTTTCTTCTAGACAGAGAAGACTTTCATGGAGGACTGGATGTAGAAGGCGACCGAAGAGAAGCATTCTTCATTAGAATGAATGACAATGAGTTGCTTGTTGTAAATCCAGATGCACAACTTAGTAGTTCTGCAGAGGGCTCATCCTATCGTCATTTTGTGCCAAAACTAGAAGCAAGTGCAAACTCCTTGAATGTTTTGCGAGAACCGCTAGCCAAACGACCAGTTAACATAAAGAACATTAAAACAACCACTGGCAGCTTATACAAAGGCAACTATCATAGAGATTATGAAATAATTCAAGGTACATCTATGGATATGAGTAAGGCTTTTCTAGCACAAAATGCTAGCAAGGCTTTTAGGGTTGATGAAGTACAAGATCCAGATGCTAAAGCTACAGCAACAATTCGTGTTACAGACGGTGATGCGGCTCATGGCCTTACAGCTGGTCAGAAGATTACCTTAACCAGCACGGACGGAACAGTAGTAGATTATTTTATTTCTGACACAAACGATGGCGGTAGAGGCAATTTGGGTGCTGTTACAGAAGGCATGCGACTCAAAGATACTGGACCAATTAACGCATCGCTTACACCTGGAGCTACCGGTATTTCTGTTGGGTACAATACCAGCGGTGGAAACACGCAACAACAAATATTACAACTTCTTAAAGCTGCCATTGAACATGCTAGTGGTCACAATGGAAAAATTATTGTAAGCGATGTACCAAATCAAGCTGACGGTAACCAAGATATTACTTTAACTCAGAGAGATCCAGGACCCAATGGCAATACGGTGTCTTCAGAAAATTTAGCAACAATTTCTGTGCACTCTGATTTCTCAGGCGGCGGTGGGTTAACGAATATAACCTTTACTCTGGGTCATGAATTTAGCTCAAGCTACTTTAGAGGTAGAAAGCACTCTGTCAGACCAGAAAGAACTACAGGTAAGAAGAATTTTATAGTTAATAGGTTTTCAGCCCCAGGAGGCCCGGAAACTGCTGGTAATGCTCATGGTGGTGCAGAGTTGGATGTGCCGACTACACAATACTCAGTATACAACACTATGAATTATAGAAATTTGGCATCAAGGTTTAATCTTGATGCATTGCAATCTGAGTCAAGTTTTAAGTTTGGTACTGCTCCAATAAGAGAAATAAGAGAAGAAACTGAATTTGATGGGTTATCTGCACAAACGCATGTTACAATAAGCAATACCACTGTGCAAGGTGAAACAATAATATTAGAAGACGCCGGAGGAAGAACATTTACCTTGACAACCAGCACCCAATGGCGTGCCCCTGTTAAAGATGAAAAGCTAGCACTCTGGAATAACAACAATGCCGGTGCACGGAATTTGCTCGTAACAACAATAAACCTCCTTAGAACTGAAGGTGTTCTAGACCTGCATGCTTTTAGAGACCCAGACAACGCTAATAAGTTATTTGTTAGGATGGGTAAAAACACAGGAGAAAATGGTAACGGAAAAACTATAACGGGCACAGCGGTAAGCAATGGTAGGCTTTCTGCAGCTGCTTTTTCTGGTGGTACAAATTCTTTTCAGGGATATCTGCAAACAAGAGTTACAGCATCGTATCACAATATTAATAGAAACACGAGATATCATCCGTCTGATGTGTCGACAAATATACCCCAAGAACAATCAGATAACTTCTTTGTGCAAAGACAGATTCCCCAATCTGATTTAAACTACGCGTGGATAAACAGGAGCACTGTTGAAACAACCAATACTTATTTTGGTTATGAAAATAGAAGATTCACTTATCCTAAAAGCGGAACGGACATAGGATTCTTTGAAAGTCCCAGGTTTGTATCAGCAAGTGAAATTGGCTTTGCAAAACCTGTTAGGTACACTGATCATTTTGGTGTTTCTTCAGATCGTTACTTTTTAACAGAAATTTCTGCTGCATTATACGCTTCTTTTGCTAATGGTCATGGTATAAAACAGTTTATTGCAACAGATTATGTTGGATTAAATACTGTAGTGTTGGATAATTTAGATTTTAAAAACAATTTACTTGGGTATAAAACTATTGACGGTCACAGGGCAACATGTACTCTAGAGGTATCTACTATACCATCTGACAATGATGAATTTACTCTTACGGATTATAAAGAAGCCACACAGACTTTTGCTTTTGATACTGGTGAAACCAGTGCTGATGGTTCTTTTTTCAAGGCTAGAGGATCCTTGACGTTTAATTATAGTTCTGCAGAGGCTCCCTCGCTTGATACTGCTGATTTTACGCTAGTATCCCAACAGGGAACCTCTAAAACATATATATTTGATGACGATAATGACGGAGCAACAGGAACTCTTGACGGCAGCAGCAGAGTCAGAATACAAATCAACGGATTAACACTAACAACATTGGCAGATTTCCGCAGCGCTATGACTCAAATAAAGAATGCTATTGAACATTCTAACGGACATGATGGAGAAATTACTGTAACACAAACTGATTCTGCAACTCAAACTGTGCTTAGCTTGAGACAGAATGTTGCAGGTGCTGATGGCAATAGAACAATATCTTTAGGTACTGACTTAACTAACAGTGGCTACACCACTACCGATATTAAATATTGTGTAGCATCTAATTTTACAAATGGAGATGCTGTTGTTGTAGGTCTTTCAGGAGCTGGAAACGAGCTTACGGTTGCTAATAGAATAATTTCTTCAGTGAATGCCGCTGGAATACAGATCTTTGTAACAGAACAAGTAGAGACTGTTTTGACCCTAGAACAGAACGAAAGATCAAACAATGGTCTTAAGAAAATTGATGACATTGTAGGGACTAGTTTGATTTTTAGCGAAGGAGCGAACATATTTACTGGTTTGGAAGACGGACTTAACGATCCATTCCTATCGGGTATAGCACACAATGCATCTTCATCTAGTCCCACTGGTAGTGCGACGTTTAATATAAATTATCTTAATGATGATTTGTATGTTGATAGTGGTCTAGCGTTTGATGCTTCTCAAGTCCAAGGTTTCCCTTTGACAATGTATGCACCACCCCGAGTATTAAATGCTATCTTGTCTAACCGTGGGTCTAAGTATGGTTGGAATCCATGGAATCAGTTGAGGGCTGGGAATCACAAACTAGCCAGAAAACAAAGGCGTGAAAATATCTATACAATTCCACTTAGGAGTAACCAGCAACTTCGCGATTCTCTTAACTTACCCGGTGAAAGCTATTCTGAGCTTAGTCCTCCTTTCTTAAAACACATTATTTTTAGCAATGGCGATGAAGCCAGTGATATTCTTGACGAAATATTTACAGATAAAGTTAGAGGCACAAGAGGGTACAGCTGGCCAGACAGGGCTCAGCATTTTGATGGAAGTGGTTTTCTAGGATCTAAAGAAATAGGAGATTCTAATCAAACCATAAAATATTTAAACCTTAGAACAAGCAAAAAAGAAGATTTTACTTACAATAGCTACATAAGCCAATCAGTTATCACCTCAAGACACAAGCCTATTATAGTTAAAAGTATATTAATAGATAACAAAAATGATACTGTAGTAGATAAATTAAACGATGGTGCGTTTGACATCGATAATATAGCTATAAATTCTCCTCCTGGCGGATCTGTGGAAGAAGAACAGGTGAACGGAGGTCTGATGCTCGAAGGACCAGGAGAACGTGGTGTTCTCAATAACGACTCAGTGTATGATTTAAAATATAAAACCATATCATTCGGTAACTTATACGAATGGTTTACTGATGATGCACTAATGTTAAATACAGACGAGGGAAGAGTTCAATTAGAAAAATCTTATCACTTTAGAATGGGCGGTACTTATCAAAATGATATAGGTGATCCTCTGCATATGTCTATAATTAAGCCAATAATAGGTATGCTTGATGAAGATACAGATCACATGTTAGCATATAGTTCTGTTTTGTTTCCTAAAGAAGCGTATTCCCACAACAGAGAAGTTACATTTAGACCGCAGTTTATTTATGAATCTTGGCATCCAAGTATAGAGGAAAGAGTTAGGTCTGGCTCTTTCACTAATTCTCAATTTATACAAGATACAAATATAAAAACAAGCATCTGGCCTCTGGACGCTCAACCAGAATTTGGCAAAACTAGAGAAATGCAGCTAGGTAAAGACAACGTTGGATCGTATGCCGAAGGAGAATTGGTATCATCTGTTGGCCTTTTTAGGTCAGGATCTAATGGCAAATATTCTGTCAGTGCTTCGGCTATGTATTCTAGAAGACAACAAGAAACCTTAATTGAATATTCAATGGAAATCTTCAACACTACAGCTGATTTTGCTACTTCGCCAACCACAACTAAATGGTTTGCGGTTAAAGATATTTCTTTAGATAAGCTTTTTGAATTTTATTACCATCACAAAGGCAACGACGGCCAGCGGCTTATAATTGATAGAATAGGGTTTAATGATGAAAGCACTCAGTTGCTTGATGAAGTACCATATAACAGTAACGCTGTTAATTTACGAGTAAATGATGATGTAACTAATCACCCATCGTATAATGCTTCACATGGTAACAACATAGCAGTAAATATCAGCAGAGTATTCAACGCAACCATTGGCGCTAGTATTTTAAAATTTACTGACGTTCCAACAGGAACGATAACTATAACAGATATTGATAGGAGAGATACTAACATTGGAGAGACCACAATTACATTTGTTTTTGATGCGACGACAGCTTTGGCTGATGGCTCAAAAAACGCAGCAGGACAAGTTATAATTGGTACAAGCGGACTCACGGCAGATAATATTATTGTTGCCCCTGGTGGTATTTTACCACCATTCCTGGCTCAAGAGTTAGGAGAAAGAATTGTAGATGCTCTTAGGGGGCAGCGTGAAGCTGGTTTTAGTGAATTAGATGGAGCTAGAGTTACATTTAATCAGGACAGAAGAAATAGTGTTTTTGAAGAAGTAAAAATATACAATGCAAAAACTATAGATGTATCTTCTGCAACAAGTGTAACCACTTCTCCAGCAAACTGGAGAAGTAGAATTGATGCTTTGAACCCACATAAAGTTATTTTCACTTACAATGGATCTTATGAAACAACAAATGTTGCACAGCCCCCATTAGTAAATGAAGACGAAGCCCAGTATACATTTGCTACGGTTGGACCTCATCAAGTATTTACTTTACTAAATCAAAATTCAAGCTTTGGTACCGATACAGACTTTGTTTTTAAAACAAACCTTAAAGCTCATATTGGTGGGGCTGCAGAATGGCAAGTCGCCGAAGCTTATGGGGTGGGTCCATTCAACTACAAGAACTATGATTCGTTTATTGAAAACATAAAACTTAGATCAAAAGATTTTTCTGTAATACCTGAATACAGAATAAGTAAAAATATAGAAGAAGTTTACAGCCTTGGAGAGTATCGCACCGCTGACGAAAAATTTATAGATCCATATATAGATAACAGCTTTCCAACCCCAAAGCAAACATATTCCATAACCGGTGCATTAGAAGATTTTAAAAATAGTTCAAAACCTGATTTTGTTAAAGCTTTCAATGGAACACAAAAAGATGAAAAGTTGCCAATTGTAAAACATATGGCGCTAACTCAAGGGTTCGGAAATACCGAATACCATAGAATTATAAATATTAAATGCAAAGCATATAAAAAGTTTTTACCATATGAAGGTTTTTATCCGGTAGAAAGAACACTACAATTAGCAAAACTTTACAATCAAGAATATGAGCCATTTATGGAGCCTAATCCTCTTGGTTCTTGGCAGACAGCACTAAAGCCTATGTACGCACCAGGTATTATGTATAATACAATTAAATCTGGACTTGCAGTTGATTACCCTTTATTTGAGCCATCAGCAGATAGAGAGTTTAATAGATTCTGCACAAGAATGTCAGGCTCTACGGCTAATAGGGCTGAGATTGGTCATGGTGGTTCGTGGGCCAAGTTGTTAACTGGTTCCATAGCTCCAAGAATAACATATAAAAATAACTTTCAAACAGGGTCGACAGGACAACAAAGGCTTACTGGTTCGGCTCTAGATGATTACCCTGTTAAGGGTATAACGTTTTCAATGTGGATTCACCCATATAGTGACACAACTACTCCTTATCCTACTAATCACAGCTCAGTTAATTATTGGAAAAACGATGAGGCAACGCTTGATTCCGGTAGTCTAGTCATGTTTGGTGATAATTTAAATTTTCACAATGCAGCTGGCCGAGGAATAGAATTTAGAAAAGAGGGGGATAGGCTTGTTTTTGGTATTCACCACACTTCTTCATACATCGTATGGCACTCTAAGACCGCAGGAACTGCAATTGCTCCGGGCAGCACAAAAGCAACCGTAACAATCTCTACGCCTGTTGCTATGGCTAGCATGATAGATGGTAGCACACTTACTATAGAAAACACATCAGGAGTATCAAAAACATACGTGGTTGATGATGATAACGGAGGTGCAACAGGCACATTAAATGCCAGCAGTCAAGTTATTATACAAATAAATGGCATTGACACATCAAGTGACACAGCAGCCTTTGCAGCTCAAATAGCTGCAGCCATAAATCATGCTAACGGTCATAACGGTACCATAACGGCTGAAGTGGTTAGTAATGATGTAAAGCTAACCCAGCAAAATGGTGGTATCGCTGGTAACAAGGCTGTAGGTGGCACCGGGCAATTTTCAAATACAACGTTTTCCGGTGGTGGTGTTGTAACAACCACTATGAATACAGACGGAGATTACCTAATAGATCCAAATGCCTGGCATCATGTAGCTGTGACTTATGAGTGGGGCAAAGGCACGTGCGACTTCTATGTTAATGGTTTTCACTTTTCTTCATCAGTGAGTGCTTCAAACGGCGTCAATGCTAGTTCGGACCCAATAGAGGGCGGTTTATTTGGTGGTCGCAATGACGACCCTCGTGCAGGCGCATCACTACTAGTAGATGATTACCTTGGACCAGCAAGGTCGTCTACAAGAAGCTCTTTTACCCAGCCAGTATCTAATTGTACAATTGGAGCCAATAAGCATCACTATTTTAAATTTCAGCAAGCTAGCTTTGCAAAATCTGATAATCCAAAATGTACAATAGAGTTTTCTGGACAGCCAACTGCGGATCAAGGAGTTACAATAATATCCACGGATGGGACTTCAAAAGGTTACGTAGCAAAAAGTTCAGGGACTACTGGTAATTTGGACAGCTCAAATGTTATATTTGTGATTGGTGCTGATGCTGAAGCTACTGCTGAACAGCTTAAAGTGGCCATTAATCATGCAAACGGCCATAATGCTGGCTCAGCAGATTCTAAAATTATAGTTACTAGATCAAATGCAATATTGACTTTAACGCAGGTAAGCAATCTCGGTGATAGCGATGCTGAAAAAGCAATTACTCACAATATGAGTAATGTTACTATTAAATCCGGATTTACATCTGAAACAAACAAGTTTAGATCACCGAGACCTAACTACATGAAATATCTACCAATGTCAGTCGATATTGATGAGGTGTCTATATGGAACAAGCCTTTAACAAACATAGATATATTGGGATTGTTTGGCGGCGGCGAGAAAGGGGCACGAGGCCCTTGGAATCCAGAACTGTGTGTCAGGGGAGATGATTCAAAAGAATCCCTAATAGGTTGGTTTAGAATGGGCGATGACTTTGGCTATGTTGGAGACATATCAGACCAAACACCAGCACACAGCACAAACAATTTAGTCATGTTTAATAGAGCTAGACCTAATAACAGAAAATACAGCAACCCAGGCTACGCAGGTCTATCAGCCCTCTCGCTGACCTATAGGCCACCGTTCACACAAATAACAGGCACTTTTGCAGGTTTTTCTGATAGTTTTTCACTTCCAGCTGATGCTTACTGGAGCCAAACAGACTTAAAAAACAGAAAACATCAGATGGGTTCTGGTGTAAAGGATGTGCTTGAACTAAGAACATCAGCAACTGATTATGGATTAACTGGAGCACTTCAGTATCCATCTTATATTACAGGTTCCTGGTTTAACGAAACTCAAGATACGGGTATACCAAGAATTGGCTCCGCAAGTTGGGGTGTCAATAGGCAGTTTCCTTATGGATCAACGCTTAGTACAGTAGATACGTTTCCCCTTCATAGAGGCATACCACAAGCTCCAATTGAAGAGGGTGGAACACAATCCACAACATATACCGGCGTAGGTCTATCTTTTCCCGCTAGAGATACTGATGGAACAACAACTCGCGGTACTCAAAATTTCTGGGGTAGGGGCGCTAGAAAACATCGTGGTATAAAAACAGTTGCTAGATTGCCTTTTGAAGCGATTATTGATCCAAAAAATAGTTTTCCAATTAACTTGACTGCTGTAGAAAATGAACAGCAGGTTAACAAATTTGTTATATATGATATGGAACCGCACCCAAGTGCTAGCTTAAATGCGCACTCTTGGACGAGACACAGAACAGGACAAGGGTTCAAAGGCAATCCAGAACTTATTGTTCACTCTTCTAGTTGGAACAGCCCTAGAGACAGTATTATGACTACTTCTAGTTTCGAAGTACCGTCTCTGAAAAGCATAAAAGAGTCTTCAGATATATCGGACAAATATACAATGGCAGCAAATAACTTTTTTGCTGAATCAATAAGCTTTTTTCTTAAAGGTGGCCAAACTACAAGAATTGTTTCTGCACCGCACTTGCAGATTGCTAATCTTGAAGACAATACTCCTTATAAGATGAGAATAAGACTGGAAACTATAAAAAAGAATACTGATTTTCCAATGTATAACAGGGCTAGCGCTTTTGGTCCCCCTGTTGATGCCGGTGACCAAGCGTTTGAGCATGATAGAAATGAAGACCCATTAACACCAACATTTACTCCGGTAAGAATGGCAACCTGGGGCTACTCTCCATATACGCCACCTCACTATGATGGCTATGCAGAAATAGAATATTGCTTTACGCCTGTCTTGCCGGTTGGCGCTGTTGGTGATGATCCTGGTAGAACCTATCAATTTATAGAAGATGTTTTAGATCAGATTGGTTCTGACGAAACAGCAAATTATATAAAGTACAATAGATCTACAAACATAACTGGCTCTAGTCCTTTGATACCAAATTTTGGTGGTATAACAAATGCTCACTTTGTGGGTGTAGGCCAGTCTATTACTGTTGCAACATCTAGTCTAAACAAGGTTCATGCCATGCAAATCACAGCTAGTTTTAGAGGTTTGGATTTTGAAAAGTCTAAGAGAATTCAACTTCAAGATATTGAAGAGGGTGACGACAGTAATCAGAGAACAAAGACAAGAATTTTTGTTGAGTCAAAGTTTGAGTGCCCTACTTTTGATTTTACAAACGTATCAGCGTCTTCGCCAGTTCCAAACGGGTTACAAAAAACAATTGGTATGTGGCATCAAAAACCTTCTAGTTTGCAAAGCCAAACTAGAATAACTATACTGAGACCACAAGACTTTCTATCGCCAGCCGAACAAGAGAATACAAGAGATTTGTCTGAACTATTGGGGCTACAGCTAGTCAACAATGGAGAGCTAAATCCGTCCAATAATCGTACTGCAAAATTAGGTGAGCTGTCAAATTCTAAAACAATAACTGAAGCTGTGTGTGTTGTACCTTATGTTGAAACAAGAAATGGCCCAGTGTACATTAGTGTTCCAGAGATTGAACTCTATCAGGCTGTTAGAGAGCTAGGGTTTGTAAATTATCAAAAAGATTATATTGAGGCTTACAACTTATTATCCGGCCAAATTCAACTAGCTGGTACCAACCAAGAGTTAATAGAGCAGTTGAGGCCCGATGAGCAACCTAGACCAATAATAAATCAAATGGCAACTGCGATGCTTAATTACGTCATACCCCCAGAATTTAATTCAATTAAGTATAATGGTTCTAAGTTTGCTGATTATAGAAAAGTTAGCCCTGTTTTAATGTTCTTCTTTCCATTCCAGCATACTTTTGACAGAGATGATTTGGCTAAAATTTGGCAAGGTGTTACTCCAAAAATTGGAGAAAATCTACCTAGATCTTTAGGGTTTAAAGGAAATGCTGACAACCCGATTGGTGCTGCCGGTAATAATGTTGAAAACTTTGATGAAATAGAGTTTAGTTTTGATGAAAACGAGTTTAAAGAATTCTTTATAGATACCGGTGAAAACGTGACAAGGCATTATAATCTTATAAGGAACTCAGTAACGGGAGAGGTGGTTGAAAAAGCTTCAGAAATAGATAGAGATTTTGATCCAGATACCGAGAGAAGAGAAGGTACGGTTGAGACTATTACTGGTGCTCGAGCAACCTTCGCCGCCCAGGCCAGCGGTCGACGCCGAAGAAAAAGTACACTTAAGCGCACTTTCGTACCGGTGGTTAGAGAAGATACTCGTAATACGGTAACTTTAAACTTAGGTAAAAAGATTGAAAATTCTGAACGCGCTTCAGAATATTTTACTAATTTAAAGTTTAGAATTTTCAAGGTTAAGCAGCGCGCCGAAAATAATTATGAAAGAAAACAAGCAACCGATACAATGACGATATTTAAAGAATCTAGTCAAGAAATGAGGAAATTGTATAACGCTAGGTCAGATGATCCTAATTTTCAATTTAGTGTTGAAAGAGATTTATTGTCATATGGCTACAATTGGCCTTATGATTATTTTTCATTGGTTGAACTAGTTAAATTAGAAGCGGAGTATGAATATATTAATGATGATTTCACTTCAGACAAGGGCGCGCTAAGAGCATCAGAAACAACAAAAAAGATTGAATTGAAACAGAGAGCGAAAACTGTTATAGCTCCAGAGGAATAATATGACTTTTTTTAATAGAAAAGAAGAGGTAATGGAAATTCAATTAACTCAATACGGCAAATATCTTCTTTCAAAAGGAAAGTTTAAACCTGCTTTTTATGCGTTTTCTGATGACGACATTATATATGATACTGCATACAGCGGTGAACCAAAAGAGTTTTCTGAAGACTCTTACAATAGAATCTCATCTGTACCAAGAATAAAAACTATCTACAACATTACAAGCGTAGAGCAAAGCGTTAAAGAGCTAAACGAACACAACTTCCGCAAAGCAGCAGATAAATATGGCAACAGTAAACAGGAATACCTAAAAAGCACAAACAAAGAAACTAAAACTCCCATAGAAGATATATATGGCGTTGATAATATAGAAAGCTTATCTATGCAAGTTGAAAATAGAACAATCTTAAAAAACTTACTAGGCACCAGCGAACTAGGCAGTATAGAGTACCCGGCATGGGATATCAAATCTTTAACCACCATGATAAATAAACCATATGTAGCTCATGACGAAAATAGTAAAATAGTATCACACACCATCCCCTTGCAGGTAAGTTCTTCAACAGATCTACCATATCAAAAAAGATATCAATTAGAGTTTAGGCCATCTTGGATTGTCTATAATGCAGATCAAGGCACAGCCCAAAACATGGGTCTCTCGGAAGCAGAAACAGGTTTCGCCGATGTTGTTAGTAATCTTGATGGAGGTAGAGAGTTAATTAGCCTTGAAAAGCCGGATACTATTTTAGATATCAAAGAAAGCAATGTTTTTCTAACAAAAGAAAATTTTGATATAGAAGTTTTTGAAATTGTTGACTTGCAAGAAAGTCAAGAAAAGTTTCTAAAAAAATTATTCTTTACAAGCGATTTGGAAGACCCTTCGTTGATACCTGAAGCAAGCCGTGTAGAAACTTTTTTAGAAATTAATTTTGATTCTGAAATAATCATAACTCAAGATATGGAAGATGATTCTTCTTTGTTTAACAGAGCTGTTTTGCAAAATGCGTTAGGTCAATTTTTTAATAACAAAAATTCTGAAAATATTACAATTTTCGATGGTGAAGGCGACTCCACAGGGCGAAGTCCCATGTTAAACTTGACTCCATCACCAAATGGCTCTTCGCTCTCTAATACTTCTGTGCTTTCTGGTATTGATAATAACAATCTTGATAAAAACAAAATTATTCCCACAAATATAAACAGATCAGCAATAGGTGATTCTCTTTATGATTTTAATAGAGATCTGGACGAAGATGGAGATTGTGAATAATGTCTGATGTTTTCATAGGTAATATGGATTATTATTTACCAAAACTTTCAATAACTAAAGTTGAAGTTTTGAACGGCACAGATGGGATAGATTTGGTTGTAAATTACAAATTCATTTATAACAAAACAAAAACAGCTGTTTCACGCCCCAGATACGCCGATTATATAAAAAAACATATAAAGCCATATATAGCAGCAATACCTGGTCCTCGTATGGCAGATATATATGAAAAACATTTAAGAGACCCAAAACCAGTTCGGCCTTTTCTAGAAAATATGCCTTATTCATTAATGTTGTTTTCTGGCTTAACAGAAGCAGAAGTGCAACTATCAAACGGAATGGACAACATTGACATAGCGCGCCGCTACGCCGCTTATGTAGATAACTATAATTTTTTTCTAAATACCAATAATTATAGACTTCTTACAAAACACGGCAAAAAAATGAGCGCCCTTGCCTTTGCTGATAATATAGAAAAATCTAATGTAAATGAAGAAGACGCAGCTCCACTAGAATTTAAATTTGAAAGAGCGGTCGACCCTAAGACCAGCGTAGATATTAAACGAACACAATCAATTTTTGCAGAAACATACAATAATAATAGTGGCCTAAAGACTATAATATCAAAAGATTATATAAACCAAACTAAACTATCTTTAAAGGTACAAAATGAAACAAGTAGTGGGTACACGCAGATATATTTATTTGCATTTGCATTTTTAGATATTGATTCTCTACTAAATGATGATTCTATTATAGAGTCTGGGATAAAAGGAAGCAGTGGGCTGGATGGCCTTAAGGAGCAGTTGCTGTCAGATGCAAATTTAGATTCACTCAAAGAAAAAAGAAAATATTTTCACGGAAAAATAACAAGAGAATTAATTTTACATGGTGATTTTAACTTTAATAAATCAGATTATAATTTAAAAATATCAGATAGAACAATGCTGTTTTATGATGATGAGGATAGGTTTAGACCCTACTTGAAAACGTTTAGCGCAATGGTCGACGGCTCAGTTAGATATTTTGGGGTTCCATCTAATACTCATCTAAGCTTAATTGAATTAAGAAACTCGGTACAAAAAACTCCATATCGCAATGAAATAATTCCTTTATTTCCAAAGTTTATTCCAAACTATAAAACTATCGATAAGAGATTATTAAGTGCTATTAATCCAAATCTTGGTAAAAGAGTTAACAATTTTGCTGAATCAATTGCAATGTACAACGATCAAACCGTACCATCAAGTAAAAAAGAAGAGCTTATGTTTGCCTATAGATTATTTGATAGATTTAGAACGGTTGGTGTACACAACGTAGAAAGTACAATAAAAAGTAGAACGCTAAGAGAACAACAGCTTATTCACGAAAAAAAAGACAAAGAGGGTATTTCATTTAATGCAAGCATGATAATCACACCTGAGTATGGAAAAGGCTCATGTAATGTTTTTATAGAATTTGATCAATTTGATATTTGGGCAAAAAATACAAAATTGTCTAGATTGTCATCTGGGCTAACCGCAGAACTATTAATGAATCCATTACGCCAACTACCCGATGATGCGCATCGGCTTCTAACAAGCTTTGCAAGTCCTCGTGACTTGTTTAGGATTAGAGAGATAAAAGTTTTAAGAAAAAGGGTAAGTGATAAATTTGATGAAATTGATGAGTTCGGATGCATTACCGGTAGGTCCGAATTGATTCAACAAAGACAGTATGATTATTTTGGAGTTGAAACTTTGTGTTCCGCTTCCGAACCTGAATCGCACATTATTAATCCTCCTGAAGAAAGTTCTTTAAAAATTCTAGAGGTCGACCCTACGAATGAACAGGAAACTGAACCATTTAAGATTACAAATGTAAAACAATCTGGAGGAACAATTCAAGAAATCATTGGCCGAAACTGGCCAAGAAAAAGAAATATGTTGTTTAGCGATACATCCATATTTGATAAAAGGGACGGTGTATATCAATACGGCTTAGAAATAACCTATGAAGAGCCTTTAGACAAAGCAGTTGTCTCCATAGCGTCAGGATATAAACTTTTGGTAGATATTTTAGACGATATAGTAAGATATTTTGATATCAGAAGAGGCACAGTCGGCTCAACCGAACTTACCGATCTCTTAACAGATAATATAGATAAGTTGTTAGAATCATCAGCTTATTTTCAAAGGTTCGAAGATATGAGCGCAGAGGCTCAGGCCGCCTTCGCAAACTCTAGACCTAGTGACAAAAAAAGAACAACTTATAATGTTGTGGAAGCCCTTCGTAGTAGTATAGAATCTTTTCTAGAAAATAGGAATGAGTTTGATCTTGGCGTAACCACCAACACCCTAGGTTCTATGATTTCTCTTCTTTCCGCCAGAAGCACAAGTACGTTGCTTGTGCTTGTTGAAGCTGGGACCCAGGACTTCTATTCAGAAATGCGGCAGTCATTCTTTCACCTTGTGAACACTGGAGAGCTAGAAAGTATAAGGTTATTATTGAATATCTTGAAATCAGCATATCAGGTTTTATACAGAATTTCAGACTATGATATAAATTCTTTAACTCCCGAAGCACTACCTGGTGACACAAATACCCAGAGAGGATTTAAAACAGGTGGTCAGAAAAATTTAATAAAAGTTAAAACATGGCTAAGAAATGAAAACCCAGAAGATACATATATTGATGCATCGCAATTAAGGCGACCTAGTATGTTGTCTTTAAACGAAACATATCAAATGCCAGGTGATGAAAACCCTTACGGCGATAGCTTGTCTCTTGTTACGCCGGAATACATGAGAGAATTGCTTGAAAAAGAGTATCAAAAATTTGATTTAACCTCACAAGTGGCAGGCTATTCTTTAAGAGATGTAGTTTCTGCTTCACCCGACAACACGGTGTTTTCAGTTACCCCTAATTTTCACACCATAAGAGATCCTGATACTTCTGAAATTATGCATATTCCACTTTTTAGTCATGATATTTTTCAAGTTATGGGTCAAAGCGCAGTTGATGGTCTCAATAGCGGTGCGCGAAGCGCCGCCACCGACTCCGGTCGAATTTTAGAATCAGATAGGCCGCAAGGCTTAACTACGCAAGGCATCACTACAACTCAAAGTGCAACAGAGGCTTACTTGTTTATGATTGGTATGTTTCATGCTTTATCTAATTCTGGTGAAGAGGGTTACAATGAAATTTTGCACCACTACGATCCAACAGCAATTATTTCTGCTTTGCAACAAAATAGTTATTTTGCATCTCAAGTAGTAGAAAGTTTAGGACAAGAGACGCAAACTGGATTTTCTGTTGATTCGCCATCAACGAATTCACGAAACGCTAACAACTATTCAAGTAGATTATTCAATCTTCAATCCACACACGCAAATCCTATTCATGCGAATAGACTTTCTAGGTCCCAACACTCATTGAGAGTTGATACAATTTTAACCATGTTGTCTCGTGACCCTTATACAGAAGTTACGATGGAACACACAGCCGAAAAGTATGTTAACTTTTTTTCAAATATCATGGCAGCACCGGGTATAAGGCTGGCCGGTCCTACCGTAACGTCAACAATAACATCTAGAGCAGCAGGGCTTGTTATAAAAGCTACAGATAGAACCAATAAAGACGGAGCAGGAGCTAAGTACAATATGAATTTTCCAGGTGCCTTTGCAAGTTATAAATTTCATTATAAAATTATAAGAGGTTTCGGCCAAGGTCAGAGAGATTCTAGAATTCCTGTTTCTACACCAACGCAAATATTTTTGAATCCTGTTATATTTGACAACTCTCTAGCGCTGTTTCGGTCCAACTCGCTTGGAGGGTACGACATACCAGTTACAGTAAAAGAAGTTGATGATGGTTTGCAACCTGGTGATTACTATTTTCACAGATTATCAAGATTTGAACTCGGCCCCAGCAAGCTTAAACCTTTTAGAATCATTGACAGTAATAACGGCGCTTCAGCTTTACGTACAAGAAACAATTTGTATACATATGGTGGTGAGTTTAGATATCCTTTTGACCACCCTACAAAACCTGGCGTTATGTATGTTGGGCCTTTTCATATACATCCTGAAAAAGGATTCATGGAAGGCCCTCAACACAGCGATGAAGAGCACAGTGTACTGGTTAGATTCGCAGGAGAAGATGGCTCTAGATTTAGACCTCCAAGCCGAAGAGGACAAGGAATACCTGCAGCATCACCTGGGGGTCGACCTTCTGCATCGCGAATGAGCCAGACCGGCCTTGTCGGCGGTGGCGGTGGAATGGGCGGCACAACCGGTGGCGGCGGTGGCGGCTCTGGTGGTGGTGGCTATGGCGGTGGTGGTTATTAGCATTATTTTAGTAACGCATAAATAAGATGTTGGTAGTATTTATTAAGAGCTAGGAGTTTTTGTGAATGTCAGATGATCCGTTAAATAGAGAAGATGTTTGTTTAGATAACATTCCCGATGAACCGGAAAGAGTATCAATCTCTGCTGATGACGCATCTGGAATAGCAGAGATTTATTCTAATCCAGATCTTGAAGATATATTGAGGGCGTTGCAAGATCCAGAAGTGCAATCAATATTAAATGACGCACCAAGTCCATATGAATCCGCTCCAATACCGCCGGCAGAAGATCCAATAAATGCACCATTCGAACAACCTAGGCAGCCTTGCGGCAATGGACTACCAGCTTGTCCTCCAGGTCAAGTTTGTGGCCCAGATGGTTTTTGTATAGATGACCCGAATGCTAATGCTGTTGGTAATCTAACGCGAGCACAGCTTGATGCTGGACCTACATCTGGTATTGGCGCCGACGGCCAAATCAACGTTAATGGAACTACAGGAACATCCTCCAGAAGAAGTGTGGTAATTGACCCTGAATTAGAGGCATCAAGAAATCTGTATGAAAAAACTAGATTTGTTAGAGAATTTGATGGATCTGCAGAATTTAAATACTTTACAGCCGCTAACAAACTTAAAAGGTTGTTTTTGTCGCAAAATTCATGTATAAAATACAAGCATCCAGACGCTCAAAAAATATTCACTCTAAGTGGTTTAAGAAATGCAGCAAGAGAAATGTTACAAAAACTTTACCAAACGGAGTCAGGAGACATAGCTGGTTATGATCTTGCAAAATTAGCAGAACAAAACTATAAAATATTGAGATCATGGACAACAAAAATGTTCGCTAATACCGAATATGCAAATACAAGCCTACCTGCTAATCAATTTTCTAATGAATGGCCTATAGAAAACACAAGAATCGCCGTACCAACTAAATTTTATCAAGATTATTCACAAGATATCTCTCAAACTTTTTTTAGTTGGTCTACTTCTGAAGAAGGATCCCCTTTTGATGCTCTTGACATGGAATCATTTGGCTTTGTGGAAAGCGAAGGGTCTTTTGTTAGCCCTGTTGATACTGATAGTGTTTCAATATCTCCTTACAAGTTTTGGTCATTAGTTAATATTATACTGTGGAATGTCTTTTTTAGACAACTTGGAACTGAAATAGGGTCTGTTCAAGTTCAATCGGGAAAGGATGAATCAACTAATTTTGTTATTGGCGCTAAGGGGTCTGAGATAATTCTTAATAGCACTATAAATCCCAACATGCCGTTCTCCGGCGGAACCACCGTTGAGGAATATTTATCAATTCATGAAAATGAACCATTTTTTAAAAAAATCAAATTTTACGAGCAAATGATGCAAGGCATGACCAATTTTAATATGGATTGGGTTGATTCACCAACTGTTAGAGGCAACCCTGCAGCAAATTCAGTTGTTATGCCTAAAGATTTTATGGGAGATAGGCAGTTAAGCTATTTATCTAAAACGAGTCCCGGCAACGGTTCAATTGGTAATGTCCCATGCAAAGTTTCAGATGCGGGTGAAACAATTTCTGGTATAGATCCATTTAGAAGCGTTATGAGATATAACCATTTTCTCCTAGAAGGTCCGACCATTAGTAGCGAATCCAAAAGACAACTTAGGTTTAAAATCAATAGCAAAGATATAGGCGAAGAAATTAACTACGAACAGGCATTATTTAATGTAGCGAACAATAGCATATATCCAGCAAAAGTCAGCGATGACGGTTTGTATTATGGTAACCATGTAAACACCCCTTCAACGGGCATTCGTCCGGACATGCCTGTATATTTTGAAAAAGTACGTGACGAAGAGTTATCTGCTTATGGTATAAAAGACAGTAATTACAATCAGTCTATTGAAGTGGGTGATAGTTTTAAACCTTATATGCATCCGAATTCAACATGGAAGTATGAATCAGGATTACTTAATAGTCCAGAGATGCACGTCGACGAAACTAACCCACTTCGTGATGCGTTGACTATAACAAAAGAAGTATTCAAACTAGTTTACTTCAAAGCTGCTCACAAAAAACACATCTTAGATGCAGACATGAATTCAATAGCACATAAAGGATCTATTGTAAACAATAAATTAAAAAATGAAATGTTTGATTCTTTTAATATTCAGCTTAATGATTTATCAGAACTTAACAACAACAACTTGGCGACAAATCTGTCCGACTGGATGCGAGGCGCCTCGTCGTTTGGCATCGGGCACATGGGTCCCAACACCAAAGATCTGGGCAACTCTAGAAACAACATAGAAGACCCAAATAGTAGAAACTATGATTTAGATAGCACATGTGATGTAAGAAATTTTCATGCATTAAATTTTAATTTTAGAAATTGGCTATATGGCTTTGGTGTATACCCAAATTTTGGAGAATATCGTGAGATAAGAGCTGTTGCTATGGATCCTTTCGCTGTTGCTAAAAGTTACGATAGTGATTTTTATAGTGCGCACTTTCCCCTAGATTACCATCCACTGCGGGAGAACAATGATTCTGGAGGCTTTTCACGCTTTAATCCTGACGGCGGCGATATTTCTTATTATAGCTCGTTTCCAACCCTGTCCTTGCTAGATATTAAATATGCTCAGTCAGAAATAATAAACAATTTAACACCAGAGGAAATGGAAGCTTTAGAGCAAGCTGCGTCATCTGATGATGAATACGCTCAGGTAAATTTCGTAAGAGAAAAAGACAAGACTCGCTCGGATCACGTATATTCAACTAATTTGTTTCCGGTTATTCCTTTTTACTCGCCACATGATGAAACACCTTATTTAGAATCTGATGGACTTCCGTATAAAAATGTGTCAAGCCACTGTATGCTAGACACTGGGATAAGTAAGATTAATCAAAATCGTGAAAATTTAAACCTTCAATATAAAAGTTGGCCACCATCTGGAGAAGCCACTTCCCGCATGGATAGTAATTTTCAATATCGTATGGAGCTTTTTCACTCATTGAATTCAGTAGACAATCAAGGTCGGAGAATAATTGTTAGAAATGGGACAGACGTACTGATGCCTAATAGGCATAGCGATGGCTCAACCGCAAAATATGGAATTGGAAGTTTTGGTCAATTAGCAGGGCAAAAAACCACAGGTAATTTCTCCGCCGTTGGCCAAGCACTTCGCAATAGAAATTTGGCATCCACCGTCCTTGGTGCTCCGACCGAACAAGGCATACCCGCCAATATTGCGGATTCAATCGACGAAACTGTTTATTACTTCTTGAAAGCCATGGGTTCTCACCCACTTATAAATCCAATATTGGAGCCGCCAACATCGGGTAAGTACGCAATATTTCAAGATCACTATACCGAAATACCAGTTTTTCTAAACAAAAAAGAACTTAAAGAGACTTTTCAAATAAAAACAAATGATCATTTTGATATCAAGGGTGTTTATAATTATCAAGATTTTCGTTTTAAAGAACAGTCAGACTCTCTAGACACTAGAAGATTGCCAAGTCCATATATTTTTAGAACAGAAGAGATTAAGAATGAATCATCCAAGGACTTCGGTCGACAAACAGAAGTTATATCTAAAGATTTTACGGCCTCTAGTGCAGGGAGTCAAACATCAACAACAACTGTACAGCTCCAGCGCAAAGCCATTAGAGCAAGCAGAAGTAGTCGCCGCCGCAGAAATACTAAGGAAGTTCAGTACAGATACGTTATTCTTGATAAAACATCAAAGTTGTCTCGCGGTTTAATTCCTGAAAATGTAGCAGATAGGTCAAAACATATGTTTTTTGATGTTGATGACAAAGACTTCAAAGAAACATATGCTGAAAGGACTGCCTATCCAATGTTTGTAGAAATGGAATTTTCAGCTAAACAAAGAACTAATGATGGCTTGGGTATTCAATTAACAAATCAAACAACCAGTGACGGTGAAGACACTTCATACTTAGAAAAAGCGCTGCAAAAACTAAAAGATGGCGGCGAATATGAACCATCTTTGATTGTATCCAAGCTTGAACAAAGAGGGTTGTTAGATAATTCATCTCAAAATTCGTCCGAAAATCCAAATGTTTTAAATTACACTGCAGCACAAAAAGAAATACGCACAAAGCTAGCTAGAGAATTATATGAAACGAGCTTGGAATCACATAGAAAAACGTTAGTCTCCAGTGCTTCTGGTAGAATGGAGGGTGTGGACGTATCAGCGGTAAAATCTATAGATTTTGCTGAATGGTTCAGTACAATGAATGCTGACATGGAAGACGCACCAAGCGGTACCAAAGCTGGCGCTTCTAATAGTTTGGGAGATTTGGTATTTAAATTTTTAAATAAACAAGTTTTTCTTAAAAATATGAAAGATATTATAAATTCTAAAAAAAGAAACATGAAAGAGGTATTTGATGGTGTACCAGCATATTCTGAAACGGTTGCTTTTAAAGTCACCAAGTACGAGATTGATCCTTTTTCTGAGGAAAAAATTCCTGATACAGAAACTAATTTTTATTTTTCTAACATAGATGAGGAAGATATTGTAAAGTTTTTTGATTCTCAAGTTAAATATGGTAGATTATATAGGTATGATATGTATAGAGTGGTTGCAATTATTGGAACAAAATACGCATACTTAGATGTTAATACGAGACAAGCAATATTTGATTTAACCATGAAAAGTTCACCGTGTGTTAACGCACTTACTGAAACAGAAGCTATATATTTGTGTGCAGTAAACCCAATATTAGCTGCGCAATTAAACATCATATCTTACGAAACAACGCATGAAATATATGAAACCTTAGTAGATGAACAGAGAACAGAACAAAACGTTAGTTTTAAAACATCCGGAAGAACAATGTTACAAGTATTGTTAGCAGGCGAAGGAGGTTCAATTAACGACTATTACCGTGGGGACAGCGATGTGGGCACTGCAATGCAAAAAGACCTTTCAAATGTAATTAATCTTATAAAAACCGATCCACTCTTTGAGGCGAATATGAGATGCAAAATGTTTGAAAGCTCATTCAATGAATTGCTTTCACCTGATGATATATCTCAGCGAGATTCTCAACTGCCAACAATTTATGCAGGATTAGTATCAAGACCAGATATAAAAATTGTAGAAGTGCTCGATAGGTCAAGAAACATTGCGGTGGTTGATAAGCCTCCTGTGCCACCTGAACTTAAAATAGATCCGCTAGTAAACAATAGAAGAAACTTTATAATCAATTTAAAAACTGGACTAGGAGATTATTTTGACAAGCCAATATTTTTAGAAGATGATGACTATCTCCAGTTTTCAATTTCAGCATTCAATCAAGGTATAGATGGCTCTCTGTACGATCCGCTTTCTATTAATGATGAAGAATATCCTATGTTAAATTTCAAAAGTGATGATAAAGCTGCTACTTTTGAAATATTTAGGATTGACTATCCACCAGAATCGTGGGACGATTTTTTCAATTCAAAGATTGCCAGAATAAATACAAAAAATGGTTCAGCTCAGTTTGTGGAAACAATCGAGCCAGATAAAGATTATTATTATACATTTAGATGCGAGGATGTAAACGGGCACGTATCAAATCCATCCACTATGTATAAGGTTAGAAATGTTACTATTGAGCAGTCTGTAATTTTTCAAAAAGAAGTTTACAATTTCCCTGCTCTACCAGAAAAATTAATAACTAAAAAAAGTTTTGGTAGATTTTTGCAAGTAAGGCCATCGATGCAACACAGCAGAATTAATGTTGAAAGGGCGGCAGCGGTAGATGGTGACGTGGTTGGTAGAGATATTAATCATTATGGTTCAATGACAGAATATGGTGCTACTACGAGCGAGGATCAAGCGCCATGGAATAAAAAATTCAAAATAAGACTTACATCCAAGTCAACAGGAAGACAAATTGAGTTTAATATAGATTATCAAATTGCTTGGACAGACGGCGTAAGAGTCGCTGTTGTATCAGCTATTACAAACGAAAAATTTGAAAGCCAAGATACAAGAGAAGAAGTTAGGAGTCTTTTAGAAAAACACAATATTGTTTTAATTGATCCTGTTCGGGTCGACGCCGTGGATGGAGTTGAGGTTGCAAATTGATGAAAAGTTATAAAAATATTTTATTTCTTTTAAAATTCGTGTCTATTTAGTATATAAGTATGTAAGGAGCGTTTTAGTATGGCATTTTTAGATAATTCCGGAGATATAATTCTGGACGCAGTTTTAACAGACACTGGTCGTCATAGAATGGCTCGGGGAGATTTTCGGATAACTAAGTTCGCGTTGGGTGATGATGAGATTGATTATTCTCTATATAACAAAAGTCATCCAAGTGGATCAGCATATTATGATTTAGAAATCTTAAAAACTCCAGTTTTAGAATCGTTTACAAACAATACTAGCCTGATGAAGTCAAAGTTAGTTACGATTGGTAGAACAGATTTTTTGTATATGCCAATTGTAAAACTGCACGATGGCGGCAACCCAGGCCCAGTAGCCTCCCCATTAAGTGACGAAGACAAAAATAGAGCTGGTACTTCCGGAGTAAATTCTAAACTAACAAAACTGCATTCACAATTTAGAAGCTATGTTGTAACTGTTAGTTATGAAACAGATCAAAAAGTTGTGTATACAGGTGGAACACCTCTAGAAGGCAGCGGAATAATTCTCGGTGCTAATAATTCGCCTCCAGCCGGAAATCAAGAAGAGTTTAACGCAAATCCAAATTATATATTGATAGAAACAGGGCTGGATACCGTAAACCTAAGTGCTAAGCAAGCGTTATCAAATGATTTAAGAGACAACATGTTTATTATAGAGATGGATAGTAGGCTTGGATCTTTGATTGGTCACGACTCATCAGCTCCTGGAGCGGGAACTCCACAAATGATGCCTGTTTCTTATATTGACGATGACGGTATCGCCAGTTATGTTATAAGTAATGCTCTAGTAGCCGGCCCAGTTGACAACTTAGCGCAAACTCAAGTTGGAAGTGAGAAAATTACTCAATCAAGAATCAGGGGTCCTCGCGGAGATAGGTTGCAGTTTTCAATATTGCCTCATACAAACTTGAGAGATACAGATTATTTCTTTACAAGACTAGGTGGCACTTTTACAGGCGATGGCGGCAGTGACGCTGTACCCGGTAATGGCTTTACGTCAACTGGTTCACCAACCATTAAGTTTATTGATACGTTTGTTCGCGTCATTGGTGGTACAACGGGTTATACAATTGATATACCCATTAGGTACGTTAAATTTTAATTAAGTTATAAGGGTTATAGAATGGCAAGTTTTTTCAAAAGGTTACAGAATAGCGACATACTAACAAATAAAACGCTTCTTCATGAAGCAATTCCAATTACTGGTGCTCTTGTATCTGGCACTTATAACAGAGACGGCTCGACAGCTACAGAATTAAATATAAAAAATTATTCTCACGGAATGTTTCAGAGTATTTATGACTATCCGTATTTAAGTTCTTCTGCAAATCACATATTTGACATAACTGTTGGATATTCTACTGGCTCTGCTCTTTCTGGCAATATTAGAAGTGAAACAGCAAGGGCTCAATATGGAGATGATACAACNACTCTATATACAGTCACTCCTGTTGCTAGAACTCAGCAAGAAAAGAAAATTCAAATTTACAACCAAATGGCACAAGTTCTCATGGGCCACGATAAAGATGGTAAAGTACGAAGATTTGACCGTGATGGCGCTTTAACAGAAGTTGCAGGTGCAGCAGGTATCATAGAGGGTAAAATTGATGAAGCTTATTTTATTAGTTTTTCAAGATTGCTTGTTAAAGATGAGATTAAAAAGGGAAGCTTTCAAATGGAACTTGGTGTCCACCCTCAGTGGAGTGCTGATGGAGACTTGAGAATAAAAAATGATAGAACCATCGTTATAAAAGACACAGGAGCTGACACCAGCTACAAAATCAACTCACCAGCTGGCACATATGGTATTCTTTCCGCTTCAAGCGGTCAAGCTTCCGGTTCAGTTAGACACGGTAGAGCTGCTACGTTAGGAAAAACTCCGCCCAACCAAATAGGTCTTATATTCTACCAAGCGGGTGTTGTGGTTCTTGATGCAAGAATTTTTGCTTCTCATCGTGACGGCACAGCAACCGGCTTGGTTCATGCAAATAGTCATAGAAAAGTTGTCTCGGGACTGCCTCATCCAAGGGATACTGGCACAGACAAAGATCAAACAGATAAAAGCAGCACCCTTCAATATAACTTGACTGGTGGCTTGCTTAACAGTGCTAGTTGTATTATGAGATATCAAAAGGCCAATCCACCATTTACTGGTAATGATGCATCTAATCTTTTGTTTTCAGCTCATGATATATATGCTATACTTACCGGCTCAACTATTCAGACTGCGTGTGATGGTTTGAGACATAGAATTAAATCAGTTAGTTTTAACAACACTACAGAATTAAACTCAACAATTTATTTTTGTAGAGCAAACCATAATGAGTTTAATTATAGTTCAAACCCAACTTATGTTCAAGATAGTAAGATAGCAGTAAAGAATTTGAATACTGATATGCCGATAAGCTATATAACAAGCATCGGACTATACTCTCCAGATAACGAACTAATGGCTGCAGCTAAACTGTCTGAACCGTTAAGAAAGGATCCGACGAACGAACTTACACTCAGAGTAAGGCTTGATTACTAAGGCGGTCTACTATGCCGTACTATAAATTTAAACCAGAAGATTTAATCTACAGTACAGTTAAAACAAATCCAAAAAGAAATATTATAATATTTGATGGAAAAGTTTACATTGATAGCTTCATAAACTCTAAAGGCAAATTTAACAATCTTTTAGCAACCAAGCAAGGCTTCATATCTCTGTATGAACTAAATGTCGACAGAGCTATTGACACGTCTGGTGAACCACCAGGTATGGGATCTGTATATCAGTTTGTATCCAAAGATAGTTCTAGAATTGCATTTAAAACAATAAGCACTAGCGAGTTTGACGCTTCAAATCAATATAAATATGGTGATGTAATCAAATCTCCATACCCACTGACTGCTAGCATTACAAGAGTTGAGATACCGGCATTAGCAGTAAAAGAAGTTACACACGATGAAATTCCTGGAATGTATAGAAAAGTGGGTAGCTTAGCAAAAAGAAAAATTCTAGCCTTAAGAAACATATTTGACAAATATACACACATATCTCCACACTATGCTTTTAATTCTGCATCTTATCCACACACTGTTGAACTGGGTAATAATTACTTGAAGAAAGTAAACTGGGACAAGTCCGAACAACAAATAGGGTTGATTGAAATACCAGGGATACTGTTTGGATCTGCGATAAAGAAAGGTAGCGTTAAATTAAAATATTATATTACCGGCACTTTGGCCGCTGAATTGCACGATAAAAATAGAAATGGGGAATTGCTACAAGTTTCGGGAACATACAATGCTACAACAAACAAAGATAAGGTCGCAGGGGTTGTGTTGTATAACGAAGGCTTTATAGCACTAACGGGATCTTGGAATTTAAATGCTGGTTTTCAAGATCAATACATTTCAGCAGGAACACACACTCATCCTAGCTGGGTTTATTTTGGTGTTGGTGCAAATGATGATTTAAGTGCTGGAGTTGTAACTGGATCTGCATTTCAGATTGAATACGAAGGCGTTAACAATGTTCCAACGCTTACTATGTTTGCTCATGCGCCAAAGAACTCGCTTAACAATTCAACTAATCCAACATTCATTGATGCAACAACAGAAGTTTCTGGAAATATATTTATAAAATCATTTCATGAATCAAAAAAAGCAAAAATAAAACACATGAGTCATAGTAAATTTCATAATCAAACAGGCTCTTTTGAAAAGCAAACATATATATCCCAAATAGGAATATATGACGAAAACAATAATTTGATAGCAATTGCTAAGTTAGCCAACCCAGTCAGAAAAACAGAATCTAGAGATTTAACATTTAAGCTAAAACTGGATTTTTAATATGCAAAAAGATATTCAAGAAGAATATGAATTTAGCTTATTTGAAAATAAATATTACAAGAAGAAACTAGAAAGGGTAAAAACAGAATTTTATCAATATACGTCTGAGTTTTCAATTGTTTTAAATGACTTAATTGATAATCTTATAGAAGAGGATAGAATCTTACTTAGAAAAATTGTAGGATCAGAAGACGAACTTTTAACAAAAAAAGAAAACAAACCTAAAAAACAAAACTCTGCTGTAAAAAAAACATTTCGTGAAATTGCTAAGAAGTCGCACCCCGATAGATTACTAGAAGAAAGCGAACAAGAAATAGAAAAAAGAACGGAACTGTTTGCAGAGGCCAAAAAGTCTATGGAATCTGAAGACGTAACAAAGTTATTAGAAATTGCCAAAGAACTTGACATTGAACCACCGAAACCAGATCAAGATCAAATAGACTTGATATTAGAGAATACAAATGGTATAATGTCTGAGATAAAACAAATGAGGTCTTCTGTTGCATGGGAGTGGGCTAAAGCCAAACCCAATAAAAAAGAAGATATAGTTTTGGGTTATATAAAATATCTGGCAGTTAATTTTAAGGATAAGGTTTGATTCTCGGATTAGATATATCAACATCTATAACAGGAGTTACTGTGATAGATGAAAACGGTAATTGTCTCTACAACGAAATGTGGGACACACGAAATAAAAAACATTTTCCAAACCTATATCGCAAGGCTAGATTTATTAAGAACAAGCTTCTAGACGTGGATGACGGCTTTTGTATTGAAAAAATATACATAGAACAATCTTTGCAATCTTTTAGATCTGGCTTCTCTTCTGCAAAAACACTATCTACACTTTCAAGGTTTAACGGAATAGTGTCCTGGTTATGCGTCGAGACATTTGAGATAGAACCAGAAATGATCGCAGCCTCTTCAGCTAGAAAGAAAGTTGGCGTCAAAATTCAAAAAGGCGAAAAAGCAAAAGAAAAAAGTTTTCAGTTTGTTCTTGCTAATGAACCATCTTTTGTTGTAGAATATACAAAGAATGGAAACCCAAAACCAGGCACAATGGATAAGTCTGATAGTTGGATAATAGCAAAGGCTGGATACATTAATTGGAAGACGAAAAGTTAAGCATACTAGAACAGTTTTTAGGATTTTATTATAAGACAGGTCAAGAGTACCTGTTCAAATGTCCTAAATGTAATCATTACAAAAACAAGCTATCTGTTAATATCTCAAGAAACGTTTTTAAATGTTGGATATGCGAATATTCAGGCAACAGCATTTCTCCACTGGTTAAGAGGTATGGTGGACACAGCCTATATCAACAGTGGGGAGAGTCGGGAGAAAAGATTGATCTGTCAAGTTTTGAGCAGCTGTTCTCTGTAAAAGAGGAAGAACAGCAGATCTTAACTTTACCAGAAGAGTTTGTCTCTTTATCCTCTAAGATTAACAAGCCTTTTATGAGACATGCCATGTCATATCTTAAGTCACGCAACATTGATCAGAAATGCGTTTTAAGGTGGAAAATCGGCTGTTTCAGCGGAGGAAAGTATTTCCAAAGGGTATGCGTACCCTCTTTTTCGGAAGAAGGTGATTTAAACTACTTTGTTACAAGATCTTATGCTGGTGATTACATGAAATATAAGAACCCTGATGCTAGTAAAGACATTATATTTAACGATCTATACATAGATTGGAGCAAGCCTGTTGTGCTGGTGGAGGGTGTCTTTGATGCTTTTAGATGCGAAAACTCAATACCTATACTGGGGTCAACACTTAAGGAAGGTTCTAAATTGTTTCAAAAGATTGTAAGAAATAATAGCACTGTTTATTTGGCATTAGATTCGGATGCAAAACTAAAACAACTGCAGCTTGCTAAAAAGCTTTTGCAATATGGAATAACAGTGTATAATGTTGATACCTCTTCTCACAAAGATGTTGGAGACATGTCTAGTGAACAATTTCTTGCAAAAAAGAAAGAGGCGTCAATTGTTGACATGACAGACTATTTATATCAAAACCTTAACTTTTGAGGAGAACAAAATGCAAATTACAAAAGGTAACCTAAGAAAACTNATTAAAGAAGAGATTGATCGCCTAGCTTCTGACGAAGATATAGTTGCAGGTACTATGCTAGCAGAAAATGTTATAGAGCAGATCGTCGGCCTGTCAGAAAAGCAGAGGCACGCATTCTTAACAAAGTTTGTTTCCTTTCTTACAGAAAAAAACACTTGATTTTCCCACCTTTTTCTACTATAATTTAAATACACTACACTGGAGGTTTCATGCGATTTGCGCATATTGCGGATACTCATATCCGAAATCTAAAATATCACTATGAATATAGAGAGGTATTTAAACAACTATATGAATCTTTAAACAATGAGCAAGTTGATTGCATTATCCATTGTGGAGATATCGCTCACACAAAAACACAAATCTCACCTGAGTTTGTCGACATGGCAAGAGAGTTCTTTGAAAACCTTGCTACAATTGCACCTACATATATTATTTTGGGTAATCATGATGGTAATCTAAAGAACAGCAGTAGAGAGGATGCAATTACTCCTATTGTCAAAGCGATGAAGAATGATAAGATTACACTACTCAAGTTGGCAGGAGAACATAAAATCAACGATGAGTTTTGTTTGAATGTCCTTTCAGTATTTGATGAAGAGAATTGGGTATCACCAACAAATAATGATATTGTAAACATAGCGCTATATCACGGTGCGATTGATAGATCAAAGACAGATTTAAACTGGACATTGGGAGGCGACCATGATATTAGCATCTTTGATAGTTTTGACTTCGCTTTTCTTGGCGACATACACAAAACACAGATCCTAGATAAGAAAGGCAGAGTGCGGTACGCTGGATCAACTGTTCAACAAAACTTCGGAGAATCACTGGACAAAGGTTATCTATTATGGGAAATCAAAGATAAAGATGATTTTACTTGCAAGCACATAACATTCAAAAATCCAAAACCTTTTGTTACGATTGAACTTACTGCAAAGGGCCTGATGCCTAAAAAAGCAAACTCACCAGCTGGTGCGCGCTTACGACTGGTCTCTAACAACAATATACCCTTAGATCGGGTCAGAAAAGCTATATCTATTGCAAAGCACAAGTTTAAACCAGAGTCTATTACATACTTGAATCGTGCTGCAACTAGAAGGGTATCTATTGAGAATGCCACTGGTGGTTTAAATCAAGAAGACTTAAGAGATTTAAAAGTACAAGAAAAATTAATCAAAGAATATCTAAAAGACTATGAAGTTGGACCAGACGTTATGAAAAAAGTCTTACAACTTAATCAAAGATACTCTTCTTTAGTTGAAGATAGAGAAGAGGTCGCACGTAATATTAATTGGGATCTGAAAAGCGTTGAGTGGGATTATCTTTTTAACTATGGTGAGTCAAATAAGATTAATTTTGAAAAGCTAAACGGGATTATTGGCATCTTTGGAAAGAATTTTTCAGGTAAATCATCTATTGTTGATAGTTTTTTATATACACTGTACAACTCAGCATCAAAATCTGTAAGAAAAAACCTTAATATCATCAACCAAAACAGTGATTATGGTAACGGAAAGGTTACAATTGGAATTGATGATAAGGAATACATTATTGAAAGAACTTCTGAAAAGTATACTAAAAAACTACATGGAGAAGAGACACTAGAAGCCAAAACAGAAGCGGATTTTTACTCTGTCGACTTGCTTGGCGAAAAAGAAAGCCTAAATGGCCTCTCCAGGCAAGATACGGATAAGAATATCAGAAGACTTTTTGGTACTATTGAAGATTTCTTAATGACCTCTATGGCTAGTCAGCTTGATTCACTAACTTTTATCAATGAAGGTTCCACAAAAAGAAAAGAGATACTTGCCAAGTTCCTAGATTTAGAGATGTTTGATAAAAAGTTTAAAATGGCGAAAGAAGACTCGCAAGAGACTAAAGCAGTTTTGAAAAAGCTTGAAGGGATTGATTACAAATCTGAGATAAGCTCTGTTCAATTTTCTTTAGATCAAAATCAGCTTATAACTAGCAAGAACAAGCAGAGATGCGTTGATTTGAAGGGTGAGATATCATCTCTAGAGTCACAAGTTATGCAATTGCAATCAGATATTGATTCAGTACCAACTGAAATTATTGATATATCTGACGTTAACAAGCAGTTGTCGACTCGCCACAAGAGAATTAAAAGCCTCAAGCAAAAAAATGAAAACCTTTCAGATGTTATAGGTCAAAATCAGCATCTCTTTCAAAAGATAGAAGAGTTTATAAAGCAGTTTGANATTAACGAATACAATAATAAGAAAAACTTTATTGACAGTAAAAAAGACGATCTTTCAAAAGCTGTTCAAACTATGAAGGAAGAGAGTGAAAAAATAACAAGAAACAAAAAGAAACTTGAGCTTCTAGAAGAGGTTCCTTGTGGCTCTGAGTATTCGCATTGTAAATTTATTAAGGATGCATATGCAGCTGCAGACTTGCTGCAAGTATCAGAATCAAGGATGGGTGATCACGCTAGCAAAATTAATTCTTTAGGCAAAGAGATCCAGACCAGTGAACCAGAGAAAGTTGATAAATATATTAAAAAATACAATGAACTCTTAGATAAGAAGAACCAGACAGCATCTGATTTAGCGTCTGACCAGGTTTCTCTAGAAAAGAACAAATCTAATATCTTAAAGCTTACCGTTGAAATCACAGATTTGAACAATAAAGTTGAACTATACGAGCAAAACAAAGAACTTATAGAAAACCTGGAGACACTTCTAAGCAAAAGAAAGTCTCTAACCAAGCAAAAAAACTCTATGCAAAAAGAACACGATAATTGCCAAGATGATTTAACAACTTTATATAAGCAGCACGGCTCTCTTGAACAAAAGTTGCTAACACTAAAGGAGCAAGAAAAGACATTAGAAGAATTGAGTGCTGAATATTCAGCCTATGATTTGATGATGACCTGTTGTCACACAAATGGTATTTCTTATGATGTTATCAAAAAGAGGTTACCGCTCATAAATGCTGAGATATCAAAGATTCTAACTAACATTGTTGACTTTGAGATCTTTATTGAAAACGATGAAAAGAAAATAAATATCTTTATCAAGCATCCAAAGCATGATGCTAGACCACTGGAATTAGGATCCGGTGCAGAGAAAACTATTGCATCTATGGCTATCAGATTAGCTTTTCTTACGGTTTCAAACCTTCCAAAGCCTGACGTCTTTATATTAGATGAGCCTGGGACGGCTTTAGATGAGGAGAATATGGAAGGCTTTATTAGAATTTTGGATATGGTTAAATCATTTTTCAAAACTGTTATATTGATATCGCATCTAGATTCTTTAAAAGACTGTGTAGATCAGCAAATTATTATTGATAAAAAGGGTGGATTTGCTCACGTAAATGTATAGCCTCCTATTTAATGTAGGAGGTGCTTACAATGGTAGAGAAGCTAAAAGCATTTGCAGACAGACATGTTGAAAGGTTTATATCACGAAAATTCCTAGCCTGGTTAACGGCCACAGGCTTGTGTTTTGGTGGCATGGTTACTAGTGATAATTGGGTTGCTGTAACATTAGCGTACATAGGAACCCAGGCGTTGGTTGATATGGCCGTACAATGGAAACATGGTAAGTCATGAGCTGGTTGGTCGTTAAATTATGGATAGCTAAAGTTTGGAAGTTTACAAAAGAATATTGGCAAATTCCATTCTTGATTATCTGGTCAATAGCTGTTTGGCTTTTTACAAGACAAAACGCCCAGGCAGCAATAGACGTCTTAAACGCAAAGAAAGAGTCCTATGAGAAGCAAGTTGTTCTATTGAAAGAAAAGCATAATGAAGAAATTTTAAAAAGAGATGAATTAATAGAAAAATATAACAAAACTCTTGATAAAATAAAGAAAGAGTATGCTAAAAAGAACAAAGACTTAGATAAAGAAGAAAAACAAAGAGTAAAAGAAATAGTAGCCAAATCGAAAGGAGACCCTGTTGTTATTCGCAAAAAGATTGAAAAAGCCTTTGGCTTTACTTATGTTGATTAGTTTTTTACCTTGTACTTTATATGCACAAGAGCCAGAGGGAAAGTTCACAAGAGTTCTTCAAGGTGAGATAGTACCATTTGACTCTTGGTGTTTTGACGACATTGCATCAGCCAAGCTTCAGACGGCTATTGAATTCTGTGAAAAGAGATGCGACTTATCNATAGAGCAGGCAGTGAGTGAAGTAACTGCAAGATATAGCTTAGAAGTTCAAAATCTAAAATTAAGAGTTGAGACTATGACCAAACAAAACGAAAAGATGCTGTCCATTAAAGAGCAGGAAATTAAAAAGTTAGAACAAGCTGCACTTAAGCGTCCAAACGATTATTCTCACTGGTGGGCTCTTGGAGGATTGGGCACTGGAGTAGTTGCTACAATACTTACTGTTATTGCAATTAGGTAAACAATTATGTCAAAGAAAGATCCAGATTATGTCGTCAAGGTTGAAAGGGCTATAGCTGAAAAATATGGCACAGAAGCTGTCGATAACCCAAAAAAGTTCTGGAATCAAGAAAAAGAAAAGAAACATGTAGAGCAACTAAAGCAGTTTTATAAAGACAAAGAAGAAAAGGAAACTAAGAAAGTTAGAAAAAACAATTTTTTAGTTTCTGAGAAGTTTTTAAATAATGAAAACTCTCGCGAGTGTCCTGTTTGTGGGCTTTATTCTTTTCATCTAAAAGATGACCTTTACATGCACAAGTTTCAATGTTGCTTTAAATGCTATATACAATACGTAGAAGGCAGAGAAGAACGATGGAAAACAGGCTGGAGACCAAACAAGTAACTATTTATAATAGTAACTATTTATTTTAGAGGATTTATTTATGGCCACAACTTTAGAAATTATACGAGGGATATCCCAAGCAATAAGCAACAGTTATGATGGAGCTGTTGATGCTGACGGAGAAAAAGTAAAAATAGGACTAAAAAGGGAGGAGGGGGATCCTCTTATTGATTCACGCGTCATGGACGGCTTTTCTGTAAAGGTTGGAGGTAACATGTTGTGCGTGTCTTACCAGTCTGATATGAAATTGAAAGACGTACACAGGACTGATGTGGAGGGCGATGTCGACAGCATGATTGAACAAGTAGTGTCTTTTTTAAAGAAAGCGTTCCGTAAAGCAACGGGTGAAACCCTAAGTCTTAAGTCAGTCGGAGAAGTTGACGCCATAGTTCAACGAATTTCTGGAGTAAGAACGACTGTTATTGCAAAGAAGAATTACAAGATTGGTAATATTGATTCCAAAGCTATAGCACCAGAAGAAAAGAAACTTGATGACTCAATAAGAAAGTTTTTAGAGCTTGGAAAAAGCAAATAGTCATCTTATAAATGTCTTATAAATTATCAAAAAAGCAAATGATGGGAGAGATTGTCAAATGCGGCAAGGACCCCATTCACTTTATTAATAATTACGCTAAAATTACTCACCCACAAAGAGGCCTAATCTCTTTTAATCTTTATGACTTTCAAGAAGAAGCAATAGAAAACTTTAACGATCACAGGTTTAATGTCATTCTAAAAGCCAGGCAGCTTGGAATATCAACTGTTTCAGCTGCATATGTTGTTTGGCTAATGCTTTTCCATAGAGAGAAGAATGTTTTAGTTATAGCCACCAAGTTCAGTACAGCATCCAACCTCGTTAAAAAAGTCAAAAGCATACTTAAAAACGTTCCTGACTGGCTCATGATAGCAAAAGTTACCATTGACAATAGAACTAGTTTTGAACTTTCAAATGGATCGCAAATAAAAGCATCTTCAACTTCTGGCGATGCCGGTCGGTCAGAAGCCCTATCCTTGCTGGTGATAGATGAGGCAGCTCACGTTGAAGGTTTGGAAGAATTGTGGATGGGTCTATATCCCACACTATCAACTGGTGGACGTTGCATAGCACTGTCGACACCAAATGGTGTTGGCAATTGGTTTCACAAGATCTATACAGAAGCTGAACAAAAAATAAACGATTTTTATCACATGAAACTACCATGGGCTCGCCATCCTGATCGCGATCAAGCTTGGTTCGAAAAAGAAACAAGAAACATGTCAAGAAGAGAAATCGCACAAGAGCTAGAGTGCAATTTTAATATGTCAGGTGAGACGGTCTTTCATGGTGATGATATATCTATTATACAAGGTATGATAGTAGAGCCAAAATATAGGACTGGTTTTGACAGAAATTATTGGATTTGGGAAGAGTATCAGCCTAGTTGTAACTATATGATATCTGCAGATGTTGCTCGTGGTGATGGAAGAGACTATTCTGTTTCTCATGTTTTTAAATTAGATACCATGGAGATAGTAGCAGAATATCAAGGGAAAGTAACCCCAGATATATTTTCAGAGATTCTTTTAAACTCTGGCAGAGAATATGGTAATTGTTTAATGGTGGTTGAAAATAATTCTGTTGGATATTCTGTTTTAGAAAAATTAAGAGAGAGNGGTTATCCTAATATATATTACTCCATAAAGTCCAGTCACGACTACATAGACCCCATTCAGGCAGAATATAAATCAAATTCTGTGGCAGGATTTACAACGTCTTCAAAAACAAGNNCACTTATAATTGCTAAAATGGAAGAATTCATAAGAAATAAACTAATTAAAATATATTCGTCTAGATTGTTAAACGAAATGAAGACGTTTATTTGGAACAATGGTAAAGCAGAGGCTATGAGAAGTTACAACGATGATTTAGTTATGGCTTGTTCAATCGGCTGTTGGGTCAGAGATACAGCTTTAATTGAAAACCAAAGAAATACCGAATACAAAAAAGCCATAATTGGCTCAATGAGAACTTCAAACACCACCATTAATACTTCAATACCAGGNATGAGAAACTATAAAAAGGACGGNGTATTTGATAAGATNAACCAGACAAAGAAAACTCATGAACAATTTCCGTGGTTGTTTAAAGGATAAAATTTATGGCGGCTAAAGACAATAAACACAAAAAACAGACTAGAAATCCAGATAGNACACTGTTCAAGAAGCTGACAAGACTCCTATCAGGACCTCTAGTAACTTACAGGACACAGACCGCCAGAAGACTAAGAAGAAGACANCTAGATCAGTACGCTCAAAGGTTTAAGTCTGCCAGTGGCCAACAGTTTAAGAAAACTGAATACAATCCGTTTGATAATCTAATGGCTGCTGTTATGAGNGAACAGCATCGTTTAGAAAGATATGTAGATTTTGATCAAATGGAATATACTCCTGAAATAGCATCTGCTTTGGATATATATGCAGATGAGATGACAACCTCTACAAAATTAAACCCGCTATTAACAATTGATTGCCCAAATGACGAAATTAAGAGCATATTAGAATCTTTATACCATAAAATATTAAATATTGATTTTAACTTNTTCGGGTGGTGTAGAACAATGTGCAAGTATGGAGACTTCTTTTTGTACTTGGACATAGACGAATCTATAGGTATCAAAAATGTGATGGGCTTGCCAATACAGGAAGTTGAAAGACTGCAAGGTGAGGATAAAACTAATCCAAACTATGTTCAATACCAATGGAATTCAGCGGGTCTTACATTCGAGAACTGGCAGATAGGGCACTTTAGAATATTGGGTAATGACAAATTTGCTCCATACGGTACTTCAGTGCTAGAACCAGCCAGAAGAATCTGGAGGCAGTTAACCCTGCTTGAGGATGCAATGATGGCGTACCGCATAGTTAGGTCTCCAGAAAGAAGAGTTTTCTATGTTGATGTTGGCAGCATTGCACCACAGGATGTTGAGCAATATATGCAGAAAGTCATGACACAAATGAAAAGAAATCAAATTGTTGACCCTGACAATGGCCGTGTTGACTTGAGATATAATCCTATGTCAATTGATGAAGACTATTTTATTCCAGTTAGAGGTGATGCGTCTTCCCGAGTTGAAAGTTTACCTGGTGGTACCTACACTGGCGACATTGACGATGTTAAGTATCTAAGAGATAAATTGTTTTCGGCACTTAAAATTCCACCATCTTATCTATCTCAAGTAGAGGGTGCTGAAGAGGATAAGACAACTTTGGCACAAAAAGATGTTAGGTTTGCCAGAACAATACAAAGGCTGCAGCGATCTGTGGTTACAGAACTAGAGAAGATAGGTGTTATACATTTATATGTTTTGGGATTTAGAGGCAACGATTTAACGTCTTATAAGCTATCTTTAGCCAACCCATCAAAGATTGCAGAACTGCAAGAGTTGGAGCACTGGAAAGTTAAATTTGATACAGCTAGTGGAGCAACTGAAGGTTATTTCAGCAAAAGATGGATTGCAACACATCTGTTTAATATGTCAGAAGATGAATTTATTAGAAACCAAAGAGAAATGTTTTTTGATAGAAAGCTTGAAGCAACTCTTGAAGCGACTGCAGAATCAGCTCAAGCGGAGATTTCGTCAGGTATGCCAGGTTTAGATGATGAACTTGGTGGTGGTGCTGGTGAAATGGCAGACCTAGAAGATCCTGGCGGCACTGGCACTGTTGGTCCCGAGGCTGAACTAGGGGCAGAGGAACCAGCAGGCGGCGGTGAAGAAAGTGCACTTTTGGCAGCTCCAGGTAAAAGAGATGATAGTAATGAAGCAGTTTCTGCAGATTCAAGAGGCAGAACAAAAGCGGACAGAAACAAAGAGTATTTGAAAACTAGAAAAGGAAAGAATGATATGAGGCCTGCTGGTGCTCATCGCAGAAGAGATGGAGCAGCGGCTGGTAATTCATTGGCATCCTCTTCAAGAAGAAATACGATGAAGGGTTATCATGAGCTAACTGGTCTTTACAAGAGTCGTAAGACTAATTACTTACAGGAAGAGAACAATATTGAGCAAATAAGCGAAGATATTAGAAGACTGATAGAAGGCCTTGAAATGAGGGGTAAAAATGAGACTGAAACACAATAAAAAAAGAAACACTGCATTTGTTTATGAAGCTTTAGTTAGAGAGCTAACCAAAGCCGTCATCAAAAAGGACAACAACAAAAAGAAAAAAGTTGTTGCGATTATTAAAGAGTTTTATTCAAACGATACAGAGTTGTTTAAAGAATTGAGAGTATATAAATCTCTATATGAAACGTCTTTGCTAAAAAGAGATACAGCAGAAAAGTTGATATTTGAAGCAAAGTACGAATACAATAGTCTTAACAAGTCTCGTATTTATAAGGAACAAAGTAGATTGATAAAGAATATAAACACTGTTCTTTCAAGTGGCATATATTCTAATTTTGTTCCAAATTATAAAACACTCGCAAGTATACAGTCAATTTTTAACAATCAAAACTCTATCAGAGACAGGGTCCTATTAGAAGAGAAGTTGGTTGAGTTTCTAACCTTAGAGCGAGAGAAGGAAGACTTCAACGTAAAAGATCCTGTTGATAATTTAATTTATCGCTCTTTTGTAAAAAGATTTAATGAAAAATACAATACACAATTGAATGAAAATCAAAAAACTCTTTTAACCAAGTATGTCACTTCGTTTGTCGACGACGGCTTGGAGCTTAAGGTTTTCTTGAATGAGGAAATAGGCTCTCTCAAAAGAAAGATCGCGATTCTCATGAAGCATGAGATTGCCCTAGAAAACTCATCTATCAAGGAGCGTATGGGATTAGTTCTAGAAAAATTAGAATCATTTAGAAGCAGAGGCATTGACGATGATTTATTGTCAGACGTTCTAAGAGTACAGAGCCTCGTTAGCGAGATGGAAACAAATGGCAATTAATATAAAAATAGTTGATAACTCTGGTATTGCAGAAGACTCAGATCAATCTGGAGATATAAAAATAAAAATAGTCAAGGAAGGTCCAAAGCCTGTAACTATAGAGTTAAACGCTAGAAGATCTCTGAACGGCGATATCATGATATACGACCACGATCTAGTCGATATTGTTGTATCCCCAGATAAAAATAAGATAATTACATTCCCAAAAGAACTGCACGAAAGAGAAGTTTATCCAACTCAAGATAGATTTTTTAATTTTCTCAGAAAAAAGGGTATAATAAATCCTGAATCAGTTCAAGGTGGAAATATCTTTTCTTCTATTGAGGCTACGATTCAAGAATCAAAAATAGAAGGAATCAATGCTATTCAGAGTGCATTGTTTGTGACAAGCTTGTTTATTGAAGAAGAAATGGTTGACATTAAGACAAGAAAGAAAATTAAATCAGATATGACTAACTATCTACTTGACCCAAGTGCTGAAGATAGTACAGATCTCGGTGAAGTACCACAAAGTGATCGGAAGGGTACTATGAATAATAAAGTTAGACCATATGGTTATCAATACATGTATTCTATTCTTAGAGAAAGTGAGGAAGATTGAATCTCTTATCATTCGTGCTTTGTGCATATGGCATGACGCAAATTCTAGTATACGGAACAATATTTAATTCAATCCGACCAACTAAGGGCAAGATGGGAGAACTCTTTCACTGCCCTATGTGTTTGGGTTTTTGGGTTGGTGTGTTTTTGTGGGCAATAAACGGCTTCACAGGACTATTTACATTTGATTACTCATTAGTTACGGCTTTTGTTTTGGGATGTTTATCATCTGGCACAAGCTACGTTTTAACAATGCTAATGGGAGACTGCGGAATAAAAATTGACTTAGGAGGCAAGCATGAGACCAATAGCAAAAATTAGGTGGTACTTACGACCTGTTGCTAATTGTTGTAAAGGATCGTAACTGAAGCGGGTGGCCCCCGTAGTTATATAAGATGGGATTTATAAATGAAATTATTAAGGGAATATTTTGAACTTTGTGATGGTGGTATATGCCAAGATCTGCTAACAGAAGACGAAAAGCGAAGAGTTCGAGAAGAAGGAGCAATTATACTTTCTGGTGTAATGCAAATGTCAGAAACTCAAAATGGAAATGGCAGAAGATATCCACACGCAATACTTGAAAGAGAAGTTAATAACTACAAACAAGCTGTAAAAGAGAGAAGAGCTTTGGGTGAACTAGATCATCCAGAGTCTTCTGTTGTTAATTTACAAAACTGCTCTCACCTGGTTACTGATATATGGATGGAAGGCAAAAAGTGCATGGGAAAGATAGAGGTTCTTAAAACTCCATCAGGTCTAATATTAGAAAGTCTAATTCAGGCCAAGATCCCTTGTGGTATTTCATCTAGAGGTATGGGATCCGTCCGTGAAGAGGGTGGTGTGACAATTGTAGAAGATGACTTCCAGCTAATATGCTTTGATATGGTTTCAGACCCATCAACTCCTGGCGCTTTTATGATGAGAGAAGCAAAAGAATTAAGAGAAAACAACAAGGCTGCTAAAGTCAGCAACT
>NHHP01000005.1:0-123488 GCA_002171015.1 Candidatus Pelagibacter sp. TMED166 | reverse complement strand
CATCAAAATCAATCACACCCTGTTTGTTTTGGTGAAACAGATGAGGGCGATTCAAATTTTTTAAGTTTTCGTGATTATAATGGATCCACAAATGGTGGAGATTATCATGTTATATTTGTAGATATGGCAGCTAGTTGGTGAGGAAGCTGCTGGCAGTCTATTAGTGTAATAGCAGATATAGCAGAACATTTTGAAGATAATGAACATTTTATGATGTTTACAAATTTAGATGACCCAAATCAACCGTACAGCTGTACTCAATGGGGTAACAGACATGTTCAATGGGGAGATGAGCATGCGGTAGTTACAAATGATAGTGGAATGACTATCTTTAACTGGTTTAATACTAACAATGGTATGCCAAGCATAGTTTATATTGATCATACAATGACAGTTGACTACATGGCTAATTTTACTGGTGGAGCTAATAGTGCAATCAATAGAATTAATAATTTGTTAAATGATTGTGGTGTTTTATGTAGTGGAGAGCCTATATTAGGATGTACTGATGAGTTTGCTTGTAACTACAATGAAAATGCTGATGAAGATGATGGGAGTTGTGAATATGAGTCATGTTTAGGTTGTACAGATTATTTAGCTAATAATTATGATGAAGAAGCAACTATTGACGATGGAAGTTGTACTTATTCCGCAAACGTATCTTTTGGACAAATTAATGATTCTAATATTGAGATTAATTTTTCAAGCGAATATCCTATTCAAGGATTTCAATTTACAATTACTGATAACCCAGATCAAATTACATTAACCGGTGCAAGTGGTGGAAGTGCAGAAGAGTATGGTTTTACTGTAAGTACAAGTAATTTAGGAATTGTTTTAGGGTTTAGTTTTACTGGAGATTTAATTCCTGCAGGCGAAGGTCTGTTAACTAATATATCATACGATGGTATTGGTCCTTCAGAGATATGTTTTGAAGAAGTCATAATTTCTGATTCTGACGGTGCACAAATAGGAAATGGTCCAACAGATTGTAGTATGCTTGATTTAATGGCAAATCCAGGCGATACTAATCTTGATAATATAATAAATGTTCAAGATATAGTTGTTTTATTGAACTTTATCTTAGATTTTGAAGAACCAAGCCAACAGCAATTTGTAAACGGTGATATGAATGATGATCAAATTCTAAATGTTTTAGATGTTATTAGGATCGTTAACAGTATCTTAGGTTTTTCAAGACAAGATATAAATTTTAGTCAAAATAATTTTGGTATGGTCAATTATGCTAAGAATGGAAATGATTTAGTTTTATCAATATATTCTGAGATTGATTATTCTGGTGTGCAGTTATCATTTGATTCTTATCAAAATCATGAAGTTCTTTTAAAAGATAATAGTCATATTACATTGAAGCAAAACTTTAAAGATGGTAAAAAAATCGTTGTGGCTTACTCTATGTTTAATGAGATTTTTGATGGCCATGAAGCAGTTTTTACTATTTTAGGTGGAGCAAATTTAAATATAGAAGACATAGATATTTTGGTTGGTGATATTAATGGTAATAAAATTGAATTATTTTTTAATGAGGTAGATGATACTGATATAAATACCTACACATTTAATATTAATAGTGTTTATCCAAACCCATTTAATCCATCGACTGATGTAAGTTTTACAATACCAAGTAATGGGTTTGTGAAGCTATCAGTTTATAATATTAAAGGTCAAGAAGTTGATGTAATTTTTGAAGGGTATCAAGATAGAGGTATTCATTCTTATACATGGAACGCCTCTAGCTTTTCTTCAGGTATATATTATTTTCATTTAAATGAGGGTAGTAATGTATCTACAGCAAAAGGTATTTATATTAAATAAATTTAACATTTGGGAGATTAAAAATATGTGTATTAGAAAAATTTTAACATTAGCATTATTATCATTTTCATTTGCAATATATCAAGTTGGTGATCAAATAAGTCAAAATGATCAAGATAGAGTATTTGAAGTATGTTATGGTGCTGAACATCATGGAATAGAGCCTGTTGGTGGAAGATATAATTTAACATTGGGTGATTATAATGGTTTTACTAATGATACTGGAATATTTTATGTATTAATGATTGATATGGCTGCCTCATGGTGAGGCCCATGCTGGAACAACATTGGTACAATGGTTGGAATAGAAGGTTATTACGAAGATAATCCAAATGTGAAGGTGATTACAAATTTAGACGATATTGGGCAACCTTACAGTTGCCAACAATGGGGAGATAGACATCAATTTTATAATCCAGATGTTTATCCTTTAATGACAGATGATGGAAATCAAGATGTTATATGGAGTTGGTTAAATACTGGTGGTGCTTTTCCAAGCACAGCTTACATTGATCATACTATGACGGTTTATTTCAAAGGTAATAATGCACAATTTGGTGCTGCCACTGCAACAATAGATTCTATGCTAGATGAATGTGGAGATTTATGTACATTATCTCCTCCTGCTGCATTGTTTGATTATGAAATAGATGGTAATACGGTAACATTTTTTGATTTTTCAGAAATTGCAAGTGAGGGATGGATTATAGAAAGTTGGGCTTGGGATTTTGGTGACGGTAATACAAGCTCTGAACAATACCCAGTTCATACTTATCAAAATGAAGGTACTTATGAAGTTTCTCTAGTCATTACAACTGATATAGGAACAGAAAGTGCTCCTTTTACTGCAGATATTCAAATTGGCACATTAAACATATCTGATAATGCGCTACTTCAAGATTTTGGTCTTAGTAAGAATTATCCTAATCCATTTAATCCTACCACAACTATAGATTACTATTTAGATCAATCTGGTAGAGTTACATTAAATGTTTATGATATCAATGGAAAATTAATCGATAATATAGCAGATACATATCAAATTTCTGGAAAACATTCAATAACATGGCAACCTATTAATATAAGTACAGGAATGTATTATATTAATTTAATTCAGGGTTCAAATATTGATAAAATGAAAATTATGTATATAAAATAATATTATAAATGAATTTTAATAAAAGGGGGTTTACAAGCCCCCTTTTTTATTTTGAATTGGGATGATAAATAAATTAAATTTTTAGGATTAAAATGCACCCGTGGCTCAACTGGATAGAGCATCTGACTACGGATCAGAAGGTTGTAGGTTCGAATCCTACCGGGTGTACAAAATGAAAAATTATATATATATATTAATTTTAGTCTTTTTTGTGTCTGGATGTAGTTTTATAGTTTCAAAGGCAGCAAATATTAAAGATATTAAGAATGTTACTGGAACTTATAATATAGGTACAAAACGTATGGTTTTGACTGACTCTACAAGAGCAAACTGGTATATAGGTGATTATGGTTTAAATAGAAAATTAATGACACAAATATGGTATCCAGCAATAATTTCTAAAACTGATAAAAAGTCCAATTATATTGATAATAAGAAAGCTTTAACTAACACCATTAATCTTCAAGGTTATGATGTTCCAGAGATTTTATCTGACCAAGTTGGGTTTATAAGTTGTAATTCGTGGAAAGATGCACAACCATTATCTAATCAAAAATTTCCAGTTCTAATTTTTTCTCATGGTCATGGTGGGTTAAGAACTCAAAATACTAATCAAGTTGAAGAATTGGTCAGTCATGGTTATATAGTTATTGCAATTGACCATACATTTGATGCTGGTTTTGTTGAATTTCCAGATGGGGAGGTAGTGTATAGTCTTACCTCTAGATCTAATGATGACCCTATTATTGAAACACCTGAACAATTTTATACAAGATTTGGATATAGGGTAGATGATGTAAATTTTATAATTAAACAAATTAATAGTTTTAATGGTATTGATGTTAATATAGATGCTATTATGGATAAAGATAACATAGGTATTTTTGGTCATTCATTTGGAGGGTTAACGGCTTTTTATGCCACGTATTTTAATGATAAAATAAAATCCTGTTACGCTTTAGATGGTTGGTTTGAACCGTTACCTGATTCTTTAGTTTATAAAAATATAAATAAACCAGTAATGCATTTAGGTCAAAATAATAAAGGTGAAAATCAATTTTGGAATGATATTAACTTTACTAAAATGGATACATTTATAAGAAATAATTCTAAATATGCTCTAATGATTGATATACCTGGTTCTTTTCATTATGATTATACTGATTTTACTTATTTTACCTATATTGCAAAAAAATTAAATTTTTCGGGAAATATATCAGTAAATGTTTTGGCAAATATAATGAATGAAACTTTATTAGATTTTTTTGACCATACATTAAAAGATGAAAAAATGCCTGATGCATTTCAATATACTAAAAAATACAATGAAATTAATCTTTTATATTTAAATGAAAATAGATAAGCGTGAATTTTTTTTATTCTAAGGATATATCATCTTCATATGTAATTCTAGATAGTATAGAAACAAATCATTGTATAAAAGTATTGAGACATAACATTGGCGATAAGATTAAAGTTGTTGATGGTCAGGGTTCTACCTATCTAACAAAAATTATAAATTTTAATAAAGAAAATTGTAAGCTTGAAATCATTAAAAAAAATATATCTAAAAGAAAAGTGAAAATTCATTTATGTATTTCACCTACAAAAAACCATAAAAGATTAGAATGGATGATGGAAAAAATTGTTGAAATTGGAGTTGATAGGGTAACTTTCATGGTTTGTAGGCGCACTATTAGAAAAACGGTTAATTTAAAAAGATTAAATAAAATTGCACTTTCTGCTATGAAACAAACACAAAATTCATTTTTACCACTAATTGATGATTGTTTAGATTATTCTAATATTTTTGAATTAGTAAAATCTGAAGATTTATTTATTGCACACCTAAACAAGAAAATTAATCTCCATTTAAAATCTTCATTAAAATCAAATAAAAGTCGATGTATCTTAATTGGTCCTGAAGGTGATTTTACTAATGATGAAGTGTTTCTAGCTACTAAAAATAAGTTCATTGAAGTAAGTCTTGGAGAAACTAGATTAAGAACAGAAACCTCAGGTTTAGTTTCAGCATCAATTCTTAATCTATAATGGATAAAATTCACGAAAAATGGATGAGTTATGCTTTAAAAGAAGCAAAGATTGCATATATTCAAAAAGAAGTTCCAATAGGTGCAGTTATAGTTTATGAAAATCAAATTATAGCAAAAGGATATAATCAAGTAGAATTACTTAAAGATCCTACAGCTCATGCAGAAATGATTGCAATTACCTCAGCTGCTAACCATATACAAGATTGGAGATTAACTTCATGTGATATATATGTAACTCTTGAGCCCTGCAGTATGTGCGCAGGTGCAATTAATAAAGCTAGATTAAGAAATGTATTCTTTGGAGCATACAATGATTTAGAAGGCTGTGTGACATCAAAATATAATCTTTGCAATGATCCGCTATTTCAACATCAATCAGGAGTTAAGGGAGGAATAATGATTGATGAATGTTCTTTTTTATTACATTCTTTTTTCAAAGATAATAGTACAAATTATCCTACATAGTTTACTATATTTAACTATTCAAAAAAACATTATTGGAGAGGTGTCCGAGTGGCTTAAGGTGCACGCCTGGAACGCGTGTATGGATTAATAGTCCATCGCGGGTTCGAATCCCGCCCTCTCCGCACAATTTTATGAAGAAAATTTTTAAAATATTATTAATTGTTATATTTAACTCAATTTTTGCTCAAAATATTGATTCAGTTTCTTTTAGTTTATTAAAAGTTAATCATAAAGCTAATCTTATTCCTGATTATGATGTTGATCCAAGTAAATTTGAAATTGAGTACTTAGATAAGCGCAGAAAATTTTTTGTGGATTTTCAAATGGGATATTTAGAGAACAGTGATGATATTAGAATTAATTTATCACCAAAAATTGGTTTAAAAAATTTAAAATTTAAAATTAACCTAGATTATACTTTTTTATCTGATTCATCTTCTTATGAAAATATTAATGATTCTTTTGATCTATTAGAAAGAATAGAATACTTCAAATTAAGATTATTAGATGATAAGGTTAATTTATTTCTTGGTGAAATACAAAATTTTTCACTTGGTCACGGTTATTTAGTAAGTGATTACAATAATACATATATTTATCCTACAATTAGAAAGCTTGGTCTTATTTTTAATTTAACTAATTCAAATAAATCAGTTAAATACGATTTATTTATTTCCAACTTAAGAGATTTAGGTGATAATGGAGGTATTGTAGCCAATAAGTTTTCATTTTTATTTTCAAATGATTTTCCATTGAAATTTGGATTTGGGCATATTACAGATTTAAACCAATTTTCAAAGTTTAATGATTTAGATTTGAAAAGAAAAGTTGATGCATTTCAAATTGATTTTTCCTACCCAATTCATGATAGTGGATTTGACAAAATTTATTTTTTTGGAGAATTAAGCGCAGTTGATTATCCAGAAAAAAGATTCTACATTAGAGTTGATGACAGTCAATTTACTAATGACAAAAAATCAAGAAATGGTATATTTGGTATAGCATTTCCTGGAATTACATATAAAAACGATAATTTAGAATTTAAATTTGCTACAAATTATAATTCAGCAATATATGCGCCTTATTATTTTAACTCAACTTATGATTTTGAAAATATTAGATTTAGAAATTATAATATTTTAGAAAATGAAGCTTTATACACTGATGAAGCAGAACTCTTAGATCAGTATTCAACATCTGATTCAACATTATTTATCCCTAAAGATATGTATGGGATGATTAATCAGGCAGAAAATACTTATCCAACTTATGGTTTTTCAACTAAAATTGATATAAAATTCAATAAAGATAATAATATTAGCTTGCAGTATTCTTATTTTAAAAATATTAGTGATCTCGATAATTCTTTTTATAATACTTTAATGTTAAAGAGCTCAACTTTTTATAAAATTATATTTTTCCCCACAAAATTAGATATTTTCTTTACTAAAAATTTTTTTAAAACATCTGAATCATATGATTATGATGAAAATCTAGCTTATGGTTTTAGTTTAGATATGATGTTATATAATTCCATATCATTAATTGGTGATTTAAAACATACATTTTATGATATAAATTATGATGGAAAAATAGATTTAGTTCCATATGTTAATATAGGTTTAAATTATACTTATTAATTTTGTATTGAATGGTAGAAAAATATATAAGTATATTATTTTGTAATTGAGTGAATATTTTAATTAGTTAGGAAAAGATTTATGGTTATTAAAAAAAAATTGGTCTCAAAAAAAACATTAGGCAATAGACCTATGAGAAAAATAGTAGGTGCTAAGGTAAATAATAAAAAATCAGACTTATTAACTAAAATTGATAATAAGTTAGAAAAAATTGAATTAGAATATGGGCCAGTAGTTTATAAGGAGCTACAAACTAGATTAGAGAAAACAATTCAAATTTTTAATGATGAGGTTGAATCTTTATTTATGCAGACTTTTTCTACATATAAACCTTCAAAAACAAAAGGTAAAAACAAGGAAAAAGCTATTAAACCTAAGTATATAAGTGAATACGAAAAGTCAAAAAAAAGTTAAATCTGTGCTAGGTGGGGAGTTAGCGGTTCCCTGTAACCTGAAATCCGCTTATGCAGGATTGAATTCCGAAAGACGGGTTTTGCTGCGTTTTAAAAGATTATTTAATTAGTGTTGAATAGATAGCTCTGCGCAATAGTTTTTAGTTGAACTCCGTCAGATCTGGAAGGAAGCAGCGGTAGATTAAACAATTATGTGCCGTAGAATCACTGTCTGTGAGCTAATTTTTAATTATTTTATTTCTAACAGAAAATTCAACTTTCGGTGCACAGTAAAAAAAAATGAACTATAAAGTACTATCAAGAAAATATCGTCCACAAAATTTCAATGAAATCATTGGGCAGCCTCATATAGTAGATACATTAATAAATTCTATATCATCAAATAGGCTTGCTCATGGTTATTTATTTTCAGGTTTGAGGGGTGTTGGAAAAACTACAACTGCTCGAGTTTTAGCTAAAACCCTTAATTGTTTAGATTTGCAAGGTGGACAACCTTGTGGTAAATGTCAAAATTGTATGGATATAGCAGCATCTAGAAGTTTAGATGTTATAGAGCTTGATGGTGCTTCTAATAGAGGCATAGATGAAATAAGAGAAATTAAAGAAACGGTTAAATATCCACCAATTTCTGGTAAGTATAAGATTTATATTATTGATGAAGTTCATATGCTAACTAAAGAGGCGTTTAATGCATTACTTAAAACGCTTGAAGAGCCTCCTAATAATGTTGTATTTATTCTTGCAACAACAGATTCTCATAAAATACCAGAAACTATTTTATCGAGAACTTTACGTTTTGATTTTAAAAAAATAACTAATAAAAATATAACAAGACATATTTCAAAAATATTAGAAAAAGAAAATATTAATTTTGAAGAATTAGCGCTTAATATGATTGCCAAAAAATCAGATGGAAGCGTAAGAGACGCATTAAGTATTTTAGATAGAATTATATCTTACTCTAGAGATCTTGTTTCATATGATATTGTTAAGGAATCTTTAGGTATAATTGAGGATGAAATATATATCAATTTACTAGATTTAATTATTCAATCAGATCAGAACTCATTAATTTTGAAAGTTAAAGAAATTACTGATTCTGGATATTCAATAGAAAATTTTGTAGGAGGTTTTAATACCTTTTTATCTAATGGATTGCTGTTTATTTCAGGATATAGCAAAGAGGAATTTTTAAGTGAGTCAGTCGAGAATTGGTTTAATTCTAAAAAAAACATAATTAATTCTATTGATTTTATGAGAATTATAGAAGAAATTCAAAAGTTTGAAATTACTTCTAGAAATTTATTGCAACCTGATATTGCGCTAGAAGCTCTATTTATAAAGTTAAGCCTAATGGAAAATTCAATTCAAATATCAGATTTATTATTAAAACTTGATAATCAAACATTTGAAGATAAAAGTAAAATAAATCAAAATAAGCACGTTAAACAAATTAATGATTCAACACTTAAAGCAGAAGATTTAAATTCAAAAGATAAAATTAAAACAGTTGAGCCTAAAAATATTGAATTAGATGAAATTAAAACAGTTGAATCTAAAAATATTGAATTAGACGAAATTAAAGAACAATTTAATAATTATTGGAAAAGTATTTTAAATTTAATTGATGAAAAAGATAAAAGAATCTCTAGCTCACTTCACGATCAAAAAGTATCTATAAACAATAACTTAATTGAAATAGATTTAGGTCAAACAGATAATATTTATGAACAGAAAATGTTAAATGAGAATATTGACATAATTGAAAATTCAATATATGAAATATTAAAACATCACTTAAAAGTTAAAATAAAAGTTATAATAAAAAATGAAGAGCAAGAAAAGAATCATCCTCTTTTGGATGAAATTAAATCAAAATTTACTAATAGTAACAATTCTTAGGAGATAATATGTTTAATGGAAATATGAAAAAAATAATGAAACAAGCAAAGCAAATGCAAGATAAGATGATGGAAACTCAGAAAGAATTAGAATCTATGGAAATTGAGGGAAGTTCTGGTGGTGGTGCTGTTAAAGTAACAATTAATGGAAAAAAGGAATTATTATCTTTAGATATAGATTCTGAGTTACTTAATGATGACAAAGAAGTCTTAGAAGATTTAATAATTGTTTGTATTAATCAAGCTCAAAATAAAGTTGAAGAAATAAGTAAAGAAAAAATGGGTACTATATCAGGTGGTTTACCTGGTGGTCTTCCAGGTTTTTAATGGATTCAATACCTAAAACTTTAGAAAATATTATTTCTGATTTAAGTAAATTACCAGGAATTGGTAGAAGAACTGCTGAAAGGTTAGCTATTTTTTTATTAGAATCAGATTCTTTGTATCTCAAATCTTTTTCAAAAAATATAAATGATCTTGATGAAAAAATTTCTGAATGTGTAATATGCCATTGCTTCATTGATTTAGATATTGATTCTCACGAGAATAAATGCTTAGTCTGTTCTGATGATAATAGAAATAAAAAAATAGTATGCTTACTAAAAAAACCATCTGATGTTATTGTTTTTGAAAGAACTGGCTATAATGGTCAATACCATATACTAGGTAATTTGATCTCTCCTATAGATGGAATTAATGAAGAAGATTTAAATATAGCCACCCTAATTGACAGAATAAATACTGATACAGACATTGAAGAAGTATTAATTGCAACAGATGCTAGCATAGAAGGTGATTCTACAGCATTATTAATAACAGATAAATTAAAGGATAGTAAAGTTAAAATTTCTCGTTTAGCTCGAGGTTTGCCAATAGGAGGAACTATTGAGCACGTAGATCAAACAACTCTTTCAAAATCAATTGATGATAGAATAGAGCTTTGATATAGATGTCTCCAGTAGTTCAAAATATACCAAATATTTTAACTGTAGCTAGAATGGTTTTAGCTCCAATTTTTTTTATCTTATTCGTTTATGATTTTATTTATTTAGCTTTATTATGTTTTGTGATTGCTTCAGTAACTGATGCATTAGATGGTTTTATTGCTAGAAAATATAATCTTGTTTCAAAATTTGGTGAATTATATGACCCTTTAGCAGACAAGATATTAGTTTTTTTAGGTTGGGTCTGTATGTTCATAAATCCACCCTTTAACGGTCAAATATATGAATCTTACTATATTAGTATATTATTGTCAAAAGCTTTGCATTTGGATCCAAATTATATAATTTTTTTTATATTACTACTTTTATTATTAAGAGATATTATAACAACTACAATGCGAGAAGAAAAATTCAGAATAGATGATATTATAATTAAAACAAATTATTTAGCAAAAGCTAAAACAACAATGGTGATAATCTGTATTATTTTATTTATTACTTGTAAATCTTCCATTTTAATAAATAATCAATATTTATTAGTATTATTTGATGTTTCATTATATCTAACACTATTTTTATCTTTTGCTAGTCTTATTGATTATTTTAGGCAGTACATAAGGAAATAGTATTATGAAAATAGCAGGAATTTTAACCATTGGGAATGAGATTTTACAGGGCTACACTCAAGATACTAATGCCAGATCAATTTCAAAAGAACTAAATATTAGAAATATTAAAACTACAATTCACCTAACAGTGCCAGATGAAATTCATAAAATCAAAGAAAAGATAGATAAATTTGTAATTAAAGATTATGATTATATTTTTATAACTGGTGGGTTAGGTCCTACTCATGATGATGTGACTAGGCAAGCCTTAAGTGAATTATTTGAATCTAAATTGGTTTTTCAAAAATATAGACATATAAAGATCACAAAAAAATTTAAAAAAATAGATTTACCAAAATGTCAATCAGAAATTATAAAAATTTCAGAACCCTTAGAAAACAATGTGGGTACAGCTTTAGGGATGCATTTTAAGTACAATAATAGTGAAATTGTAGTTCTTCCGGGAGTTCCAATTGAAATGAACTCAATGTTACAAAGTTATTTAACTGATATAAAAAAAATTAAAAAAGTAGAAAATAATGTGGTAACCATTAACACTTGTGGTATTTATGAAACTAAATTATATGAAAAAGTAAAAGATTTTATTTTTAAAAATGATAAAGATATTTATTTTTCATTTCTACCAAGTTACGAAGGTGTTAAAATCAGATTGACATCATTATCAAAAAATTCAAAATTACAAAAAATAAAAACTGATTTATTAAGCATTTTAGATGAATATGCATATAGTATAGATAATGTATCACTTGAGATGATTGTATCTAAATATCTTATAAATAATGATTTAAAATTATCTATTAGCGAATCCTGTACAGGAGGATATATTTCCAAAGTTATTACAGATATTCCAGGTTCTTCAAAATTTTTTATGGGCAGTATTATTGCTTATAATAATATGATTAAACAAAATATTGTTAATATTTCCAGTAGCGATTTGCAGAAATACGGAGCAGTCAGTCAGCAAGTGTGTGAAAAGATGGCTGTAAACATATCTAAAAAATTTAAAACTAACGTATCTATAGCTTGTACCGGAATATCAGGTCCTGAAGGTGGATCAAGCGATAAACCTGTAGGTACAGTCTTTGTTAGTGTATTTTATTTTGGTGAAATTATAACTAAAAAATTTATTTTTAATGTTGATAGAGATTCTCATAGAATTATGACAAAGCAAGCTTCTTTATACATGCTTTGGAGAATTCTAAAAGAAATATAGAAAATTTTATAATATTGATTTATTAGATTTTTGAAATTTACTATATTCTATAGTAGTTTTATTTAAAATTTAAACTCATTACTAATGAGCGATTAAATTCTTTTTTTATCATTTAAAGGAGAAATATGGATCAAGACAAAAAACAGAAAGCTATCGAAGTTGCCATTGAACAAATTAAAAAGCAAACAAAAGACCCTGAGGCTGTAGTAAGATTAACTGATAAAGGTGCAAAAAAATATTCTAAAGGTGCAATTTCAACTGGTTCAATTTCATTGGACTCTGCTATTGGAATAGGTGGTGTCCCTAAAGGAAAAATCATCGAAGTTTATGGTCCTGAAGCATCTGGTAAAACTACTCTTGCTTTACATATAATTGCTCAAGCTCAAAAAAATGATGGTTATGCAGCATTTATTGATGCGGAACATGCTCTTGATCCTAATTATGCTGAAAATTTGGGAGTAAATATAGGAAATCTATTACTTTCTCAACCAGATAGTGGTGAACAAGCTTTAGAGATAGTTGAGTCTTGGGTTAGATCAATGGCACTTGATATAATTGTAGTTGATTCTGTAGCAGCTTTAACACCAAAAGCTGAACTAGAAGGTGATATGGGTGATTCTCATATGGGTTTACAAGCACGTTTAATGTCACAAGCTCTAAGAAAATTAACTGCCTTAGTTAGTAAAACTAATACTACGATTTTATTTATAAATCAATTGAGACAAAAAATTGGTGTAATGTTTGGAAGTCCAGAAACAACAACTGGTGGTAATGCATTAAAATTTTATTCTTCATTGCGTCTTGATATAAGAAGGATTGGTCAAATTAAAGATATGGATATGGTCGTTGGTAATAGAACTAGAGTTAAAATTGTTAAAAATAAAGTTGCCCCTCCATTTAAAATGACAGAGTTTGATATAATGTATGGAAAAGGTATTTCATATGAAGGTGACTTGATAGATTTAGCTACAAAAGCAAATATAATTACCAAAACAGGTTCATGGTTTTCATTTGAGGATACTCAAATTGGTCAAGGCAGAGAAAAGGTTAAAGCTGCGATTAAAGAAGATAAAAAATTAAAAACTAAAATCGAAAAACAAGTTAAAGCATACTTAGGAATGTAATTATGGCAAGAGATAAAGCTTTAAGTTATGCATCTAATCCAGAGTTATGGCTAACATCAGTCTCTATTACATTAGCATGTATCGCCTTAGTAGTTATTATTGGATATAATCTTTCAGAAAAAAATAGATCTTTTTTCACAAGATTTCTTGGTGTTTTATTTTTTGCTAGATTTGTATTTTTACATGGTTATATGACTGGAATGGGTCATTGGGACATAATGACCAGTTTACCGCTTCATTTATGTGGTATTAGCTCATTAGTTATTATTTACATTATGTTTAAATATAATCAGAGTATTTATGAATATTTAGTTTTACTTGGAATTCCCAGTGCTGTACACTCCATACTTACACCTCAATTTATTAATGGGTGGGATGGTTATTATTTCCCTGAATTTTATTTATCACACGGAGCCATATTACTTGCTCCTTTATATCTATCTATAAACTATGGTTATAAGCTTAGGATGAATTCATGGATATCAGCATTTAGGAATGGTTTAATTTTAGCATTTTTTATTGCTTTAATAAATATAACTATTGGTTATATATATGGTTTGACACCCAATTATCTATATTTATGTGAAGCACCAATTGCTGATAATCCTTTACTTTTTACAACGGAATGGCCCTATTATTTCTTTGTTTTAGTAATCTTTATGTTCATTCATATTGTTGTGATTTATTATATTTTTAAACTACTAGGTAAAGTTGAGAATTCTAAATGAGAATTAGAATAACGATTATTACAATACTCTTATCATTTAATTACTCACAATCAATTTTAGAAAATTTAACAGCTCAAGCTCCAATTTGGACTGGCAGTTTTGGTACTGTTGTTATTGACGGTGATATTTACAATCAAATTTCAATGAGGCCTGAATTTAATTACAGAAATTGGGGTATGGGTTTTGATTTTTATCTTTATATTGACTCTAATGGTAAACTTTATGATGAAACATGGAAATTTAATAATGCAAAAAATGCATATAGAACTATCCTCGATAAATTTAGATATATTAGGTATGGCTATCCTGGTGATGAACTCTATTTTAGGGTAGGCTCACTCACAAATATTACTGTTGGAAATGGTATATTAGTCTCTAATTATTCTAATGCTATGGAGTATCCAGAAGAAAAAAAAATTGGTTTACAATTAGGTAAAAACTTTCAAAATGCTATTGGTATTGATTTGACTGTCAGTGATTTTAGAAAAACTCCAGGACTTATTGGTTTAACATTAAATTATCCTGTAACTCCAAAGTTCAATGTCTCATTATCATATATTACTGATATTAATCAAACAGGAGCATTGGATGATTCTGATAATGATGAAGTGCCTGATTTTATTGATGACTTTCCTAATAACAGTGACTATTCTATTGATACTGATGGTGATGGTTTAGCTGATGAGTTGGATTTTGATGCTGATGGTGATGGTTTTGACTGGCATATTCATACCGGTTACAATTCATATGAAGAAGCTCTTGCTAATTGGAATTCAGATCTAGAGCTTGATCCAAATGATATAGTAGATAATCAAAAAGATAGAATTACATTTTCAGATCTAAAAGAGTCTGTCTCAGGCTTAGGTTTAAGTTTAACATATTATATCAATGAAAATTTTAAATTCTATTCTGAAGCAGCTAAATTATTATCTAAATGTCAAGATTGCATACTGTCTGATGGTACAGAATGGAGTCCTGGCTATGGTTTAACTCCATTTGGCTTTAGAGGTCATTATGGTCCATTTAGATTTAAAATGGAGTACAGGCATAGTGGTAGACATTTCTTGTATAATTATTGGGATAGGGCCTATGAAATAAATAGGGCTATATTAAATGATTTTAATGGTGAAACTAGGGTCGAGACAAAATCTAATCAATTATTTGAATTTGGTAAACTTCAAGGGCTTTATTTAGATATGGGCGGTAGTTTTTTGAATATCCTTAACATTGGTTTAAGCTATCAAGACTTATCAGGAGAAATGTGGAATAATGAACGTTGGGAAATGGAGCAAAACAATAGAAGTTTTATAACTAGCATTGGATTAAATACCGCTAAAATTCCTCGCTTAAAATATTTTAATGGATTTTATCAAAGAGCTAATGTTAGAAATCCTTTAGATTTTGAAAATCCTGATGAAAACACTATATATGGATATAACCTTGGTGTCGATATATCAGAATCAATGCTTTTAGTATACAAGGTACGATATAGTTACAAATTTAATGGTTTAGATTTAGATGGTAATGCAACTTACAAACAGGAATATTCAATGTTTGTAGAAACTCAGGTAATGTTTTAGTGAAAAGTTCAAAGCAAATAAGAAAAGAATTTATAGATTTTTTTAAATCAAAAGATCACGACTTTATAAGAAGTTCAAGTGTTGTACCTGTAGATGATCCAACACTATTATTTACAAATGCAGGCATGAATCAATTTAAGCCAATTTTTTTGGACAAGGAAAAAACTTTATCTACAAGGTTAGTTAATTCACAAAAATGTATAAGAGTTAGTGGTAAACATAATGATTTAGAAGAGGTTGGAGTAGATGATTATCATCATACTTTTTTTGAAATGCTAGGAAATTGGTCGTTTGGAGATTATTACAAACAAGAAGCAATAGTTTGGGCATGGGAATTATTAACGAAAGTATGGAAAATTGATAAAAAAAGGCTATGGATAAGTGTATATAAAGATGATGATGAAACAGAGCAATTATGGAAATCAAAAACTGATATCGATCACTCTAGAATATTAAGATTTGGAAAAAAAGAAAATTTTTGGGAAATGGGAGAAACTGGACCGTGTGGACCTTGTACTGAAATTCATTATTTTTTTGGAAATAATATTGATGACCAAGATCCAAATGGTGTTAATAATGAAGAAATGTATAGAGAGATATGGAATTTAGTTTTTATTCAATATAACAGATCTAAAGATGGTAGTCTGACAGACCTTCCAAATAAGCATGTAGATACAGGTATGGGGCTTGAGAGAATTTTAAGTGTTCTAAATGATAATCCATCAAATTATGAAACAGATTTATTTAAAAATATCATAGATGACATAAAAAAGATTACTAAGAAAGAATATAGCGTTGGTTTAGATGGAATTCCGCATCGAGTTATTGCTGATCATATAAGAATGCTATGTTTTTCAATAGCTGATGGAGCCATACCAAGTAATGATGGTAGAGGTTATGTTTTAAGGAGGGTATTAAGAAGAGCATCTAGATTTGGTAGAAATTTAGGTATGAAAGATATATTTTTATATAAGTTAGTAGACGCTGTCATAAGAGTTATGGGTGATTCATTCCCTGAAATAGAAGAGAAAAAAAAGCATATCATCAATGTAATTAAGTCTGAAGAGGAATCTTTTAATCAAACACTAGATAATGGTTTAGATGTTTTTGAAACTATTGTTAAAAATCTTAGTAGCAATGATCTTTTATCTGGGTCAGATGCTTTTAAATTGTATGATACATATGGCTTTCCTTTTGATTTAACTAAATTAATGGCTAAAGAAAAGAATATCAAGGTTGATGAAATGGGATTTGATAAATGTATGAAAGAGCAAAAACAAAGATCTAGATCACAATCAGATTTCAATATAGTTGACGAAGGAATTTCTTGGGTTGAAATTGAAAATATTGAAAAATCAAATTTTGTTGGTTACGATCAAACTACATCAAAATCTAACATTATTAAATATAGAGCTCTAAATGATGATATTTATGAAATTATTTTATCAGACACACCTTTTTACGGTGAATCTGGTGGACAAGTTGGAGATAAAGGTGTCATTGAAAATGAGGAGCTAAATTTAGATGTTTTTGACACAAAATTATCAGAGAGTCAAATCATCCATAAATGTAAATTAAATAGCGGTGAAATATCATTAAATCAAATTGTAAATTTAAAAATTGATAATCAAAGAAGATTAAAAATTAAAGCTAATCATACAGCAACACATCTATTGCATGAATCTCTTAAAAGAGTATTAGGAGATCATGTTCAGCAATCAGGATCTTTAGTTAATGAGTATAAATTACGATTTGATTTAACTCATTATGAAAAAATAACTAAATCTCAAATAAAGGAAATTGAATACATTGTAAATGAAAAAATACGTTCTAACATTCAATTAAATACAAAAATTCAATCATTTGATGACGCTAAAAGAGATGGTGCAGTTGCATTATTTGGTGAAAAGTATACTGATAAGGTTAGAGTAATTGATGTTCCAGGTTTTTCAAAAGAGTTATGTGGTGGTACTCATGTAGACAGAACAGGTGATATTGGTATGTTTAAAATAATTTCAGAATCATCTTTATCAACAGGTATACGAAGAATTGAAGCTATAACTGGTCAAGAAGTTTTAAATAGAATTCAAGAATTAGATATTATTATTGATCAAACAAAATTAAATCTTCGTACCACAGAGGATAGAATTGTTGAAAAAACAAATCTTTTAATTGCAAAAAATAAAGATTTAGAAAAAAAATTAAAATATGGAGAAACAAATAAAGTTGATTTTAATAATATTTTATCAAATTCTACAAAAATTGGTGAAACCAAAGTAGTCTTACATGATTTTGAGTCTTATGAAGGTGATTTAAAGCAATTTGCTGATAAGTTTAGAGCTGAAGTTAAAGGTGCTGGTATTCTTTTATTATCATCAAATTCAACTAATAAAGTAAATTATATTTGTTCAGTTACTGATAAAGTAATATCAACTTTAGATGCTATTAATATTTGTAAAAAAATTGGGAATAAAATAAATGGTGGTGGTGGAGGAAAACCTCATTTGGCTACTGCTGGTGGTAAAAATAATAATGATACTGAAAAGGTTTTTGATTACATTTTAAAATATGTTGAATCAAAATTAATGAAAGGTTAAAATGAATAAAGAAACTCCAATTATTTTTTCTAAAAGTGTAAAAGGTAAAATAGGATGCACCCTTCCGGAATTAGATGTACCAGATTTTGACTTGTCTGATTATTTATCTAGTGATGTTTTAAGGTCTAAAGACACATGTTTACCTGAAATTACTGAACCTGAAGTAATGAGACATTTTGTAAATTTATCAACAAAAAATCATCATATTGATAAGGATATTTTTCCATTAGGTTCATGCACTATGAAGTATAATCCAAAAATAAATGAGTACATAGCATCACTTAGTGAATTTGCTGGAGTTCACCCAAATAAATCTGATAAATATTGTCAATCAGCTTTAACTATTGTTTATGAGTTAGAGCAAATGTTAAAAAAAATTACTGGAATGTCAGCATTTACCTTACAGCCATCAGCAGGTTCGCAAGGAGAATTTGTAGGATTATTATTAATGCGAAAATATCATGAAACGCATAACAATTTGAATAAAAATATTGTTTTAATACCTGAAAGTGCACACGGAACAAATCCTGCAAGTGTAATACTAGCGGGATACACGCCTGTTGAGCTTGGAACAGACAAAAGAGGTCGTGTAGATATGGATGACTTAAAGAGTAAAATAAATGATGACGTAGCAGGTATGATGCTTACTCAGCCAAATACATTAGGTTTATTTGAAGATAAAATTTCAGAAATTTCAGATTTAATTCATCAAGTTGATGGTATTATGTACATGGATGGAGCAAATCTTAATGCATTAATTGGTTTATCAAAACCAGCAGATATGGGTTTTGATATTACACACATTAACCTTCATAAAACATTTTCAACGCCTCACGGTGGAGGTGGTCCTGGTTCTGGTCCTATTGGTGTTGTTGATAAATTGAAAGATATGCTTCCTTATCCTATGGCACGTAAAAATAGTCAAAATTATTTTTGGGACTATGAAATTAAAAATAGCATAGGAAAGATACATTCTTACAATGGAAATTTTGGGATTTTAGTTAGAGCTTTTGTATATATTAAAATGTTAGGTGAAGAAGGTGTTAAAAATATGACTAAACATGCAATATTAAATGCAAATTATATTAAAAAATCCCTCTCAAAGGTTTATGATGTTCCATTTTCAGATGGTACTCTACATGAATTTGTTATCTCAGGAGAAAATCAAAAAAATAAAGGTGCAAAAGCATTAGATATAGCAAAATCTTTATTAGATTATGGTTTTTATGCTCCAACTATATATTTTCCAACAAATATAAGTGAATCAATTATGATTGAGCCTACAGAATCAGAAGATAAATCTACTTTAGATAGATTTATTAATGCCATGCTTGAAATAGATATAAATATTGATAAAAATTTAGATAAAATTTTAAATGCACCACTTAAAACTCCAGTACGTAGACTAGACGAAACCAAAGCTAATCGTGAGTTGAATCTAAGATGGAAAAATGATGAATTATAAAAGAATTGATGATAAAATCTATATCTCTGTAGATAAAGGTGAATTTATAAATCAAAAATTATTAGAAGTATCAGAAATTGAATCATTAACTTCAGGTTGGATAAGTGGATTAGGCGCTATTTCAGATGTTGAAATTGCTTATTATGATATTGATGAAAAAATTTATGTCAAGAAAATATATGATGAAGATTATGAATTATTATCTTTAACTGGAAATGTAACTTTATTAGACCAAAAACCTTTTATTCATACACATATTAGTTTTTCAGATACTAGATTTAATGCATATGGTGGTCACCTTTTTGATGCTAAAGTTATAGCTGCATGTGAACTGTTAATTTTAGCTTCACCTTACAAATTAAATCGTAAATTAAATTGTAACATAGGTTTATCATTATGGGATTTATAAAATGAATATTAAAACAATAAATACAGATAAGGCTCCACAAGCTATTGGACCATATTCTCAAGCAAAAGTCATCAATGGTTTTATTTTTACATCTGGACAAATACCTTTAAAACCAGATGGAACTTTAGTTGAAGGAAATTTTGAAAAAGAGTGTATACAAGTTTTAGAAAATGTTAAAGCAGTTCTAGAATCAGCAAACTCTAGTTTAGATAATATTATAAAACTAACTGTTTTCTTAACAGATTTAAATAATTTTGAAATATTAAATCAAGTTTTCATACAATATTTTACTGATTCTTTACCTTCACGATCAACAGTTCAAGTTTCCAGATTACCAAAAAATAGTAGAGTTGAAATAGAAGCAATAGGAGTTGCTGATGTATAAATATTTATTGATAGTCATATTTGTTTTTAGCTTATGTTTAGGTGAGACAAAGGTAAGGCAATTTAACTGGACTTATAACCTTATTCCAACAGTTGGTCAATTAAATAATAAAAAGTATTTAAAAGCTGTAGTTTTAGGTTCATCTCAAGTTTATTCTTTTTCGAAGTTTTCTCATTACAATAATTCTAAACAGATAGCTAAAAGAAATACATATGCTTGGTGGTTATTAGGTTTATATTTTTATGGTATTATAGATGCTTATGTTGATTATAGTTTAAAAAATTTCCCAAATCAAAAAGAAGAGGTTTATAAGTAAAGTATGTGTGCAATTACAGGAATGTTTACAGAAAAAAGTAATGTTTGTTTATCATTATATAATGCTTTAACTGTCTTACAACATAGAGGGCAAGATGCAGCTGGAATGGCTACATGTACTAATGACGGTAGTTTGGTACTGCATAAAGATAATGGGTTGGTTAGAGATGTATTTAATGAAAAGACGATGATTAGCTTAGAGGGACAGTATGGATTAGGTCATACTAGATATCCAACTGCAGGTAGTTCAAGTAATAGTGAAGCACAACCTTTTTATGTTAATTCTCCATTTGGAATTGTATTAGTTCATAATGGAAATTTAGTTAATTCCAAAGATTTATCTGTTCAATTATGTGATGAAGATTTAAGACATTTAAACACAAGTTCAGATTCAGAAGTTTTATTAAATGTTTTTGCTCATGCATTGCATCATAGGTCATCTAAAAATTTAAAGACAGAAGATATATTTGCAGCTGTAGATGAAGTTCATGATAGAGTTCAAGGAGCATATGCTGTTATAATAATGATTTTAGGTTATGGTATTTTAGCTTTTAGAGATCCTAATGGGATAAGACCATTAATTTATGGAAAGAAAAAAAATGCTAACCATATGTTTTCATCTGAAAGTGTGGCATTAGATTGTTTAGGTTATGATAAAAAAGTTAGAGATGTAAAGCCTGGTGAAGCTATTTTTATTGATATAAATGGTAAAGAAAGCTCCCACATTTATCATAAGTCAAAACCTGTTTCGCCATGCATTTTTGAATATGTCTATCTTGCAAGATCAGATAGTACAATGGATAATATTAATGTATATGCCAGTAGATTATCTATGGGAAAATTTTTAGCTAATAAAATTAAATCTATATTATCAAAAAAGGAATTAGATTCTATAGATACAGTAATTCCAATACCTGATACTAGTAGAACAAGTGCTTTACCTATAAGCATTGAGTTAAACAAGAAACTGAGAGAAGGTTTTGTTAAAAATAGATATATAGGTAGAACTTTTATAATGCCTGGTCAAAAGATTAGGAAAAAATCAGTAAAACAAAAGTTAAATACTATAAGTTCCGTTTTTAAAAACAAAAATGTTCTTTTGATAGATGATTCTATTGTTAGAGGAAATACAAGCAAACAAATAGTTCAAATGGCACGCGACGCAGGTGCAAAAAAAGTTTTTTTTGCCAGCGCATCTCCTCCAATAGTATTTCCAAATGTTTATGGTATTGATATGCCTTATGTTAAAGAATTAATAGCTTATAATAAAACAAATGATCAAATATGTAATGAAATAGGTGCTGATAAACTTATCTATCAAGACCTTGAAGATTTAGTGGAATCAGTACAAATTTTAAATCCTGATATTAAAACTTTTGATACTTCATGCTTTGATGGAAAATATATTACAAAAGGTGTTACTGAAGAATTTTTAGACAATTTGCATAAACATAGATAAAAATGATTAAAAAATTTCTCAAAGAACACAGTATGCATAAGATTCTAGTTAAAAGGTTAGATTGGTTATTTGTTTTTAATCTTCCAAAATTTCTTATTTTAACAGCTATTTTCTTATGGGGCATGGCTTCTGCTTATTTTCAGGGCTTCCAAAATAATTTTCCATATTTTAACACAAACTTTATATATACTGATGTATTGATCTATTTAGGCCTTTTTCTACTATTGGGAGGTCTAAATATTCAAAATGAACTAGTTAAATTAAAATATGCATATAATTCAACAAATTTAGATTATGTAAGAGATAATGATAATTTAAACTATCCAATACTAGCCTCTTATATACTTAATCAAGATAAAATGAAAAAACTATCGATTGTATGTATTTTTTTAGGTATTTTTGTCGTAGGTATTGCTTCTATTAACATAATACCGACTATTCTATTATATTCATACTTAAATTTATTTTTTTTAAAAACCATAATTAAAAATAAAAATTTCATACAAAATGTTATATTTTCAGTTCTTGTAAATTTTTTACTTTTTGTGTCTGGATGGATTTATATCGATATGAATTTTATACCTATTCTAGAATACACACCTATTTATTTTTTGGCAGTATTACCATTAACACTTACATATGAATTAGTTTTTTTTGAACAAGCATCTAAGCATGAAAAAAAACTTACTTTAAATCATGGTATAAACAGAAAAAATATTTTTTTACTATCAATTCTTTTACTTGTCAGTCTTTTTTATATAACATTTACTTTTGTAATAGATCCTATAGTTTCACATTATTCATTGATAATATTACCATTTTATATTTTTGGTTTTTTAAGAGCCCAACCAAAAGACTACATTAGATCGTTTATATATCCTATAATGGTGATTAATATTCTGCTTTCATGGACTTTGTTTCCTTATCTATTCTTATTTGTTTTTATAGTTTTTTATATATCTAAATATTACTATTGGCATAGATTTGATATGCATTTTCCAAAATTTACTATAGAAGAAAACATTTAGTATTTTGAACATAGAGAAAATTCTAAACGAAGTTGGCTTTAATGAGTTTATATCTTTTGATTTAGAGACTACAGGTTTAAATTCTAATGATAATGAGATAATAGAAATTTCTGCAGTAAAATTTAAAAATGGTAAATATCATTCTGATCTATCAACTCTAGTTAAACCTAAAAATGAAATTCCTAAACACATAACAAAAATCACAAACATTACTAATTCTATGGTTTCCAAAGCGCCTTCTATAGATGATGTGCTAGATGATTTCATAGATTTTACAAAAGATAACAATTTGATTGCTCATAATATTGATTTTGATTTAGGATTTATTAATAAGGTGATAAATAATGCTGGTAAAAAGTTAAATTTTAATTCAACTTCTGATACATTAAGTCTTTCAAGGTCATTTCTTTTTTATTTAGATAAATTTAATTTAGAATACCTTTCAAATCACTTTCATTTAAATCATGATAATGCACATAGAGCCACCCCTGATGCAATTAACACAGGAAAAATTTTTATTTTAATAATTCAACATATGGTTAAAATGCCAGTCCAAATTTTTAACAATATTAATCAAATTTGTCAAAATAGAGAACTCCATAATAATTTTCTATATAAAAATATGAACTTTTTTATAGGCAATAACCCCGATTTAGATAATTATGAAAAAATAAACTTTTTTTTGATTAGAGACAATGTTAAAGAAAATAAAAATGGTAATGAAAAATATTTCAATCAAAATATTAATTCATGGTTTAAATTAGATGGAGCTTTATCAAAAAATTGGAAAAATTACTCATATAGAGAAGCTCAAGATTCTTTTTCAAATGACATTTACGATAATTTTTGTTCAAAGTCTATTCTAGTTGCAGAAGCTGGGGCAGGGCTAGGTAAATCATTAGCTTATTTGGTTGCTAGCATAAAGTATGCAAAAGAGCATAATAAGAAAATAATCATTTCAACTTATACAAAAACCTTACAAGAACAATTATTTTACAAAGATATTCCATCACTAATAGATGATCTAAATCTTGACATTAAGGCTATTATTTTAAAAGGAAAAAATAATTATATTTCCAAGAAAAAATTATATAAATTAATTTCTAATGACCATTTATTTATGAGTGATAAAGATATTATCGAATGTATTACTTTAACTGTCTGGTCTTATTTTACTAAAACTGGAGATGTAGAAGAATGTAATGGTTTGAACAGATATTCTTTAGATTCTATATGGAATAAATTTTCTTATTCAGATTATGATAATTCTGCTTTAGGTGATATTGTGTCTTCTAATAAATTAAATAATGATTATTACCATAAAATTATTAATGATATGGATAATTCAGATATAATTGTTGTAAATCATTCATTATTATGTATTGATATGAATGCCAAAAAGTCTATTCTTCCTAAAAATTCCGTATTAATTATAGATGAGGGTCATAATTTTATAAACTCTATGAAGAATGTACTTACATCAAGTATTTCAAATCACGGTATTCTAAAATTACTAAAATCTATAAATGTCGTTATAGATTCATTAAGGTCTGATGATTATATCAAAATAAATAATATTTTAACTCAAACTATTAAAGATTGTAGAAAAATGTTTGAATATTTTATTGCCAACTTTGATGATGTTTATGAAAATTTAAAATTTGGACAATCAGATAGGTTGATGGATTATCAAGAACTTGAATTAAATGGATTAAATATTGATCAAATGTTATATAATTTAAATCAACTTATAGAACAGATTGATACATTGTTAAATTCTAATAATAAGAAACATTTTTTTCTACAACTAATTCAGTCACAATTAAAAGATCTTATTATAGTTCTTCAAAAAATGACTAATAAAGATTTAGATATAATAAGATGGATTACATTTACTAAGCATAGTCAACTAAATAGTTTTAAAATAAATATATTAGAATCAGATTTTAAAAAATTTATAAAAGAAACACTCTTTAAAAATTATAAATCTTTTTTAATGTGTTCTGCAACTTATACCATCAATAATTCATTTGATTATTTTTTTACTAAAATTCCTCTGAAATGCGATGAGAATATTAATGTAAAAACAAATATTTATAAATCACCTTTTTTATATAGTGAACAAGCAAAATATTATTTTTTTAACAAGTCAATCGATATTAATTCTAGTGATTATATAAATGAAGTAGCTTCACAAATTTCAAAGATCAATAAATCTTTGCAAAAAAAAGTTCTTGTTCTTTGTACGTCATATAAGCAAGTCAATGCAATTTCAAACAGTTTATTTAATAACCATTCTATTGATAAAAACGAAATTTTAATTCAAACTTCAAAGTTTAGTAAAAAGAAACTATTAGAAAGATATATTGCATCAAAATCTAGCATATTAGTTGCAACATCAACTTTTTGGGAAGGTGTTGATTTGCCTGGCGATTTATTGGAAATATTATTTATTTTGAGGATTCCATTTGGAAATCCATCTAATCCGTATAATTTACATTTTTCAAACCAAATAGAAAGTTATGGCGGTAATTCATTTTATGATATGCAATTACCAGAGTCAATATTAAAATTAAAACAAGGAGTTGGTAGATTAATTAGATCAGATAAAGACTCTGGAGTATGCATTTTAACAGATCCTAGGCTTTCAAATTCAAGATATGGTAAATATATCATTGATGAATTAACATCAAATCCAGAGTTTTATTCACATATTGATGAAATTTTTAATGATATAGATAATTTTTTAGGTTAATAGGTTGACTTTTTTATAAGTTTAATCCAAATTTTTAAGGAATTTATGAAAGTTTTAATCACAGGGCATGATTTAAATATTAAAAATTTAGTTGATGTAGCTAGAAATGGTTACAAAGTTGAGTTATCTAATGAATCAATATCCAAAATAAATGATTGTAGAGAATTAGTAGAATCAAAAATTAACGCTGGTGAGATAATGTATGGAATTAATACAGGTATTGGTGAGTTTTCAGAAACTATACTTAATCCAGATCAAATCAAAGATTTTCAAAGATATCTAATTTATAATCATTCTGCAGGTATTGGTGATCCTGCTCCAGTTGAACATATAAGAGCTGCTATGTTAAGTAGAATTAATGTCCATGCTAAGGGAATGTCTGGTTGTAGATTAAAAATCACTAAAACATTAGTAGACATGTTAAATAAAGGTGTAACTCCTCAAGTATGTACTAAAGGTTCTGTTGGAGCATGTGGTGATTTAGCTCCTATGTCTCAAATAGCATTAGTTCTGCTGGGTGAAGGTAAGGCTTATTATAATAATGAATTGTTTGATGGTAAGGAGGCATTGAAAAGAGCAGGAATAGAAGTTCCTGGCCTTGAAGCAAGAGATGGACTTGCTGTTATAAATGGTTCAAATTTATTAACATCAATGTCAGCTCTTTTTATAAATGATACTATTAATTGGATTAAACATGCAGAAATTGCAGCTGCTATGTCTTATGATGCATTATTAGCTAATCCTGGTCCTTTAAATCATTTAATTCATAAAGTAAGAGGTTTTTCTGGAGCTATAAAATCAGCATGTGCTTTAAGAAAAAATTTAAAAGGTGGTGATTTATATGAAAGGAAAATTAAAACAAAGTTACAAGATGCATATTCTCTAAGGTCAACACCTCAAGTCATTGGTGCAGTTATTGATACAATTGATTATTGTACAAAACAAGTTGAAATAGAGTTGAATGGAGTTGGTGATAATCCAATCTTTTTTATTAAAGAAGGCATACAATTATCAGGAGCCAACTTTCAAGGCACGCCTGTATCATTACCATTAGATAATTTGGGTGCCGCAGTAACAATGGTTTCTGTTTTATCAGAAAGAAGAATGAATAGATTAAATAATCCTGCATTAAGTAATGGATTGCCAGCTTTCCTTACAAAAGGCGCTGGAATGTTTTCTGGTCTCATGTTGAGTCAATATACAGCAGATATGCAAATAGTTGAACAGAGAATCTTATCAGCACCTGCAAGTATACAATCCATTCCTGCAGCTGCTGATCAAGAAGATTTTGTATCAATGGGTATGAATACTGCATTAAAAAATAATCAAATTTTAGAAAACGCTTATGGAGTTTTAGGTATAGAGTTAATGGCTGCAGCTCAAGCGCTTGATTTTAGAAAACATAAATTTGGAAATGGCGTTAAAATTGCAAAAGATGTAATTAGGAAATATGTTGATTTTCTTGATATTGATAGACCATTATATGAAGATCATAATAAAATGAAAAAATTAGTACAAGATTGTGATATTCTTAATCAAGTAGAATCTAAACTTGGAAATTTATATGAGGAGTAATTATGAAATTTAAAGAAAACTTAACTTTTGATGACGTTTTAATGGTTCCACAGTATTCCGACATTTTACCAAGAGAAGTTAATTTAAGAACAAAAATTACAAAAAATATATCACTCAATATTCCACTTTTAAGTGCAGCTATGGATACGGTTACTGAAAGTAAATTAGCTGTTGCATTAGCTAGAGAGGGTGGAATTGGAATTATACATAAAAATTTATCAATTGAAGAACAATGTGCCGAAATTGATAAGGTTAAGCGATCTGAAAGTGGTATGATTTTAGATCCTGTTACAATAGAATCCTCAAAATCATTAGAAGATGCACTTTATATTATGTCAAAATATCATATTTCTGGTGTTCCTGTAGTTGATAGTGGAAAACTGAAAGGTATTCTAACTAATAGAGATATAAGATTTGAAACAAATTTAGGTTTAAGTGTATCCGATAGAATGACAGATAATAATCTTATTACTGTTAAAGAAGGTACTACTTTAGATGAGGCAAAAGAAGTTTTACAAAAACATAGAGTAGAAAAACTTTTGGTTATAAATAATAGTGGTGCATTAACAGGTTTAATAACTGTTAAGGATATTTTGAAAAAACAAAATTTCCCAGATGCTGCAACTGATAAGCATGGAAGATTATTAGTTGGTGCAGCAGTAGGGATTGATACTGATACACCAGAGAGGGTTACAGAGTTAATTAACAATAATGTAGATATTATAGTTATTGACACAGCTCACGGCCATTCGAAATCTGTAATGGACATGGCTAAAACTATTAAAAAATCACATTCAAATGTTGATTTAATTGTAGGTAATATTGCATCAGCCAGCGCTGTAGAATCCTTAATTGATTGTGGCGCAGATGCGGTAAAGGTAGGTATTGGGTCTGGTTCAAGTTGTACAACAAGAATTGTTGCAGGTGTAGGTGTACCTCAACTTTCATCCATAATAAATGCTTATGAAGTAGCAAATAAAAAAAATATTCCAATAATTTCAGATGGAGGAATGAGATATTCAGGTGATATTGCAAAATCTTTAGCAGCTGGTTCTAATGCAGTTATGTTAGGAAGTATATTTGCAGGTACTGATGAAAGTCCAGGTGAAATTATATTATGGGAAGGCAGAAGTTATAAAACTTATAGAGGAATGGGTTCTATATCTGCCATGAAATCAGGAAGTAGTGATAGATATTTTCAAAAGGGTACTAAAAATAAAAAATTGGTACCTGAAGGAATTGAAGGAATGGTCCCTGTTAAAGGACCTCTATCAGAACTTGTTCATCAATTATTAGGAGGTATACGTTCTTCTATGGGTTATTGCGGAGCAAGAACTATAAAAGATTTTGTCAAAAAAGTTGAATTTATTAAAATTACCAGCTCTGGAATTGTTGAGAGCCATCCTCACGATATTGATGTGACTAAAGAAGCTCCAAATTATAGAAAACCTTATTAGCGTTTATTTTAAATTATTTAAGTGCTTTGAAATTTTAGCTTTTTGATTTGCAGCTTTATTTTTATGAATAATACCCTTAGATGCAACTTTATCAATAGCAGAGAAAGCTGAGTCAGCAGCTGCAGATGCATCTTTCTTTTTTGTTTCAGAAAGAACTTTTTTTGTTACAGATTTTACAATTGATTTATAATGTTTATTCTTAGCGTTAGCTTTCCTTGATTGTCTAACTCTTTTTAAAACTGTTCCTTTTGCGCTCATTCTATCCTCTTAATTTATATAATGAATATTAGGATTCAAATATACCTAAGGTCCTCTTTAAATAACAAATAATATTATTGTTTAATGCATCCAATCATTTTAACTTATATTCAAATATAGAAAGATTTTTATTATGGCTGACGACAACGTTTTAAATTCAATTAATATTTTCTCTGAACTATCCAACAAAGAATGTTCTAAATTACAAAAATTTTTCAAACCTAGAAATTATCTTAAAAATAGTATGATAATTCTTGAAGAAGAGTACGGAGATTTAGTATTTCTTGTTCAATCAGGTACAATTAAAATCACTAGAGTTAATGATGAAGGTAAAGAAGTGATACTTGCACTCTTAGGTCCTGGTGAAATTTTTGGTGAACTAGCTATATTGGATGGAGAAGCTAGATCAGCAAATGCCTTAGCTCAGGAAAATTGTCAATTATTAGCTATAAATAAAGAAGATTTTTTAGAAATTTTAAAAAATAATTTTTCAATTTCATATAACTTAATGTGTGAATTAGCTAAAAGACTTAGAAAATCAGATCAACAAATTGAGGCACTTTCATTATCTGATGCAGAGCATAGAATAGGTGTTTCATTGCTTAATTTAGCTGAAGATATGGGTGTCATAAGAAAAGGTAAGGTTACCATTCAAAATCTTCCCTTTCAGCAAGATATTGCAAATATGGCTGGCACCTCAAGAGAAACTGTATCAAGAGTTCTTAAACTTCTAGAAAATAAAAATATGATTTCAAAAGTTGGCCATACTCTTGTTATTCCAGATTATACATTTTTTAAACAGATATTTGGTAAATCTATTTAGTTTTTTTACCCGAAATGACTTCAGATATTATAAATAATCTTAAAATCAAAGATAGTAGGACTATTTCGCGTTCTATTTCTATGGTTGAAAATAAACAAGATGGGTATCTAGATCTTTTGTCAAGTATCTTTTCACATACTGGAAATGCATATAGAATAGGTATTACTGGCCCACCAGGATCAGGTAAAAGCACCTTAACTGATCAATTAGTAAAGGTAATTTTAAATCAAAAACTTTCAGTGGCAGTTATTGCTATTGATCCAAGTAGCCCTTTTAATGGAGGTGCAATTCTAGGTGATAGAGTAAGGTTTGTTAATGATTTTAAAAATATTAATACATTTTTTCGTAGCATGTCAACAAGAGGATCTCAAGGAGGTTTAGCTAATTCAACTAAATTAGTGGCAGATATTTTTGATGCATCAGGATTTGATCTAATAATATTTGAGACTGTTGGTGTTGGTCAGGTTGAAATTGATATAATTGAAGCAGCTGACACAGTGGTTGTAACCTTGGTACCAGAATCTGGAGATGATATTCAAATGATGAAAGGTGGTTTAATGGAAATTGCTGATTTATTTGCAATTAATAAATCAGATAGACAGGGTGCAGATAGATTATATACCTCTTTAAATAAAGCATTAGAGCTTAATGATAATGACAACTGGAAACCTTCTATTACTAAAACTATAGCAACATCGGGAGAAGGTATTGAGTCACTTTATAATAATGTATTAAAACATAAAAAATTTATTAATTCTTCTAATAAACGTTTTGAAAAATTAAATCAAAGATACATAAAAACTGTTAAATCCTATGTTAGTGATATACTTATTGATAAGTTTTGGTCTATTGAAATTGATAATCTTTTATCTAAACAGCTTAAACTTGAATTCAATAAAAGATTATCTCCCTTTGAAATTGCAAATCATCTTATCAAAAAATGAGTAAAAATTCTCATATGACATTCATTGATCACTTAGAAGCTTTAAGGTGGGTTCTAATAAGGTCATTTATTTTTATAGGTGTAATTATGTTTGTATCTTTTGTTTATTCAAATGACATACAAGATTTTATTATGCAACCTTTGTATAAAATGAATTTATCAAATTTTAATCTTCAGGATATTAAAATAACGAGTCCATTTGTAGTAAAGATTATAATAGCTGTTTTTTCATCTATAATAGTATCATTTCCGTATTTTGTTTTTGAGTTTTTAAAATTTATTTATCCTGCTATTTCAAAATTATCAAAATTGTATTTAATAAATATATTTATTTTATCAATTTTATTTTTTTATATTGGCTGTGCCTTTGGATATTTTTATTTATTTCCAAGTACAATCTCTTTCTTTGTTGGTTTAGTTGATTCTACAATAGAATTTAATCCTGAGAGATTAAACTATATTTTTTATTCATTCTGGCTTATAATTGTAAGTGGTTTTATATATCAGTTACCAATAATCTCATTAATTTTAACTAAATTAGGTATTATAAATTATGAATTTTTAAAACAAATGCGCTCTATCGCATTTATTGTTTTTTTGGTTTTTGGTGCAGTTATTAGTCCGCCTGATCCCTTAAGTCAATTATTAATAGCAATGCCTTTATATTTATTGTATGAACTTGGCATAATGATTAGTTATTTTTTTAGAATAGATAAATGAAAATTTTTTTAGATAAAATATCAGTACCAATTAAATCAAACTTAGATGAATTTGACAAACACTTTGATTCATCTCTTGAATCTGAAGTTAAAACAATTAATACTATAGTAAAATATCTGGTTAGAAAAAAAGGTAAAAGATTAAGACCTCGACTATCATTGCTTTCTGCAAAAATTTGTGGTGATGTAAATATTAAAACATACAAAGTTGCTTCCTTATTAGAAATATTACACGTAGCAACTCTTGTGCATGATGATGTTGTAGATGAGTCTGATCTTAGAAGAGGTTGGCCCTCTGTAGGTAGAATATGGAAAAATAAATTAAGTATATTGGTGGGAGACTATCTTTTTTCAAAAGCTTTGACAAACATGGCTGAAATCGAATCTATGGAATCAGTCAAGATTCTAGCAAATTTAGCTTCAAGATTAAGTCAAGGTGAAATATTGCAAATTGAAAAAGCTTTAAGTAAAAATATGACAGAGGATGTTTATTTTAAGATGATTAGTGATAAAACTGCCTCATTGTTTTCAGCTTCTTGTAAATTAGGAGCAATAACTGCAACAAACAATTTAGATAAGATAAAATCACTGCAAAATTTTGGTGAATATTTAGGTTTAGGGTTTCAAATAAAAGATGATTTATTTGACCTGGTAGGTAATATTGGAAATACAGGCAAACCATCGGGTTACGACCTTAAAAGAAATCTTTTGACTCTTCCTTTGATTTATATTTTAAATAATAAAAGTTCAATCAGCAAAAAAACTTTCAAGCTTAAGTTAAAATTTTTGTTAAGAAATAATAAGTTTACAGAAATTAAAAATTTAATTATTAATGAAGGTGGCATAGAATATGCTGAAAATAAATTATTAGATATTTCTAGAAAGGCTAGATTTGAGCTTGAAACTTTTGAAGAATCAGATATTAAAGATGCTATGATTGAAATATTAGAATTTAATTTGATTAGAAATGTATAAATGAAAAATTTTTTTAATATTGCAAATTCATTATCATTTTTAAGGATAATTTTATCGATTCCATTATGGTTTATCTTGAATAATATTAATAATGATAGTAGTTATGAAACTGTTAATTATTTTTTATTATTATGTTTAATTATTGCCTTAACAGATATATTAGATGGTTTCGCAGCTAGATATTTTAATTCAGTTACTGATATGGGAAAATTTTTAGATCCAGTTGCTGATAAGATTTGTGCATTAGTTATGATTTTATTTTTATCTATAAAGTTTGGGATTTATTATTATTCACTATTTTTAGCTGTACTTATTAGAGATATAATTATTTCAGTCGTATCTATATATTTTGCATCTAAAAAAAATATATATTTTCAAGCAAATAACTATGGAAAATGGTTTTTATTTTTTGTAGCTATATGTATGATTCTATCAGTTGTCAGGATTCCTAACTTTATTGATTTTAATTATCCAAATTTAGCATTATTGAATACAGTTTTTTATATATTAAGTTGGATATTTTTTGTTTTAGCAACATTTACGTATTTTTCTAAATATTTTATAGTTATATCGGGAAAAGATGTTTAGTTACATTAAAAAAACATTTTCTGGACTAAAAAAAACCAGAAATAATATCGTAAATACATTTACTAAATTTCATGGTAAAAGATATCTCAATCAAAATGAATTAGAGGAACTAGAATCTACCTTATTTCAATCAGATTTAGGTATAGATATAATAGATAAAGTAGTTGATGAATTTAGAGATAAAAAATTCAACAAAGATGTATCATGGGAAGATGAGTTTATCGGCTCATTGAAAACCAATATTTCATTAGATTTGAATAATGATGAGGATGTTAAGGTTTTGTTATTAGTTGGTGTTAATGGTACAGGTAAAACTACTACTTCAGCTAAACTTTCTAACTATTATAAAAATAAATCATTTAAAACAATGCTAGTCGGTGCAGATACTTATAGAGCAGCAGCAGTTAATCAATTAAGGTTATGGTCTGAAAAGTTAGGTATTAAATTTATTTCAAATGAATTTACTAAGGATCCTGCATCCATAGTTTATGACGCTTTAAATTCTGGCTTAAATGATGGTTACAATAAAATAATTATTGATACAGCAGGAAGATTGCATAATTCTGTTAATTTAATGCAGGAACTGAAAAAATTATATAATGTTGCGAATAAATTCAAAGAAAAAGTAAAAGTTGTCTTAGTTGTAGATAGTAATGTCGGTCAAAATGGTATGAATCAAGCAATAGATTTTAATAAATTTTTACCATTAGATTCATTAATTTTAACAAAGATGGATGGTACAGCAAGGGGTGGTATCGCATTATCGATGATAAATAAATTAAATATTCCAATAGATTTTATTGGTGTAGGTGAAGATGTTGAAGATTTAGTTCCATTTAACTTAGATTTATATTTAAAAGGATTAGTAACTGATGAATAATAATTCAAAAAGTGTTTCAGTTGTGACTCTAGGTTGCGCTAAAAATCTTGTAGATTCTGAATATTTGATTACAGGCTTAAAGCATATTGGCTATCAAATGGTAAGCGATATTGATAAATCAAGTATCGTCATAATAAATACATGTGGATTTTTAGATGTTGCTAGAGAGGAAAGTATTGAAAAAATCTTAGAAATTGAACAAAAAAAGCAAGATGGTTTAATTGAAAAAATTATAGTAATGGGCTGTTTGGCTGAAAGATATGGAGATGAACTACAAAAGGAAATTTCTGGAGTAGATAAATTTTTTGGTTCGGAAGAGCATGAAGCTGTAATTAGGTTTATATCTGGAAAATCATTTAACTTAGATGATCCAGATATAATTAGAGCATCCTTGACTCCTAAACACTATTCATATTTAAAAATTGCAGAAGGATGTGATAATGCATGTTCATTTTGTTCCATTCCTCTAATGAGAGGTTTGCAAAAAAGCCAACCTTTAAAGTGGAATGTTCAAGAAGCGGAAAGGTTAGCTTCTAGAGGTGTAAAAGAGCTATTGATTATAGCGCAGGATTCCACTTCATACGGCTGGGATGCTTCACCTAAAACATCTTTACATGAATTATTCTCTGAATTAGATAAAATTGATGGCATTGAATGGCTTAGGTTGCATTATGCTCACCCTTCAAATCTTCATAGAGAAATGATTAGACAGTTCAAAAATCTTGAGAAGTTAATTCCGTATATAGATATGCCTATACAGCATGGTGCTGATAAAATGTTAAAGATTATGAGAAGAGGATTAAAAAGTGATGGCATAAAGAAAAAGATAGACTCATTAAGAAATATTAATAATGATATAGCTATAAGAACATCTATAATTGTTGGTCATCCAGGTGAGACTGATAAAGAATTTAAAGAGCTTTTAAATTTTATATCAGAAGTTAAATTTGATCGTTTAGGTGTATTTCAATATTCACATGAAGATGATACCCTTGCAGGTAATATGATGAAAGATGAAGTGCCAAAACATATTAAAAGGGAAAGATTTGAAGAAACTATGGCACTTCAACAAAAAATTAATTTAAAAAAGAATCAATCTTTGTTAGGTACAAAACAACAAATTTTGATTGATATAGCTAAAGATGGTTTTTCACTTGGTAGAACTTATAGAGACTCTCCAACAGTAGATAATTATGTTAAAATCAACAAACAACTTGAAACAGGAAAGTTTTATAATGTTAAAATTGATAAAGCGCTTGAATATGATTTGGTAGGAAAGGTTATCAATGAAGTTTAAAATATTAGGAATTGAACATATTGGAGTAGCTCAAAATTCAGGTTCAAATAAGTTATCAAATTTTTTTTCAGACACTCTTAATTTGCATAGCACAAAAGAATTAGTAGATAATCAAAAGGTAATTACTGAGATATTTGACACTGGATCGGGAAAAATAGAACTTTTATATCCAAGTGATAAAAGTTCTGTTCTAGATAAATTTCTTTCTAAAAAAGGTGAATCTATTCATCATATAGCTATTTTAGTTGATAATTTAGATGAATTGATAAAACATTTAATTTCAAAAGATATAAAATTAATAAATAAAACTCCTCAAAAAGGTGCTGATAATAAGAAGATTATATTTATTCATCCCCATTCTTCGCCAGGCATGTTATTAGAGTTTTGTCAAGAAATTTAATTGATATGGCTTCATCATTTAAAGATAAGCTATCAACAATCCCTTCTGACCCTGGTGTTTATTTTTTTAAAGATAAAAAAGATGTTATTATATACATTGGAAAAGCAAAATCTTTAAAAAAAAGAGTAAAATCTTATTTCAATAAAAAGAAACATGATATTAAAACTTCTGTTTTAATTAAAAATATTTGTGATATTGATATATTAATTGTTAAAAATGAAGCTGAAGCATTAATTACAGAATCTAATCTAATAAAAATAAATAAACCCAGATATAATGTTTTTTTAAAAGATGATAAAACATTTCCTTACATAAGAATATCTAATGAATTATTACCAAAAGTAGATATTGTAAGATTTAAAAATTTTAATAAGGATAATCATTTATATTTTGGTCCGTATACAAGATCTAGGGATTTAAGAATTATAGTAAAATTATTGCATAAAATATTTCCTCTAAAAACTTGTAAAGAAAACTCAAAAGAATCATGCTTTTGTGGATATTGTATGAGTGACACTTCTATTTCCAATGGTGAATATTCTGATATCATTAGTCATGTTGTTAATTTTTTAAAAGGCAAGACTGATGGAGTTTTAGATTACCTTAATGGTGAAATGAATAGATTAAGTGAAAAGATGGAATTTGAAAAAGCTGCTGCGTTTAGAGATTATATAACATTAATAAAAGATTTTTATAAAACTGAAAACCATAATAAAATAGATGGTTTGAATAGAGATTTTATTGGCATCGCTATAAAGGAAAATATTGGTGTAGTTACTTTACTTAAGTATAGAAATTCAAAATTAATTTCAAAACAAAGTTATGAGATAAACATTGGTGAAAATAAAGAAGCAGGCTTATTAGGATTTATAAAACAATACTATCTTTCAACAACAGACATACCAAAAGAAATAATTATACAAGAAGATGTTGTAGGTCAGAGAGATCTAGATACATGGATGGATGCTTTAGTTAAAAAAACACCTAAAATTGTAATTCCAAAGATTGGAGAAAAAAGGAAAAAGATTGAGTTATGTATAAAAAACTCCAAATTACAAATAAATAGAATTATGCTATCAAAAAAAAGAAGAAAAGAACATGTTTCAAAAATGGTATCTAGTTTACAAAAAGATTTATTGCTTGACGTTCCACCTAGAAGAATAGAGGGTTTTGATAATTCTAATATACAAGGTAAATATCCTGTATCAAGTATGGTATGTTTTGTTGATGGTAAACCTAAAAAGAGTGAATATAGAAAATATAAAATAAAAACCGTAAAAGGGATTGATGACTTTGCTTCGATTTATGAAGTTGTTCATAGGAGGTATAAACGAGTAGTAAATGAAAATCTTTCTCTACCTGATTTGATAGTTATAGATGGTGGAAAAGGTCAATTATCATCTGCTAAAAAAGCACTTGATGATTTAGATTTATCATTTATACCAATTATTGGCTTGGCTAAACGTATGGAAGAAGTATATAAGCCAAGCTTATCTGAACCTCAAACAATCGCTAAAACATCCCCGGGAATGATATTGCTTAAGCAAATTAGAGATGAATCACACCGTTTCGCCATTACCTTTCATAGGTTAATTAGAGAAAAAGGTATGTTCAATTAAAATATGATATTTAAAATTATTATATTAAGTAAAACTTTAAGTTAATAATTGTAAAGTTATAAATACTTTGAAATAAGTCGATGAAAGTGGTGGGTACCCTTTTCGTGTTGAGCTGAATATCTTCCTCTATTATAAAACTTAGATTTGATACCCTTTTGTACATTTAGAACTACCCTTTGATCCTCAAGCTCTATGCAATCTACGCTATTACTATCTCCAGACCTTTGTTTATAACTCTTTATAGGAAGAGAAATGAATCTAATTCTTGTTTTATTGTTGTTAATTGGTTCAATAATATTAACAGAAATTCCCCATTTATAAAAATTTAGCATAATATTAGGAAAAAGCCAAAAATAAAGTGCATATATCTGATTTGAGGGTACATTGTTAATTAGACCTGTTTCGCCTATAGAATCTTTTTTATCTTTAGATTTAGCCATCTGCAATACTCCGTGTTCTAGTAAAATAGTTTCGTATGATTGATTTTCTATATCAGATGATAAACCTTTATGAACATAGGCGATATGAAATCCTTCAAGATAATTTTCACAGTAAAGAGCCCAGTTGGCATTAATTTTATAGGTCTTTGAAGCTTTTTCATCAAAAGACAAGTTATCAAATGGATACCAATTAATTAGGTTATTAATTTCATTTAATCCTTTTAAAATAGACTCATTTTCTCCTGCATTAACAAATAATAAACCATTCCAATTAAGTAAATTAATATTCTTATTAAGACTATCATTTTTAGAAGGAAAATTCTTAGTTTCCTTAAATCCTGGCGCATAGTTAATTGTACCATCTAAATTGAAACTTCTTCCATGATAGTTACATACTAGTTTTTTTTGATTATTTTTTTTATTGCAAACAATATTTCCTCTATGAGTGCACACATTGCTAAGACAAAAAATATTATTATTATCTTTAGTTATTACAAGAGGTATATCTAGCCAATCTTCAAATAAATAAAAAGGAATGTTTGAATTTTTTAATAATTCGGATTCATGACATACATATTGATAAGAATTTTCAAATACAGATATTATTTTGTTAAAAATTTCCTTAGATGTATAAAATAAAGAAGGGGGGGTAGATGCTTTTTTTATATCTTCATCAATATTCATTAACATTCAGGGACGTTTACAGCAAGACCACCATTTGAGGTTTCTTTGTAAATAGACTGCATATCTTTACCTGTCTGCATCATAGTTTTAATTACATCATCAAGAGTTACTTTATGATTTCCTTTTCCAATCATAGCTAATCTAGCTGCATTAATTGCTTTAACTGAACCCATAGCATTTCTCTCAATACATGGTATTTGAACTAATCCACCGACCGGATCACATGTTAAGCCTAAATTATGTTCCATGGCTATTTCAGCAGCGTTTTCAATTTCTGCGTTTGATCCATTCAGAGCCGACACAAGGCCTCCAGCAGCCATAGAGCAGGCAACACCAACTTCTCCTTGACATCCAACTTCAGCACCTGATATTGATGCATTTTCTTTATATAACACCCCAATTGCACCTGCAGTTAAAAAAAATCTGACAATTCCTTCTTTTGAGCTATTTCTAGTAAATTCAATATAATATTTTAATACAGCAGGAATAATTCCTGCAGCACCATTCGTTGGAGCTGTTACTACTTTACCACCATTTGCGTTTTCCTCATTTACCGCTATAGCGTAAAGGCTAACCCAATCCATTGCTTTGAGTGGATCTTTTTGTTTATCTTTTTTTAATGTTTCATATATATCTGCCGCTCTTCTTTTTACTTTAAGCTTTCCGTTTAAAGTACCTTTAGATTTAATTCCTGAATCAATACATTGATCCATCGTTTCCCAGATTTTCATTATCCTTTTTTTTACATAGCTTTTTGATTCAATGGAGCATTCATTTTCCATCATTAAATCAGATATTTTTAAATTATTTTTTTTACATATATCTAACATATTTTTAGAAGAAGTGAAGTTGTTTGGGAAATTATTATGATGTGCAGTTTCTCTTTTATTTTTTTCTTTAATAAATCCTCCGCCAATAGAAAAGATTGTTTTTGAAAGAAGTAACTTATTATCAGAATCAAAAGCATTAAATATCATAACATTACTAAATGTTTTAGTTAATGTTTTGTAATCAAAAAAAAAGTTATTATCAATAGAAAATGATATTTGCTTAGTAGAATCTAAATTTAAAAGATTATTTCTTTTTACTTTGTTGAAAATTTTCTTAGTATCAGCATTATCAATTGTTTCAGGACTTTTACCGCTTAAACCTAAAATTATTCCCTTATCAGTCCCATGACCTTTACCTGTAAAAGCAAGTGAACCTTGAAGTGTTATATTAATTTTATCTGTTTTGTGAAAAATATTTTTATTAATTAGATAATCTCTAAATATTTTTCCAGCCTTCATAGGTGCTACAGTATGAGAACTTGATGGGCCAATACCAACTTTAAATATTTCAAATATACTATGCATTATAGTCTTTTAAAATTTGATCGAATACAGGGACAGGTTTTTGATTGTCAAAATCAAAACAAACGACAACTACCTCAGATGTAGCAATTGGGCTATCAATTTCTTTTTTATCAAAAACATATGATTCAACGTTGAAGCTAGTATGGCCAACTTTGTTAATTTTAAGACCTATAATAATATCAGATGGATGTTTTAATTGGTGTAAATAATTAATGGTCATGGAAGCAATAATCAAGGAATGACCAGTCCCATCAAAAGGCAGAGACCATCTTTTAAATAAAGTACCTCTAGCAGTTTCAATATAAGTCGCAAATACAGCATTATTAACATGACCAAACGCGTCTAAATCTCTCCATCTAGTCTGTAAATTTACTTGGAATGGAAAATTTGTTAAATTTTTATTTTTTTTCATTTAAATATTTTTCTATTTTAGGTTTTATTACAAAATTACAATATGCTGCATTTTTATTATTATTGTAATAGTTTTGATGATACTCTTCAGCTTTATAAAATTTATCAAGCTGAGTTAATTCAGTTACAATTTTATTTGAAAAATTATCTTGTTGATAAGATATTACTTTTTTGGCAATATTTAATTGTTCATCAGTATGGTAAAAAATAACAGACCTATACTGGGTTCCAATATCATTACCTTGCCTATTAATTGTTGTTGGATCGTGAATTTCAAAAAATACATTCAACAACTTTTCATAGCTTATTTTTGTACTATCAAATTCAATTTGAGCTACCTCAGCGTGACCAGTATTTCCTTCACATACCATTTTGTATGTTGGGTTTAAAATTTTACCACCAGTATAACCTACATCAACAGATGTAACGCCAGTAACGTTTAATAATATTGCTTCAATACACCAAAAACAGCCAGCACCTAAAGTTGCAATTTCCATTAAATATCTCCATAAATAAACCATTTAAACTTAAATAATTTAATTTCAAAAACAAAATTATACTATTCTGACTTATGTGCATATTTTTTATTTTTATCTTTGATAATAAATGGTTAAATTATAAGCCATTATGGCAGACTTTAAAATAGTATCAGATTTTAAACCAGCAGGTGATCAACAGCAGGCAATTGATGCGTTAGTTGAAGGAATTAATCAAAATTTAAAACATCAAACATTGCTTGGAATAACTGGTTCTGGTAAAACTTTTACAATGGCTAATATTATTGAACATGTTCAAAAACCCACCTTAATATTGTCACATAACAAAACGCTTGCAGCTCAGCTGTTTTCTGAATTTAAGACTTTATTTCCAAAAAATGCTGTTGAGCTATTTATATCTTATTATGATTATTATCAGCCTGAGGCCTACATGCCTGTTTCTGATACATTTATAGAAAAGGATTCTTCAATAGATGAAGAAATTGATAAATTAAGAATTAAAACCACTGCATCACTATCTAGCAGAAAAGATGTTATTATTATTGCTAGTGTGAGCTGTATTTATGGTTTAGGTTCGCCTAAGTCATATAAAAATTTATTTGTATCTCTTAAAATTGGAGATATTGTAGATATTAAAGAATTATTCAAAAATTTAATCAACATTCATTATGTTAGGAATGATATGATTCTAGAACCAGGTACTTTCAGATTGAGAGGTGATGTTATAGAATTATTTCCGAGATATGAAGAATATCCAGTAAGAATTGAACTATTTGGTGATGAGATAGAAAAAATTCATTCATTTGATATTTTATCCTCAGAAATTCTTGATAATAAAGAGCTTTTATCTATTTATCCTGCTAAACATTTTGTTGTTAATAAGAAAGAGTTAGAAATAGCTATGGAAAAAATTAGAAAAGAGTTGAGTGAAAGATTAATTTCATTTAAGGAAAATGGTATGCTCCTAGAAGCTCAGCGTTTAGAACAAAGGACATTATTCGATCTTGAGATGATGATGGAACTAGGGTACTGTTCTGGAATAGAAAATTATTCTAGGCATATTGATGGAAGAAAAAAAGGAGAAAGACCTTATACTTTATTAGACTTTTTTTCTAATGATTTTTTAATTTTTGCTGATGAATCACATGTCAGTATTCCACAATTAAATGCAATGTATAATGGAGATAGATCTCGAAAGGAAACACTTATAGAGTACGGCTTTAGATTACCTTCAGCTCTTGACAATAGACCAATGAAATTTAAAGAATTTGAAAACAGTGTAAATCAAATCATTTATGTATCTGCCACTCCAGCTGACTATGAACTAAATAAATCAAAAGGTGTATTTGTTGAACAAATCATAAGACCTACTGGTCTGTTAGATCCACAAATTTTTGTCAGAAAATCAAAAGGTCAAGTTGTGGACATGGTAAAAGAAATTAAAAAAACAACACAAAATAAAGAAAAAATATTAGTTACAACCCTTACTAAGAAAATGGCAGAAAAATTAACTGACCACTTAAAAAGTATTGGTATTCGTTCTGAATATATGCATAGTGATATTGATACTATTGAAAGAATAAAGATTTTAACTTCTTTAAGAAATGATGAATTTGACGTTTTGGTTGGTATAAACTTATTAAGAGAAGGTTTAGATATTCCTGAAGTATCGTTAATACTAGTTTTAGATGCAGATAAGGAAGGTTTTCTTAGATCAAAAACTTCTTTACTTCAAGTTGCTGGAAGGGCTGCAAGAAACGTAAATGGTAAAGTAATTTTATATGGAGATAAAATAACTAAATCAATGAAGTATTTGATAGATGAGACAAGTAGAAGAAGAAAAATTCAATCTAAACATAATGATAAAAATAATATAATTCCTAAGACAATAAAAAAATCCAACAATATTATTACTTCAATGTTAGTAGAAAAAGATAACCATGACAATCAAAAGATAAACTCTAAATTGTTTAATAAAGATATAGAATCTCTAGATAAAATTGAAGTTTTAAATCACTTAGAAAGTCTAAAAAGAAAAATGAAAAAATATGCTCAAAATTTTCAATTTGAGCAAGCAGCTTTATTAAGAGATGAAATTGTAAAAATTAATGGAAAAATTTTAAAATGAAAAAAAATATATTAATATTAGGTTCTGGTGGTCGTGAATATGCTATGGCTTGGAAATTGTCTAATGATAAGAATGTCAATAAAATTTACTGTATTCCAGGAAATGGTGGTACAGAAAAAATTGCTCATAATTATATTGTAGACACAAAAAATCATAATGCATTATTGACATTTGTTAAAATAAATAATATTGATTTAACTATTGTTGGCCCTGAAAACTTACTTGACGAAGGTATTGTTGATTCTTTTAATGAACAGGGATATAAAATTTTTGGACCTACAAAACTTGCTTCAAAACTAGAGAGTAGCAAGCTTTATGCTAGAGATATTATGAAGAAATATAACATTCCACATCCTAAGTATTTTGCATGCCAAAATCATAAAGAAGTCATAAGTGCAAAAGAAAAATTAGGTTTACCTCTTGTTTTAAAAGCAGATGGTTTAGCTGCAGGAAAAGGGGTAATAATCTGCAATACAGAAGATGAATTTAATGCTGGTTTATCATCATTTTTTCATGAAAAATCATTTGGATCTGCATCTCAGAAAATTTCTGTTGAGGAATGTATTGTTGGGCCTGAGATTTCTGTTTTTACTGTTTGTAATGGTTTGAGCTATAAGATTATTAATAATGCTCAGGATCATAAGAGAGTATTTGATGATGATATAGGTCCTAATACTGGTGGAATGGGCGCTTACGCACCAACTCCTTTAATGAATTCTAATTTAGAGAATAAAATTAAAAAATCTATAATTGAGCAAACTTTGAGTGCAATGGTAAATGAGGGTTGTCCTTTTACTGGGTTTCTATATTTTGGGCTAATGATAGTAAATGGTGACCCATATGTGATTGAATACAATGTTCGTATGGGAGACCCTGAAACACAAGTAGTATTGCCAATGATGGATGTATCTCTTATTGATTTAATCGAATCAACTCTAGACAAAACTCTTGATACATTTATTTATAAAAATAAAGATGGATATTGTGTAACTGTTGTTTTGGCATCAGAAGGATATCCAGAATACTACAAAACTAATAAGATTATTAATGGATTATCTGATACTAAGGGTGATTTAATTTTCCATGCTGGTACTAAATTAGATGACAAAAAAAACTTTATTTCATCTGGAGGAAGAGTATTAAATGCTGTTGGATATGGAGTTTCATTAAAAGATGCAATTAAGGATGCATATAGAATTGTAAATAAAATTAATTTTGAAAATATGTTTTATAGAAATGACATTGGAAAAAAAGGTCTAGACTATTAATAAGGAGATACTATGATAGTTGATGCAAATAAAATCAAAAATTCTGTTGGAATAATTGGAGAATCTATCCAAATCGAGGAAATGTGTACGCTGATAGGTCAAGTTGCAAATACAGATATTTCAGTTTTAATCACTGGTGAATCTGGTTCAGGAAAAGAGATGGTTGCACAGGCATTGCACAAAAATAGCAAACGAAAATTTGAGTCTATGATAACAGTTAATTGCGCTGCAATACCTTCAGGTATAATAGAAAGTGAGTTATTTGGTCATAAAAAAGGTTCCTTTACAGGTGCTCATGAAAATCATAAAGGATATTTTGAGGCTGCTAATAAAGGGACTGTCTTTTTAGATGAAATAGGAGAGCTACCATTAGAAACACAAGCAAAGCTACTTAGAGTTATAGAGCAAGGTGAATTTATGAGAGTAGGTGAAACTAAAACGCAAAAAACCGATGTAAGAATTGTAGCTGCAACAAATAGAAACTTAAAAGAAGAAGTTCAAGATAAAAAATTTAGACAAGATTTATACTTTAGATTAAAAACTGTGTCGATACATGTTACCCCTTTAAGAGAGCATATTAGTGATTTATTTTTATATATTGAGAGATTTGGTCTGTTGTTTACAGCAAAAAATGATATACCTTTTAAGGGTTTTACCCCTGAAGCAATTAATATTATGAAAGAATATAATTGGCCAGGAAATGTTAGAGAATTAAAAAATACTATTGAAAGTTTATTAGCGATAAATAAAGGTGAAAGAATACAAGATGATATGGTATTAAAATATTTAAAATTAGATAATACAAAAGATGTGTTTAATAATTCTCTTCCTGTTCCAGTAAATAAAGAGTCTGATACAATAGAAAGAGAATTAATTTTAAAACAACTTTTATTTTTAAGGCAAGATGTTAATGATTTAAAACAATTATTTGCAACTAGAATGGGTGATTCTGGAAATAATATACAATCAACTAATAACTCTTTATTTGTTTTGCCAGAAAAAAATCACGAATCAAATCAACATATTGATGATGGTCTATTTAAAGGTATTAAAGATGATGTCATTGGTGAGATAACAATGAATGAGTTAGAAAAAGAGGTCATCGAAAGAACTTTAAAAAATTGTAATGGAAATAGAAGAAAAACTGCTAAAATATTAGATATATCTGAACGAACTTTATATAGAAAACTAAAAGAATATGAAATTAGTTAAATATATTACTTTAACAATAATTGTTTTAATTATAAATTCTTGTACTTTTTATTCATTAAAAGGTACGATACCTGTTCATATCAAAAATATTTATATTAGTCCAATAATAAATAAAAGTATGGACCAAGAAGTTGCAGATTTGTTAGATGATACATTAAATCAATTAACAATTGATCAAAATGTTTTAGAAGTTGTCAATTATGATGCTGCTGATAGCAAGCTTGATATAATTGTGACTGAGGTTTCAGATATACCATATACATTAAGTCAAGGAAATCAATTTGAAAAAGTTGATGAATGGAAATTCTTAATAAAAGCAAATGTTATCTGGTCAGATTATCACAAAGGAGAAGTATTATTTAATATTAATATTAACGAGTGGGGAATTTATGGCGATTCAATTGATATATCAAACGATGGCATAGATAATGATGGAGATGGATTTATTGATTCGGAGGATAGCGATGAAGTCGGAGCACCTAGAGATGCGGCAAAAAAAATAGCAATTAATAAAGTTGCAGAAAAAATATCGACAAAAATTATTTCAACATGGTAATAAAAAGGTTTAAAAATGATAAATATTAGAATAAATGAAGTTAAAAGCTACATAGATAAAGTTATTGCTATTAATGGATGGGTTTATAATTCAAGAAGAAGTGGAAAAATAGGATTTCTAACAATAAGAGATGGTTTTGGTTTACTTCAATGTATTGTTGCAAAAAATGATATAGGTGAGGGTCTCTTTGAGAATTTTAAAAGATTAACTCAAGAAACATCAATTTCTGTAGTAGGTAAAGTTGTTAAAAATGAAAGAGCTATTGGAGGATATGAACTTCTTCTTGAGTCTTTTAAAATAAACCATTTAAGTCAAGATTATCCAATCACACCGAAAGAACATGGTACAGAATTTTTGATGTCTAATAGACATTTATGGCTACGTTCAAAAAGACAGCATTCTATTTTAAAAATAAGACATCAAATAATTAAAAGTATAAGAGGTTTTTTTGATAATAATGATTTTACATTAGTTGATACTCCCATTTTTACACCAAATGCTGCAGAGGGAACATCTACCTTGTTTAAGACAGAATATTTTGGAAAAGATGCCTTTTTAGCACAAACTGGTCAGTTATATGGAGAAGCATCAGCGATGTCAGTTGGAAGGCATTATAATTTTGGCCCTTGTTTCAGAGCAGAAAAAAGCAAAACTAGACGCCACTTAACAGAATTTTGGATGGTTGAACCTGAAATAGCTTATTGTGATATAGAAGAAGATATGAGGTGGGCAGAAAATTTATTGGTTTATATAGTAGAGCAAGTTATTGAACATAAATCAAATGAATTAAATATATTAGAAAGAGATATAGAAATCTTAAAAAAAGTTAAAGGTCCATTTCCAAGAGTTAGTTATTCAGATTGTATAGATATGCTTCAAAAAGATGGTTTTAAAATTCAATGGGGTGATGATTTTGGTTCACCAGAAGAGACTCATATTGCTAACCAGTATGATTGTCCAGTAATCGTACATCGATTTCCATCTGACATTAAAGCCTTTTACATGAAAAGGGACCCTGAAAATGAAAAGGTAGTTCTTGGTATGGATATATTGGCACCTGAGGGTTATGGTGAAATCGTTGGTGGTTCAGAAAGGGAAACGGATATAGATATATTAATCGAAAGAATTAAAGAAGAAAAATTAAATCAGTCTGATTATGATTGGTTTTTAGATTTAAGAAAATATGGCTCTGTGCCACACTCTGGTTTTGGTATGGGTCTTGAAAGGGTAGTAGCTTGGATATGTGGACTATCGCACATAAGGGAAACTATACCATTTGCAAGAACCATGACAAGATTAAATCCTTAATAAATAATAAGATTTAAATATGAATAAACTAGATAAACAGATTTCTAAATGGCTATCAGATTATTTAAAAGATAATAATTTGCACAGCTTTGTTATTGGTATATCAGGCGGTATAGATTCAGCTGTTACCTCAACGCTTTGTGCAATAACTGGTCATAAGACCTATGTTGCTGTGATGCCTATTCACCAAAAACTAGATGAGACAGATAGAGGCTTAGAGCATTGTAACTGGCTAAAGAAAAAATATTCAAATGTAGAGCAGATAGAGGTTGATTTAACTTCTTCCTTTGATCACTTTAAATCTGTATTTCCAAAAAAATTTGATGATAAACTTGTTCTTGCTAATACCAGAGCAAGAATGAGAATGTCATCTCTTTATTTAATCGCTGGAAATACAAATGGGATTGTGGTAGGTACAGGGAATAAAGTAGAGGATTTTGGAGTTGGTTTTTTTACAAAATATGGAGATGGTGGTGTAGATATTAGCCCAATCGCAGATTTAATGAAATCTGATGTATATAAGCTTGGCAAAATATTAGGAGTGGTAAAATCTATTATGGAAGCAAAACCTACAGATGGTTTGTGGGATGATGATAGAACTGATGAAGATCAATTGGGTGTTACATACGATCAGCTAGAGTGGGCTATGAACTTTAATGGTGATATATCAAAACTCAGTCAAACCCAAATGAAAGCATTAGATATTTATAAAATACATAGAGCAAAAAATTTACATAAAATGAAAGAAATTCCAGTATTTAAAAATGAAGAATAATAGAGAAAGATTATTTATTATTGATGGAATGGCTCAGATTTACAGAGCTCACTTTGCTATGATTACTAATCCTCTTACTACTAAAGATGGAAGGCATACTTCTGTTATTTATGGGTTTTTGAATATGCTTTTTAAAATTATAAGAGATGAGAGCCCAGATTATTTAGTTATAGCAATGGATTCAAAAAGTAAAACATTTAGACATCACCTTTTTAAAGACTACAAAGCAAATCGTCAAAAAATGCCAGATGAAATATCGTATCAGATACCCATTTTAAAAGAAATAATTAGTTATTTAGGGGTTAAATTAATTGAAAAACCTGGATATGAGGCTGATGATATAATGGGTTCACTTTCAAAAGTAGCAGAATCAACAAATGTAGAAAGTTTTATAGTTTCTGGCGATAAAGATATGTTGCAGATGGTGAATAAAAATATTTTTGTTTATGCACCAGGAAATAGATTTAAACCAACCACAAAATTTCAAAAAGAAGAAGTTAAAAATAAAATGGGAGTATATCCAGATAGAGTTATAGATTTATTGAGTTTAATTGGTGATTCATCAGATAATATTCCTGGCGTTAAAGGTGTTGGACCTAAAACAGCTATTAAGCTAATAGAACAATTTGAGACCTTAGATAATATGATTGAAAATATTGACCAAATCAAAAATGATCGAATTAAAAATTTAATTCAAGATAATTTAGAATCATTAAATCTTAGTAAAAAATTAGTTACAATTAAATCAGATATGGATATTGATTTTAATAAAGAGAGTTTTAGGTTTAATTCAATCAAAGATAAAGATAATGTTATTAAAATGGTTAGTGATTTTGAATTATCATCTATTATTACAAGTTTGGAAAAACTTAATTTAATTAAAACTAAAGAAGAACCTAAAGAAATAGTAGAAAAAAACTACAAATTAATTGTAAATGATAAAGAATTAGAATCTGCTATAGGTTCGATATTAAAATCAAATATTATATCTTTTGATTTAGAAACAACAGGTATTGACCCTATGAGTGCTGAAATTGTTGGTCTAGCTATATCTATAAATGCAGATCAAGGATATTACATACCAATATTGTTTCCTACTAATCTTGATACAGAAATTATACCTGAAATTAATTATGAAGATATTTTTAAAAAAATAGAGCCAATATTTAATTCAGCGGAAACCTTATACGTAGGTCAAAATATTAAGTATGACATTTTGATTTTAAAAAGATATGGCATTGAAGTGCATGGTAATTTATTTGATACAATGATTGCAGCTCATTTATTAAATCCTGATCGTAGATCATATAAGATGGATTTTTTATCAATTGACTATCTTGATTATGAAATGATTCCAATAGAGGCTCTCATTGGTAAAAAAGGTAAAAATCAAAAGCTAATGTGTGATATTGACATCAAAAAAGTTTCGTATTATGCATGTGAAGATAGTGATATTGCTTTTCAATTATATGAAATTTTACTTAAAGAATTAGAAAAGCAAAATCTATATAAAATTTTTTATGATATCGAAATACCAACAATGAAGGTTTTAATTGATATGGAATATCAAGGAATTAATATTGATGTAAATTTTTTTAGAATACTATCTGAAAAAATAGGCAATCAAATAGATAAAGTTTCGAAAAATATTTTTAATTATACTGCACAAAAATTTAATATTAATTCACCAAAACAATTATCTGAAGTTTTATTTGATCAACTTGGTTTAAATCAGATTAAGAAAAGAAGTACATCTGTCGATGTTCTTGAAGAATTAAAAAAACAACATCCAATTGCTGAAGAGTTATTGAGCTATCGTCATTTTAGTAAGCTAAAAAATACATATTTAGATGCTATACCTACTCATATTAATTCTAGAACTTCAAGAGTACACACATCATTTAATCAAACAATTGCATCAACAGGTAGACTATCAAGCACTAAGCCGAATTTGCAAAATATACCCATAAGAACTGAAATTTCTAGAGAAATAAGAAAAGGTTTTACAGCATCAGATTCAAGCTCATATATATTTGCAGCTGATTATTCACAAGTAGAATTAAGAATAATGGCACATTTTTCTAATGAAAATGAACTAATTAATTGTTTTAATGAAAATATAGACGTCCATACAAGGACGGCTTCAAATATTTTTGGTGTAAAAACTGAAGATGTTAATTTTAATCAACGAAGAACCGCAAAGGTTGTAAATTTTAGCATAATGTATGGAGCTGGTCCATTTAGATTATCTCAAGAACTAGATATTAAATTAAAAGATTCCAAAAAAATTATTGAAACATATTTTGAAACCTATCCTGGCATTAAAATATTTATGGAAAATACACTCTCTAAAGCTAGAGAAAAAGGATATGTTGAAACATTATTAGGAAGAAGAAGGTATGCTGATGGGTTAACATCAACTAATATGAATATAGTTAAAGCTGAAGAAAGAGCATGTATAAATATGCCAATTCAAGGGACTGCAGCTGAATTAATTAAAATTGCCATGATTAATGTTCATAAAAAAATAAATAACTCCAATCTAAAAACAAAAATGATACTACAAATTCATGATGAATTATTATTTGAAGTACCTAAAAATGAAATCGAAATATTACCATCATTAGTTAGATTTGAAATGGAAAATGCTATAAAATTGAATGTTCCACTAAAAGTTGATTGTGATTATGGTAAAAATTGGTTTGAGGCACATTAATGGCTGCATTTTTATCTATAAATAAACTTGGTAAGAAAATTAATGATAAAAATTTATTAGCTGATTTATCATTTGGTATACAAAAGGGTGAACTTTTATTTTTATTAGGTAAATCCGGCTCAGGTAAAACAACTCTATTAAAGATATTAATGGGTTTTGTCAAAAAAGACATAGGGCAAATCTTTGTCGATGGTTTGGATTTTGATATTAGAAATGAAGAAATAATTAGAAAAATTGGATATATTTCAAAAGATGATATATTTGATCAAAATCTTACAGTAAATGAAAATTTAATTTTTTCTGCGGAACTCAACAATTGTAATTCAGTCAAAATAGAAGAAAAAATAAAATATTGGTCTAATAGATTAGATTTTTCACAAAATATAAACCATAAAATTTCCACTTTAAATGATTCTAAATTAAAAAAAATATCTTTAGCTAGAACTCTAATACATAATCCTGAAATTATTTTAATTGATGATATAACTTCATCAATGGATTTTTATGATCAAAATCTTTTTTTTGAAATTATCAGAGAAATAAAAAATGATAAATCAATATTATTTGCAACCAATAATTTATCATTAACTGAAGTTTTCTCAGATAGAATTATTGTACTTGATAACGGAAATATTGCATTTAATGGAACTATAAATAATCTTGAATCTAAAATTAATGATTCTTTCAAATACAGATTTACTTTCAAACGGATTGTACCAAATGAATTTTTAAAATCCCTTAAAAATAATAATAAAATTAAAAATATTATTTCAAAGGATTGTAATGTTCAAATTTCAATTTCAGACAAACTTGAGTTTTTTAAGATTTTTAAAATGGCTATCAATTATGAATTAATTGATATCAAAATAAGTGACTCTAAAATAACAGAGTTATTTCAAAGGTTAACACAATAATGAATATTTTAATCATATTACTAAAAAGGTATTTAAAAATTTTTATTAAAAATTTAAATAATCAAATAGCTTTATTTGCCTTTCTTCCTTTACTTATATATGGATTTATGGTTGCTCCTTTATCAAATATTTTTTTATTTATAGATTCATCTAGTATGAGCTATTCATACCATTCAATTCCTGCTGTAATATTTTTATGTACAATTCTAATAGCTATATATACACCTATGATTTTTATTAATAAAGATTCTAACAATAATTTTCAATCATATTTATTAGCATATTCTAATAAAAATTTATATTTTTTATCAATTGTAATATTTTCTGTTATATGTTCATACATAGAATTCTTGATATCTTTTATTTTGATTTATAATTTATCTGATTCAAATGATAAAATGGGTATAATGATTTCATCCTATCAATTAATTTATTTTGCATTAATTTCTTTGCCGTCAGTATTATTTTTTACAACACTTGGTTTATTTTTATCGAATATTTTCAAGAAATATGAAAATATACTCTCTATTTTAATATTTATATTTTTAATCATTTCTTTTGGAAGTGCTACTTTTATACCAATTGATTATTATCCATCAACTTTATCAAGTTTAATATCTGATTACAATATTTTTCATTTACAATACAATCAGTATATAAATATCTTAAGTAATAATAATATAAATTTAGGGATGATAATTATATCTTTATTTCTTGCTATAACATTATATTTTTTAAATCTTATATTTTTTAAAAATAAGGTTGAATATTAATGAAATTATATTTTGGTTTAGATGGAGGTGCATCTTCAACAAGAGCTGTGATTATTGATTCTCAAGGAAATACCTTAGCCAAACAAAAGGTTAATTTGGGTACTAATTTAAAAGTATATGAAGATATAGCGCCAAAAAGAATTTCTGATTTAATATTGAATTTATGTTCTGAAATTTCTATATCTATTGAAGATATATCTGCTTTTGGTTATGGTTTAGCTGCTGTATCCTATGATAATGGAAGAGAATTATTATTTAAAGAATTAGATAGGTTAAATATTGCAGATAAGTCAATTTTGATTAATGATGCTGAAGCAGCTTACAAAGTAACATGTATTGATGATATTGGAATTTTACTTACAATTGGAACTGGTGTAATTGCAGTAGGTAAAAATTATAGTGGTGAGTTTATTAGAGTCGCAGGAAAAGGGCATGATAAAAGCGATGTGGGCAGTGGTTATTGGTTAGGAAAAGAATTGCTTCTTAAATTATCGTTTAATGAAGCACTTGTTAATCATGACAATGATGTAAATCAATTATACAATTTAGTTATAGATAAATTTAATTCTAACAATTTAAACGATGCCCTTGAAATAATTGCAAATGATGAAAACTCGTTAAGTTTAAAAGCATCTTTAGCTAAAATTGTTATAGAAAATTCTGAAAATAATGATATAGCTTTGTCAATATTACAAGAAGCTACCGTAAATGTAGCTGATTATATAATCGATTTACATAGTATGTTAGATTATAATCACTCAAAAGATATAATGTTATTTGGAAATGGTAGTATTATTAAATCAACAATTTATAGAAAATCATTAAATGATTCCCTTTCTTTTAATTTTAAAAATATAAGCTGGGTTTTTTCTGATATATCACCAGCATATGGTGCGGCAATAATGGCTGCACTATCTAAAGATAATTATAATATTCAAGTTAAAAAAATTTTTAAAGGAGATTATCTTGTTTCAGCCTGAAGCTATAATTAGCAAAGATAATTTGATCCATAATGTTAATTATATAAGAAAAATTATTGGGAAAAATGTTAAGATAATGCCTGTTGTTAAAGCAGATGCTTATGGTCACGGAATGATAGAAATTTGCAATTTACTATCTGATAATGGTATAGATGGATTTTGTGTAGCTTTACTTGAAGAGGCTATAGAAATTAGAAAAAATAATATTAATGAAGATATCTTGCATTTAGGTGTATTTGAACATGACTTTAATAATTTTTTACTTGATAGCAAGTTAATTTTGACTATAAATACTTTATTTGATATTAAATTTTTAGAAAAAATAGGTAAACAAACAAATCATAAGTTTAGAGTTCATATAAAAGTTGATACTGGAATGACTAGACTGGGTGTTTTACCAGAAGATTTAAATGATATTAAAGATTTGTTGATGAAAACAAATTTTATTTGTGTTGAAGGTGTATATACTCAATTATCATCAGCTGATGAAGAAAATCAAAATAATACAGATAATCAGAGAAAAGTATTTATTGATGCTTCAAATTTTTTGAGTAGTTTTATAAAATCAATTGATATCAAACATTTTACACCAAGTGCTGGCGTTTTAAAAGATTCTATAAATCATTTTAATATGATTAGGCCAGGCATATCTGTCTATGGAATTAATAATGTTCATGAAAAACATAATTTAAAACCTGTTTTAACATTAAAAGCACCTGTATGTCTAATTAAAGATGTAAAAAAAGGTTTTACTATTGGATATAACAGAACGTACAAGGCATCAAATGATAAGAAAGTAGCAATAGTTCAAATTGGATATGCTGATGCTGTTCCATTAGAGTTTAGTAATAATGGTTTTGTCGAATATAATGAACAAAAAATACCAATCTTAGGTAAAGTATCTATGGATTTAATTTGTATTGATATTACCAATATTAAAATAGATGTAGGCGATAAGGTAATTATTTATGGTGGTAAATTAACAAAAATAGAGTATGTTGTTAAAAATAAAATAAGTAGTGTGTATTCAATTCTTACATCAATTTCTAAAAGAGTAAAAAGGATTTATAATTGATTAAGTCTAGTAAACTATTATATGTTTTTATATTTATATCTATGATTTTTAGTAATCTTAACAATATTACAATAGAAAAAATGACTTTAGAAGAAAAGATAGCTCAAATGATTATGGTGCGTATTAGAAGTGATTACTATACAAGTGACAGCTATTATAAAAAACAAATCCACAAATGGATTATTGATTACAAAGTTGGTGGATTGATAACTTTTGATGGTAATGGTAATGTGCATGGAATGTATAATAATCATAAATATTTTCAAAAAATTTCTAAAACACCTCTTTTAATTGCTTCAGATTTTGAAAGAGGAGCTGGTCAACAAATGAAGGGTGCTACATTATTTCCTTCAAATATGGCTATTGCTGCAACAGGAAATAGCTCCAATGCATACTTACAAGGAAAAATTACTGCTTTAGAAGCAAAAGAATTAGGCGTACATATGATACTTGCGCCAGTATTAGATGTTAACAATAATCCTGATAATCCAATCATTAATTTACGTGCTTATAGTGATGATTCTGAAATAGTTTCAGAATATGGCTTAGAGTTTATTAAAGGTATTGAAGATCAAGGTTTATTTGCATGTCCAAAACATTTTCCAGGTCATGGTAATACTTCTATTGATAGCCACACTTCATTACCTGTAATACATAACTCTTTAGAAGAATTAAATAGAATTGAATTAAAACCATTTAAAAATGCAGTAGATAATGATGTTAAAATGATAATGACTGGACATATCGCAATGCCAGCTTTAGACAATTCAAATAAACCTGCGAGCCATTCTTATAAAATCACTACTGAGTTATTAAGAGAATCATGGAATTTTAAAGGTTTAATAATAACTGATGGTATGGAAATGAGCGGTATAACTGGTGAGGCTTGGTCTGGAGAATCTGCAATACGAGCAATAGAGGCTGGAGCAGATATTATTTTATTACCAATTGATGTAGAAAGAACTTTAGAATCAATATATAAGGCTGTACAAACTGGTAGAATATCTGAAGAAAGAATTGATTTCTCAGTAGAAAAAATTATTCAATCAAAACGTAAACTCAATTTATTTAATAATTTACTAGATTTTGAAAAAATGTCAACAGTTGTTGGTTCTAAAGAAAATCTAAGAGTTGCTTCAAAGATAGCATCTCAAACTATGACTCTTGTTAAAGATGATGACAATCAAATTCCTTTACATCCCGAAAAAATTAATAGATTGGCACATTTAGTATTAACAACAGATGATAATGGATATCAAACATTAAAAACTTTTAGATCAGATATAAATTATACCCATGGTAATGTAAAAAACATATTTGTTAATTATGAGTTGTCTGATCTATTAATTAATGAACTGCTAAACCAGTTAAAACAATATGATAAAATTGTTATTTCAACACTTGTAAAAATAAGAATGAACAAGGGTGAATCAACCATTAATTCAACCCATCTAAAATTAATAAATAAATTAAAGAACTCTAACATTCCATTTATAGTTGTTAGTTTTGGTAGTCCTTTTTTAAATGATTATTCATCTATTAATACTTACTTATGTACTTATGGTTATGGGTCTGTTTCTCAAAAAGCTGCAGCAAATGCAATTTTTGGAAGGTCAAATATCATAGGCACCTTACCTATAGATTTGGATGATAATCTAAAAAAAGGTACTGGTTTAAAAGTAATAAGGAAATCCTCTATATTCAATTATGATGATCAAAAATTTGATTTTAATACAACCTGGGATATTATAAACAATGCAATAAGAAACGAGCTATTTCCTGGAGCTCAAATACTAGTAGTTAAAGATGCTAAAATTTTAGCAGAAAAATCCTTTGGAAAACAAACATTCAATCCTGATAGCAATAATATAAATTCTGAAACTATTTATGATGTTGCATCCCTGACAAAAGTTTTAGCAACAACACCTGTAATTATGAAATTAATTAAAAAAAAATTATTACATCTAAATCATAAAGTTTCTCAATTCTATCCTGAATTTAAGGGTAAATGGAAGGATGAAGTTACAATCAAACATTTGTTGACACATTCTTCAGGTTTAAAAGCGTATGAGCAATATTATCTTGATACATCAGTTAATAATTATAATGATATTATAAAAGATATTACAACAAAACAAAAATTATCTACAAAACCAGGAAGCAAATTTGTCTATAGCGATTTAGGTATGATTTTATTAATGGATATTGCTCAAATGGTAACAGGAAGAAAATTTGAAAATTTAGTTCAAAGCTGGATTATAAATCCAATTAACATGAAAAATACATATTATAATCCACCTTCCTCTATCATTGAAAATATACCACCAACTGAAATTGATGAATTGTATAGAAAGTCAGTAATTAAAGGGATAGTTCATGATGAAAATGCTCATATCATGGGTGGAATTTCAGGTCATGCTGGGCTTTTTTCTAATGCCTTGGATATTGCTAAATATGCACAAACAATTCTTAATTATGGAATATATAATGGTTCAAGAGTTTTTAGTAAATATTCTGTAAAAAAATCAATTAATAAACAAAATATACCATTAGGATCAGACTATGCTTTAGGTTGGGATACGCCTTCATTAAATGGTAATAGTTCTGCAGGTGATTATTTTTCTGATAAATCTTTTGGTCATTTAGGTTTTACAGGAACTTCATTGTGGATTGATCCGAATAAACAACTATTTATCATATTACTAACTAATAGAACTTATCCAACTAGGAATAAACAGGGAATGCACAAATTCAGAAGACAGTTTCATAATTCTTTGATGGAAGTTATTTTAAGTTAAAAGATGAGTTTATTTGATATTACCATTTTGTTTGTATTTTGTTCTTTATTCATATATCAATCTGTACTTCATTATAGTAGTAAATCTTCCTCAAAAAACTATTTTTTAGGTGATAAAACTGTAGGATGGAAAAAATCAATGTTTTCTATTGTGGCTACAGAAACATCTTTATTAACATTTATGAGTCTACCAGGTATAGGTTATAGAGGCGATAATTTATTTTTTTTACAATTAGCTTTAGGATATATATTTGGTAGAATTTTATCATCATTTTATTTACTACCAATGTATTTTAAATCAGATATAATTACTATATACGAGTTGATTGGTAATAAATTTGGCAAATTGATACAAAAAGTTGCTTCCTTAATATTCTTATGTACAAGATTACTAGCAGATGGTGTAAGATTTCTTTTGACTGCTATTGTTATTCAACAAATATTGAATATACCTATTGAAATTTGTATAGTTATACTTGGTCTTATTACCTTGGTTTATTCAATTTTAGGAGGAGTTAAGGCAATTATTAATATTGATTCAATTCAATTTTTTATATATATATTTGGTGGAGTATTTTCCATTTTTTATATAATGAATAATCTTAACTTAGATTTTTTATCGACATTTAATAATTTTTTAAGTCAAGATATAATTAAAACTCAAGTTTCTTCTAAAGGAATGTTATTTGATTCTTATTATTTTCTAAATGCATTTATTGGAGGTTTATTATTATCTCTGTGTTCACATGGCGTAGATTATATGATGGTACAAAGAGCTCTTTGTACCAAAGATCTTAAATCTGCTCAAAAATCTATAATTGGCAGTGGTTTTTTAGTTTTTTTTCAGTTTTTAATATTTTTATTTGTAGGTTATTTGCTAGCAAAATTTTATAGTAATGGTAATGTGGTTTTTGAAAAAGATAGAGAGTTTGCTCATTTTATAATTTCAGACTTACCGATTGGAGTAAAGGGCATTTTAGTTGCTGGAGTTTTTTCTGCAGCAATGTCAACTTTAAGCTCATCTATTAATTCACTAACTTCCTCTACATTCGTTGATTTTGACATTAAGTTTACTAATAAGAAGAAATTCTTTGTAGGACTTTTTTGGTCATTAGCTCTTACTGGTATGGCATTAATTTTTGATGAATCTAATGATGCTTTGATTATTACGGGTATAAAGATTGCATCATTTACCTATGGGATATTATTAAGCTATTTTATACTACTAAAGATTAACTTAGATTTTTCAAAAACATCTATTATCATTGGTAATATTTTTGGACTTATTGTAGTTTATTTATGTGCTTATTTAGGTATAGCTTGGACATTATTAATACTTATATGTTTTATAATAAATTTAATATCTACTTTATTGGTTAATTTCATAGAAAAGATAATCAAATGAAAAAATACTTTACAATTTTTGTAATTATACAGATTTTTTCTATTTATTTTGTAACTAAATTATTTTTTCCAAGTCCAACTGATTATGGTATTGATATTTTTTTTAAAAAACATCTTAATCTAATTAAAGATAAAAATATTGGCTTATTAGCTATTAAATCTTCATCAAATAAAAATGGAGAGCATATTGTTGATTTGCTTTTAGATACAAATATTCATAAGTCCTTGAAAATTTTTGCACCTGAACACGGTTTTTATTCTAACTATGCTAATGGGGAAAACATTGATGATGATAAATATAAAAATATTGATGTTATTAGTCTTTATGGTAGTAAAAGAAAACCTTCTGAAAATGATATAACTAATATTGATGTAATACTTATTGATATACAAGATATTGGATCATCCTACTATACCTATTTAAGTACAGTAACATATATGATGGAGATTGCTTCAGAATATAACATTTCAGTAATAGTTCTAGATAGACCTAATCCACTGGGCATGTTAGTATATGGACCAATTAGGGAAAAGTTTGGATTTATAGGTTTGCATCCAATTCCTATAAGGCATGGGATGACTATAGGTGAATTATGTCTAATGATTAATGAAATGAAATGGCTAAAAGACCAAAAAAAAGTTAAAGATTTAGAAATTATTAAAATGAAAAAAATTCCTAAAAAAAGTCAATTCTACAAATGGATATCACCATCTCCAAATATCCCAAATAAAGAAACTGCGTTTGTTTATAATGGTATGTGTTTATTTGAGGGAACAAATATATCAGAGGGTAGGGGAACTAATAACCCTTTTAGTATAATAGGTGCACCATGGGTAGATTTAGATAAATTAATGGCTTATATTGAATATTTGAAGAAAACGAAATATGGAAACAAAGTTATCATCAATAGTTTACAATTTAAACCATTATCTAATAAAGGTGCCAAAACTCCAAAATATGAAAATCAAATATGTAATGGTATATATATTGAGTATATAGATGAAAGTATAGAGCCATTAGAATTTGCAATTGATTTATTAGTTCATTTTAATGATTATGAGCAATTTAATTTTAATGATTCATTTTTTGATACGTTATATGGAAGTTCAGATTTAAGATTAGCTATCAACAAAAATAACAATATCAACAATATTTTATATAAAATTGATAACGATGTTGTTAAATTTAAAGAACAAAGAAAAGATTTTTTAATTTATAAACAAAAACATAAACAATGAGTTATATAGACATATCAATTATTTGTATTTATTTATTTACAATCTTCTCTTTTGGTATTATTATGAGAAATAATGTTAACACCTTTTCAAATTTTATGATAGCAAATCAAAATTTACCTTTATCACTTGGTGTTACAAGTATGCTTGGTACAGAGTTAGGTTTAATTACAGTTATGTATAATTCTCAAGAAGGTGCCCTACAGTATTTTTCTGCTTTTCATATTGGTCTTTTTGGCTTTTTTGTAACATTAGCAGTTGGTTTAAGTGGTTTTGTTGTTGAAAACTTAAGAAAAATGAATATTAAAAGTATTCCAGAATTTTATGGTCAAAGATTTGGCAAAAAAACCAGAATAATTGGAGCTGTTTTATTGGTAGTTGGTGGTATGTTGAATATGGGGATATTCTTAAATATAGGTGCAAAATTCATTCAAGGTATTTTTGGTTATGAATCAAACGATGACGCATTAAAATTTATAATGATCATTTTATTGTGTGTTGTTTTATGTTACACAATGATGGGAGGTATGCTATCTGTTATTGTTACAGATTATTTTCAATTTATCGTTTTATCATTTGGATTAATATTTACTGTTATTTTTTCAATAAAAACACTTGGATGGAATAATATTTTTTCAAGCATTGAATCATTATCTGAAAATCCATACAATCCATTTGTTACAAAAGGAACTTCATATGTTTTTTGGCAAATGATTTTAGCATTTGTTTCAGCTGTAGTGTGGCCTACAGCAATTACAAGAGCTTTAACTTTAAAAAATTCTGAAATAGTTAAAAGGCAATATATGTGGTCTTCTATATCTTTTTTGATAAGATTTATGATTCCATGTTTTATTGGTATTTGTGCTTTCGTTTATTTTAATGAACAGAATTCAAATATAGATACATTAATGTTAATGCCAAGATTTATAGTAGAAATTTTACCTGTTGGTTTATTAGGCTTGGTTGTTGCAGGGATGTTGTCAGCATTTATGAGTACTCATGATAGCTATTTATTGTGTTGGAGTACAATTATTGTAAACGATATAATAGAACCTTTATCTGGTAAACAATTAACATCAAAGTTTAAGATTAATATTAGTAGATTTATAATTCTTATTTTAGGTTTTTATATACTGTATTGGGGATTATTTTATAATGGTACAGATTCTATCTGGTCTTACTTAGGGATAACTGGCGCAATATATTTTACTGGTGCAATTACGGTTTTAATATTAGGGTTATACTGGAAAGCTGCTTCTTCAACAGGTGCTATTTTAGCGCTTATAGGTGGATTGTCAGCATTAGTTGGTTTAGAACCAATAAGAAACGCTTTATCAATTACTTACATGCCTGAACAAATTGGTATTATAACATTATGTTTTACATTCTTATTGATGTTTTTAGGATCAATATTATTTCCTGACAAAGGAGTAAGTTAGTATGTTTTGGAAATTATTATGGCAGATAGTTTTTATATTAGGAATTTTTGCATTTATTGTAATGTTTTTTGTTTTTTCTATTAAAGGATTTAAGGATTTAATTTTAATTATTAAAGGTAAATATGAAAAATACTAATAAACAAATACTAGGTTGGTGTTTTTATGATTTTGCAAACTCATCTTTCACTACAATTGTAGTAACATTTATATATTCAGCTTTTTTTACTGATTACATAGTAGGAGATTCTGCCTTAGGCCAAGTATATTGGGGCAATGCAGTAACTCTATGCGCTATAATTATAGCTTTTTTATCTCCAATAATGGGGGCAATTGCGGACCAGGGGGGTTATAGAAAAACATTTTTATTATACTGGACTTTAATATGCATAGTATTTACTTTTCTTCTTTATTTTCCTTTAAAAGGAGATATATTTCTAGCTTTATTTATTTTCATAATAGCTAATGTTGCTTTTGAGATGGGTTGTGTGTTTTGTAATTCATATGTACCTACATTGACTAATAATACTAATGCTGGTAAGATTTCAGGGTTTGGGTATTCTTTTGGCTATTTAGGTGGTTTACTTGCATTGTTTCTAGGTCTTGTGACAATCGCTTTACCTGAGACGCCTATGTTTGGAATTTCTAAGGATTTTGGTCAAAATTATAGATCAATGAATCTATTGGTAGCTATTTGGTTTTTAGTATTTAGTATACCTACTTTTTTATGGTTAGAAAAAGATACTAAAAAAAATAAAATTAATACTGATTTAATAAAAAATTCATTTAATCAAATTAAAAACACATTCTCTGATATAAGGAAATATAAAAATACAGTTAGATTTTTAATTGCAAGACTTTTTTACAATGATGCATTAATTACAATTTTTTCTTTTGGTGGTATTATAGCTAATGGTGTCTATGGATTTGGTTTAGAAAAAATGTTAACTTTTGGAATTATTTTAGGTATTGCTGCTGGTGTCGGTTCATTTATTATGGGATACATTGATGATTACATAGGACCTAAGAAAATGATTCAGATTTCAAACTTTTTACTTCTTATAGCAACAATAATAGTAGTTTTTGTAAATAGTGAAACATTTTTTTGGATTGCAGGTGTTCTTGTAGGTTTTGCTTCTGGTCCAAATCAATCATCTAGTAGATCACTTATGTCAAAGCTTTGCCCTAAAGGTAAAGAAAATGAATTTTTTGGTTTCTTCGCTTTTTCAGGTAAAATCACTGCATTTTTAGGACCGTTCTTACTTGCACAAGTAACAATGCTCTCATTAAAATACTTCGATCTATCTTCAGTTCAAGCACAAAGATACGGTGTATCAGTAGTATTGATGCTACTTATTGTAGGAAGTATTAATCTATACTTTGTAAAAGAAGATTAAGCGTAATAAATATAAAATTCAGTTATCATAATCACTTAATAAATTACTTTAACTAAATCCTTGCATCATATATTAAGTTTATCTTAAATTAAAATAGGTTAATTATATGAGAAATAAACTACTTACAGAAACAATATTTATTACACTTAGCTTAGCAGCTTTTCTTATATTTTTAACTTCTTCAAATAAAAATGCAATTGATGCTCAAGTTTTAATTCATGTTGAATCAGCTCATTTGGAGCTAAACAAAGATCAAGTTGAAAAAGATTTAAAAGTTCTAGATGGTGTATCATCTGCTAAAATATCAGTTGAAGTTGGGATTATTTCAATGGAAATTGATAACGATTCATTCAATAAACACTCTGTAGAAAAAGTTTTAAGTAAATGGGGTTATGATTCAGATGAGAATTGGGATATTGAAGTTATTGCTTCCTCTGAATTTTAATCTTTTATACACAGAATTTATCAAACATTACATTCTTTTTTTATCTCATTAATATTATATTATTCATATGGGAATAAAGGTTGTTGCTACAAATAGAAAAGCCACGCATGATTATAGTATCATAGATAAATATGAATCTGGTATGGTTTTGACAGGGTCTGAAATAAAATCCATTAGAAACAGTAGAGTTACAATTAAGCAAGCATATGTAAGAATTTATAGTAATGAACTTTATATTGTTGGAATGAATATAAGTGACTATGAGAACGCTGGTTACGCATCCCATGAGCCTGATTCAGATAGAAAACTTTTGATGCATAAGCGTGAAATTTTAAAGATAAAAAAAATGGTCGATGAAAAAGGTAAAACTCTTGTACCACTAAGATTATATCTTAAAAATGGTAGAGCTAAATTAGAGTTCGGTCTTGGTGAAGGTAAAAAGAAGTGGGATAAAAGACGTGATATTAAAGACAGAGAAACAAAAAGAAGAATTGATAGAAATTTAAAGGATAAACTATAATGAGTAAATTTCCTAGTTTGAATGAGCAGATGGATTTAATAAGAGTTGGAACTGAAGAAATCATTCCAGAAAATGAGTTAGTAAAAAAAATACAAAAATCATTAAAAAATAATAAACCACTAAATATAAAATTAGGCTGTGACCCTAGTAGGCCTGACTTACATTTAGGCCATTCAGTTGTTCTTAGAAAACTAAAAGACTTTCAAGATTTAGGACATACCGCCATATTATTGATTGGAAATTTCACAGCAATGATTGGAGATCCAACCGGACAAAATAAAACCCGTCCACAATTAAATCAAGATGAAGTATTTGAAAACTCAAAATCTTATATGGATCAAGCTGGTTTGATACTTGATTCTAAATTATTAAAAATTGTTCATAATGGAGATTGGTTATCAAGAATGAATTTTAATGATGTTATCAAGTTAGCATCAAATTATACTGTTGCAAGAATGCTTGAAAGAGATGATTTTTCTAAAAGATATAGTGGTGGTCAACCAATTTCTTTACATGAATTTTTATATCCTTTAGCGCAAGGTTATGATAGTGTGCACATCAATTCAGACGTTGAGCTTGGAGGGACTGATCAAAAGTTTAATTTATTAGTGGGAAGAGCTTTACAAAAAGAGTCTAATTTAGAACCACAAGTAATTATTACGACACCACTAATTGAGGGTACAGATGGTGTTGAGAAAATGTCTAAATCATATGATAATTACATTGGATTTTCAGATTCCCCATCTGATATGTATGGTAAAACATTGTCTATTCCTGATAATTTAATAATTAAGTATTTTGAATATTGTACTAGAGTTTTAGACTTTGAGGCAATAAAGTTAGATTTTGAAAAAGGAAACGCTAATCCTAGAGATTTAAAAAGAAGATTAGCAAGAGAAATTGTTGAAATTTATTATACCAAGCAAAAAGCATTTAAAGCAGAAGAAGATTTTGATAGTTTATTTATAAAAAAAGATATTCCTGAAAATATACCTGAAATTACATTAGAAGAAGATTCTAAGTTGATAGATATTATGCTTAATCATGCAATGGTAACAAGTAAAGGTGAAGGTAAACGAATGATAAAGCAAGGTGCAGTAAAGCTTGATGATATGAAAATTTCAGATATTAATACTAATGTAAATAAAGGTAGTTTAAGCATATTAAAAGTAGGTAAAAGAAAATTTCTAAAAATAAATTAACTATGAATAAAAACTGCGTTGTAAAGACATTAGTAGCAAATTTATATAGCGAACCTTCATTTAAGTCAGAACTTGTAACTCAAGCTTTGATTAATGAAAATTTGAAAATTTTAGAAACTCAAGATAATTGGTATAAAGTTAAGCAGTGGGATAATTATATAAGTTGGATTCATAAATTCTACACTTCAACCAAAGCAGAAGATTTATCAAATAGTTGGTCAAATTTAGATAGTAAGATAAAAGATGTAAATTCTATGATATCTTATGCCAATTCTTTTTTAGGGACACCTTATTTATGGGGGGGTAAAAGCGCATTAGGTTTTGATTGTTCAGGATTTGTTCAAACTGTTTTTAAAATGTGTGGAATTTATTTATCAAGAGATGCATCAGAGCAAATTAAAAATAAAAATCTAGTTAAAATAGATTATAATGATATTAATTCAGGTGATTTAATTTTTTTTGCTAAAGATAATATTATTGATCATGTTAGTATATATTTAGGTAATGGAAAAATAATCCATTCCTCTGGAAGTGTAAAAGTTGAAAATTTAGAAGATAATAAAGATTTATATGATAAATTATATGGTGTAATGTCTACAAAAGGATTATTTAATGAGCGAATCTCTTAATAAGAAAGTATTATTATTAAATCAGAGCTATCAACCTCTGATGACAGTTAATGCTAAGAGGGCAATTATACTATCTTTTACTGATAAGGTTGAAGTCTTAGAGCAGTATGTTGAAGAGGTTCATTCTATTAATTTATCCATTCAAATCCCTTCCGTTTTAAGATTAAAAGATTATGTTAGATTTAATAAGAAGAGAATACCATTAAGTAGAAAAAATATACTCAAACGTGATGCTCAGACTTGTCAATATTGCAATTCTAAGGATAATTTTATGACTGTTGACCATATTATTCCAAAAGATAAAGGGGGCGGTGAATCATGGGAAAATCTTGTTGCGGCATGTATACCATGTAATACAAAAAAAGGTAATAAACTTCTTAAAGATATTGATATGAATTTAATTAAAAAACCCAAAGCTCCTTCTATATTATTTCATTTACAAAATGAATTATCTAATGCTCAAAGTTCTTGGAGACCTTACTTATTTATGAAAGAGACTAATTAATATGGATAAAAAAAAGATTATATTATCTGGCATTCAACCCTCTGGAAATTTGTGTATTGCAAATTATATTGGTGCTATTAAAAATTGGGTTTCATTACAAAATGAATATGATAGTATATTTTTAATTGTTGATTTACATTCATTATCTGTTAAACAAGTTCCTTCAGAATTAAGGTCTAGGTGTTTATCATTTGCAGCTCAATACATTGCATGTGGAATTAACCCTGAAAAAAGCACAATAGCTATTCAATCCCATATAAGTCAACATGCAGAACTATCTTGGGTATTAAACAGCTTAACTTATATGGGTGAATTAAACAGAATGACTCAATATAAAGACAAATCTAAAAAGCTTGACACTAATATTAATGCTGCATTATTTACTTATCCTGTTTTAATGGCAGCTGATATTCTATTATATCAGGCAGATTTAGTTCCTGTTGGTCAAGATCAAAAGCAACATCTTGAATTAACACGTGATATAGCATTACGATTTAACAATCAATATTCGGAAACCTTTACAGTTCCTGAGCCATTTATCTCAAAACATGGTTCTAGAATAATGAGCCTTCAAGACCCAAAATCAAAAATGTCAAAATCAGATACTAATTTAAATAACGTTATTTCTCTTTTAGATCAACCATCAGTTATAAAAAAGAAAATTAAAAGGGCGGTAACAGATTCTAGGTCAGACATAATCTATGATCCTAATAGGCATGGTTTGGCAAATCTTTTAACTATATACTCAGTAGTTACTAGAAAAACTATTTCTGAAATTGAAAATGATTATAAAGGTAAGATGTATTCTGATTTTAAAAATGATTTAGGTGATATATTAGTTGATTATTTAACCCCCATTCAAAAAGAATATGATTTACTTATGAAAGATAAAGGTCATATCGAAAAAATATTACAACTAGGTGCAGAAAAGGCTAGACATAAAGCATATAAAACCTTGAATAAGGTATATAGAAAAATTGGTTTAGTTAAAAATCTTAGATAAATATGTCCTATAAAATAAATATTAATGACTTTGAAGGTCCCCTTGATTTATTGTTATTTTTCATTCAAAGAGATAAGTTAAATATATATGATATTCCAATATCTAAAATAACCAATGATTTTTTAAAGCATTTGAATGAAATAAAAGATAAAAATATTGAGATTGGTGCAGAATTTATATATATGGCATCCCTGCTCATGAAGATTAAATCTAAAATGCTGCTACCGCAAGATTCAATAGATGATGAAGAGATAATTGATCCTAGGCAAGATTTAGTTTTGAAGCTAATCGAGTATAAAAAATTTAAACAAATTAGTGGAAGAATTTCTAAAATGGGTAATAATTATTTTGAAAAACATAAGACACTAATTAATGAGAGCTTTCAAAGTTCATTCAATATTGAAGATAATATTGCTATAGGTAATTTAGATTTATATGAGCTCATAAAAACATTTGAAAATTTAATACAAAATGTACCGAACAATAATATTCATGAAGTTTTTAATGAGTCATTTTCAATAAAAGAGCAAATTCGTGTCATTGAAAAAAAAATAACTAATAAAAAAAGATTAGCTTTTAAATCAATTTTTAAGTCAAATCAAAGTAAAGCTTATTTAGTATGTACATTTATAGCTTTGCTTGAAATGATTAAAAAGGGTATGATTAAAATTGAACAAAAAAAATCCTATGATGAAATTTATTTAATAAATAACAATAACTAATTATGAATGAAAAAATAATTATAGAAACTGTTTTATTAGCATGTCCTGATTCAGTTAACTCTAAAACCATACGAAAAATCCTTAATTCTAATCTTAGTGATGAAAAAATTAAATCTTATATAGAATCTTTGAATGATGAATATAAAGTTGCGAAAAAAGGGGTTTATATTGATTGTATTGATTCAGGGTATCAATTTAGAACCCATCAAGAATATCATAAATATATCAACTTGGTTAAAAATAGTAATCAAAGATATAAATTATCTAATGCAGCATTAGAGGTTTTGAGCATAATTGCATTTAAAGAACCAATCTCTAAAATTGAGATAGAGTCAATTAGAGGTGTCGATTCTAGTGGTGTTATCAAAAAACTATTAGACAACAAAATAATTAAAATTCAAAGATTCAAAAAAACTGAAAAAAAATTAATTCATTATATTACATCTTCAAATTTTCTTGATTTATTTGGATTAAATGATATAAATGAACTTAAAAATAATACTGATATTAAAGAGTTATTAAAATAATGAGACTGAATAAATTTTTAGCTAGATGTGGTGTTGATTCAAGAAGAAATTGTGATGAATTGATAAGAACTGGAAAAGTTTCTATTAATGGTGCTGTTGAAACAAATTTTAGTTATCAAGTTATAAATGAAGATGTTGTTATGTGTAATGGTAAATATGTAGATATAGAGGATGATAGAATTGTTTATTTATTAAATAAACCAAAAGGATACATATGTACTTCAAAAGATACACATGATCGTAATAAAGTAATTGACTTAATAGATACTAACTTAAGATTATTTACTATTGGAAGACTTGATAGAGATACTACTGGTATTATTTTATTAACAAACGATGGTGATTTAGCTAATTTTTTAAGTCATCCTAAATATGGTAAAGAAAAAAAATATTATGTCAAGACTAAAGGTAAAATTGATACTGCTGATATCAAAAATATAAAAAATGGCTGTAGATTAGAAGATGGAACTAAAGTTAAAGCTAAAATTCATCAGTCTTCGCAATTAGGTAATAATTATGAGTGGGATGTAATACTTTCCGAAGGAAAAAATAGAGAAATTAAAAAAATATTTTCTAATTTTGGTGCTAAGGTAACGCTTTTACATAGATATTTCTTTGCAGGGTTTCAGCTCAACAATCTTAATCCAGGAAAATATAGAAAATTATCTAAAATTGAATTAAATCAAATAATTAAATAAAGTCTTTTCAATTTTGGAGGGCTTATTCCTATATTACGTGGCTTTTTGTAATGAGGTATAAAGTACAATGATAATAGCTATAGATGGGCCTGCTGGTTCAGGTAAGAGTACAACAGCAAGATTACTTGCAAAAAAACTAAAATTTATTTACTTAGATTCTGGTGCAATGTATAGAGCTGTAACATTATTTTTTTTAAATAATAAAATTGATATATCTAATTCAGTTGAAATATCATCGGCTTTAAATGAAATCGATTTAAGTATTGAATATAAATCAAATAACTTTGATGTGTTAATTCAAAAAATAAACGTTAATGATTTCATTAGGAGTGATGTAATAAATGAAAATGTTAGTAATGTCAGTGAAATTTTTGCTGTAAGAAAAAAAATGGTTGAACTGCAGAGAATATTTTCATCTAATAAAGATATTGTTGTAGAAGGTAGAGATATTGGATCACACGTCTTTCCTGATGCAGATTATAAGTTTTTTATTCAAGCAGATATAAAAGTTAGAGCATCAAGAAGATTGAAGGATTCTTCTACTAATGCTAAATCTATAGATGAAATGTGTAGGCTTTTATTAGAGCGAGATAAAATTGATTCAAATAGATCAATATCACCTTTAATTCAACCAAAAGATGCTATTATAGTTGATACGACTTTATTAACCATTGAAGAGCAAGTAATTAAACTTTTTAACATAATAACTAATAACTAAACCATAGGTACTGAGAGGTATTTAACTTAAAATGATAAACGATAATAAAGATAACTTAAAAAATAACCAAGAACAAGAAGTAGAAAATCAAATTGAAGAAACTTCTACTGAACAAAAATCTGAAATACTTGAAACTGTGGATATTGTTTCAGAATCTGATACTAATGAACCTAAATCCGCTAATGATACATCAGTATCAGAGAATAAAATTATGGACTATCTTGATAAATCTATAATTAATATCAAACAATATGAATTTGATGAGTTGGATAATATAGTAATGTCGGAATCTGATAATAATAATGAAATGTATGAATCTGGTCTAGATAAAAAAGAAAAAGATGTTGTTCAAGGTACCATTGTAAGAGTTACTGATCGTGATGTGTTTGTAGATATTGGTTTTAAATCTGAAGGAATTATTTCTAAAAGTGAATTTCATTCATCAGTTCCTACTATAGGTGAGAAAGTTGATGTTTTTATCATTACTTTTGAAGATAGAAAAGGTAATCTTATCCTATCAAGAGAAAAAGCTAAATTTATGTTAAAATGGGATAAGCTTAGAGAACAATTTGAAAATTCTGAAATAATAACAGGAAAGATAGTTCGGAGAATTAAGGGTGGAATGATAGTTGATTTAGATCCTGTACAAGGTTTTTTACCAGGATCTCAAATTGATATTAAGCCTATCACTAATTTTGATGAATATGTAGGAATGGAAAGTGATTTTAAAATTGTAAAATTTAATGAATTAAGACAAAATATTGTATTATCTAGAAAAGAAATTTTAGCAAATGACTTAGATGATAGAAGAAAAGAAATAATGGAAAAATTAAAAGTTGGTGATATACTTGAAGGTACAGTTAAAAATATTACTGATTTTGGTGCATTTATTGATTTAGGTGGAATTGATGGCTTGCTTCATATTACAGACATAACATGGGGAAGAATAAATCATCCATCTGATAAACTTAGCATTGGTGAAACCATACAAGTCAAAATAATCGATTATGACCCAGAAACTGTTAGAGTATCGTTAGGATTAAAGCAGTTACAAAGCGAGCCATGGGATGGAATAGATGAGAAATATCCTATTAATTCAACTGTTAAGGGAAAAGTTGTTAATATGATGAAATATGGTGCTTTTGTTGAGCTTGAAGAAGGTGTTGAAGGTTTAGTTCATGTTTCAGAAATGTCATGGACACGTCACATAAAACATCCAACAGACTTATTTAAAATTGGAGATAATTTAGAGGCTAAAGTTTTAACTGTTGAAAGTGATGAAAAGAAAATATCTTTAGGTATAAAACAATTACAAGATAACCCTTGGGATAAAATTGAAGAAAAATACGAAGTAGATAGCATTCATGAGGGTATTGTCAAAAATTTAACTCAATATGGAGCTTTTGTACAATTAGAAGAAGGCGTTGATGGTCTCGTACACATATCTGATATGTCATGGACAGAAATTGTAAAACATCCAAAAGATGTTCTTAATAAAGGTGATAAAGTGAAAATTAAGATTCTAGATTTATCAAATAAAGAACACAAGTTATCATTAGGTATTAAACAAGTTACTGATAATCCATGGAATAATATTGAGGAAGAATATGAAACAGGCAAGAAGATCAAAACTAGTATTCTTGACGTTTCTGATAAAGGTGCGACTTTTAAACTTGATAATAATTTAGAAGGAATTGTTTTATTTAAATCTCTTTCCAAGGATGAAAAAAAGCAAATTAAAGAAGTATTTGTACCTGATTTTGAATTAGAAGTAACAGTACAAGAAGTTGATGAAGAACTTAAAAAAATAATTTTCATTGTTGATTTTAGTGAATTTTTAAGTGAGTCTTCTACTGAAAGTAAAGATTCTGAAGAATAAGTATAAACATTTAATACCAAATGAATGTACTAGGAATTGAAACATCTTGTGATGAAACATCAGCATCAATAATTAGCAATGGTAAGCTTATAGCTAATGTTGTTTATACCCAAGAAATTCATAAAAAATATGGTGGAGTAGTACCAGAAATCGCATCTCAACAACATTTAAATGAAATTATTAATGTTATTGAAGTTGCCTTAGATAAATCTAGGCTCCAAAAAAATGATTTAAACGCAATAGCAGTTACATACGGTCCTGGATTAATGGGTTCTTTACTAGTAGGTTTAAATTTTGCTAAAGCTATGTCCTTAGCATTAAATATACCTTTTTTGGGAGTTAACCATCTAGAAGGTCATTTATATTCTAATTACATTGAAAATGATAATATTTTATTTCCCAATGTATGTTTACTTGTATCAGGTGGTCATACACAAGTATGGTTAATAAAAAATTACACTGATTTTGAATTAATAGGCGAAACAACAGATGATGCAGCTGGAGAAGCTTTTGATAAAGGTGCTAGAATATTAGGTTTAAATTATCCAGGTGGACCTGAAATTGATAAAATATCTAAAGATGGCAATTTTAATTTTCATAAATTTCCTAGACCAAAAGTTAAAAATTCACCATTTAGTTTTTCATTTAGTGGTCTAAAAACATCCTTATTGTATTATACGCAAAAAATTAATAAAGAAGATTTATCATCTAACATTAATCATATAGCATCATCATATCAAGAAGCGATTTTAGATTGTTTGTTCAACTCATTAGAGAAGGTTACAATTAATTTTTCAGATGTTAATGATTTTTACATATCTGGAGGAGTTGCTGCAAATAGTAGATTAAGAGTAAAAGCAAAATTATTTGAAAAAACATTTAATAAAAAAATATTACTCCCTAAATTAGAATATTGTACAGATAATGCAGCTATGATAGCAATGGCATCTTATCAAAAAATATTAAATGGACAAAAATCAGACTATGATTTAGCTCCAAGTCCAAATTTAAAATTATAATTTAATGTTATACCTAGATATAGTTATCAACGAACTAAAATCTATTATTTTGTTTGAAAAATATTTCTTTAGCATTACGTGTATATCATTATTAGTATTCTTTTATTTTCTATATAAAAATATTTTTTCAAGTAATTACAAATATAAAGTAATTATTTTAATAAGATTACTTTTCATAATTCTTTTACTACCTCTAATAAATAATAAGATACACAATAAGACAGAAACATCATTAAGAAATCAAAACATTAGCATAATTATAGATAATTCAAAAAGTTTAGATCATATTAGTAAAAAAGATTCTATTAATTTTAAAAATATTTTCAATTTGATTAACGACTGGTCAAAAAAATATGAAATTAATTTAAAATGGCATAACCTAGATAATGATATTCAAGACTATAAATCTATTAAGTTTGATAAAGAAAATACGACTTTTTCTAATATTAAAAATATAGTTCAAAAAAATGAATCTGATCAGATTATTATATTTTCTGATGGAAATATAAATACGGATTATATTTCGAATGATTTATTTTTACCTGAATATAAAAAGGTTCATACTATTGGAATTGGCAAAATAAAAGATAATATGGATATTGGAGTGCAGGATGTTAATCTAAATACATCAAAAGACTCTATCAATATTGATATCGTTTTTTCAGCAAATATTTCTAAAGATGCAATTTTTAAGCTAAACATACTTTCAGATAATAATATTATTAATATTGACACAATTAGGGTTAAAGAGGGAGAATATTTTTTTGAGAAAACATATATTTTTAAGTCAAATGTTTTTTCAAAAGATATCCAAGTAAATATATCACCTATAAACTTTAATGATTTAATTATTCACAATAATAAATGGGTTATTAAAAATCGATATCAACAAAATCTAAAATTATTATTAATTTCTAATTCCTTATCATATAATACAATGTTTATAAAAAACCTAATTTCATCAATTGATCTCATTGAACTCGAACATTTGTACAAATTTGATGAGAATTTTCTATTAAATAAATATTCATTTAATGATTTTGATGGTATAATATTAGATAATTTTCCTAATAACCTAAGTGATTATGATTATTTGAAGAATAAATTCGTAGATAAAATACCTTATTTTTTTATTGAGGGTTATGAATTAAATCCAGAATATATTGTAAAATTTATTAATGAAAAATTTCAAGCTAAATTAAATTTTAATGATAATTCTTATCCAAAATCAATATTAATTAATAACGAAAAAAATATATCAAATATAATGAGTTTATTTAACATTTATTCAAGTGAGCAAATAGACTTATCTGAAAATTTTCATTACAATAACAAAAGTTTATATCAAATACATAAAAAGAACTTCTTAGGTTTATTCATTCCAAATCTTAGTGAGATTTCATTTTATTTGAAGAATAAATATGAAGATCTATATTTAGAAAAATACATAAAATATCTTATTGATATTCATTTTGGTCAAAATAATCTATATAAGTTGAATCTTGATAAAAAAAATTACTTAATAGGTGATAAATTGCAAATTAATATAATTAACACTTTATCAAATGAGCAAAAGGAGCAGAAATTAATAATTAAAAATATTAATAATAATCAAATAGACACAATAAATAATAATATAACTTCAGATATTATATTGTCCAAATCTGGTAATTATGAGATTTATTCATTATATCAAGGAACAAATACCAAACAAATCAATTCAAATAAAGAGACCTTTTTTGTAGAAAACAAATCAATCGAAAGTGATCAGGTGTCTCAAAATAAATATTTACTTAATTCAATTTCAAGTAAATATAATGGTTTGTACGTCGATGCTAAAAACCTTAATGAGACTTGGTTATCAAAAATTGAAAATAAAAAAGTAATAACAAATAGTAAAAAAATATATACGTCTCTTGAAATATTTATTAAAGAAAAGTTTTTTTTATTAGTATTGATATTATTTTGTTTTGAAATATATCTTAGAAAAAAAACTGGATTATTGTAGTTTTGGTTCAAATTTAAGGATGAAATTTTGATAGTATTAGGATTAGGCATTTCAAGAAAAGAAACAAAAAAAATACATAATTTTTTAGATAGTCATGATAAATTTAACTTTCACTTTGAAAGTGATCTTGATAAAGTTTCATGGAAGAATTCTGAAAATATTGTTGTTGATCGCATTCGTAATCTAGAACATAGCTTATATGATAATATAAAAAGTAAAAAATCTTTTACTGTAACAGGTGATGTAGGTTTTTATTTTCTACCTTACATAGAATTACTAATTAATAATTTTCCCTATTTAAAAATTTTAAGTACAAAAAAAAGTAAAAAAAATACATTCATTGATGTTATGTATGATATTGAAACAAAAAATTCTATTTTTAGTAGATTATTTATGTTTAAAAAGAAGTATAAAAATCACTGGATAAACCATAACGGCTCTAGCTGGGAAAAAGATTACATTTTAGATAAGTGTTATCCGAAGTTTAAAGTTTTAAATCTTGAAGAATCTATAAATAAATATATAGAAATGTATATTGCGGATTTAAAAAGACTTCAAAAAAAATATCCAAAAAATATTAAAGTTTTTTTCTCTGATGAACTTGATTCTTCGTATGGAAAGAAAAAAGTTTTATCTTTCATAGGGCAAAAATAATGAAATTTATATTCAATATATTATTTTTTATTTCTATTACTTTACCATTTAATGGTATTGATAAATCTAGTAATGATATCTATAATCAAAATAATTTAAATGAGAATGTTGCATTAAAAAATACTTATGATACACAAATAATAAATCAACATATAGATGAAAATATATATAAAATAGGTTCAGGAGATGTTTTTTTATTCAATATGATAACTACTAATGGTGTTATAACTATTGATTTAACAGTTTCTCCTTCTGGAAATATACTTATACCTATTGTAGGTAAAGTTAAATTACTAGGTAAAACATTAGCACAATCTTATAAAATTATAATTGAAAAATGTAAGGAAAAGTATGAGGATGCATATGTTTATGTTAATTTAATTAAATTAAGACAATTTAAGATATTAATTACAGGTAACATTTCAAATGCAGGTATGCATGTTATAACTGCAAATAGTAGAGTGTCTGATTTGTTTGAAAATATTTTTACATTTTCTCATGTTGATACTATTTTATCGCAACACATCCTAGATTATCCAAAAAATATAATGATAAGTAAAGATATAACACTCATTCGAGATAATGATGAGATACATGTAAATCTTTTTGATTATTATTTTAATGGCGATAATGAAAACAATCCTATTCTACAAGAACAAGATATTATAAATATTAAAAATACTAAAAAAATTACTGTACTTGGAGCTGTTGATAAGAGTATAAGATTAGATAATCAAGATTTATTGACTTATAAAGATTTAATTAATTTAGCTGGATTTTCTACCTCAAATGCTGACTTAAGTAAGATTAAATTTTTAAATTCATATGCTATTTCATCCTTATATAATAATGAAAAAAATAGAATAAATAATATTGATCCAAAGTATAGAAGTGATACAGATGAATCCTTTTTAAGTGCAAGAAGTAAGACGCTTAATGGTATCATATATATAAATGATTTCAAAAAATTAGATAATTTTTTAAATCAAAAACCAATTGATGGTGATATATTAATCATACCTCCTAAAAGTAATTGGGTAGAAATATTAGGAGGAGTTCAAAATCCAGGTACTTATATACATGAAAATAATAAACAAATATACGATTATATATTAAATGCTGGTGGATATAATAATTTTTCAAAAGATATGTATGTTTTAGATATAAATTCTGGAACAAGAAAAAAAATTAATAAATACTATATGCCAAAGCCTGGTGATGTAATTTTTGTTGAAGAAAAAATTGGCTATAAACGTTGGGATAGAGTTAAAGATATAATTTCTATATCAGCAAGTATATCTTCTGTATTACTAGTACTTAATAATGTATTAGGAAATAATTAATATGGACAAAAATAAAGAAATAGATCTAAGTAAGATATCCAATAGTATTAAAGTAAATAAAATGAATATACTATATTCAACTTTAATTGGTTTTATTATATCAATTTTATATATAGTTATTGCTACTCCATATTATCAATCTTACATATCAATCAATCCAATAGGAGACAATATTAATTCAGGTAGGTCAATGGGTGGATTGCAAAGTCTAGCATCAGAGTACGGTGTAAATTTAAATGTTGCTGATTTTATCAATGATAAACCTTCTTTTTATATTCCGGATATTGTAAATAGCAGGATTTTAAAAAAAGCAGTTATTTCTAATAAATGGAATACTAATAATGGGGGAGTTGATTTAATTGATTATTGGCAAATTAATGATACTACAAAATTTAGTATTGCTAAACTAATAGGTAGTTTTTTAGGGGGCAATGAAAATAAAAATCTTGAACTAAGATTTATGGATGCTGCTATTGATAGGTTATCTGAACAATTACTGGTTCAGGAAGAAGAGTCTGGTTTAATTGTTATTTCAGTGCTTATGGAAGAATCTCAGCTAGCTGCTGACATATCAAATTTCATTGCTAATTATATTAAAAAATATGTTAGCGATATAATGTTATCATATTCATCTACCCATAGAGCCTTTATTGAAGAGAGATTAAAATATTCAAAAAATGAACTTTCACAGTCTGAAGAAGAACTCAAAGAATTTAGTGAGAAAAACCCTTTTGCTGTTGATACGCCAGAATTGCAATTACAAAGAGGTAGATTATTAAGAAATATGGAAGTTAATCAGCAAGTTTATATTACTTTAAGACAACAGTACGAAATGGCTCGTATTAATGAATTAAAGGAGATTCCAGTTATTAATATTCTAGATAATGCTGAACCTGCTTCAGACGAGGCTAAACCACAAAAATTATTAACCATCTTTATAGTTACACTTCTTTCTTTAATTTTATCCTCCTCTTATGTAATTATAAAAGATGAAATAAATTCGTAACTATAATATTTGATAAAATTATTTAGGAGTTAAGTTGTATTATTTTATTGGAATAATAATATTATTTTTATCATTTATTTCCATTTTTAAGATAGAGATAAAAAGAAGTGGCATTATATTAATTTTAATTTGTGCTGCTCTTTATATTATATCATCAATTAGATTCAACATTGGTACAGATTACCCCTATTATTATTTATTTTTTGAATCAGTAAAACCATTATCTTTTCATCCCAACTATTCTTTTCCTAGTAATTATATGGAACCCATGTTTATGTATGTAGTTGCTATATTGAAATATTTATTTGACTCACCAATTTTCTTTTTTTCTTTTTGGTCTTTTATATCAATAATATTCTTTTGGATTGGAATTAAAAGAGAATCAGAAAATTATATTCTATCTTTATTTATTCTATATTGTATTTTTTATCATCATTACTTTTTCAACACAATAAGACAAGGTGTTGTGATGGGAATATTTATCTACTCTTTGACACATATAATAAATAGACAAACGTATAAAGTTTTAATTATAAGTTTATTATCATCATTAATACATTCATCTGGTTTATTTATTTTTTTAGCTTATATAGTATCTTTTATATCGTTTAAAAGTAGAATTTCTTATATAATTTTGTTGATTGCATCAATAGGTATTTGGAAATCAGGTTTAGGTGAAAACATTTTTACTTCTATAGCATTGCTATTTCAGGATATTATTCCAAATTTATATATGTATGTAAAGGTTTTCTTTTATGATCATAATATTGTTCAAATTAGTCAAAGACTTTTGTTAATTATACCATTAATATATTTTTACCCAACCCTATCAGATGATGAAAAGTTTAAAAAGTTATTCAGTATTTATTTTTTTGGTACGGTTATATATTTTTCATTTGGATTTTTTGGACTATTTATAACTAGAATTAACATGTTTTTCAGAATTCTTGAAATCATTTTAATTCCAATTTTGTATGAAAAACTGAAAAGTAGAAATCAGAAGATTTTGGTACAATTTTGCATCACAATCTGGTGTTTTACGATAATGAGTTGGTTACTATATAAGGATGCTTATTATCCTTTTAAATCGATATTTTCCATTTTTTAATGAAATTAATTTCAGTTATAATACCAACTTTTAATAGGGTAGATTTATTAAAAAATGCTATTAATAGTGTTTTGACTCAAACTTACTCTAATATAGAAATAATAGTTATTGATGATAATTCTAATGATAATACAGAATCTTTAATTAAAAACCTTAATGATAATAGAATAAATTATATCAAAAATAAAGAAAATCTTAAAGCACCTTTATGTAGAAATATAGGAATAAATATATCCAGAGGTGAATTTATAGCATTTTTAGATGATGATGATATTTGGTATCACAATAAATTAGAAGAGCAAATTAAGTTATTTGATAATAGTAATGTTGGGTTAGTATACTGTGTTACAGATTTATTTTTTGAAAATTATAATTTAACTTACTCTACTAAACCTCAAAAAAGAGGAAATATTTTCAATGATATTTTAGTAAATAATTATATTGGTGCTACACCATCTGTAGTTGTAAGAAAAGAAGCTTTAAAATCCTTAAAAATAAAAAAGAATGAATATTTTGATACCAGTTTTGAAGCTAGACAAGATTATGATCTATGGATTAGAATATGTAAGAGATGGGATGTGGACTTTGTATCAAAATCGCTATTAAAGCAAAATTATAGAAAGAATTTGGTAAGAATATCTAGTGATTTAAACAATCATATTAATGCACATAAAAAAATAAATAATAAATATAAAAATGATATAATATTAAATTTATCTGATCATCAAATTAAAGAAAGATTAATTAATCAGGATTTATTTTTAGCTGCACAAGCAATAAAGATTTCAAATATTAAATTAGCTCGAAAACATTATTTAAATGCATTAAAAAGGAAAAAGACATTGAAACTATTATTATTTTATTTAAGTTCCATTCTAGGTGCAAAATTTATGATTAAGCTAAGGTCTTATAAAAAATGAATGATTTTAGTAATTTTGAAAGAGAAACATCAAAGTTTATAAAAAGATTTCCATACTTTCATAAATTGATTAAATATATATATCAGTATATAAATTACATCTTAAAAAGAGATAAAAATTTTTCTTATACAATTCATCGTAACGCTGTAATTACCAATATTTCAAATGAATCATTATTTTATGGATATTATGATCATAGCCCATTTTCAAATGATATGAATCATTTTATTTCCCATTCTTTCAACAACAGTCTTTTTCTTAACTTGTATAAATTTAAAAATGAAAAGTTAATTAAAGAAGCAAGTATAACTGAAACTGATTACTTTAATTTTCAACAAGGTATTAGGCCAATTTGGCTGGATTCAAAAAACATTATTTTTAATTACGTTGATAATAAATTTTTCAAATCAGGTATCTACAACATTGATAATAAATTGACTACCAGCATTAAATATCCAGTTCAAGAGGTGTCACCTGATGGTGAAATAATTTTTTCTATTAATTATTATCATTTAGACAAAATAAATAGAGATTATGGGTATAATATAAATGAAAGATTAAAATTTGAACATATAAACGGAATAATTGGATATAGGCACAAAATTGATAAGATTTTATTTAATTTAAAATCTGAACATATTTTTAATCATTCACAAAATAAGCATAATTTTAAATTAGAAGATTGTGAGATAAATCACTTACATCATTGTCCATATACAGATTCAATATTGTTTATTTTTAGAAATATAAAGTCAAATGGATTTTCAGAGTTATTTAAATATGATTATGTAAATAAAAAAATATATTTAATTTATTCTGGAAAATTAATGTCTCATTATTGTTGGATTGATAAAAATAAAATTTTTGCATATTTAGAGCATAATGATGAAAATGGTTTTTTTGAATTATCATTTAATAACCAAATTCATATAACTCAGGAATTACTACCCAATAAAAAAGATAATCTAAATGATGGTCATCCATCTTTAAGTCCAAATGAAAAGTGGATCGTTTATGATTCATATCCTAATAAAGCAAGAAAATCTTGTTTATATATAATTGAAAATAAAATTAATGCTAAGAAAATATTAATTGGAACTTTTTACTCTCCTATGAAGTATTATGGATATAAAAGATGTGACTTACATCCTAGGTGGTCTCCAGATGGAAAGTTTATATCTTTAGATTCGGCTCATGAAGGTAAAAGAAAAACTTATTTAATTAATGTTAGTCAAATATTAAAAAAATATGAATGATTATAGTTTTACAGTAGGAATACCATTTTATATCAAATCTAATCCTCACCAATTTAAAGAAGCTATTGATTCTGTTTTAAATCAAACTCTTTTACCTAAAAAAATTCATCTGATACAAGATGGACCTATTAATAATAGTATTAAAAGAGTATTAGATCAATATAAGTCTCATAAATCTAATTTATTCATATTATTAAAGCTAAAAAAATGTGGTTTACCTCGTGCGTTAAATGAATCTATAAAATCCTGTAATACTAAATTTTATGCAAGAATGGATGCAGATGATATTTGTTTTCCAGATAGATTTGAAAAACAAATTTCCTATTTCAAAAATCATTTAAATACAGAAATTTTAGGAACTTGGGCTTATGAGTTTGAAAATGAATTAACAATAAATAGAATGTTTTTAAATAGAACACCATTAAATAAAATAGACATTAAAAATATAATTCATTACAGAAACCCTTTAATTCATTCATCAGTAATGTTTAAGGTGGATTCCATTGTTAAAGTTGGTATGTATAATGAATATATGTATACAGATCAAGATTTAGAGTTATGGAATAGATGTATCAATGATAATATAGTTATTAGCAATATACAAGAACCTCTTATATATTTAAGAGTTATTGATAGGCTCAAGAGGAGATCTAAATGGTCAGCTATAAAAAGACAAATAATTATAAGATATTCACATAATACAAGTTCTTTAAAATTAAATTTCTTAAAATTAGCTTCTATTGTTATAAGAATAATGCCTTTTTTTATAAGAAAATGGGCGTATAAAAATTTAAGAAAATAATAATTAAGAATAATTTTAAATGAAAATAAAAGAAATTAATCAACATAATAACTTTTCAATATTGGTTATTATATCTTTATTACTATGTGATGTATTTAGTTATGCAATATCATATAAATTAGTTTTAAACATTTTAAATGTGCCTGCAATCATTGATCAGCCTTTATTAATAGCAATAGGTATAATTTTCTTATTTAGATTTTTTGGTAGATACAACCCTTCGTCTTTACAGTCAAGATTAGAAGAATTTAAGATAATCTTTATTTTAACAACATCAAGTACATTTATATATTTAGTTTATAAAATTATGTTTAAATACATAGATGCACAACAATCTCAGAATATTGTATTATTATCTATTTTATTTTTATTTCTTGATTTATTTATAAGATTAATCATTAGATCAATTCAAAAACAACTTTTAAAGAAAAATATAGGTTTAAGAAGCACTATAGTTATTGGATCATTTAATACAGCTAAAAATTTTATAGAAAAAATATCTTTATACAAATATTCAGGTTTTAAAGTATTAGGATATTTTCATACTGATGACAATAAAGAGATTGGTCAATATATTGAAAAATTAAATAATGAATCTCTAAAAGATTGTAAGTTTTTTGAACTAAATGAACTTTATAATTTTTTGAATAATAATTTTATCAATGAGGTTATAATTGCACTTGATAGCAAAGAATCTTCAAATATTATAGAAATTATATCAAATTTAAGAAATTTAGATGTTTGTATTAAGGTAGTACCAGGCATGTATGATTTGTTAACAGGTTATGCTCAAATGCATTCAGTAACAGGAATGCCTTTAATTGATATTAATCCAAATATTTTAACAGAATTACAAGTTTTTGTAAAGAGAATTATTGATATATTAGTATCTTTTATTGGCCTCATAATCATGTTTCCAATTTTATTAATTACCTCTTTATTTATAAAAATAACATCAAATGGACCCATTATATTTAAGCAAGAACGAATTGGATTAAATGGTAAATCTTTTATAGTTCATAAGTTTCGAACGATGCATATAGATTCTGAAAAAGATACTGGTCCAGTTTGGGCTAAAAAGAATGATCCAAGAATAACAAATATTGGTAAGATCTTGAGAAAAACTAGACTTGATGAATTTCCTCAACTATTTGATGTCTTAATAGGTAATATGAGTATTGTAGGCCCAAGACCAGAAAGAGATTTTTTTATTAATCAGTTAAAAGATAAATTTCCTTTTTATATGAGAAGACTTAATGTTAGGCCTGGAATAACTGGTTGGGCTCAAGTTATGGGTTCATATGACACGGATTTAGATAATGTTGAGCATAAACTTAAACTAGACTTTTATTATATAGAAAATATTTCAATATGGCTTGATATTAAAATTATGATAATAACAATATGGGTTATATTGTCTGGTAAGGGTCAGTGATGATTATACTTGTATTATTTAATTTAATTTTATCTCAAGGTATAGATATAAATCAGGATATTTATGATAAACATTTAGCTGAGTTTAACATGATAGAGCAAAAAAGTATAAATGAAAGTTTATATTTATTTCCCTTAACAAATTATAAAAAAAATAAATCATATAATTTTTTTGACAATATTGATAATATAGATTTGTTCCCTGTAATGGGCTTTAGATATAGTAGTAATGGATTTGAAATAAATCAACAAACCCCTAGTTCAGTAGTATGGTTTACACCAGGCGCAGAATTTACATTTAATAAAATTATATTAAATTCTATTAGTAATCCAATATGGTTTAATGGTTTATTTTCATTTTACAAACATTCAGCCTATGGGTTAGATAATGATTTAAGAGCTGAATCTTCTCTAGATTTCAATAATTTAGGTAATTTACCTATATTTTTATATAACCCTAATTACCAGTATGCTTATTTTCGAAACGTTAAAAATAATAATAATGGAATTGATTTTGATGAAACTACAGGATACATTTCAGTACTATCAAAAAACGCTGATCTGATAATTGGTAAATTTAGATCTAGTTTAGGTCCATCTTCTTTTTCTAATTTATCAATATCAAATTCAACGCCAGCGTTTAATCAAATTAGATTTAGATATAATCATAAAAATAAGGTTCATTTTACATTTCTAATTGGTGACTTATATTCAAATTTAATTGATACTAATTTTGTATATCAATATGAAGAATTAAATGATAAGTATGCTGTAATACCTAAAAAAATATTTAATCATAGAATCGACTTTACAATTAATGAAAATTTCAGATTAGGTTTCTATGAGCAGATTATAGGTAAAGCAAAAAATTCAATCTTATATTATAATCCGTTTAGTTTTTATTGGTCAGATCAACATCAGAATGGGGATTTAGACAATCTTCAAATAGGATTTGATTTTGATTATGTTTTTTCACAATTTAGATTCTATGGTGGTTTGCTTATTGATGAATGGGCATTCTATGATACTTTTAATGAACAATCAAAAAATTGGTTTGCTAGACAAATAGGTTTTTCTAAAATATTTAATTCAAAAATAATAAATTCAAATATTAAAGGTATCGTTAAGTTTGAGTATTCAGACGCTGAACCTCAAGTTTATTCACATAAATTTCCTATTAATACCGCATATCATCATAATTATCCAATTGGTTTATGGTCTGGTGGAGATTCTATTGATAATAGATTATCTCTAGTATTATTTGTTATTAATAATATCAGTAAACTTAATTTTATAATTGATTTTTCATTGCATGCTACAAAATTTGGACAAGCTAATTATAATTCTAATGCCAGCTTATTATCTAATGGGATCAATAAATCTAGAAATATATATTCAATTAATTTTAAGAAGACACTATATAATGGTTTAGATTACCATTTAAAAGTTGGTTATTATGTAACAGAAAATTTATATTCAGAGGATAATTTTTTAGAATTTTCAACATCTTTACTTTACAATATTCAAAGATAATTATGCATTCAATAAAATTTATAAGAGATAATAAGCAGATAATTTCAGATTGTATCAAAGAAAAAAAATCTGATGTCAATATAGATGAGATTTTAGATTTAGATCTAAAAAGAAGAACTCTAATTCAAGAAGTAGAAAACCTTAAAGCTGAAAGAAATATAATTAATAATGATATATCAGTTAAAAGAAAAAATAATGATGACTGTTCATCTTTAATTGATAATATGAAAATAATATCAGTCAAAATTAAGGCATTAGATAATGATTTGGCTGATTTTAATTCATCATTAGAAAATAAATTAAAATATATTCCAAATATTATACATAAATCTGTACCCAAAGGCTCCAATTCAAAAGATAATAAAGTAATTAAAGAATGGGGTGAGAAGCCCAATTTTAGTTTTGAACCTAAAAGTCATCTAGAATTAGCAGAAAGATTAAATTTGTTAGATTTTAAAAGAGCAGCAAAAATCTCAGGTACTGCTTTTCCATTATATATTGATAAAGGTGCTAAATTAGAAAGATCATTAATTAATTTTATGTTAGAAACCCATATTGAAAAACATAATTACATTGAAATTTATCCACCATTTTTAGTTTCAAGCAATTCACCATATACTACTGGAAATTTACCTAAGTTTAAAGATGATATGTATTATATAGAGAATGATGATTTATATTGTATACCAACTGCTGAAGTACCTATCACAAATTTATATTCAAATGAAACTTTAATTGAAAACGATTTACCCAAAAGGTTTGTTGCTTATAGCGCTTGTTTTAGAAGAGAAGCTGGAAGTTATGGTAAAGAAACAAAAGGTCTCCAAAGATTACATCAATTTAATAAAGTTGAATTATTAAAATTTGTTCATCCTGAATCATCCTATGTAGAACTTGATAAATTACTTGCAGATGCTGAGAAAATATTACAAAATCTTAATTTACATTATAGAGTTATTGAGCTTTGTTCAGGTGATTTATCATTCTCAGCCGCAAAATGTTTTGATATAGAGGTTTGGTCTCCATTTGAAAAAAGGTATTTGGAGGTATCTAGTTGTAGTAATTTTGAATCTTTTCAATCTCAAAGAGGGAATATTAAATTTAGAAATTCTAAAACAAATAAACTTGAATTTGTTCATACATTAAATGGATCTGGTTTAGCTACTCCAAGGTTAATGATTTCTATTTTAGAAACATATCAAAATAAAGATGGTAATATAAATTTACCAGATTTAATTAAACCATATTTTGGAAAAGATAAAATAGACTAAGTATGTATTTGATTCTTTTTTTATCATTTATCTTAACATCAGAAATAGATACTGTAAACGTAGTGCCTATCAAAGATTCTTCTATCGTTGAAACAATTAACTTAAATATTCAACTTGAAAAAGATTCTATTTTTTATGAAATCATAAGTGATAGTTTGATGAATGCTCAAAATATATCAATTATTCCAAAATCAAATGATTTATTTTATGAACAATTAATGGAATCAAAATTAACATTTGCTGATGCTATAACATACGATATAGCTTTAGATACAACTGAAGCTGAAGTGCAGTTTTTAACTTTATTTTCTTCTTTTGAGTTTTTAGATTCTTTAAGTCTTGATGATGAGTATAAAAGAATTGAATATAATATGATGCTTAATGCTAGTATAGATTATTACCAAAACAAATCAGTTTCAATTAACAAGCTAGAATCACCTTTATCAATGGCACTTTTCAAAGAAAAGTTGCAGGCCTATTTTTATAAACAAGAATTAGAAGATGTAGAATTTGTTGATGAAACTGTTGAGTTTATAGAAGGACATATACCAATTACATTTAATAGTAAGGTTGCAACTAATGTAAAATATTTTAGTAGTAATGGAGCTAAAAAGGGTGTTCAATTATGGTTAAATAGAATTAATAAATTTAAAAAAATAATATTACCTATTTTAGAAGAGGAGGGTGTTCCACCTGAAATATTTTATATTTCTGTTATTGAAAGTGGACTAAATCCTGTTGCACTATCATACGCTCAAGCTCTTGGTCCTTGGCAATTTATAGCTTCTACAGGTAAAGTGTATGGCTTAGAAAAAAACTGGTTTATTGATGAGCGTATGGATTTTATCAAATCAACATATGCTGCTGCAAGATATTTAAAAGATTTAAAAGCAATTTTTGATAAGGTTAACCCAGAAGATCTTAATGGTGAGAATTGGTATTTAGCATTTGCGGCATATAATTGTGGTGCAGGAAGAGTTTTAAAGGAAATTAAAAGATCAAATTCAACAAACTTTTGGGATTTAAATAGACTGCCAGGACAAACAAGAAATTATGTCCCTAAAATTTTAGCTATTTTCTTAATTAATAAGAATCCTGAAAAATATGGATTTACTATAAACAGTGAACCTGATATGAATTGGATAACTAAGAAGATTGATAAACAGCTTAGCTTTAATCAAATTTCTGAAATTTCAAATGTTAGTTTAAAAACTTTACAAATCTATAACCCTGAAATTAAAAGAGGGATTATTCAACCTAAAAAAGATAGTTTATTTTACAATCTACGATTACCTTCAAATCAAAATTATGATAATTTTGATTCACTATATACCTTATTAAATGAGAAATCAACTAAAAATTTACTCATTGTTGAACATACAGTTAAAAGAGGCGAGAATTTATCCCTTATTTCTAAAAGATATAATGTTCGTATACAAGATATTACATCTATGAATAAGATAAGTGCTAAAAAATATTTACAACCAGGACAAGTGTTACAAATACCTACACAAGGATATGATACATATGTTAAATCTCTAATCAACACATCTAATACAACTAAAATATATCATACCGTTAAAACTGGTGATACTTTAAGTGAAATTGCATCAATATATAAGACTTCAATTAAAAAAATTAAAAAATGGAATGGTATCAGAGAAAATGATAATGTTATATACGTCGGAAAAAAACTAATTATTTTCATTTCAGCTAATGATTATCAAAGAATAAATGCTAATACTAAAAAAACCATAACTTATAAAGTTAAATATGGTGACTCATTAAGTAAGATATCATATAAATTTGGTGTCAGATTAAGTGATATTCGTAAGTGGAACAACTTAAAAAGTGATTTAATTAAAGTTGGGCAAAATTTAATTATTAAAACTAAAAATTAAAATTTATTGTATTTTTGGATAGAATATATAGATATTTGCTATCTTTTATTAAAATAAATTAAAGGATTTTATATGACTAAAGCTGATATTGTTAATGAAGTATCTAGCGCAACTGGATTAACTAAAGTTGAAACAGAGGCAGTATTAGAGGGGATAATTAATTCTATAGCTACTTCATTAAAAAAAAATAAAAGAGTTGATATAAGAGGTTTTGGTAGCTTTGTTGTTAAAAAAAGAAAAGCAAGAGAAGCACGTAACCCAGCAACAAATGAGAAGGTAAAATTAAATGAAAGATTTGTACCATCATTTAAGGTATCAAAGTTATTAAAAAAAGAAGTAAATAAATCACTTTTAAGAGGATTTTAAGGAGAATCGCTAATGCCTTGTGGTAAAAAAAGAAAAAAACAAAAAATGAATACCCACAAAAGAAAAAAAAGGTTAAGAGCAAATAGACATAAGAAAAAATAGTCTAAATGCACTTAAGTTTTGTTAAATATAAGATAACATGGCAAAACAATTTATATTTACTGTATCTCAAGTAAATACTCACATAAACAAATTAGTAGAATCTAATTTTTCTAATATCACCGTTAAGGGTGAAATATCACAATTAACGGTTCATCCAAATGGTCATATGTATTTTAATATTAAGGATGAAAACGCTACTCTTCCTTGCGCAATATTTTATTATCAATCAAAAATAAGTAATTATAAACCAAAAGTTGGTGATGAAGTATTAGTTGAAGGTAAAACATCTTTCTGGGTAAAAGGAGGATCCTTAAAACTTATAGGTAATAGTATATCATTGGCAGGTCAGGGAGATTTGTGGGCTAAATTTGAAGCTTTAAAAAAAGATCTACATAATAAAGGGTTGTTTGATTCTAAAAAAAAGAAAAAATTACCACTGTATCCAAAGAAAATTGGTATTATAACTTCAATAACTGGTTCTGTGATTAAGGATATATTAAACGTTATTAATAGAAACTCACCCTATCTTAATATCGTAATTAGAGATTGTAGAATGCAGGGCGAAGAAGCTGTTCCAGATATAATTACTGCTATAAAGGACTTTAATAATTTAGATACATCTATTGATGCAGTTATTTTAGCTAGAGGTGGTGGATCTTTAGAAGATTTGTGGTGTTTTAATAATGAAAAATTAGCATATGAGATTTATAAATCATCCATACCTATTGTATCTGCTATTGGTCACGAAACAGATACGACCATATCTGATTTAGTTGCAGATAAAAGAGCAGGTACACCTTCAATTGCAGCTGAAATAATTGCACCATCAGTTGAACAGTGCTTGCAAAATATAGATTTTTTTTCAGATAAAATTTTTCGATTGGTAACAAATAAAATCCAAACTAATATTAATTATATGGATAATGTTAAGAAAAGGCACGGATTGCATAAAATTAAATATATTTTATCAAATCATAATGATAAATTAAATAGAGTTAAAAGTCAAATTTCTAATGATAAATTTAAAAATAAAATAAATCAATCATTAATATTACTAGATAAAACATATGATTATGTATTGACTAAGACTAGAGATAGAATGAATTTCAATTATGAAAAACTTGCATATTTTTCAAATCTTTCTTCAAATCTAAATCCAGAAAATATTGTCAAAAGAGGTTATTCAATAATATATAAAGATGGAAATTTAGTTAAATCAGTAAAACAAGTTGATAAAAATGATAATTTAAATATTAAAGTAAAAGATGGTATAATTAAAACTAAAGTTTTTAAGACTAATAAGGGTAAAAATGACAGAAAAAAATAATAAATTAACTTTTGAACAAGGTATGAAAGAGTTAGAAGATATTTTAGCTAAATTAGAAAATGATCAAACACCATTGGAAGAGATGGTAGATTTATATGAAAGAGCTAATAAAATAACAGAGATTTGCAAATCAAGGCTAAACCATGCTAATCAAAGGATGACCAAATTAATTAAAAATGAAAACGGCGATATTGAAGAATTAAATTATGAAAAATAAAATTATAACCTTAACAGGTAATTTTAGAAAAGAAAAATTCTTTGATATTATTAATCAAATATTTGAATACTTTTCTAATGTTAAAGGATATGAATTACTAATGACTGATGAATTTTTGAAAGATCATTCTTCAAAAGTTCTAAATAATAATATAAATGTTAACTCATTTGACATTTGCATTAATAAATCTGATTATATTTTTAGTATTGGAGGCGATGGAACTATTTTATCAACCATAAGAAAATTATCCTCTAGATCAGTTCCAGTTTTAGGAATTCACATAGGTAATTTAGGATTTTTGGCCATGTCCACTGAAGAATCACTAAATAAAGCTTTAGATCATATTGTTGCAAATGAATATGTAATAAAAGATAAAGTATTATTAAAGACATTTAAGCAATCTAACCCCAAAGAAATTTACTATAGTTTCAATGATGTGGTTATAGATCATGGAAATTCTGGCAGAGTATTAAAAACTATTGTTTCGAATCATGATGAGCATATAAATGATTATGAAGGAGATGGTATAATAATATGTACTCCAACAGGTTCTACTGCATATTCATTATCTTCAGGAGGTCCAATAGTTCATTCTGATCTTGATGTTTTAACTATTACCCCAATTTCATCACACAGCTTATCTGCAAGACCAATTGTATTATCTTCCGATTCAAATATTAAAATAAAGTTTTCAAATTCATTTATTGACGCATCATTAACAATTGATGGGCAAATCAGATTAAATTTGAATAAAGATGATACAATTATTATAAGTAAAGCAAAATTTTATGCAAAAATAATTTTTATGCCATATTATAGTTACATACAAACACTAAAAGAAAAGCTTCATTGGTCAGGAAATTCAAGGTAAAATAATTAAAATTCATTTCGTGAATTAGCTCAAAGATTTATTATATTAATAGCATGTTTTTAAGTTATATTCAATTTGTAACAGTTCAAAATCGCTAGATTATAATGAATAAAAAACCCATTTATGATGAAAGTTCTATTCAGTCCTTAGATTGGAAAGAGCATATTAGGCAACGTCCTGGGATGTATATTGGAAAGCTAGGTTCCGGCAAATCCTCCGATGACGGTATATATGTTTTAATTAAAGAAATTATAGATAATAGTATTGATGAATTTGTAATGGGTTATGGAAAAAAAATTGATATTAAGATTAAAAATAACTGTGTTATAATTAGAGATTTTGGTAGAGGTATACCTTTAGGAAAAGTTTTAGAATGTGTATCTCAAATAAATACTGGTGGTAAATATGATTCTGAAGCATTTAAAAAATCTATTGGATTAAATGGTGTTGGTACTAAGGCTGTTAATGCGTTATCTGAAACTTTTAAGGTTTTTTCAATAAGAGATGGACAAAAAAAAGAGATTGACTTTTCTAGAGGTGAAGTCATAGAAGATTTTAATTTAATTCAAGATTCATCAACAAATGGTACTGAAATACAATTTATACCTGATAAACAAATTTTTGGAGATTTTGAATTTCAAAATAATTATATTGAAGAAAGAATATTAGATTATGTATATCTAAATTCTGGCTTGTCAATATACTTTAATAATAAACGTTTTTTTTCAGAAAACGGTCTAAAAGATTTATTACTCTCTAAGGTAAATGTTGAAAAAATTAAATATCCTATAATACATATTAAGAATAGTGATATTGAAATCTCATTAACTCATGGCAATCAATATGGTGAAGAATACTACACTTTTGTTAATGGTCAAAATACAGTTCAAGGTGGTACACATTTATCTGCATTCAAGGAAACCTTAACAAAAACTGTTAGAGATTTTTTTAAAAAAGATCTTGATGCAGTAGATATTAGGTCTTCAATTGTTGCAGCAATTAGTATAAAAGTCCAAAATCCTATATTTGAATCACAAACTAAAACTAAGTTAGGTTCGTTAGATATGGGGCCTGAGGGACCGACAATTAGAGTAGCTTTTAATGATTTTTTAAAGAATGAGCTAGATAATTATTTACATAAAAATCAAGCTACAGCAGAGGCTCTGCTTCAAAGAATTATACAATCTGAAAAAGAACGAAAAGAATTAGCTGGAATAAGAAAAATTGCTGCTAAAAGAAGCAAGAAAGCAAATTTGCACAACAAAAAATTAAGAGATTGTAAGTATCATTTCAATGATAAGAAAGATAGTCAAGAATCTAATGATTCTACTATATTTATAACTGAAGGTGATTCAGCAAGTGGTTCTATTACAAAAGTTAGAAATGTAAAAACTCAGGCAGTTTTTAGCCTACGTGGCAAACCATTAAATACGTTGGGAATGAAGAAAAAAGTTGTTTATGAGAATGAAGAATTTAATTTATTGCAACATGCTTTGAATATTGAAGATGGTATAGATAGCTTGAGATATAATAAAGTTGTTATAGCTACAGATGCTGATGTCGATGGTATGCACATACGATTACTTTTGATCACATTTTTTATTCAATTTTTTCCTGAACTTATTAAGAAAGGTCATCTATACATATTAGAAACACCTTTATTTAGAGTTCGTAATAAAAAAGAAACAATTTATTGCTATTCTGATAATGAAATGATAGTTGCAAAAGATAATCTTGGAAAATCTTCTGAAATAACACGTTTTAAAGGTCTTGGAGAAATTTCTCCAATTGAATTTAAAGCATTTATAGGAGCTAATATAAAATTAGAGCCAATTATAATTAATCATGAATCTGACATATCTGATGTTGTAAGCTACTATATGGGTAAAAATACACAAGATCGGCAAGAGTTTATTATTAATAATTTAAAGCATGAAGAAATAATTAGTAGGAATGATTTTTAGATGAAATATTTAGATAAATTTTATCAAGAATGGTACCTAGATTATGCATCATACGTAATTTTGGAGCGGGCAGTTCCAAAAATTGAAGATGGTTTAAAGCCAGTTCAACGCAGAATATTACATTCCATGTTTGAGATGCATGATAACAGATTTCATAAAGTTGCAAATATTATTGGTCATTCCATGAAATATCATCCTCATGGTGACGCATCCATTGGAGATGCATTAGTTAATTTAACACATAGAAGTATGTTAATTGAAACTCAGGGTAATTTTGGTGATATTAGAACTGGAGATAAGGCTGCTGCACCTAGATATATTGAAGCAAAGTTATCAAATTTTGCAATTGATATTTCTTTTAATAAACGATTAACTAATTTTCAAGATTCATATGATGGTAGAAATAAAGAGCCAATAGTTTTACCTATGAAATTTCCAATTCTTCTTCTAAATGGTGTAGATGGTATTGCAGTTGGGTTATCAACAAAAATCTTACCGCATAATTTTCAAGAACTTATAAAAGCTTCAATATCCATTTTAAATGAAAAAACCTTTAGAATTTTACCCGATTTTGATAATGGCGGATTTATAGACGTTGATGATTATAAAATGGGTAAAAAGGGAGGTAAGGTCAGATTGAGAAGTGATATTGAGATTTCATCAAAAGATCAAATTATTATCAAAAGTGTTCCTTATTCTGTTAGTACAGGCTCTTTAATAGATTCTATTTTAAAAGCCAATGATAATGGGAAGATAAAGATTAAAAATATTGAAGACAATACAGCTGAAGAAGTTAACATTACAATTAATCTTCCTAAAGGAATTTCACCTAATAAAACAATTGATGGATTATATTTATTTACGCAATGTGAAATATCTATTTCTCCAAATTGTTGTGTGATTAAAGACAACAAACCAGTTTTTACAAATATTAATGAAGTATTAACTGACTCTGTATATGAAACTAGAGATTTACTAATGCGTGAATTAGAGTTAGAAAAATCTGATTTAGAGCAAAAATGGCACCTATTATCACTAGAAAAGATATTTATAGAAAAAAAGATTTATAGATTAATTGAAAATGCAAGTGATTGGCCTGAAGTGATTGACATAATTAAAAATGCTCTTGAACCATTTTTAGATCAATTAAAAAAATCTTTAACAGAAAATGATATAATATATTTAACAGAATTAAAAATTAAGAAAATATCAAGGTATGATGTTGACAAAACAAAAGATAAGCTATTTTCACTTGAAAATAATTTAGAAGAAGTCGTAAACGATATTACACATATTAAGGAATACACAATACGTTTTTTTGAGAAAATATTGGAAAAATATGGTAAGAATAAATTTAGAAAAACTAAGATTGAAAAATTTGATACGATTAAAGTAAAGCAGGCAGCGTTAACCAATAAAAAATTATATATTGATTATGAGCAAGGTTTTTGTGGTTTTTCATTAAAAAGTTGTGAACTACTTTGCGAATGTTCTGAATTTGATGATATTATAGTTTTTAGAAAAGATGGGTCATATTTAGTAACAAAAGTAGATGAGAAAAAATTTGTTGGTAAGGATATTATGTATGCTGGTTTATGGAAGAAGAAAGATAGGCATATGATTTATAATGTTGTTTATTTAAATAATTCTGATAAAAAATCGTATATCAAAAGATTTTCAATTGAATCTATTATTAGAGACAAGATTTATCCTATTGCAAAAAATATTGATCAAAGCAAAATTTTATATATTACTGGTAACCCTAATAGTGAGTCTGAGACTATAAAAGTTAATCTACATTTTAAAGCAAAGGCTAAGATAAAAGAGTATGAGTATGATTTTGGTGAAATCCTTATTAAAAATAGATTGTCAAAAGGTAATATTTTAACAAAATATCCTATAAGAAAAATTACTCAATCAGAAATTGGTAGCTCAACTTTTGGAGGAAAAAAAGTATGGCTAGAAAGAGATATTGGTAAATTAAATTATGATGAAAGAGGTGATTTGGTTGGTAGATTTGAAGTTGATGATAAATTATTAATTATTTACAAAACTGGTGATTACGAGTTAACAACAATTGATTTAAATAGAAGATTTAACCTTTCTGATGTAGAAATTTTCAAGAAATTTGATAATAATGACCTTATTACGTGTTTACATTATATAGGTGCTAAAAAATCATATTACCTTAAAAGATTTAAGATTGAAACAAATTTAGTTGACAGAATGTTTTCTTTTGTAGATGAATCAAGAGGGTCAAAATTTATTAAGGCTACAATAAATCAAAATCCATCTTTGAAATTTTCTTACAGAGTAAAAAATGGTGAAAAGAAAGAAAAATTAATATCAGTTATAGATTTTATTGATATTAAAGGATGGAAGGCCTCTGGAAATAAGTTGCCTACAATGATGAGAATGAGTGGATTTAAATTTATTGATGTTGAACAAACTATAGATGAACCTATACAAGAGACAGAACCTGTTAAAGAGTCTGATAAAAAAGATTACAATGATAACAACAAAGACTTAACATTATTTTGAAAGTGAGTATATAATTGAAAACAATTATTGAGCCGTTTAGGATTAAATCTGTTGAACCAATAAAAATGAACACTTCTGAGCAGAGAAAAGTTATTTTAGATGATGCATTTAATAATCTTTTTTTAATAAAAGCAAAAGATGTTATTATTGACTTATTAACTGATTCGGGCACAGGAGCAATGAGCAGTCGTCAGTGGGCAGGAGTTATGCTTGGAGATGAGTCTTATGCAGGTAGTGATAGCTTTACTTTATTTGAATCTATAATTAAGGATTTAACGGGATTTAAAAATGTTATACCAACTCATCAAGGTAGAGCAGCAGAAAGAATATTATTTTCTACTATAGCAAATGATGGGGACGCAATACCTAGTAATAATCATTTTGATACAACAAGAGCAAATATTTTAGAAGTTAAAGCTAAGCCTATAGATTTTGTTTGTGACGAGGCGAATGATTTCAATTCAAATTATCCTTTTAAGGGCAATATGAATACAATCAAGCTAGAAAAGTTTCTAAATGAAACTGATATTTCTAAAGTTCCAATTATTATGTTAACTGTAACTAATAACACCGGTGGCGGTCAACCAGTATCAATGGATAATATTAAAATGGTATCAAAGATTGCAAAAAAGTATAACATTCCTTTTTATTTAGATGCTTGTAGGTTCGCTGAGAATGCCTATTTTATTAAGATTAATGAAAAAGGCTATAAAGACACTACAGTTAAAGAAATAGTGCAAGAAATGTTTTCATATGCTGATGGTTGCACTGTAAGTGCGAAAAAGGATGCAATTGCTAACATAGGTGGATTTCTTTGTACTAATGACGACAGCCTAGCACAGAAAAAGAAAGATTTATTGATATTGACAGAAGGTTTTCCCACATATGGTGGATTATCTGGGAGAGATCTTGAGGCTATTGCATACGGACTGAAGGAAGTTGTAGAAGAGGATTATTTAAGATATAGAATTGAATCAACTAAATATCTTGGTGAGAAATTAAACTCTTTAAAAATTCCGATTATTAATCCTACTGGAGGACACGCTATATACATTGATGCTAAAAAATTCTTACCACACATACCTATAGAAAACTTTCCAGGGCAAGCCTTAGCATGTCAAATATATATAGAAGGAGGAATTAGAACTTCTGAAATTGGCAGCTTAATGTTTGGTGGTAATGATTCAGATGGTAATCCATTTTATTCAAAAAATGAATTAGTTAGACTTGCAATTCCAAGAAGAACTTACACTCAAAGTCATATTGATTATGTGATTGAGGTAATGAAAAAAATTAAAGATAAGTCTCATAAAATAAAGGGATTTAAAATTATCTATCAAAGTAGAACATTAAGACATTTTACTGCTAAACTTGAAAGGGTATAGGGATGAAATTAGATATAAAATATCCAGAGATAACGGAAGAAATAATTCAAGAACATGGGATTAGTAATGATGAATTTTCTTATATAAAAGAGATTTTAGGTAGAGGTCCTAATTATGTAGAGCTTGGAATATTTTCAGTTATGTGGTCAGAGCACTGTTCTTACAAAAGCTCCATAAAAATGTTAAAAACATTACCAAGATCTGGAGGAAAGCTTTTAGTTGATGCGGGTGAAGAGAATGCTGGTTTAGTTGACTTGGGTAATAATCTAGCAACAGCTTTTAAAATTGAATCTCATAACCATCCTTCAGCAGTAGAGCCTTATCAAGGAGCTGCAACAGGCGTTGGTGGTATTATGAGAGATATATTTACTATGGGCGCAAGACCTATAGTATCAATGAATTCTCTTAGATTTGGCGAGCTTTCAAATAATAGAAATAGATTTTTGTTGGATCATGTTGTAAAGGGTATAGGGGATTATTCAAATTGTTTAGGTATACCAACGTTAGGTGGGGAGGTTGTTATTGAAGAATCATATACAGGAAATCCACTTGTTAATGCATTTTCTTTGGGTATTGTAGATACTAGATTTACTGCTAGTGCAATAGCTGAGGGTGTTGGTAATCCAGTATTTATTGTAGGAGCAAAAACTGGAAGAGATGGGATTCATGGTGCAACTTTTGCTTCTGATGAATTAACTGAAGAGTCAGAATCAAAAAAATCCAATGTTCAAGTAGGTGATCCTTTTACAGAAAAACTTTTACTAGAAGCAACTCTTGAAATGTGTAAAAAAGAATGGCTTGTTGGAGTGCAAGATATGGGAGCTGCTGGTATTACTTGTTCTAGCTCTGAAATGTCTGCAAAAGGAGAATGTGGAATTAAAGTTGATTTAGATAAAGTTCCTTTACGAGAAAATGGTATGAATGCATATGAAATTTTACTATCAGAATCTCAAGAAAGAATGTTAGTAGTTATAAAAAAAGGTTATGAGCAAGAACTAAAAGAAATCTATAAAAAGTGGGATATGTTATGTTGTGAAATTGGTGTTGTTACAGACACAAAAAAATTCGAGGTTTTTCGTAATGGTGGATTAGTTGCAAACATACCAGTAAACTCTCTTGTTTTAGGAGGTGATGCACCTCAGTATGATATGCCCTATAAAGAACCTTCCTATTTTGTTTCAAAAAATAAACTAGATTTTAGTTCATTAAAAATGTCACAGGAATATAATAAAAATTTAATTAAGCTGTTATCTACGCCTAACATTACAAATAAAAGTTATGTTTATAATCAGTATGATTCTACTGTAAGAACAAATACGGTACAAGGCCCTGGTCAAAGTGCTGGTATTATAAGAATTAAAGATACAGATGTTGGCTTATCTGTAAGTACAGATTGTAATGGAAGATATGTTTATTTAAACCCTAAACAGGGTGGAATGGTAGCTGTTGCTGAATCAGCTAGAAACGTAATATGTTCAGGTGCAAAGCCACTTGCAATAACTAACTGTCTAAATTTTGGCAATCCAAAAGATCCAGAAATATACTGGCAGTTTAGAGAGGCTGTTTTAGGGATGGGCGATATGTGTAGAGCTTTAGATACTCCTGTAACTGGAGGTAATGTTAGTTTTTATAATGAGAATACAGATGGCGCAGTATACCCAACACCTGTAATTGGTATGGTTGGAATGCTTGAAAATATATCTCATGCAACTAATATATCATACAAAAAAGAGGGAGACTTTATTGTTTGTCTAGGTTCTTTAAATCCAACTTTAGGTGGCTCTGAATACCTTAAAACTATCCATGGAAAAATTGAAGGCCCATTACATAACTTTGATCTAAAATCTGAACTTGATGTTCAAAATTTATGCTTGACTTCAATTAAGGATGGTATAATAAAATCTGCCCATGATTTATCTGATGGTGGTTTAGCTGTAAATATATCAGAATCTATATTGTATTCAGATAAAAATATTGGCGCTGAAATTAATTTATCTAGAAAATTAAGAGATGATGAATTACTTTTTGGTGAGTGTCAAAGTGTAATTATTGTAACAATTGATGAGGAGAATTTATACTCACTAATAGAAAAAGCACAAGAGTTAAATGTATATACTCAAACTATTGGTAAAGTAACTAATAGTGGAAAACTAAAAATTAATAATTTAATAGAAATTAACAAGAGCAAATTAAATAAAGCTTACTTTGATTCATTAGAAAAAATAATGAAATCTTGATTTAGAGGTATAAATCTAAATTATGATTACTTAATAAATCTAAAGCCTCTTTATGAACAAGCCCATTAGTTGCTATAATTCTTTCTCCTGAATCTGGATATTTTACACCATTCCAATCACTAACTTTTGCTCCAGCTTCTTGGGCAATTATCGAGCCTGCACAAATATCCCATGGCTTTAAATTAAATTCATAGAAGACTTCAAAGCGACCCATTCCAACAAAACATAAATCTAAAGCCGCTGCACCAAGTCTTCTAACCCCTTGGCTTTTAGAATAAAAATCTTTAAATATATTAAAGGATTCTTCCCACTTTTTATCATGTAAATAAGGAAAACCAGTTACTATAAGGGAATCACTTAAAGTTTTACATGAAGATGATTTTATTTTTTTTTCGTTTAAATATGCACCATTATTTTTTAGCGCACTAAACATTTTGTCTGCCGCTGGATTATATACTACACCTAGTATAGTTTCGTCTTTGTATTGCAATCCAATAGAAACAGCAAAAATAGGAAGATTGTGTATAAAATTAGTAGTTCCATCAAGTGGGTCAATTATCCATTTAAAATCGCTATTTTTATCTTGTGTATCACTTTCTTCTGAAATTATAGTATGTTTGGAGAATTTTTTTTGAATTGTATCAATAATTAATTTTTCAGACTCTATATCTGCTTTAGTAACAATATCAATAGGGGTAGATTTTGTGATGATAGAGTCTATATTACCAAAATATTTAGATAATATTTTACCAGCATTAAATGCTAACTCTTTAGAGAAATCTAAATATTTAGATAAATCTTCCATTTATTTATAGACTTTAAATTCTCCATTATTATATTTTATCCAATATTCATCTAGTTTTTCTTTTAATATTGGCAATAAAAATAAGCAACCTATTATATTTGGAAAAGCGCATGCAAGAATCATCATGTCAGAAAAATCTATCACATTTCCTAAGCTAGCAATTGAACCAAGAACGACAGCACTCAAATACATTGCCTGATATATTTTGATGGATGAATTTCCAAATAAATATTTCCAACCTTTATCTCCATAATAATACCATGAAATCATTGTACTAAAAGAAAATAGGAAAACTACTATTGATAAAACATACGGAAACCATGATATTGTTGTACCAAAAGCAGCAGAGGTTAATTCTGCTCCATTTATTCCGCCACCAACTTTATATAATGGATTTAAATCAGATGTAATTAATATTACTGAAGCCGTCATAAAGCAAACTACAATTGTGTCAATAAAAGGACCGATCATAGCAACAATTCCTTCTCTTACAGGTTCATCAGTTTTTGCAGCTGAATGTGCTATAGAGGCTGATCCTACACCGCCTTCATTACTGAATACTGCTCTTTTAACTCCGGTGACTAATGCACCAATAAAACCTCCATAGACTGAATCAGGATAGAAAGCTTGATTAAATATTGATGATAAAACCATTGGTAATTTTTCTATATTTGTAAAAATAACAAAAAGAGATGCACTAACATATAAAACTACCATTAGAGGAACAATTTTTTCAGTGGTTTCACCTATCCGTTTAATACCTCCAACTATTACAAAACCAACTAATATAGCTAATATTATACCATATAAATAGTTTGGTAATCCTATAAGTTTACCAAATAACTCATAAGACTGATTAGCTTGAAACATATTTCCTCCACCAAATGCTCCACCAATTATAAATATTGCATAAATAGCAGCTAAAATCTTACCTAATTTATCAAAACCACGTTCTTTCAGACCGTAATTCAAATAGTACATAGGGCCTCCGCTTACAGAGCCATCATCATTAACCTTTCTATATAACAGGCCCAATGTTGCTGATACAAATTTTGCTGACATACTAAAAAATGCAATTAATAACATCCAGAATACTGCACCAGGACCGCCTAAAGAGACTGCAACAGCTACTCCAGCAATATTTCCTAGACCTATAGTTGCTGATAGGGCAGAGGTTAAAGCTTGAAAATGGCTGATTTGACCCGTATCTCTTGGATTATCATACTTTCCTTTAATAATATCTATTGAATGAGTAAAGCCTCTTATGTTAATAAATTTAAAGTAAATAGTAAATGTTAATGAGCCAATTAATAGTACAATAACTATTAAAGGAAATCCATTAAATTCCATAAATAAAACAGGGGCAAGAAAGCCAACAAGATAACCAAATAGCTGATTTATGTATTCTAGCATATTTCTCCTTAAAGATTTGTTTCTTTTACTGTTTTTTTAACAGCATCTAAAGTATTATTTAATTCCTCTTTTTCACTATCAAGTAATGAGAATTCTAATATTTTTTCAACACCTTTAGAACCAATTACTGTAGGCACCCCAATAAAATACCCATCAACACCAAATTCACCTTCACATAATGAAGCGCACGGTAAAACTCTTTTTTTATCTTTTAAATATGACTCTGCCATTTCAATCGCAGATCCAGCAGGTGCGTAATAAGCTGAACCATTTCCAAATAATTTTACAAGTTCACCACCACCAAATCTAGTCCTTTCAACTATAGCATCTAACTTATCCTTATCAATTAGTTCTCCAGCTGGTATACCACCAATAGTTGCTAGTCTCGTTACTGGAACCATCGTATCTCCATGACCACCAAGGACCATACATTGTATATCCTGAGTTGAATAACCTGTTTCCATGGCTAGAAAAGTTTTAAATCTTGTACTGTCAAGCACACCAGCCATCCCAACAACTTTATTTTTAGAAAAACCAGATACTTTATAAAATGAATAGACTATTGCATCAATTGGATTAGATAAAACTATAACAAAGGCGTTTGGAGCGTATTTTTTAACATTATTTGCTACATCAGTAATTATTTTTATATTTATATCTAGCAAATCCTCTCTGTTCATGCCAGGTTTTCTTGGTACCCCTGCTGTGATTATAACAACATCAGAATCTTTTATATCTTCAGGATTAGAAGATCCAATTATATTTGAATCGTACCCATCAAGAGGTGATAATTGAGAAATATCTAAAGCTTTACCCTTAATCATTCCCTCAGCATTTGGAATATCATAAATAACAACATCACCAAGTTCTTTTTGCGCACACAAAAGAGCAAGATTTCCTCCTATTTGACCACCACCAATTAATGTAATTTTCTTTCTAGACATGAATACTCCAATTATTTTTAAAATTTTAAGGTATTTATTATTGTTAAATTTAGTATTAATTTAGATTAATATTTAATATTAAAAACTAATAAATAACAAAGAATAAAACCATATTAAGAATTACTTATGAAATTAAATGTTAAGCAAATAAAAAAACTAAAATCGTTATCACATCACATTAAACCAATTATTACTATTGGAAAAGATGGAACTAATGAAGGTGTTATCGAATCAATTACACAATGTATTGAGAAGCACGAATTGATTAAAATAAAATTCAATAAGAATAAATCCTCAAAACATGAACTTTCTAATAATATCGTAAAAGCTGTGAATTGCTCATTAGTAACAATTATAGGTAATACATTAATTGTGTATAAGCAGTCATCAAACCTGAAATATCGTCATATAAAAATATAAATACTGACATATTTACATGTATACCCTGTCATTATTACATTAATTTATAATAATATAAACTTTGGTATATAAATTGCAAAAATTCTAATAACTAATAACTTTTAAAAAAGGAGAAAAAATGAAGTTAGTTAATTGGAAACCAAATAATAATATTTTTGATATGTTAGATAGTTTTGATGGTTATTTTAATCATATTGTAGATTCAAGTTATGATTATCAAAATCAAAATGTATTAATAAATCAAAATGATAAATCATATATCATAAATATTGAGGTACCAGGTTTTGATAAATCTGATATTAACATATCATTGGATGATGGTATTTTATGTGTAACTGGAAAAAGAAATGAAAGTAATAATATTTTAGTCAGCAGTGATAATATTAATAGATCATTTCATTTACCAGATGATGTTAATACAGATAAAATTAAGGCTAAATCAAATAATGGTATATTAGTTATAGATATACCAAAACTAAAAAAGGTCAAGACAGATATTAAGAAAATCCAAATATCCTAATTTAATATGAAGATTTATTAATATTTTAAAAGGGGCATATTTATGCCCCTTTTTTTATAAAAAGATTTATAAATTTAAAACTAATAATTAGGAAATAAATTGTATTCAAATTTAAGTAAATATATTTTAGACAATACCAAGCTAATCTTTTCTATAATCATTCTCATAACATCTGTATTTTTTTATATAGGTTTTATATCAGAGAATAAATTAAAAATAGATTTTTCTTTAGAGCAAATGTTCCCGACTAGAGATGTAGATAGAGATGACTATGAGCAGTTTAAAATTGTTTATGGCAGAGAAGATAATGTCATGTTTTTAACTATTACTAATGGTAATATTTTTTCTGATACAAATCTATCAATACTTGAATTATTAACTTCAGATTTAGGTAGTATTAATCACATAGATTATGCATTTAGTTTAGGTTCTTTATGGGATGATGGGGATGGCAAAATAGGTTACGATTACTCCTTGAAGGAAAGATATGAAAAAATAAATAATAGTAATTTATATTCTGATTTAATATCAAATGATGGGAAAAGTACTTTAATTGTTTTAGGAATCGATGAAAATATTTATTCCCATGAAACTAGAAAGCAAATATTAGTAGATATTGATAATATTATTGAATCATTTAATTTTGATTTAGCTGCTATTAATTCAAATACATTTACTTTTACCAATAGTAATATTCTTTCTGATTATTCTTCTGGCCCATATTCTGCTTTACAATCTATCATAGATGATATATATAAATTTAATGACCAAACAAATCTTCTAGGTGAAAATTTTACTATTAGTTCTATAAATGATTGTTATGATATAATTAATGCAGATAGTGATATTGATAAACCTTTAACTTTAGAGCTTATTAACAAGAATTGTGATAACCCAATTTTAATTTCCAGAGATTTAAAAAGTACTAAATTAACTTTAAATACAGATAGCGATTTATCTAGAGAGCTAAAAAATGATTTAATTAAAGTTATTGAAAATAATGAATATATGAAATATTCTAGTTGGGATTGGCATGAAGCAGGTTTGCCAATACTAAGAACTAGATATGTAGAGCTTGTAGAATATGAAAGAGGTATATTCATTCCTATTGCTTTCGTAATTGCGGCTATTACATTAATTTGGATTTTTAGACAAATTAGAATGCTTATTATATCATTAACATCAATTTTAATTTCATTAATTTGGGTATCAGGAATAATGGCTCTTGCTAACATTTCAATTAATGTAATTTCATATTTAACATTTAATTTATTAATGATTATTGGTGTTTCTGATGCAATTCATTTACTCATGAAATATCATGAGGAAATCAATAAAAACAAAAGCAAAAGAAAGTCTTTAGAAATTGTGGTTGATAAAATTGGAACAGCGCTATTTTTAACAAGTTTTACAACTGCGGTTGGATTCATGTCTTTATCAATTACTAATATAAGAATACTACAGGAATTTGGTGTTATTATGGGTGTAGGAATAGGTATACTTTTTCTTATCACTATTATCATTATGCCAATTATGTTAGTATATATAGATATTCCTAAAAGAATTCATATAAAAAGATTGATTCTTAAGAGAAAGAAAAGTCTTTCATTTCAATCATTAAAAGCAGTACAAGATTATCCAAAAGTAATAATAACCTTAAGTTCATTAGTATTAATTCTATCTGTTTATGGTATTTATCAAATTGATTCAAACGTTACTGTTTTAGGTGATCTAAAACCATCAAATAAACTTTACAAAGATATAACATTTGTTGAAGATAATTTTGGTGGAACATTACCATTAGAAATTATAGTATCATCAATAGGTACGCCTTTATCAAAAGATTTATACCTTAAAACAAATGCAGCTAATACTATAGATAATAGTGATTTTTATAATAAAATTAATGACTTCATGAATAAGCTAGATACCTATGATAATATTAAATCAGTTTCTGGTTATTGGAATTTAGATGGCAGTTTAAATGCTCAGCAGAATAAGTACACAAATAAAGATAGGACAGAAATAAGAATTTCATGTGGTATAGAAAATATAGATTCAAATCAGGCAGATTGGTTAAAGAAAGCTATCATTAAAGATTATATCAAAATATTTGAAACTGAGAATGGTTTAAAAGTCACTGGAAGTACTTTATTAGCATTAAAGATGAATAGATACTTAATTGCAAGCCTTCTTAATAGCTTTATAATTGCTTTTATTGTTATTTTTATATCAATGAACATCTTATTTAGATCTCTAAAATTGTCTCTAGTATCTATAATACCTAATATTATTCCTTTATTATTTGCAGGTGCTGTAATGGGATTTTTTGGTATTGAATTAAGGCCTGCAACTGCAATGACATTTTCCATTGCATTAGGTATAGCAGTTGATGATACAATACATTTTCTTTCAAGATTTAGGTCAGAATATTTATTAACCAGAAGTCATGAAAAATCGACAACAACCACAATTTTAACTACAGGAAGAGCTATAATTAGCACAAGTATTACTTTAGGAATGGGTTTTCTAGTTCTTGTCTTTTCTAATTTTAAACCTAACTTTGAATTTGGTATCTTAGCTACCATTATATTAATAGTAGCTTTACTTTCATCGTTGATTTTATTGCCTGCATTGATTAACTTAATAAAACCACTTAATAAATCTTATGAATAGAAAAAAAATATATACAGAAGTAGATGTAACTTGTGATTTAATTAAAAATACTACCGTAGGTATAATAGGATATGGATCACAAGCTAAAGCTCAAGCTTTAAATTTAAAAGATTCAGGCGCTAATGTTATAATTGGCCTTAGAAAAGGTAGTAATTCAATACAATTAGCAAAAAAAGATGGTTTTCAAAATATTACTTCAATTAAAGAATTATGTCATAAATCAAATATTATATCAGTTTTAATACCAGATGAAGAGATTCCTAATGTATATGAAAAAAGTATTAAAAATTACTTGAGCGAAGGAAAGACTATATTATTTTCTCATGGTTATTGTGTCCATTTTAATAAAATTGTACTACCTAAAAACATTAATATTATAATGGTAGCTCCAAGCGGTGCAGGAAAAATGGTTAGACAGGAATTTATAAATGGTAGAGGCATACCAAATTTAATAGCTGTACATCAAGATTTTACCAATGATGCATTTAACATTGCATTAAGTTATAGCCATTATATTGGAGGTACAAAAGTAGGTTCTTTTGTATCAACTTTTAAAGAAGAGGTTGTTACTGACCTGTTTGGTGAACAAGCAATTTTAACTGGAGGAATACCATCTTTAATTAAAGAATCATTTAATACACTTGTCAATAAAGGATACAGCCCTATTGTGGCATGGTTTGTATGTTATTATGAAGTCAAGGCTATTATCGATTTATTTTATGATAAAGGTTTTGAATATTTAAATAACTCAATAAGTAACATCGCAGAATATGGGGGGTTTACCAGGGGAGATTTTTTAATTGATGACAATTTCAAAGATAAGTTATCTATAATGATTGATCAAATAGAAACTGGAGAATTTGATAAGGAGTGGATGTTAGAAAAAAATAATAAAAAAAAGCTATTAAATGCCAAGCGTGAAGAAACATTAGATTCAGATATAGAAAAAATTACTAAAAAATTATTAAGTAAAATTAATTTTGATCATAAAAAATAAATGTGGAACTTTTTTAAAATATATTAATAAAAGTAATTAGAAAGTTAATTTAAATAGGAGATTGCAATGAATTATTTATCATATTTTACAATTACGTTTATCACTTTTTCATTTGTTTTATCAAATTACACAGGGGTTGGCAAAGATAAGCCCTTTTCTTTTCAAAAAGAAAAACAAGGTTCAGTTATAACTTCAGATAATAACAATCTTAAAAAAGAGTTAATACAATTAGAAAATGAGTTTAAAGGTGATTATGATGGAATAAAGACTCATTACAAAACAAAAATCACTTCTATTAAGGATATGCAAAAATCTGAAATACAGGCACTTAAACAGAATTATAACAATCGAAGAAAAGCTATTTACAAAAAATATGGTGTAAAACCTCCAAAAAATGACTCTAATAGCTCTAACCACATCAATCCAAAAAAGAAGGATTCAGTTAAGTCGCCTTACAAAAAATTAAAAAAATAAAATTATTTACTAAAAAAACCCTCTAAATAAAATTAGTTTCATTGTTATCTTCCTTTCAATATTTTAGAGGGTTTTTTTTTATTATTTACTAAATTTAGATTCTAGAATTTGAACTTTTTAGGATTAATATGAAACTTTGGACTTTTTTAATATCTATGATGCCTGTTGGCGAACTAAGATTTTCAATACCTTTTGGTATTATATCTGGTTTGCATTGGTTTGATGCATTCATTTTTTCCTTAGTAGGAAATTCTTTTATTGCACTTATTTTAGTATATATTTTTAAATATTTTTCATTAGATGTAATTATTAATTTATTTGCTAAAATACCAATAGTAGGTTTTATTTTTAAAAAATGGCATGATAAAGCTATTAGCAAAAGTAAAAGATTTAAAGATTGGACTTATATTGGCTTAGCTATGTTTGTTAGTATTCCTTTACCTATCACAGGTGCGTGGACCGCTGTATTAATATCTGCTCTTTTAAAACTAAAACCTTTTAAATCTTTTATTTTTATAACAATTGGCTTAATAGTAAGTGGGAGTATAATCACATTTATTTGTTACAATTTTAGTAATCTAATGAATTATATTTTTATTAATGATCAACAAATCAAAGATTTTATAAATACGATTTCATAACCAAGGAGATATATGTTAGATAGTTTAAATAAATTTAAAAATTCCTTTAAATGCTATACAGAACTAAGAATTCAAGAAAATAGAAACATAAGAATTGGTTTGCTAAATGGTAATTTAGTTTCTAATGACCAAAGTGTTGAAAGTGGAGTTTCATCTAGAGTTTTTAAAGATGGTGACTGGGGTTTTTCATCTAATGCTATTATAAATAATGCAAGTATAAATAAAGTTATATCCTCTTCAACAGATAATGCAAGTTTTTTAAATAGTAGAAATATTAATAGATGCGGAATATTATTACCAGAAGATACATTTAATTATCAGTTTGATTTTGCAACTAAAAAAAATAAAAATCCTAATAGTTTTTGGATTTCATTTATAAAAGATTTAGATGAATATGTTGTAAAAAAATATAAGAAGGTTACATCAAGAAAAATTTTTATCAGTAATCTTGATATGGAAAAAAATCTAATTACATCAGCTGGATCAGAATCCTATTCTATGACGCCAAGATCTTTACTGTACATGATATTAACAGTTGAAAATGAAGGTCAGCCGGTTGAATTGATGGATGTTTTTGGTGGTCTTGGTCAATTAGAAGATAATTTTAATGCACCTGAAATTTTTTATCCCAAAATAGATAACCTAGTGGATAGGTTGATCCGAAAATCAAAAGGTGTACATGCAAAAGCTGGTGTTCATGATGTGGTATTAGATGCTGATTTAGCAGGTATATTAGCCCATGAGGCAATTGGGCATACCACAGAAGCAGATTTAGTTATGGGAGGATCTGTGGCTGGAGATTATTTAAATAAGAGTGTTGCAAGTGAAATTGTAAACTTAATTGACTATGCTAATAATATTGATGAAAATATTTGCCCTGTACCTGTATATGTTGATGATGAAGGAACTCAAGCAAAAGATGTTACAATTATAGAAAATGGAATTTTAAAAAGTTTTATGCATAATAAAGATAGTGCTCATGAACTAAATATGAATGTTACTGGTAATGCAAGAGCATATAGGTACTCTGATGAACCTTTAATAAGAATGCGTAATACAGCAATTACTCCAGGAAAAGATAAATTAAATGATATGATATCTTCAATAGATGATGGATATTATTTAACAAGAAGTAGTAATGGTCAGGCTGACTCAACTAGTGAGTTTATGTTTGGTGTTGTTATGGGCTATGAGATTAAAAATGGAAAAATAAAACAAGCAATAAAAGATACTACTATTTCTGGTATTGCATTTGATGTATTGAAAACTGTCACAATGATATCTGATGAAATGGTTTGGAGTTCTGGCGGCATGTGTGGAAAAAAACAAATTATACCAGTAGGTATGGGTGGTCCAGCAATCAAATGTAAATTAAATATTGGGGGCAGGTAAATGAATTTAAAAGAAACATTATCTTATGCATTAGATAGGCTTTTAAAATCAGGTATGGATAATGCTGAAGGAATGATCAATGAATCAGAGAAAAAGGAGTTAAACATAGAATCAGGAAAGATTTCTTTGCTTAGAACAACTTTTTCTAACTCCTTAAGACTAGAGGCTATAAAAGATAAAAAACAAAGTTCAATCTCAATAAATAAACTGGATAAGAGATCTATCGATGATTCCCTTAATAAGTTAATGGTTAATGTTGAATCATCACAGGTCGACGATTCAAATGATATCTCTGAAAAACAAACGCCAGAAATTTTTACTAAAGGGACATTAAAGGCTGATTTAAACTTAATGTATGATAGAATTGAAGATTTTAATTCATTTGTAAAACAGAACTACAAAAAAGTTCTTTTAGAAGCAGTTACGTTAGAACATAATACTTCAAAATCTCATATTTTAAATACAAATGGTGTAGATTTTGAGATTAATAAAGGAATGTATGGATTCTCATCTATGTTTACATCAAAAGATGGACTTGATACCTCATCTTTTAATTATACTAGTGTAGAAAAATTAAATTTAAATAAGAGTTTAGATCAATATGGTCATGTATCTGAACTTTTACGTCAATCACAAGAGCAAGTAAAATCATCTCCAATACATAGTAAATTTGTTGGTGAAATTATTGTAACACCACATTGTTTATCAGAGTTTATATCTTTTATAGATTACAGCATAAGTGATAATGCGCTAATAGCAGGCACATCTATATATAAAGATAAGGTTGGGCAAAAGATTGCCAATGATAATTTCACTTTATCATCAAAGCCACTAGACTCAAAAATTGATTCTGGATATTTTATAACTTCAGATACTTATAAATCAGAAAATAGAACTTTAGTCCATAATGGTATCCTTCAAACTCACTTACTATCTTTATATGGAGCTAATAAAACAGGTGGAAAAAGAACTCCTAATCAAGGTGGAAATTATATGATCGAAGGATCAACATCGAGCCTTGAAGATATGATAAAAAATGTAAAAAAGGGTGTTATCCTATGCAGATTTTCAGGAGGCAGTCCAAGTGATAATGGAGATTTTTCTGGTGTTGCTAAAAATAGTTATTATATAGAAAATGGAAAAATAATGTTTCCAATTATAGAGACTATGATATCTGGAAATATAGCGCAAATGTTTTTAAATATTACAAATATCTCAAATGAGAGAGTAGATTTTGGTGATTCAATTTTACCATGGATTTCATTTAAAGGTATTACTATTTCATGATAAATAAAATGATACTAATATGTTTATTATTTTCATTTATTATTACAAAAGATAATGAAATTAATTCTTCATTAAATACCTTTGGAATTGATTTATACAAAATTATTAATGATGACAATGAAAGTTCTATGATTAGTCCATGGAGCATTTCAAATTCATTAATGATGGTAAGTCAAGGTGCTTCAAATAAAACTTATATAGAAATCCTTGATGTTTTAAATCTGGATCAGCAACAATTGAATTATTTTATAAATCCATATAAATCAACAGATTCTACTTTATTAATTTCAAACAGTATATGGATTCAAAATGACAAATGCTACAAACCTAATAATACCTATATTGATATCCTTGAAAAAAAGTTTACGGGAAAAATTTCTTATGTAAATTTTTACAATGATAGAATTAAAATTATTGATGATATTAATAATTGGGTAAATGAATTTACAAATGGAACTATAAAAAATATTATTTCAGATAATGATATTAAAAAATCAACAACTCAAGCGTTATTAAATACAATATATTTCAAAAATGACTGGATGTATCCATTTGATACAAATAGAACAAAAAAAACTAATTTTTTTACCAATATTGATACAATTCAAATTGATATGATGAGTAAGAAAAATAAATATGCTTACTATAAAAATGATAATTTTGAGCTGCTTAACTTACCATACAAAAATAATATTTCTATGTATGTCTATTTACCAAATAGAAATATACCATTAGCTAAATTTATAGATGAATTTACATACGATAAATTTTTATCATCAATTGATAGTCTAAAATATGATTTAGGTCAGATATTTATCCCAAAGTTTAATTTAAGTTTTTCAGCTACTTTGAAGGACTATTTACCTAAAATGGGTATGGTTAATGCATTTGATCCAAATTATGCTGAATTTGATAGATTTTGGGATTACAAGAATACCTGTAAAAAATATCCACCTAAACATTATATTGATTTAATAAACCATAAAAGTTTTATTTCAGCATACGAATCNGGAACAGAAGCTTCAGCAGCCACAGTTGTAGTTATAAATCGAGTTACATCAATAAGGCCAAATGAACATTTTATTTTCAATGCAAATTATCCTTTTATGTATATCATTTATGATAATGATAATGATATTATATTATTTATTGGATCTTATAAAGGATAAAATGTGCTAATTACTTATTCTTCAAAAACAGAATTCAACAATAATTTACATTTTTTACATGGCAATTCAATGACACCAGATTCCTACAAAAATTTTTTAAATCAGTTTAAAGATAATTTTAATGTTAAATGTTCAGTCCTTAGACCACTTACAGAAAATAATAAATTCATCAAATTTAAGAATTGGGATATTTTTTTAAATGATTACTTAGAATCTATTAAAAATGAAGATGATATCATAGGTATAGGACACTCAATTGGTGGAAATATTTTAATTAAAGCTGCAATTTTATACCCAGAAAAGTTTAAAAAAATATTTTTGCTTGATCCAACTTTTTTTACACCAACCACTATATATTTATGGAAATTAATTTCATTTTTTAATTTACAAAGTAAATTTTTACCTTACATTGATAGAGCGGCAAATAAAAAAATGATATATAATGATTTAGACCTTATGTATAAATCTTATAGAAAATATAAAGTCTTTTCAAATTTTACTGATGAAGATCTTAGGGTTTTTATAAAATCATTAGTAATAAAAAAAGATAAACACTATCAATTAGTTTTTGATAAAAATTGGGATTCACAGATATATAGAACAGGTCTTGTAAACGACATGTTTATATGGAGAAATTTAAAAAAAATAGATGTAGATTCCTATATACTTCAAGCAGAAAATTCTGATACTTTTCTAAATAAGACCAAGAATAAAGTGAAAAAAATAAACAGTTCTATAGAAATTCTAACTGTTAAAAATTCAGATCATCTTTTTCCTATAAATAATTACTTAGAAACAGCTAAAATACTAAAAAAATATATAGTTTAAATGCATTTGTTAAATAAGGAGATTATAATTAAGTTATGAATATGAAAAAATTTTTACTAATAACAATACTTACTGTTTCATCAATATTTGCAGAGGATAAATTACTTGTTTTATATCCAGAAGCTGACCTATCAAACACTGCAAGATTAAATATAAGCGATGTTAATGCAATACATGTTTTATTTGCTGATGGTTTTGAATATTACTCAAAAATGAATGTAGTTGTTCCATCAGATAAAAGTGTATGTTACTCTTCCGAGTGTGCAATCTCATTAGCTTCAGAATATAATGCTCAAATGGTCGTTACAAGTAAAATAAGAGTACTAGGTACGAAAATTATATTTACAGGTATGATTCAGGATGTTGATGGAAATAATCAATTTACAACAAGAATTACTGCATTGAATGTTGAAGATATGGAAAATGCAAGTATGAGACTTGCTAAGTCTCTTTTAAATAAAGATTCTATAGATGATGTTGCAGATATTGACAATATAATTCAAGATGAAGAATATGAATCTGAAAGAAGAAAAAGTATTTATAGGATAGGGGGGTCATTAGGATACATTTTACCATTTGGNGGNNAAAATTATTATTNTTATGATGNCNNTGTTAGAAAGTGGAATTCAACACCTTTATTTTTTGGTTANACTCAAAACTGGGAATCCAAAANTAATAGNACTATAATTTTAGATGCTTATTTCAGNCCTCATAAATTTGCNNTAGANTTAACTTATAATAATTTTAANAATAAATCNGATAATTCNCTTTTTTATGGATATGGNTTAGGATGGCATGCAGGTTTTCANNATANTNATCCTATTGAAGATCAATTNGGTGATACCTATTCATATGACACCAGCCTAAGACATGGTCCTGCAATATTATTACAAGCTGGATATATATTTATGAGAACCTATGATTTTAATGTGATGCTTAGAGCTAAGTATCATTTTCAAATCTCNACGTTAGAAGGTAATTTTGACAATGGTATATCATTTGGGGTGTCTATAACTAATAAAATATCTAAACGANACCCATCAGAAANGCGTCGCTCTTCAAAAACTGTGAATAGATATCCTCTTTTAGANATTTTACTTAATAATCTTTAAAATTCTAATATTATATATAGTATCAAAGTCTTAGATTTTATAAATTTCTAGAGTCAAAATTTATATATTGGAGTTATTTTAGTTATGCAAATACGCTTTATTTTTTTACTTACATTCTTATCCACCTTTTTATTTTCTGCATATTTAAGAGATNTTCCTCAACAGATAAAACAACCAGATGGTACGGTGGTTAATTGCTTTTCAACAGGTGATGAGTTTTATAATTGGGTCCATGATAAAGACGGNTATACTATAGTAAGAAGTCAGGTTGATGGNTTTTTATATTACGCAAACGAAGATATGAGCCCATCAGCATACAAGGTATCAACATCAAACCCAACTGCACTTGGTTTAAAAAAGTGGATTAAAATACCTAAAAATCAATATTTAGCTATTAGAGATGAGTATATAGAAAATGACATAAAAAGAACTCCAACACTTGGAACAGTTAACAATCTAAATGTTTTTATAAGATTTGCTGATGAAAATGAATTTTCAGGTACTTTTACATACTATGATACTCCATTTAATTTAGAAGAAGGTCCATCAATGAGGCATTACTTTAAAGAGGTATCATATAATTTATTAGATGCACCAACTACTCATTTCCCATTAGCAGATGGAGAAAATGTAATTTCATATCAGGATGACTATCCTAGAAGTTATTATGAACCATATAATGCTCAAACTAATCCTGATGGTTATACTGGTGATAGAACAGAAAGAGAACATACATTATTAAGGAAAGCTATACAATTTATAGAGGATGAGGTTCCAACAGATCTGAATATTGATGGCGATAATGATGGAAGGGTTGATAACGTTACATTTCTAGTATATGGAAGCCCAGGCGCTTGGGCTGATTTATTATGGCCACACAGATGGAGTTTGTATTCTCAGTATGTTACTATTCATGGTAAACAAGTATGGGATTATAATTTTAATATGGAAACAGGTGGCTACTTTACTGTAGGAACATTATGTCACGAGTTTAATCACTCTTTAAGTGCACCTGATTTATATCATTACAATGAAACTGGGGCCCCTGTAGCATGTGGAAGTTGGGATGTAATGGATGCTTCTGGAGATATGCCTGCGTATATGGGTGCATTTATGAAAGCAAAATATGGAAATTGGATTGAAGACACAAATGGTGATGGCCAAAGAAATTTAGAAGATATTCCTTGGCTGGACAGTCCAGGAACATATACTTTAAATCCACTGCACGATTCCACAAATTATGCTTATAGAATACGTTCACCGTACACTGATAATCAATATTTTGTTGTAGAATACAGAGTAAAGCAAGGTTTGTATGAATCTACCACACCAGGTAATGATAATGGTTTGTTAGTTTATAGAATAAATACTTGTTGTAGTGGTAACGCTCAAGGCCCACCAGATGAGGTTTATATATACAGACCAAATGGAGATGCAGATACAAATGGTAATTTAGGTCAAGCTATCTTTAATGAAGAGGTAGGTCGAACTAAAATTAATGACCAAACAAATCCTTCTGGTTTTTTATATCCTGGTAATTTAGGTGGAGGAAATTTTTGTAATGATTCAGATGGTTGCGATGGTGGTCTATATATTTCTAATGTTGGTTTACCAGAAGAGACTATATCTTTTAAATACATGAATGTATTTTTAAATGCACAAATAAATAATCTCAGCAATGATACTGATGGAGATGGTGTTCTAAACCCTGGTGAAAACGCAACTTTAAATTTTACTGTTGAAAATACTTCAGTTGATGGCTTTGCTTATGCTTTAACGGCAAATTTAGTCCAAAATGACTACTTTGAAATATTATCAGATGAGATATTTATTGAAGAATTAGCTGCCGGTGAAGAGTCTTCTAGTTTTTCTTTTGATATAAAAGTAGCTGATGATGCTCCTGTAGGTACCTTTAATATGGGTATGAGTATCACTGCAACAGTATATCAAGAAGGTTTTGGAGAGTTTCCTTATAATGATGTAGTTGAATACGATTTTGACATATCCCTAGATCAAGCTGGCTTTCCGTTTGAAACATCTGACCAAGTATTTTGTGCACCTGCTGTAGTTGATTTAGATCAAGATGGTGATAATGAAATCATTTTTGGTGATAATTCTGGTATGTTTTATTTTTTAAATAACGATATGACTATTTTTAATTCTTATAACATAGGTGATGAAATATGGGGAGCACCTGCTATTGATGATTTAGATGGTGATGGAGACTTAGAAGTTGCAATAACATGTAAAAATGGTTTTTTGTATGTTTTTAACCATCAGGGTAATCTTATTTATTCATGGGATGGTGATTTAGGCTTTATAACGGCGGCTCCAACTATAGGAAATACAACTACTATATTTGATGACTATGATAAATCTATATACGTACCAATTTTTTCAAACAATGGAGGTATATATAATTTCTATATAGATCCAGATTTTGGTTGGGGTAGTCAAGTTTGGCCCGTAGATGGAAAGATTCAAAAAGGCGTAGCCCTTCATGATATAAATAATGATGGTTATGATGATATTGTTTATGGCACAGATGACAATACTCTTGAAATGTGGATAAAAGGTGAGGTAGAGCCAATTGTTTTCAATGTGGGAGGAAAAATTAGAAGTGCTCCTATAATTATTGAATTTGAACAAAATGACTTTTTGGTAATCGCAGGATCAAAAGATGATAAATTATATGCTTTTAACCCGAATTCACAGACATTACAATTTGAATATCAAACCTCAGGAGATGTGGAAAGTCCAGCTGTATTTAATCATAGTCAATATGGGACAGTAATAGTTTTTGGCTCTTCTGATGGTAATCTTTATATGATTGATACTAATGGGAATGACATTGCTGGGTGGCCAAAAGATTTAGAAGGACCTATAAAGGGAAGCCCATCAATAGCTGATATTAATGGAGATGGAGTAGTTGATATTTTTATCGGACAATCAGAAGGAAGATTCTATGGTTTTGATGAAAATGGTAACTCAATTAACAGTTTTCCTATGATTATTGAGTTTCCATTTACTGTCTCTCCAACAATAGAAGATATAGATATAGATGGAGATTTAGAAATTTTGGTTGGAGCAAGCACAGGTCTTTATGCTTATGATATTAAAAATGAAAATGGTAATAATTCTAATTTCTGGACAATGTACAGAGGTAATTTGGCAAGAACGGGATTCTTTCAATCAGAAGCTTACCTTGGTTTAATTTCAGATGAAATACCAGAATCTTTTAACATAAGCTCTATATATCCAAACCCATTTAATCCTAGAGTTAATATTGAAGTAGATATATCTTCTAACAATATCTTTAATTTATCCATATATGACCTTCAAGGTACATTAGTTAAAGAGCTTTATAATGGTATAAAACAACCTGGAAAACACTTGTATAGCTGGGATGCATCTGTAAATTCTAGTGGTATTTATTTTGTAAGATTATCAAATGATAATAACTATAAAGTATCTAAAATTATGTTAGTTAAATAACTTATATAAAGTATTTTATTATGATATTAGTAAGAAAATATTCATTTCAAGCAGCAAGAAAATTAACAAAGATTGCTCCTGATCATATCTGCGCTAATTTGCATGGTCATACTTTTCATATTACCATTAGAATTGAAGGCCCTATAAACAAAAAAAATGATTTTGTTATGGATTTTTATGATATTGATAAAATATTTAATAAATCAGTTTTTAATTTATTAGATCATAAATATTTGAATGATATTAAAGGTCTGGAAAGTCCAACCACGGAAAATCTTGCAAAATGGATATGGAATAAATTGGTTAAAAAGTTACCCATATTAAAAGAGGTTAATGTTTTTGAAAATGATGTCTATGGATGCGTATATAAAGGAGATTAGTTTTAATGTATGGTAAGTTAATATTGGTTAGACATGGGCAATCAGTTTATAATGAAGAAAATCGCTTCACTGGATGGAAAGATGTAGATTTAACCCAAAAAGGTGTAGATGAAGCAATCTCCTCAGCAAGTTTATTAAAAAACCTTAAAATTGATACTGCCTTTACATCTAACTTAATGAGAGCTCAAAAAACATTAAATCTAATCTTATCTGAATTAAATCTCATTATACCAATTACTAAAAATGAAGCTTTAAACGAACGAGATTACGGTAGTTTAGTCAGTCAAAATAAATTTGAAGCAGCAGAAAAATACGGTAAAGATCAAGTTCAAATATGGAGGAGAAGTTATGATATTCCTCCTCCAGACGGTGAATCGTTAAAGATGACTCTGGAAAGAACAGTACCCTATTTTACAGATAATATATTTCCATTATTATCAGAAAATAAAAATATTATAATTTCTGCCCATGGAAATAGTATTAGATCTATTGTAATGAATTTACTGTCAATTTCAGAACAGGATATATTAAAAACAGAGATTGGCTGGGGCGAACCATGGGTTTTTGAATTTGATCATATGGGCAAGGTAGTAGATGTAAAAATTTACAATGATCCAAACAGGCAAAGTGATAGCTTTTTACCAGAAATATACCATGTTATCAGATAAGTGTTCAGTTTTATCTTTTAGTGGAGGAATGGACTCTACCTCTTTATTGTTAAAATTAATTAGTAAAAATCATATTGTACACGCAATATCATTCAAATATGGACAAAAACATGAGGTAGAGGTAGAACTTGCTAAAAATAACATTTCTTATTTGAAAAATAATGGTTTTAAAGATAAAGTAATTCATAAAGTGTTTGATATTTCAAATATTCTATCAAATTTTAATTCTTCTTTAATTGATAAAAATCAAGATGTTCCTGAAGGTTATTATGAGTCAGATATGATGAAAAGTACATTTGTACCTAATAGGAACGCAATTTTCTTTTCACTTATATATGGCTATGCCATATCGATTTCTAAAAATTATGATGATAAAATATCTATATCATTAGGAGCACATTCTGGAGATCATGCAATATATCCTGATTGTAGATTAGATTTTTTTGAAAGTCTATTTAAATCTTTGCAATTAGGTAATTGGGGTTCTGACAATATAGAATTGTCTGTTCCATACATAGATATGGATAAAAAAAACATACTTTTGGATGCAGAAAAGTCCATTAAGTATTTAGATTTAGATTTTGATACAATCTTTAAAAACACGATAACGTCATATGCTCCAACTAAAAATGGAGTATCAAGCGGAAGGACAGGCTCTGATATAGAGAGAATCTTAGCTTTTGATAGTATTAAGAAAAAAGATCCAATTAAATATCAAGATAGCTGGGAAAATGTTTTAAAAAATGCAAAAGAAACAGAACAAGAATATTTAAATGGGTAGTATTTTTACAAAAATTATAAATAAAGAAATACCAGCTGATATTGTTTATGAAGATCATGATTTGATAGCATTTAATGATATTAACCCACAGGCACCAGTTCATATATTAATTATCCCTAAAAAAGAAATTAAAACTATAAATGATATTGATAATAACGATAAAGAAATAATAGGTAAAATATTTTTAGCTGCAAAAAAAATAGCTAAAAAATTAAATATTGACAAAACAGGTTATAGAACAGTTTTTAACTGTAATGAACATGGTGGACAAACAGTGTACCATATTCATTTACATTTATTAGGTGGTAGGCAGCTTGCTTGGCCTCCAGGATAATAATTATGGATTTTGATTATAAAAAAATAGAAAAAAAATGGCAAAAGTTTTGGGATGATAATAGCACCCAAAATTTAAATGATTCAGATAAGAAATTTTACTGTCTTACAATGTTTAGTTATCCTTCAGGAAGTAATCTTCATGTTGGTCATTGGTATAACTATGGTCCAACTGATTCCTATGCAAGATTTATGAAAATGAACGGATATAATGTATTTCAACCTCAAGGTTTTGATTCTTTTGGTTTACCAGCTGAAAACTATGCAATTAAACATGGTATTCACCCTCGTGAAAGTACTAACTCTAATATTGCAACAATGAAAAAACAGCTAAAATCTATTGGTGGTATGTTTGATTGGAATTGTGAAATTAGAACATCAGATGAAAGTTACTATAAATGGAATCAGTGGATTTTTTCTAAATTATATGATTCTGGGTTAGCTTATCAAAAGGAAGCTTTAGTTAATTGGGACCCTGTAGATCAGACGGTTCTAGCTAATGAACAGGTCCTTTCTGATGGAACTTCAGAGAGATCTGGGGCAAAAGTCATTCAAAAACCTCTAAAGCAATGGTTTTTTAAAATTACTGACTATGCAGATGAGTTGTTAAATTTTGAAAATTTAAACTGGCCTAAAAAGACTATATCAATGCAAAAAAACTGGATAGGTAAGAGCGTTGGGTCATCAATTTACTTTGAAATTGATGGATATAAAGATAAAATAGAGGTTTTTACTACTAGACCAGATACAATATTTGGTGCAACATATTTAGTATTATCTCCTGAACATGATTTAACCAAAAAAATATCTAACAATAATTCTAAAATAATTAAATATATTGAAGATTCTTCATCAAAAAATGACCTTCAAAGATTAGATCTGAATAAAGATAAAACAGGTGTTTTTACAGGAGCATATGCAATAAATCCTGCAAATAAAAAGAAAATACCTATATGGATAGCTGATTATGTACTTGTTTCTTATGGTACGGGAGCAATAATGGCTGTACCTGGTCATGACCAAAGAGATTTTGAGTTTGCTACTAAATACAACATCAATATCGATATGGTTGTTAGTAAATCAAAAGATATGAAAACTAACAGCGAACCACTTTTTGAAGAAGGTTTTTGTATTAATTCAGATTTTTTGGATGGACTTACAACTAGTGAGGCAAAAGTAAAAATTATATCATGGTTAGAAGAGAATGGCTTTGGCAAAAAAGAGGTTAATTTTAGATTAAGAGATTGGTTAATATCCCGTCAAAGATATTGGGGGACTCCAATTCCAATTGTATACGATCCAGAAGGAAAACCACACTTAGTGCCTGAAGAACATCTTCCATGGAAATTGCCAGATGATGTTGAATATAAACCAAAGGGTACATCACCATTAGGCTCATCTAAAGAGTTAGCTCAAAGAACAGAGTCAATTTTTGGAAAAGGTTGGAAGCCTGAAATTGATACAATGGATACATTTGTATGCTCATCATGGTATTATTTAAGATATTTAGATTCTACTAATACAAATGAAGCTTTTTCTAAGGATATCTTAAACTGGATGCCAGTAGATTGTTATGTTGGCGGAGCTGAGCATGCAACAATGCATCTTCTTTATGCAAGATTTATCACAAAAGCTCTTAGAGATCTAAAATTAGTCAATTTTGATGAACCATTTAAGAAATTATACCATCAGGGTACAATAACTAAAGACGGAGCTAAAATGTCTAAATCAAAAGGAAATACAGTTGCTCCTGATAAATTTATTGAACAGTATGGCTCTGATACTTTTAGAATTTATTTGATGTTTATGGGACCTTATGATGAGGGAGGGGACTGGAACGACAAAGGAATTAAAGGGATCTTTAGATTTTTAAATAAAATATGGAAATTAATACATCTTCCTGATGAATCAAGTATTTCTAAGGAAAGTGAAGTTTTAATGCATCAAACTATTAAAATTGTTACTGACGATTTGTGCAAAATGAAATTTAATACTTCGATTAGTAGATTAATGGAGCTAGTTAACAGTGTTAGCGGAAAAAATTCTATAAATATTTTATTTAAGAAGAATTTAATTTTAATGCTTGCTCCACTAGCACCGCATATAGCTGAAGAGCTATGGATTATTATTGGTAATAAAAATTCTATTTTTAACGAAAAATGGCCAAAGTATAATCCATTAAAACTTCAATCAGATGAAATGAAGTTAGTAGTGCAAGTTAATGGAAAAGTAAGAGCTAATATTTCACTGCCTAAAAATTCTACTAAAGATGATGTTTTATTAAAGTGTAAAGAGCTAGAAAATGTATCAAAATATTTAATAAATACAGATTTAATAAAAGAAATTTATGTACCAGAAAAAATTGTTAATATTGTGGTAAAACCTAAATAATGTTAAGAGCTATATATAAGAATCGATTTTATTTTTGGATATTATTTGTCTCTATGACTTTTATATCGTACTTATCCATTTATGAGTCATTAGTAATAAATCGAACATATTCTTTAATTCCAATCTTTTTTATTAGCTATTTCTCATTGTTTATACTTTTTCAATTAACATCAATGTTTACATGGATAGCAATATTATCTAAATTTAGTTTAAGCGAAATTAATAAGAATGCTAATAGAATACTTGATGTTAAGAGAAATGTTATTATAATTTATGTGGTTGGTTTATACTTATTCATAACTATTAAATTTTTATAAAATTATGCTAAAAAATATAATATATATCGTAGGAATACTTGCCACAGCTGCAGTTTATTACTTATTTTACGACTATCAGGATAAGCGATTCCAGTCAATAGAGTCTAAATTGATAGAAATTTCCAGTAAAATTGATAATATTTCAAACGAAAAACCATCGAAAGACATAGTAGAATCTCTTAATTACAAAGAAAATAATTTTTTAAAAAATGATATTGTTAATTTTTCTGATTCGTTGATTAAACTTTTTGATAATGATACAACAATCCAGAAAATTTCAAATCTTTCAAAGATAATTGATACAGTTGATGTTTCAGATAGTATTCAAGATACATTCTGTTTTGATCTAGCTGAGCAATATAAAATTATAAATTTTTATAATAATAAAATTCGTATCAAAAATCTTTTAGTTCCAGGTTCAATATTATTATCTTTAAATGATTCATTAATTCATAATGAAATAGTATACATACTTAAAGAGATAAATGGTGAGGGAAGCTATATTGAATTACAGAACACTAAAACCCAAACTGATTGTAAATTTCATAAAATTTCTAAATAGCTAGTATATAACACTAGCGTGGGGTTTAATTCATATATATGACTATACATAATATATATTATCAGAATAATCTGCGCTTTATATTAATTAAGTTTTAAGATAAGATATTAATTGTGGTATTATTTTTTTATATAGTTCTAAGGAGATATATTCAGATCTAATAATTATATTTTCTTCAAAATTTAGTTTTTTGCACTTATTATAATCCCATTTCTTATACCAACTGATTCTCTTAGCTATATCTGCCCAGAATTTATCTGGTTCGTTGATAGATTTTTTATAAAGAGTATTATAATCTTCTATTGTTCTTATATGAGCTTTATCTGAATCTTTATATTTTTTCATTTTCTCTTTCTTTTAAGTCTTCTAAATAATCTTCAATTTCCCATAATTTTATCTTTTTTTTGATTCTTTTGTTTTTATAAAACCACACCAATAATAAAAGAAATGGAATTAAAAAAAATACAATTTTTTGAAATTGATAAATAAAAAGGAATTTAAAATGATTATTTAAATAACTTATATACTTTAATGAAAAATCATCAAGAGTATCGCCTCCTGTTGCTTTAAAAAAGGCTTGATTAAAATTTTTGTTCTGCTTTGCATAAAATAAAATGTTTTCTAAAACGTCATCTCCATAGTAAAATGTCATCGCATCAATACTGGCAGCAGATTGAGAATAATATAAATAAGCTTGAGATTTAGATGCTGATAGAAAATTTTTTAATTGATTAAGATTAACAATTCTTTTAAATAATAAATTCCATGAAATATT
>NHHP01000004.1:0-93978 GCA_002171015.1 Candidatus Pelagibacter sp. TMED166 | reverse complement strand
TGTGTTTAGTTGGATTTTGATTCATATCAAAGCTATATAGTAATTTATGTCTAAATTAAAAGGGTTATTATTAACAGAGGGTATGCATGGCATGATTAGCCAAGTCGAGGGTTTAGCCAAAGCTTTAAATATAGATTACATTCACCAAAAAGTTGAACTAAATAAATTTACTAAATTTCTCCCACCAAAAGTAACCCCCGTATCAAGTTTATTTTTCAAAAATTTTAAAGTTCCAGAATTCGACTTAATAATTTCTTGTGGAAGAAAAAGTGTAATCCCATCAATTTATTTAAAAAAAAAAGCAAAAAAAAAAATAACCAATATTCATATACAAAATCCCAAAGTTTCTTTAGAAAACTTTGATTATGTTATTGTACCAGAACACGATGGTGTTAAAGGACAAAATGTAATTACCTCAAAAGGAGCCATACATTACTTGACTGAATACGAAATAGATAAGAATCGAGATTATTTAAAAAACAAATTAAATAAAGAAAAACAACATCTCCTTTTAATTTTGGGTGGACCCAATAGGTATTATGATTATAAAGAGGATCATTTGTTAAATATTTTTAAAAAGATAAAAAAAATAATAACTTCTTATAATTTACAATTAATTGTGATTCCATCTATGAGAACTCCAAAGAATATTATCTATTTAGCAAATAATTTTTTTGATAAAGAAAATTTAGTTATTCAAAATGTTGACAAAAAAGCATATTTATCAGGCTTATCTTTGGCAAAATTTATTCTAGTAACTTGTGACTCCACCTCTATGATTTCTGAGTCAGCTATTACAGGAAAACCTATTTATGTCATAGAAATACCCTCAAAAAGAGACGATTTTAGGTTTAGACAATTTAGAGACTTGTTTAATAAACTCAATATTATTAAAATTTTAGATGATAAACTAGAAACTTGGGACTATGAAAAACTTGACGAAACTAATAAAATAGCACAAATAATAAAAAAAAAATTATAATGTCTTTTTTAAATTCAATTGAAAAAAATTCCAAAAAGTTTAATGACCCCTTCTTACATTGGGAACTCGATAAGCCTCTTACTGAAGAACAAATTAAAGAAATAATTACAGCAGATATTGCAAATCCCTCTGAACATAATTTAAATTATGATGGAACAAGAGCAATTGATGGTGGTGCACCAGAATTTAGAAAAGGTTTATCTCATGGAGGTAAAGCTCTTAAATTTAGATGCTTTATAACTAAAGAAAATTCAAATGAATTTCCAAATTTAATGAAACTAACTAAAGAGTTGCAGAATAAAAGAACTTATGAAAAAGTTTCAAAACTTGTTGGTAAAGATTTGTCTAATTCATATGTAAGGGTTGAAGTGATATGTGACAGAAAAGGTTTTTGGCTTAAACCACATTGTGATATTGAGGAAAAATTAATGTCATGTTTGCTTTTTGTAAACAAAACAAATGAGAGTGAAAATTTAGGCACAGATTTTTACGATAACAATTTAAAAAAAGTAAAAACAATGCCTTATAGAGATAATTATGGTTATTTTTTTACAAGTGGGCCAGGTACTTGGCACGGTATGGAAAAAAAAGAAATTAAAAAAGAAAGAAGATGTCTTCAAGTAAACTATGTAACTTTTAAAACAGATTGGAAAGTAGATTAATTATCCTGAATAGATTTGACTTCTAATTTTTTTGTTTTGAGTGATTTTATAGCTTCAAGAAAAGAATAGGCAGTAGACATATTAGTACAATAGGGAATTTTATTTGCTAGGGTGCCTCTTCTTAAAGCTTTGGCATCATTAATTCTATGCTCACTATTACCACCACCTGTATTTATAACTAATGAAATTTTTTTAGAATTTAGAACATCAACTATATGAGGTCGACCACTGCTAACTTTATTAATAGTTTTACATTTTATTCCACTGTTCTTTAAAACTTTTGCAGTTCCTTTTGTTGCCGATATAGTAAAACCTAGTTTTTTAAGTCTTTGGGCAATTCCAATAATTTCTTGTTTATGAGAGTCTTTTACTGATAAGAATGCCATTCCACTAGTAGGAAGAGAATTAGAAGCTGCTATCTGACTTTTGGCCACTGCCATACCGAAGTCTTTATCAAGGCCCATCACTTCTCCGGTAGACTTCATTTCAGGACCCAGGAGAAGGTCGCTATCTGGAAATTTGTTAAAAGGGAAAACAGCTTCTTTAACTGCAAATCTTTTATTTTTTTTATATTTTAATTTATATTTTGACAACATTTCTCCAGTCATTACTCTCGACGCAATTTTTGCTAGTGGAATTCCATTTGCTTTTGAAACAAAGGGAACAGTTCTACTTGCTCGTGGATTAACTTCAATTACATAAATTTCGTCTTTTTTTATCGCAAACTGAATATTTAAAAAACCTTTAACCCTTAAAGCAAGAGCTAATTTTCTTGTTTGAATTTTTATTTCTCTAAGAATATTGTCTTTGATAGATACTGGAGGAAGACAACAGGCCGAGTCACCCGAGTGTATTCCAGCTTCTTCGATGTGTTGCATAATGCCTGCAACATATACATCCTTACCGTCACATATTGCATCAACATCAACTTCCATTGCATTATCTATAAATTTATCAATCAAAATAGGATTACTTTCAGATACTTTTAAAGCTTCAGTAATAAATTTTTTTAATTGACTCTTATCATGAACTATTTCCATAGCTCTTCCACCCAACACATATGAAGGACGAACAATTACTGGGAGGCCAATTTTTTCTGCAATATTTATTGCCTTTTTATACTTACTAGCTATTCCGCTTTCAGCTTGTTTTAGATTTAATTTGATTAATAACTCTCGAAATCTATCTCTGTCTTCAGCAAGATCGATTGATGAATATTGCGTCCCAAGAATTGGTAAATTGTTTTTGTATAAAAATTTAGCAAGTTTAATTGGTGTTTGACCACCAAATTGTGTAATTACACCTAAAAGATTACCCCTAGATTTTTCTTTTAGAATAATATTTTCAACGTACTCTTCAATTAAAGGTTCGAAATAAAGTCTATCACTTGTGTCATAGTCAGTTGAGACTGTTTCGGGATTACAATTTATCATTATAGTCTCAAATCCAGCATCTTTTAGAGAAAAGCTAGCTTGGCAACAACAATAGTCAAACTCTATACCTTGACCAATTCTATTAGGCCCTCCTCCAAGTATTATTATTTTTTTTTTATTACTAGGCTCAGATTCGCAGGTAGTTTTTATCGAAAAACTTCTTTGATAAGTAGAATACATATAAGGAGTAAAAGATTTAAATTCTGCTGCACAAGTATCTACTTTCTTAAAAACTGGCCTTACTTTGAGAGCAATTCTTTTTTTTTTAACTATTTCTTCTTTTATATTAGTAAGTATAGATAGCCTCCTATCAGAAAATCCCAATGATTTAATTCTGTTAAACTCTATAAAATCTTTCGGTATACCTTTTTTGATAATTCTTTTTTCTTCTTCTACTATTTCTTTAATTTGATTTAAAAACCAAGGGTCTATTTTTGAATATTTGAATATTTTGTCTAATGGAATTCTTTTTCGGAATGCTTCTGCAACTAATAGTAATTTATTAGGTATATTTATCTTTAATTTTTTTAAAATTTCTTTTTTTGAATAATTGAAAATATTATCCAATCCAGCGAAACCAGTTTCAAGAGATACCAAGGCTTTATGAAATGACTCTTTAAAATTTCTTCCTATGGCCATTGCCTCACCGACTGATCTCATTGATGTTCCTAATATTGCTTTGGTGTCTTGAAATTTTTCAAAAGTAAATCTTGGAATTTTCGTAACTACGTAGTCGATAGTTGGTTCAAAAGATGCGGGAGTTACTTTAGTTATTTCATTCTGAAGTTCATCCAAGGTATATCCAACAGCAAGTTTTGCGGCTACTTTAGCTATTGGAAAACCAGTTGCTTTTGAGGCTAAAGCCGAAGAACGAGATACCCTAGGATTCATCTCTATAATTACCATTCTGCCATTTTTTGGATTAATCGCAAACTGAACATTTGAACCACCAGTTTCAACTCCAATTTTTCTTAGACATGCTATTGAAGCATTTCTCATTACTTGATACTCCTTATCAGTTAAAGTCAATGCAGGAGCAATCGTGACAGAGTCACCAGTATGTGTTCCCATTGGATCTACATTTTCAATTGAACAAATTATTATACAGTTATCGTTTTTGTCTCTCACAACTTCCATTTCAAACTCTTTCCAACCGTCTAAACATTCCTCTACTAGAACTTGATTTTGTGGAGATTCATCAAGTCCACCCTTAACAATTTTAAAAAAATCTTTTTTAGTTCTCGCTATTCCTCCACCAAGTCCACCCAAAGTGAATGAAGGTCTAATAATTGCAGGAAGACCAATCTTTTTAAAACATCTTGAAGCATATTTGAAATTATTAATAACTTCTGATTTTGGTAAATCGATGCCAATTTCTGACATATTTTTCCTAAATTTTTTTCTATCCTCTGCATTTGATATTGCTTTTGAGTTAGCTCCTATTAACTCTATTTTATATTTTTTAAGCAAACCCGCTTTTTCTGCTTTTAAAGCAATATTTAAAGCAGTTTGGCCACCCATTGTAGGAAGTATGGCATTAGGTTTTTCTTTTTTAATAATCTCTTCAAGGACATTTATTGATATAGGCTCAATGTATGTTTGATCGGCAACTCCTGGATCAGTCATAATTGTAGCTGGGTTAGAATTTATTAAAATAACTTTATACCCCTCATCTTTTAAAGCTTTGCAAGCTTGTGTACCCGAATAATCAAACTCACAAGCTTGGCCAATGATTATTGGTCCCGCTCCGATTACCAAAATTTTTTTAATATCTTTTCTTTTTGGCATATTTCTTTACTTCCTTAATAAAATTATTAAATAAATAATGGCTATCTTGAGGGCCAGGATTAGACTCTGGGTGATATTGCACAGAAAAAGCTGGTTTATTTTTTAATTTAATACCTTCAATGCTATTATCAAATAAAGATTTATGAGTAATCTCTATATTTTTAGGTAAACTATTTTTAGTAACTTCAAATCCATGATTTTGACTTGTTATTTCAACTTTACTGTTATTCAGATTTTTAACTGGATGGTTAGCACCTCTATGGCCTAACTTCATTTTTTTTGTTTTAGCACCTAGAGCAAGAGCTAATAATTGATGACCCAAGCAAATTCCAAATAATGGTAATTTTTTATTTATTAAATCTTTGATTATTTTTATTGCATATTTGCCTGTTGCAGCTGGGTCTCCAGGCCCATTCNATAAAAAAATTCCATTTGGTTTCAACGATAATATTTCTTTAGCACTTGTTTTACACGGAACAACTTTTACATCACAATTAAAATTTGAAAAATATCTTAAAATATTTGTTTTTATTCCGTAATCAATTGCAACTATTTTTATTTTTTTTTTTTTAATTTTTTTATAACCATCTTTTTTTGTCCACGTTTTAAAACCTTTCCAAGTAAATCTATTTTTAGTAGATACTTTTTGAGCTAAATCTAAACCATCTAGACCTGGCCATTTTAAAGTAGTATTAATGAGTTTTTTAATTCCGAAATTACCTAACTTATTATGACATATAGTTCCTCTCGGAGCTCCCTTATCTCTTATAAAATTTGTTAAACTTCTTGTATCTAAACCTGTTAAACCTATAATCTTATTTTTTTTAAGCCATGTATCTAATTCCATCAATGATCTATAATTTGAAGGGCTTGTTATTTCAGAGTTAAATATTACTCCTCTTGTCCAAACTTTATCAGACTCGTTGTCTTGCTTATTTGTACCAACGTTACCAATATGCGGAAAAGTAAAATTAATAATCTGTCCTGCATATGATGGGTCAGAAATTATTTCCTGGTATCCTGTTATAGATGTATTAAAACACACTTCTCCTGTAGCTGTTCCCTCGAATCCAAGACCAACTCCATTAAAAACAGTTTTATCTTCAAGAACTAAAATGCCTGGGTGAAAATTTGATTTTTTTGTTGAGTTTACTTTTCTTTTTTTGTTCAATTACAACTCATGAGTTAAAGGTTAATACAATAAAAGCCTTACTAACGCAACAGATCTAATATAAAATATAAAAAAAAAAAACAATTTTTCTTTAAGAAAAAATTCTTTGAGTTAAGTTAAACTTATGTCTCTTAGAGAAAAAATTGAAGACGAGTACAAAAATGCTCTAAAATCAAAAGATAAAAATAAAATATCAACTTATAGGTTAATTTTATCTGGAGTAAAAGATCTTGATATACAAAATAGATCAGGTCCCAACAAGAAAAGCACTGATGACGATGATATTAAAAAACTATTAAAAAAAATGATTAAACAAAGATCCGAATCAATTGAAGTCTATAAAAAAAATAAAAGACAAGACCTGCTCCAAATTGAACAGAACGAGGTGAATATTATGTCAGAGTACTTACCTAAGCAGATGAGCGAGGAAGAAACTAAAAAAATGTGTTCTGAAATAATAGAAAACCTCAAAATATCATCTTTAAAAGAGATGGGCAAAGTGATGGGAGAACTAAAAAAAAACAATTCTAATAATTTAGATTTTTCTTTAGCCGGTAAAATTATTAAAGAAATTTTAAATAACAAATGAAATATCCAAAAGAATATCTTGATGAAATTAAAACACGACTAAAGGTATCAACAGTAGTCTCTAAGTCTGTAAGTTTAAAAAAAAGAGGTAAAGAATTCGTAGGTCTTTCACCTTTTAAAAACGAAAAAACCCCTTCATTCACAGTTAATGATGAAAAAGGTTTCTATCATTGTTTTAGTACCAGTGAACATGGAAATATTTTTGATTTTATAATGAAGACACAAAATCTGAGATTTGGTGAAGCAGTAAAAATTTTAGCAAATCAAGCCGGTATGCAACCTTATACATTTTCGAAAGCTGACGAAGTAAGAGAAAATGATTGGAAAAAATATTCTGAGATTTATAAAGATTATATAAATTATCATCATGAAGATTTGTTAAAAAATTCAGACCTTAATGATGTTAGAGAATATTTAAAAAAGAGAAATCTTACATCAAATGATGTAAAAAACTTTTATTTAGGTTATGTAAGAAATAAAAAAAATTTTTACCAAACATTATTAAAAAAATTTGAGAAAAAAGATTTAAATGAGAGTGGTTTATTTTATTACGATGAAAAAAAGAAAGAATATGTAGAAAGATTTAGAGGACGTTTAATTTTTCCAATTAAATCTTTAACAGGTCATTTTATTGCAGCAGGTGGAAGAATAATATCAAATGAAAGTTATTTAGCAAAATATGTCAACTCTCCGGAAACTAAGTTTTTTAAAAAAGGGAATAATTTATACAATTTAGATAAAGCAAGAAAGTTATCGAATATAAACGATGAGGTATTTCTAGTTGAAGGATATATGGATGTGATTGGACTTAGTAAAAATAAAATTGAGAATTGTGTAGCTAATCTTGGAACCGCCTTAACAGACAGACAAATTTTAGTTTTAAATCAATTTTTCAATGAAATTGTAATTTGTTTTGACTCAGATGAAAGTGGATACAAAGCAGCAGTGAGAGCAGCGGAAAACTCCATAAAGGAATTAAGGCCAGAAAAACAAATTTCATTCCTTTTTTTACCCAATGGCGAAGATCCAGATAGTTTTGTTAATAAACAAGGGAAAGAAAAATTTTTGAATTATTTCAAAGAAAAAAAGGTTTCTATACATACTTTTTTATTTCAACATCATAGGGAGCAATCAACTAATTCTCCTTCTTCCCTAGCTATTCTTGAAAAAAATTTAAGATCAATTTCAAATTCCATTAAAGATGAATTTATAAAAAAATATGTTCTTGAATTTTTTCTTGAAAAACTTTCATTTCTCACTCCTAATATAAATTTAAATAAAAAGAATACATTCTTAAGGAAAGCTAAATCATTAAAAACAACTCAGAAGCAATTTAATGAGAGTAAATCACTTACATTTATAGAACTTAAAGAATTTTCATTATTATGTTTAATACTTAAAAACTTGGAGTTATTTAAAATGAATATCCATTTAATGGAAGAAATTAAGATGTTTTCGAAAGAAAATATTCTTATATTTAATGAGATAATTAATAAGCTCAAAAGTGAAGATTTGGATCTTAGTAATTTTAATATTGATAAGCAATCGATTGATAAGATTTTTAAATTTGCACCATTAAGGCATATATTAGAAAATAATAGAAAAAGTGAGAACGAGATACTTGAGCTTTTTTATGAGGTTAAAAGGGATCTTAAAAATTATGAACTAGAGCTGAGAATCGAGGAATTAGAGTCGAAATTCTCAAAAGATATGAGTGAAAGCACATTCAATGAAATTAAGGAGCTTAAAAAAAAGCAAAATATCAATTAAAATGATTAAATAATTTATGGATTTTTTATATTTTAATATTATATAAGACTTCCAGGTTACTTTATTGTGGAAAGAATAATTACAAAATCATTTGCTAGGTTAATGGGTCGTGGTGTTCATAGAGGCTTTATAACACACGAGGAACTCAATAAATCTTTAGGAAAAAGAAATCTCTCAGACTCAAATCTTGCACAAGCCTTTATACATATTTTAGATGAAAAAATTGCACTAGTTGAAAAAAAATCAGATTACAAAGTTTTAAGAAAAAAAGAAAACAATTCTAAAGAAGAGGGGAAAACTACAGAGAAAAGCGACGACCCTATTAGAATGTATCTAAGAGAGATGGGAGGAGTAGAACTACTATCTAGAGAAGGAGAAATAGCTATAGCTAAAAGAATTGAAGCTGGAAAAGATGTCATGTTAAATGCATTATCGCAAAGCCCAATCACTGCTCAGCAATTTTTTGAATGGAATGAAAAATTACAAAAAGATGAAATTTTAGTTAGAGAAATTATAGATATCGATACTAATTATATGGAAGAAGAGACTAACAATCAAAACTCAAAAGAGAAAAACAAAGACGAGAATAACGAGGAAAAGAAGGTAGAAGAAAACAATACAGAAGAAACCGATGACGAATTTAACCCAACTTTGGCCGCAATGGAAACTGAAATTAAACCGAAAGTTTTGGAGACAATTAATAACCTTACCAAAAATTATAATAAGCTTTTAAAATATCAAAAAGAAAAAATTGAATCTATTTTAAACTCATCTGTATTTTCAAATGCTAAAGAAAAGAGCTATCAAAAAATTGTTTCAGATATTTTGTTAAATATTAAATCTCTACAACTTTCACCATCTGTTTTAGAGGAGTTGGTCCAAAAACATTACGTAGAAAACAAAAAAATAATTTCTTTGGAAGGTGATTTGCTTAGACTTGCTATGGATAATAAAATTTCAAGAGCTGAATTTATAAAGTTTTATGTTGGAAATGAAATAAACCCAAACTTAAAAAAATTTTTAGATACAAATCAAGTATGGAAAAACTTTTTTCAAAAAAATAAAGATGCCTTCAAAACTATTAGAGAAAGATTAATAGAAATTAGTAATAAGCTTGGGATTTCTGTAACAGACTTTAAAAAATTAGTTAGCAGAATCCAAAAAGGTGAAAAAGAGTCTAGAATAGCTAAAAAAGAAATGGTAGAAGCTAATCTTAGACTGGTAATTTCAATAGCTAAAAAATATACAAACAGAGGACTTCAATTTTTAGATTTAATTCAGGAGGGCAATATTGGATTAATGAAAGCCGTTGATAAATTTGAATATAGAAGGGGATATAAATTCTCAACTTACGCAACTTGGTGGATAAGACAGGCTATTACACGATCAATAGCCGATCAGGCTAGAACTATAAGGATTCCAGTGCACATGATTGAGACAATTAATAAAATAGTTAGGACTCAAAGGTTAATTTTGAGTGAATTTGGAAGAGAAGCTACTCCAGAGGAACTAGCAAAAAAATTAAGGATGCCTTTAGATAAAGTGAGAAAGGTTCTTAAGATTTCCAAGGAACCTGTATCATTAGAAAAACCAGTAGGGGATGAGGAAGATAGTAGTTTAGGTGATTTTATTGAAGACACAAAAGCCTTAGCTCCACTCGAACAAGCTATTAAATCTAATCTAAGCGAGGCTACTACAAAAATTTTATCAACTTTAACGCCTAGAGAAGAAAGAGTTTTAAGAATGAGGTTCGGCGTAGGTATGAATACGGACCATACTCTAGAAGAAGTGGGGCTACAATTTTCTGTTACAAGAGAAAGAATAAGACAAATAGAAGCTAAAGCTTTAAGAAAACTGAAACATCCTAGTAGATCAAAACAGCTTAAAAGTTTTTTAGAAAGTTAATCTTTTAAAAATATTTTTATTATGATTGCTTTTAGATTAGAAAGAGACCTAGCTCGTTTAGCTGTCCTGCAAAGGATTGAGTTAATTGGTCCAAATTTAAAAAAATCAAGAAAATTATTTGGCAGATATATATTCACTAAATTTATATCAAAACACTTTATTAATCCCATTAATATATCAAATTCTTATTTTAAATTAATGAAAGATGAACTTAATTTGATTAAAAAATTTTTATTTGAAAAACAAAACATTTTAAGCATAGGTTCAGGCATAGGTGGTTTAGAGGCATTAATACTAGATGATTATAAAGATAGCCATATATCCTTTATAGAAAAAGACTATGTCTCCAATAAAATTCAATATGGCTGGGATGATTTAAATGAGGAAGGTTATAATAGTTTAAAGTTACTTGAAAAGTTTTTATTAACAAATGGAATACCGAAAAAATCATTTTCTTTATTTAATTTTAATAAAAATAGTTTTCCTACAAAAAAATTCGATTTAGTAATTTCTTTATATTCTCTTGATTACCATTATAATTTCACAGTTTATAAAGAGTATTTTAAAAAGATTTTTGATGAAAATACTATAATTATCTTTGACACAATAAGGCCTAATTATTTTGAAGATATATTTCAAGAAGTTGAAATCATTAAAACTAATAAAAAAACAGTACATCAATCAGAAAGAATCGTTTGTAAAAAAATTAAAAAAGAGAAGTTGTGATACAAAAAAAACAAATTGATAGCTTAAATATCTTTATTCTTTCATTACTTCCATTATCGTTCATTTTAGGACCTTCTATCTCCCTTTTTTCTATACTTTCTATTGGAATTTTGTTTTTGATTACATACAATTTTAGAGAATATGATTTTATTTTTTCTAGTACGACCATTAAAATTTTATTTGCAATTTATTTTTATCTTCTATTTAATTCAATTATTTCTATTGATTATAAAATAGGTCTTGGTCGTAATTTAGGTTTTGTAAGATTTATTATATTTTTTCTAGCAATAAATTTCTTATTCTTTAAACTTAAAACAGACAAAATATTCAAAATCTGGTTTTTTATTTTAGTTATTGTATTGATTGATTCATATATTGAAGCAATATTTGGAAAAAATTCGATAGGTTTTGGTGAAGAGTACGGAAATAGAATAGTAAGTTTTTTTAAAGATGAACCTATAGTAGCTGCATTTTTTAACGGATTTATTCTTTTGATATTTGGTTACTTTCTTAATAATTTTTCTAAATATAATAACTTTAAAAAATTTAGCATATATATATTAATTCTACTTTTTCTAACATGTATTTTGCTCACAGGAGAAAGATCAAATTTAATAAAAATCTTAATCGGCTTTTTTGTTTTTTTATATCTAATTCATCATTTTAGTTTATCTACTAAGATAATTTTCACACTCATAGTTTCTGTATCTATGTTTGTCGTTTTAAGTAGCTCAACATATCTTAAACATAGATACATAAGCCAATTATACGAAAAAATAAAAACTAAAGAAAAAAGATTAGAGTTCTATGATAAAAGTCTTTATGTATCCTTATATAAATCTGGATATGCAGTATTCAAGAATAATTTTTATTTAGGGGTAGGAAACAAGAACTATCGTATTGAAACTTGTGATTTTTCAAAAGAGAAAAAGGGTAAATATAAAAATTATTGGTGCATGACACATCCTCATCAAATATATATTGAATTTCTCTCAGAACATGGTTTAGGAGGTACAATTATTTTGTTAGTGCTATTTTTTACTTTAATTTTTAAGCATTTGAAAATTATTATAACTTCAAAAAACTATATACAAGTTGGCTCATTTATTTATTTAATTTTGAACTTTATTCCTTTACTTCCGAGTGGATCTTTTTTTAATGATTTTAATCTTTCCTTATTTTTTTTAAATTTATCTATAATGTATGCAAGTAATAAAAAAACAAATATCTTTTACAAAAAAAAGTATAATATAAAATAATAAAATTTATTAAGGGCCGTTAGCTCAATAGTAGAGTACTGCATTGACATTGCAGGGGTAGTTGGAGCGTAACCAACACGGCCCACCATTATTTAGATTGTTGAATAAAATATATTTTTAATGTATTAAAATGTTCTTAGGGCCTGTAGCTCAGTTGGTTAGAGCAGTACACTCATAATGTATTGGTCCCAGGTTCGAGTCCTGGCGGGCCCACCATAATTTAATTAACTTTTAATTATTTATGAATTCTCTTAATGATTTGAATAAGGCTTCAATATTTTGATCGTTATTGACCAAAATAGAATTAAATTCTTCTTTTTGNGTTCTAGCTAAACTTAATCCCTCAATTATCAAATCTCTTATCAATGGTTTATCAGGATTTTTTGTATAAATTCTCCAATCAATTTTAACTTCAGGCCTTTTTTCCGAAGCTAATAAAACACTTGATACTATAGTATACTTTTCATTTAATTTTTCTGAACTATCAACCCTTATTTTTGGGTCTGTATACTCAGCTAGCCTACTTGAAAAACTTTTTAAAAAGTACTTTTCGAACAACTCGCTATATTCCTTTTTTTGATTATCAGAAAGATTTTTTCTGTTTTTTCCAAGCGTATAAAAACCAATTCCCTTAATATCTACAGTTTCTTTTGCTATTGATATAAGACCTTTAATTTTTTCATCTGTGCTTATACTTTGGCCAAGTATATTTGACGCTTTATCAACAGTTGTTTGTATAAAAACTTTAGGTTCTTGTGAGTAAGAGTTTTCCGAACTTAAAAAAAGAAAAGGTAAAAAAATAAGAAATTTAATAATTTTCAATTTTACAGACATAGAATATTAGTAATTATTGGTTTTCTATTTCTTCCCAATCACTATCATCTAAGGTTTCAGTAATTTTTTTTGTATTTAGTATTTTTTGTTTACGATCTTGTAAGTATAAACTTCTCACAGAAGCATAAAAATCCATGGAGTTTTTTTCTAAATTATCGAAAGTATCGATATTTTTTGCTCTAAAATCAACTCCCGCAGTTCCTTTGCTAAAATAGTAATCTGAATCCTTAAAGTAGTTAGTGTCATTTCTAACTGTAATGTTATACCAAGGATCGCCACCCATAAAACCAACTCCTAAACCCATTGTATCCCTAACTGTTGACGGCCCAAGAACTGGAAGAACCAAATAGCATCCTTCCCCAACTCCCATTGAACCTAGAGTTTGTCCAAAATCTTCCTTTTCATGTTTTGCTATACCCATAGATGTAGCTACATCAAAAAATCCTAAAATCCCTATAGTTGTATTGACAGTTATCCTTGCTAAATTGGTTCCAGCTTTTTTAAATTCACCTTGTAAAATATTATTAGGGATTGTTGTTAGATGAGATAAGTTATTTACGAAGTTACCAGTACCAGTTTTTATTGGAGAAGGTAGAGTTCTATAAGCAGTAGCGACAGGTTTAAAAATAATTTTATCTAGTCCTTGATTAAGAGCAAATGTAAACCTATTAACACCTTCAAAACAATCTTTTACTTCAGAATTTTTACCAGATAATGGATTTTCGTTATCAGTACCACTTTGAGCTGAGGATATAACAAAAAAACTTATTAAAATTGTTATCAATACTTTTTTCATATAATATTATACTTGTATAATGATTTTATTAATAAAGTAAATCCTGAAAAATACGCAATAAATGTAACAAATGACTATTAAATACACTAATGACTATTCTCCCAATTTTAGCAAAAAAAAAAGATCTAAGAAAAATATACATTTTATTATTCTGCATTATACAGGCATGAGATCTGAGAAATTAGCGGTTAGAAGACTCTTGAGTATACAATCAGAGGTTGCTTGTCATTTTCTTATAAGAAAAAATGGAAATATAATTAATATTGTACCAGAGCTTTACTCTGCGTGGCATGCTGGAAAATCTTCTTGGAAAAAGTATCGATCATTAAATAAAAATTCTATAGGTATTGAAATAGTAAATTCTGGACATAATTTCAAAAATGAAAAATTTACGCGTAAACAAATTACATCTTTAAAATTCCTATTAAAAAAATTAATAAAAAAATATAATATTAAAAAAAATAATATATTAGGTCATTCAGATATTTCACCTGATCGTAAAAAAGATCCAGGAGAAAAATTTCCTTGGAAAGTTCTATCGCATTCAGGATTGGTTCTTTGGCATAAATTATCAAATAAATTTTTAAAAAAAAACCGTAGAATAATTTCTAATCCTAAAGAAATGAAATTTTTTTTCAAAAATTTAAAAAAAATCGGTTATAAAATAACAACTAAGAAAACTAATACTGTATATGCTTTTCAAAGAAGATTTAGACCAGAATTAGTTGATGGAGTAGTTGATAAGGAATGTTTTTTTATCAGTTTAAGCCTTAAAAATCTTTAGTTTCACTTTTTACTTGAATATATTAATTAAATTTATATTATGATTTTGCCAGATAAACGACTTGTCGCTTTTATTAAAAAAGAGGAAAGTCCGGGCTCTTTGAAGATACGGTGCCAGGTAATTCCTGGCGGGGGAAACCCTAGGGATAGTGCCACAGAAAATAAACCGCCTCAACAAGGCAAGGGTGAAAAGGTGTGGTAAGAGCACACCGGCTACACTGGTAACAGTTAGCGCATGGAAAACCCCACTGGGAGCAAGACCGAATAGAGATGACATTGTTTTATACTAAAAGCAATCTTCAGCTAGTCATCAGGGTTGGTCGCTTGATCTCAAAAGTGATTTTGAGACTAGATAAATGATAGGTTTAAATGACAGAACCCGGCTTACAGTTTATCTGGCAAAATTTACAAAAATACACACACATTAAATTGATCATATATCAAGTAAGTAAAATCCACTAAAAAGCCAATTTGAATGAGGATAAATACCTGTTGACGTGTAGGTTGAAAACCCATAATATCCCAAATATTCCCATATTGGGATTTAAATTGATTATATGAATTATGTTTTTATCAATGTACGAAAACAAACTAGACAAAAAAGGGAGGGTGTCCGTGCCAGCACCTTTTAGATCATATCTGTCAAATATGGGTTATAACGGTGCAATTTGTTATCCATCTTTTAACAACCAATCAATTGAAGCATGGCCCCAAGATAGAATTGAAAAAATATCTGACTCTATAGATGCAATGAATCCTTTCGAAGAAAAAAAAGATTATTTTGCAACTTCTATACTCTCCGAAAGTATAAATTTACAATTTGATAGCGAAGGAAGAATCTCGCTAACCTCAAAATTACTCAAACATGCAAAAATTAAAAATATCGTATTATTTGTTGGACTAGGAAAAACATTTCAAATGTGGGATCCAACTATTTTTGAGAAATTTAGGGTACAAGCAAGAAGAAAATCAAATCTTTATAGATCAAGCCTTAAATGGGAGCATAAATTTAACAAATAATAATGGAGGGAGACATGACAATTAATTTTAGAGCGCCAGATATTAAAGAACTTAAACCAAGAATATTAGTAATTGGTGTTGGAGGAGCAGGGGGAAATGCAATTAACGAAATGATTGAGTCTGGTCTTGAAGGGGTAGAATTTGTCGCCGTAAATACTGATGCTCAGGATTTAAAAGCCAGTAAAGCTAAATCAAAAGTTCAAATAGGTTTAAACCTTACTAAAGGGCTTGGTGCAGGAGCGAAGGTTGAAATCGGTCAAGCTGCTGCCGATGAGTCTTTAAACGAAATAATAGATCTTCTAAAAGGTTCAAATATGGTTTTTATAACAGCTGGTATGGGTGGAGGAACAGGCACTGGTGCTGCGCATGTAATTGCTAGAGCGGCAAAAGAACTTAACATTCTTACCGTTGGTGTTGTTACGTTACCATTTTTATACGAGGCACCATCTAGAATGAGAAGAGGTCAGCAAGGTTTAGAAGAACTTAGAAAACATGTTGATACTATAATTGTTATTCCAAATCAAAATTTGTTTAAAATTGCGAACGAAAAAACGACTTATAAAGAATCTTTTAAACTATCGAATAGTGTTTTACGTCACGGAGTACAAAGTATAACTGATTTGATGGTGAAAGAAGGATTAGTAAACTTAGACTTTGCAGATGTAGAGACAGTCATGAGTTCAATGGGTAAAGCTATGATGGGAACTGGTGAAGCGGAGGGAGAAGGAAGAGCATCCAAAGCTACTGAATTAGCACTAAACAATCCACTGATAGATGACTATTCTTTACGAGGTGCAAAAGGACTATTAATAAATATTACTGGAGGAGAAGATTTAACTTTATTTGAAGTAGATGAGATTGTTAATAAAATAAGATCAGAAGTAGATACCTCCGCAGAAATAATAAATGGTTCTATTATAGATCCTAATCTTGAAGGTAAAATTAGAGTTTCGATTGTTGCCACGGCTTTAGATGGCCAGCAACCAGAGTCTAAATCAGTCATAAATATGGTTCATAGAATTCAAAACAGAAATCCTGGATATTCAGATTTTTCAAGTTTTAATTCATCGAATTCTTTTAATTTTTCTAATGCAAGCGCAACATCTGTTAATGTTTTCGAGGGCGCTAATGCACTAAAAATTGATAATGAGTCTGAAAATAATGTGGATACAAACAATAGTATTAATACCTCAGAAAAAATTGAGGATATAAATAATTTGTACAACAATGAAATCCTTAATAATCAGGAGATTGAGAATAACGAGATTACAGCTCAAAAATTAGAGGAAACTCATAGAGAAGACTCAAATGGATTAGAAAATTTTGCTGCAGAGGAAGAAACTTTAGAACTGTTTAATGATGATGTATCCTCAGACTTTGAGGGTTCTTCACCATTACAAAATTCCGAAAATGACAATGATGAAGATGAATTAGAAATTCCAGCATTTTTGAGAAGACAAAAAAATTAATGATCTTCAAAAAAATAAATGAGCGCCACTATTATATCGGATCCAAAAAAACACTATCCGGTATTACTTGATCAAATAAAAAGTAAAGTTCCCCCTCTTAGTAGTGGCACGCTCATTGATTGTACTTTTGGCAACGGGGGCTACACTGAGGAATTCTTAAAAAATACGAACCTTAAGGTAATAGCTTTAGACAGAGATCAAGAGACCCAAGAAATTGCTAAAAAATTTAAAGAAAAATATAAAAATAGGTTTGAGTACTATAATCTTTGTTTTAGTGAATTGGATAAATTAGAAATTAAAAATCATAAAATAGTCGGGGTATTATTTGACCTTGGTTATTCACAAATACAAATTAATAACAAATACAAAGGATTGTCTTTTAACTCTGATGGTGAACTCAATATGCAAATGGGGCTCAATAAATTTTCAGCAAAAGATGCTGTCGAAAAACTAGACCAAAATCAATTAGAAAAAATTTTTAAATTTTTGGGTGAAGACAAAGATGGAAAAAAGATATCAAAACAAATTGTTAAATTAAGAAATTCAAAAAAAATTGATACTAAGGAATTAGTAAGAATTGTTGATGCATGTAAACCAATGAAGAAAAAAATACACAAGGCTACAAAAATATTTCAATCATTGAGAATATTTGTCAATAAAGAAATAACTGAATTAGTTAATGGATTGATAAAGTCTACAGAAATTTTAGAAAAGAATGGTTTTATACTAGTTGTTTCTTTCCATTCTATCGAGGATAAAATAGTAAAATATTTTTTTAATGACTTATCAAAAGACCAAACAGTTTCTAGATATTTGCCAAATAAAGACCAAAAGGAAAAAATTTTTCAACTCCTAAATAAAAAACCTATTATACCAAGCCCAGAGGAAGTTAAAAAAAACCCTGCTTCAAGATCATCCAAATTGAGAATTGCAGTAAAAATTAAAGACACAAAAATTTTTAAGACTACTATTAAAGAAAAATTTAAATATTTAACGGACATTGAAGATTTTTCAGAAAACTTATGAAAAAAATATCAGTTTTAATACTTTTTTGTTTAATAATATTGACGACTTTAACTAAAAATTCTTCAAAAAACTTGGAGAGTCAAATCTTCCTAAAAAATGAAACCTTAAGTTTATTAAAGGAAAAAAATGAAATGGCAGAATTAGAATTAAGTTTTTTATCATCACCAGAAAAATTAAAAAAATATCATGAATTATATTTTAAGAATGAACTAAAAATTCAAGACATTAATAACTTCCGAATAATGACCATAAAAGACAATTCAATTTTTATTGAAGAAAAAAAAATATTTCAAAATGATTAAAAAGAAAAATAAAATTGCCATTGAGGAAAGTAAAAATAATTTTTTTTTTTAACAATAAAAATAAATTTCTTACCGTTGATTTTAATAGAATAGCATTCTTATTTTTCTTATTCACAGTAATTATTTTGCTTTATTCACTTAAATTAATTTATTTGGGAGGGTTAAATTCAAAATTTCAAAATATATCTGAAAAACCCTCTTCAGACTTTAGAGCAGATATTGTTGATAACAGCGGAACATTCGTTGCTAAGTCTGTTCGTACCTTTAATGTGGGAGTAAATCCAAAATTAATAAGAGAAAAAAAAAATTTTATAATTAAACTGAAACTTATTTTTCCTAAAAAAGATTTTTCTGACATAGAAAAAAAGATAAAAAAAAATAAATTTTTTTATCTCGAAAAAAGAATCAGCTCAAATAATTTAGAAAAGATAAGAATGTTGGGTGAAAAATCTATAATTATTGAGGAAAAAATTGCTAGGATATACCCTCAAAAAGAACTTTTGAGTCATATAATTGGTCAAATTGATGATGGCAATAAAGGAATTTCTGGAGTGGAAAAAAGTTACGACGAAATTTTAAAATCTCAAAATGAACCATTAAAACTAACTATAGATAGTAACATTCAACATCTTATAAGAGAGGAACTTTTAAGAGCAGAAAAATATTTTAAAAATGTTGGAAGTTCAGCAATTTTAATGAATATTCATAATGGTGAAATTCTTTCTATGATTTCGTTACCTGATTTTGATATTAATAAAAGGGAACAAATTAAAGATAAAAGATATATTAATAGATCAACTAAAGGAGTATACGAACTTGGTTCAGTTTTCAAAACCTTCACGATTGCATCCGCACTCGATGAGGGTGTAATTGAAACTGAAACAAAATTTCAGAACTTAGAAAAAACGATATTCTGTGGGGGTAAGCCTATAAGAGAGTATGATGAAAAATTACCCTCAAATTTAACAGCAGAGGAAATTTTAATTAGATCAGGTAACATAGGTTCAGTGAAAATTGCTCAAAGAGTGGGTCTGGAAAATTATAGAAACTTTTTAAAAAAACTTGGAATTTTAGATGAGTTAAAATTTGACATTCTTGAAGTTGGAAAACCTATTCAATTTAATTGGGGCAAATGCAAGCTAGCCACAGTATCTTTTGGCCATGGAATAACAATTACACCATTACATCTTGCCAAAGGTTATTCAGTTATATCCAATGGAGGTTATGATGTTAATCCTACAATTATTAAAAAAGAAAATAATTATAAAAAGAACAAAAAAATAATACTTAAAAAGGACGTTTCACAAAAGATTAATAAAATTCTAAGAAAAATTGTTAATACTAAAGATGGGACCGCAGGTCTAGCTGATGTCGAAGGATTCGAAATTGGTGGTAAAACTGGAACAGCACAACAAGTAGAAAATGGAGTTTATTCAAGAAAAAAAATTAATACATTTGCTTCTATTTTTCCTATATCAAATCCAAAATATGTTCTTATAGTTTTGCTTGAAGCACCTAAAACTTCAAAAGACTATATCTATAAATATAGAAATAAACCCGGTACATTTATTGGGACACCTTTTAATACTGCTGGCTGGACTTCCGTGGAGATTACTGGCAGAATTATAGAAAAGATTGGACCCATTTTAGCCATAAAATATTTAGATCCTATCTAACAAATGTTAACAAACAACATATTAAAAAATATTAGATCTAGTTTGGTAAAAGAAAGTTTTTGTAATATTTCCTTAGATAGTTCAAAATGCAAAAAAAATAGTATTTTTTTTGCAATTAAAGGATCAAAATTTGATGGTAATGATTATATTGATCATGCTGTCAAGAATGGTGCAAGAACAATAATTTCTGAAAACATAATTCAAAAAAAAAATAAAAAAGTTCTCTATATTAAAGTTAAAAATACCAGGAAGTTATTATCGGAGTTTGCAAGTAAATTATATCCAAAAAAACCAAATTATCTAGTTGCTGTAACAGGCACGAATGGAAAAACATCTATTGCGGATTATTTTTGTCAAATTTTGGAGAATAATAACAAAAAAGCTTGTTCTATCGGTACCTTGGGTTTCAAATTAAAAAATCGCTTTATTAAAACTAACAATACAACTTTAGATCCTATTTTATTTAATAAATTTTTACAAAAAGCAAAAAAAAAAAATATTGAAAATGCGATAGTTGAAGCATCAAGTCATGGTCTTCATCAAAATAGATTAGATGGAATAAAATTTAATTGTGGAATATTTACAAATCTGTCACACGATCATTTAGATTATCACAAAACGATTAAAAAATATTTAAATGCAAAACTATATTTATTCAAAAATTTACTAAATTACAAATCAAAAATTATTTGTGATAATAATTTCATTTACATAGATGAACTCAGGAAAATATCAAAAAATAAAAAATTAAAGTTAATTACCGTTGGTGAATCTAAAACTAGNGACCTCAGAATATTATCTCATAGTTATAAGAATAATTTTCAATTTTTAAACTTTTCTTATAAAAAAAAATTTTTTAAAGTTAAAATTCCTTTAATTGGAAAAATACAAATTTATAANCTTCTAATGGCTATTTTGGCCGTAGAGTCAAAAAAACTTCCTATGAAGAAAATTTTAAAAAAAATTCATTTAATTAAACCTGTTAAAGCTAGATTGGAAATTATTGGAAAAATAAATAACGGTGCCCAAATAATATTAGATTATGCTCATACTCCGGAAGCATTAAAATGTACTTTGGAAAGTATATCAGGTCAGTATAAAAGAAAAAAATTAGTATTAGTTTTTGGTTGTGGTGGTGATAGAGATAAAAATAAAAGAGCTATTATGGGAAAAATTGCCGGTGACTATTGTGAAAAAATTTATATTACAGATGATAACCCTAGGTTTGAAAATCCAAAATTAATTCGTAAAATGATAAAAAAAAAATATTCCAAAAAAAAAGATATTTGAAGTATCTAATCGTAGCAAAGCAATTCAAATCGCAACCAATAATCTTAATTCAGATGAAGTTTTAATAATAGCTGGAAAAGGTCATGAAGAAATCCAAGATTATGGAAATACAAAAATAAAAATCTCAGATCGTGAAGAAATTAAAAGATCAATAAAACTAAAAAACTTAATTAAATCTCGTGATTTAAAAGTAAATATTTTAGAAGAATTATGTAAAAAAAAAATCAAATTAGTTAAAAAAATTAACTCTGCATGGATCAACTCAAATGATGTAAGAAAAAATGACATTTTTTTAGCATTAAAAGGAAAAAAAATTCATGGCAATAATTATGCAAAAAAAGCCATAAAGAATGGTGCTTCATTAGTTATTTCAAATAAAAAAAATTCTGAAGTTAATAAAAAAAAAGAGTTAATAGTTAAAGACCCAATTAAGTTTCTAGAAAATGCTGCAAAAAAGATTAGAATTTGTTCTGATGCAAAAATTATAGCAGTGACTGGAAGCTGTGGAAAAACTTCCCTTAAAAATATGTTGGNTAGCTCTCTTAAATTTTTTGGTAAAACTTCTTATTCAGAAAAATCTTTTAATAATTATATAGGGGTTCCTCTAAGTTTATTTAATTTAAATTTAAATGCAAAATTTGGTGTATTTGAGGCTGGCATGGATAAAATGGGTGAAATTAATAATTTAACTGGTTTAATAAAACCTGACATTGGAGTTATCACAAATATTTCTTACGCTCATTCAAAAAATTTTAAAAGCTTAAATGGAATAGCAAAAGCTAAAAGTGAAATAATTTATAATATTAACAAAGGAGGATTAATTATACTTAATAGAGATGATAAATATTTTTTTTATCACAGAAATATAGCATCAAAATTAAATCTAAGAATTGTAAGTTTTGGAAAGAAAAAAAATTCAGATATTTGCTTAAAAAAAGTCATAAGAATAGATAACAATTACCAAATTCATATTAAAGTAAAATCGAAAAATATTATAATAAAAACAAATTATATATTTGAAAGTTTTATAAAAAATATATTAGCTACAGTTGCAGTGATTTCTGAATTAGGTCTTTTATCAAAAATTCATATAAACTTTTTTGAAAAATTTTCAATACCATCAGGAAGAGGTGATATGAATACTATTACAGTAAATAAAAAAAAATTTTTATTTATCGATGAAACTTACAATGCCAACCCTTTATCAGTTATAACAGCAATAAAAAATTTTAATCTAATGAAGACTAAAAGTGGAAGAAAGATATTGGTTTTAGGAGACATGCTAGAGCTGGGGAAGTTTTCAAAGAATTTACATGAAAATATAGCAAAAGAAATAAATAAAAGTAAAATTGATTTAATTCATATGATTGGTAAGAACGTAAAATATACTTATAATAATACGATTAAGCAAAAAAGAGGAATTTTTTTTAAGAATCAAAATGAAATTTTCAGTTTTATTTTTAATGATATAAAAAAAAATGATACAGTTATGATTAAAGGATCAAATGCAACAAAACTTTATAAAATCGCGAATTTTTTAAAAAGGGAGTCTAATGTTATATAAACTTTTAATAGAATTTGTAGATATATATAGTTTCTTGAATGTATTTAAATATTTGACTGTTAGAACAGGATTAGCAGTATTTACCTCTATGTTTGTGGTATTCTTAATTGGAACGCCATTTATAAAATTTTTTTCAAGTCAACAAATTCTTGATCCAATTAGAGATGATGGACCACAAGAACATATTCTTAAAAAAACTAATACACCAACTATGGGAGGAGTTCTTATTTTAATTGGATTATTTTCTGGTGTTATTTTTTGGGCAGATTTATCAAGTATTTATATTTTATTTCTTATTTTTATTGTAGCAAGTTTAGGACTTTTAGGAGCTTTTGACGACTACAAAAAAATAAAATTTAAAAATTCTTCAGGAGTATCTTTAAAGTTTAAGATTTTTTTTCAAATATTAATTGCTTTGATTGGAATTTTAATCTTAATGTATTTTAGTGATCATGAAGAACTAAATTTTTTGTATTTTCCATTTTTCAAAAATCTATTTATTAATTTAGGATTATTTTTTATTCCTTTTGGAATTTTTATAATTGTTGGTTCATCAAATGCTGTAAATTTAACTGATGGTTTAGATGGTTTAGCAACTGTTCCAGTCATTTTAGTAACTGCTTGTTTTGGATTTATTAGTTACGTTGCCGGGAATATTGTTTTTTCAGATTATTTACAAATTTCTTATATAGAAGGTTCTGGAGAAGTCGCTGTTTTTTGTGGAGCAATAATTGGATCTTGTTTGGGGTTTTTATGGTTTAATGCTCCACCAGCAAAGATATTTATGGGGGACACAGGATCTCTAGCACTAGGAGGTTCATTAGGTGGAATCGGTATCATAACTAAACATGAGATAGTTTTAGCAATTACAGGAGGACTTTTTGTTTTAGAAGCGGCCTCAGTTATAATTCAGGTAGTTTCTTACAAACTAACAGGAAAAAGAGTTTTTAGGATGGCTCCAATTCATCATCACTTTGAGAAAAAAGGTTGGGCAGAGTCAACAATCGTAGTACGGTTTTGGATAATTTCTATAATTTTATGCATGATCGGTCTAGCTACTTTAAAATTTAGATGAAAACTCTTTCAAAAAAAGACTTTTTAAATAATAGTTTCTTAATCTATGGTGCTGGAAAAAGTGGATTATCTACACTAAAGTTTTTAAACAAAGATAAAGTAGATTTATTTGATGATAACAAACTTAGTTTAAAAAACTTTAGAAAAAAAGCTATAAGTAAAAAAAAAATTTTAAAAAAAGAATACGATTATATAATTTTAAGCCCTGGGATTGATAAAAAAAGATGTTCTCTAAAATCTTTTTTAAAAAAAAATGAAAAAAAAATTATAACTGATTTAGATATTTTTTATTTGTTTAATAAAAAGAATATTTCAATTACAATTACTGGTACAAATGGAAAATCAACTGTTTCAAAGATAATTTTTGATATTATTAAAAAGGAGAAAAAGGATGTAAGATTAGTTGGTAATTTTGGACTTCCGATTTTGTCAGAAAGTAAAATTAGCTTAAAAACAATTTTTGTTATCGAAGCATCTTCATATCAACTTGAATATAGTAAATTTTTTAGATCAAAATTTAATTTAATTCTGAATATATCAACAGATCACCTAGAAAGACATGGGAACTTAAATAACTATATAAATGCTAAATTAAAAATTTTTAAAAACACTTCTTCAAAAGACTACGGTTTTATTGATTATGATAAAAAAATATTAAAAAGAATATCAAAATTTAAAAATAATTTTATATGCAAAATAATTAAAAAAAAATCCTTTCATGATAAAATTAGCAAAGTTAGCAATCCATACTTTAAAACACAAGGTAGTCATAAAAACTTAGTATTTATATTTAAATTATTTGATTATTTTAAAGTAAAAAAAGGAAACATTTTAAAAGTAATCAATAATTTTAAAGGTCTTAAATTTAGACAACAAATAATTTTTAGAAAAAATAATTTAGTAATAATAAATGATTCTAAAGCAACTAGTTTTTCTTCGTCTGAAGATATAATTAAACAACATAAAAATATTTTTTGGGTTGTTGGTGGTATCCCCAAAAAAGGCGATAGATTTTTACTAAATAAAAATTATTATAAATTTTTAAATGCTTATATTTATGGAAATAATTTAAATTTTTTTAAAAATCAATTTCGCAAGAAAATTTCTTATCAAACATTCCCTAATCTTGATAAAGCTACAAAAAAAGCACTGACAGATATCAAAAAAAATAAATATACCAAAAATAAAACATTACTATTTAGTCCCTCAGCTGCTTCATTTGATATGTTTAAAAATTTCGAGGTTCGTGGGGAAAAGTTTAATAATATAATAAAAAGGTTTAGGAAAAATTTAATATGAAATATATTTTAAATTTTAAATTTTATTATAATTGGTGGAAGAATGTTGATAAATTAATCTTAAGTACAATACTTTTATTGTTTTTTCTTGGTCTATTTTTCTCACTTGCATCAACATCCTTAATTGCATCAGATAAACTTAATACAAATAGTTACTATTTTTTTTACAAACATTTCGCCTATATCCTTTTAGGATTAGGGTTTATTTTATTTTTTTCCTCTATAAATCAAGATCTTTTGTTTAAAATTTCGTGGTTATTTTTTTTTACTTTTCTAATATTTCTTATTTTAGTTCCCATCATTGGTATAGAGGTAAAAGGTTCAAAAAGATGGATAGATATTGCGATGCTACCAAGATTTCAGCCTATAGAAATTTTAAAGCCTTTTTATGTTATTTCACTTGCCTTAATATTATGCAGTGAAAAAATAAAAAATAAATTACTTTTATATTTAATCAGTTTTGCATTTATTTTACCAATAATATTTTTACTTTTAAAACAACCCGATATAGGTCAAACACTATTAATAACTATTACCTGGTTTTCACTTATTTTTATATCTGGAATTAACTTAGTCGTATTTTCAACATTATTATTTGCTGCAGGTTTAATATTGATTTTATTAATATTATTTGTTCCTAGATTTTATTACATTCGAGACAGAATTGGGTCTTTTTTTGATATTTCAAATTATTCAAATACATTTCAGTCTGACAAAGCAAGCGAGGCAATTATAAGTGGAGGTTTTTTTGGAAGAGGTATTGGAGAAGGTGTTTTAAAAAATAGAGTGCCAGAAGCTCACACAGATTATATTATCGCAGTAATTTCAGAGGAGTTTGGGATTATTGTCATTGTTTTATTAATGTTAATTTTTCTTTTTTTAATCTACATAATATTAAAAAGGTTAGCACTAGAAAATGAGAACAAAATTAAATTAGCTTTAACAGGACTAATAACGTTGATATCATTACAAATTCTAATTCATATAGGTGTTAATATAAGAATGTTTCCTACTACAGGTATGACTTTACCGTTTTTAAGCTATGGTGGATCTTCAATAATAGGTACGTCTATAATAACTGGGGTAATACTTAATTTGACTAAAAGAAAATTATAAAATGAAAAAAATACTTATATCAACAGGTGGATCAGGGGGACACGTGATTCCTGCTCTTACAATTTATGAACATTTAAAAGATGACTACAAAGTATTTTTATCGTCTGATTCTAGGGGTCTAAAGTTTGTTGATAAGAAAGATTTAAGTCTAATTAAAATTGAGATGCCTAAACTTGATTTAAATATCTTTAAATTACCTGTTTCAATTATCAAAATTTTTTTTTCATTCGTAAAATCTTTTATATTTCTAAGAAAAGAGAAGATTAGTACTATTATTTCAACGGGAGGATATATGTCCTTACCAATATGTATTAACGCAATACTTTTAAAAAAAAAATTATTCTTATTTGAACCCAATATGGTTTTGGGAAGGTTAAATAAAATTTTCCTTGGGAGATGTGAGAATATTTTTTGTTATTCAGAAGAAATTAAGAATTATCCTATCGAATATATTAAAAAAAGATTAGTTATCAATCCTATTTTAAGGAAAGATTTTTATGAAAATTCTATCTTTAATGAAACTCCTTTAGCTAGCAATATTACGATTTTAATTATTGGAGGAAGTCAAGGTGCAAAAATTTTTGAGACAATTTTAAATAATTCGATTAAAGAAATTTCAAAAAACTATAATCTATTTATCTATCATCAAGTATCAAAAAAAAATGCACCTGAAATAGAAAGTTTTTACAAAATAAATAACATTAATTTCAAACTTTTTAATTTTGATGAAAATTTATTAGAATATATAAAAGCATCAAATTTTTGTATTACTAGATCTGGTGCCATTACTTTATCAGAATTAGTTCATTCAAATATTCCATTTCTTACGATTCCATTCCCTTACGCAAAAGATAATCACCAGTTTTATAATGCTAAATATTACGAAAAAAAAGGGTGTTGTTGGCTTTTAGAACAGGAAAAAATTAATGAACAAATTTTAACAAATCAATTACTAAATATTTTTAAAAATTTGGATGAATATAAATCAAAAAAGAATAATATGAGCAAATTATCTCACGAAAATACTTGGAGTCTTATTAATCGAAAAATATTATCAACTTTAAAATATGAAAATTGAAATAGGTAAAACCGAGGTTATACATTTTGTTGGCATTGGCGGAATAGGAATGTCAGGTCTAGCATTGATTATGAAAAATAAGGGATTCAATGTTCAGGGTAGTGATATTTCTTTAAATAAAAACATTGAAAGACTTAAAAAAGAAAATTTAAAAATTGTAATTGGACACAATAAAAAAAATGTAAATAGCGCAACTATTTTGGTTATATCTTCCGCGATAAAATCAAATAATCCAGAAGTGATTGAGGCAAAAAATAAAAATTTACCTATATATAAAAGAGGTGAAATGTTAGCGCATATAGTTTCGCTAACTCAAAATATTGTAGTGGCTGGCTCTCATGGAAAAACTACAACTACATCTTTAATTGCAGCAATTTTTTCAAATTCAAACTTAGATCCAACAATTATTAACGGTGGTGTTTTAAATTCAATAAAAAAATCAGCCCAATTAGGAAAAAGTAATTGGTGTATTTTAGAGTCCGATGAATCTGATGGAAGCTTTGTAAAAGTGCCCTCAACTTATTCAATAATCACAAACATTGATAAAGAACATATGGACTATTATAAGTCTATGAAAAATTTAAAGAGAGAGTTCTCTTTTTTTATAAACAATGTCCCTTCATTTGGAAAATCTTTTATTTGCATAGATGATAAAAATAATAGAGAAATTTTGAATGAGATAAAAAATAAAAATTTTTACACATACGGACTTGATAAAAAAGCAAATTTTCAAATATCAAAAGTTTCTTTCAATCAAAATTTTTCAAAATTTAATATTAATATTAGATTACCAGGTAAAAAGAATTTTATATTTAAAAATTTAAAAGTTCCTCTTTTGGGAATGCATAATATAAAAAATACAGCAGCTGCAGTTGCGGTTTGTCTGAATATTGGAATTCCTAAAAGTAAAATTAAAAAAGGGTTGAAAAATTTTCAAGGTGTGCAAAGGAGGTTTAATTGGATTTTTAATTTTAGAAAAGCAAGTTTTTTTGATGATTATGCTCACCACCCAACTGAAATAAGAGAAGTACTAGATGGAGTAAAAAACGTTTACAAAAAAGAGGAAATTATATGTGTTTTTCAACCACATAGAATTTCAAGATTGAATACTCTTAGAAAAGAGTTCAGCAATTCTTTTAAAAAAGCTAACACAGTTATTTTGTGTCCTGTTTACCGAGCAGGTGAAAAAATCAAGTTAAAATTTAATTACTTAAAATTTGCAAAAGAAGTTCAATCTAATTCAAACGTTAAAGTTTTTTTAATTAAAAATAATGTTGAATTAGCAAAATTTATTAAACAATATATATATGAGAAAAAAATAGTAATAGGAATGGGTGCAGGATCAATTTCAAACTGGATAAGAGAACTACCGAAAATTTTATGATAAGTATAAATGAATTAGAAACGTTTAAAAAAAAAAATAATTTAGCAATAAATTTTAATTTTGATCTAAAAAAAACTAATTGGTTTAATATTGGTGGAAAGACAAAAGCTTTTTTTAAGGCAAAAAATTTGAATGAACTAAGAATTTATATAAAGGAATTTGGCCTTAAAGAAAAAATCTTTATACTTGGAAATGGTTCAAACATTTTGATAGATGATAAAAAAACCTATGATGGTACATTTATAAAACTTGGAAAAAATTTTTCAAACATTTCGATTTTACCCAATAACGTAATTGTTGCCGGCAGCGCTGCAACTGACAAAAAATTGTCAAATTTTGCACAAGAAAATAACATTGGAGGACTCGAATTTTTATCGTGCATTCCAGGCACTGTAGGAGGGGGATTAAAAATGAATTCAGGATGCTTTGATAGAGAATTTAAGGATATCTTAATTTCAATTCAAGCTTTGGATAGAAAAGGAAATCTTATTACTATTCCTTCCTCAAAGTTAAATTTTGAATATAGAAAGAATAATTTAGATAAAAACTTAATTTTTTTAAGTGCATCTTTCAAAGGAACATTTAAAGATAAGGAAAAGATAAAAGATGGGGTTGAAAAGATGATAATACTTAAAGAAAAAACCCAGCCAACAAGAATTAAAACTGGTGGAAGTACTTTTAAAAATCCAGTTTCCCAGACAAAAAAAAAAGTATGGGAATTAATTAATCAGTCTGTCCCAAAAGACTTAAAATTTGGTGATGCAAAAATTTCAGAAAAGCATTGTAATTTTTTTATCAATACAAAAAATTCATCTTTTGATGATATGAAGAATTTAATTGAATACGTTAAAGAAAAAGTAAAATTAAAGACAGGCATAGATTTGGAAACAGAAATCGAGATAATTTCTTAATGAAAAAGAAAATAATTATTTTAGCGGGTGGTATCTCAAAAGAGAGAAAAATTAGTATTAAAACTGCCAAAAGTGTTCAAGGTGAATTAAAAAAAAACAAATTTAAAAGTTTAATCGTCGATACAAAATATGAGTTTTTAGACAAAATAAGATCCTATAAACCCGATGTAGTTTTTAATGCATTACATGGACAATTTGGAGAAGATGGATCGATTCAAACCATTCTTGAATTAGAGGGAATTAAATATACCCATTCTGGTCCTATCGCATCATCTTTAGCGATGGATAAAGAACTCTCAAAACTTATTTTTATAAAAAACAAAATTTTAACCCCAAGATATATTATTCTTAAAAATGATGCTTACTTCCATAAAAAAAAACTTATAAATCAAATTGTTAAAAAATTGGGATTTCCTGTAGTTATTAAACCTACAAATGAAGGTTCTAGTGTAAATGTATTTATTTGTAACAAACAAAATTTTTTAAATAAAATAAAAAAATTGAAATTTTATGATGAGATCTTGATTGAAGAATTTATTGGTGGAAGAGAAATTCAAGCCGCTATTTTAGGTAATCGCAAATTAGGTGCTATAGAATTAAAACCTAGAAGAAAGTTTTATGACTATAAAGCAAAATATAGTGTTTCCGCAAAAACAGAACATATTATTCCAGTTGATTTAACAAAAAAAAATTATGATAGGTTAATGAATATTTCAATTAAGGCACATAAATTATTGGGATGCAAGGGAGTATCTAGGTCTGATTTTAAATTTTATAAAAATAGGTTTTATCTTTTAGAAACAAATACTCAGCCTGGTATGACCAATCTATCTCTTGTTCCTGAAATTGCTAGATTTTGCGGGATGTCATTTATAAATTTAATCAGATGGATAATTAATGATGCTTCAATTAAAAGATAAAAAAGTTAAAATTTTTTTTTATTTTATAATTTTTTTAATTTTATCAACCATTCAAATCCAAAAACAAGTATTGATAAATTTAAAAATATCCGAAATCGAAGTAAAAGGTCTGTCGTTTGAAGACAACTTAACTATTAAAAATTCTCTTAGAGAATTAGAAAATAAAAATTTATTATTTGTTAAAAAGAAAATTTTTGATCAAAAAATTAAAGATTATAATTTAATAGATACTTATAATGTTAAAAAGATTTTTCCAAATAAAATTATAATAGAAATCGAAAAGACAAAATTTGTTGGAGTATTTTTGAAAAATGATAAAAAATATTTTATTGGTAAAAATGGTAAGCTTATAGACTATTATAAAAATAACTATGAACTACCACTTGTGTTTGGAAACCCCAAACTTTCTTTGTTAATAAAATTTTTTAAGGTTATTGAAAATTCAAAATTTGATTTTTCAAGCATAAAAGAGATCAGGTTCTTAAAATCTGGTAGGTGGGATATTAAAGATAAAAATAATACTCTTATAAAACTACCATCACAAAAGTTACTATCCAAATTAAACTTAACTGGTGAGCTTTTGAAAAATGAGAAATTTCAAAATACTAAAGTAATAGATTTAAGAATTAAAAATCAAATAATCGTTACAGATGGATAAATTAAATTTTAATTATTTTTTAGAAATTGAACCTAACAAGGTATCTCTATTATTTTTTAGTAATATTGAAAATAAAGTCATTAAATCGAAAATCATTGATCTAAGCAATATATCTAGAAGTCCTAACCCTATTTTATCCTCAGAAAAAATAATAGAAGAAAATATTTATATCTTTGAAAAATCTATTAAAAACTTTTTTAAGTCCTGCACATGTATACTCAAAAATCTGAATTCTTCTAAAATAAATTTATCAATCAGTAAAAATTTAGGAGGTAAAATAATTGAAAAAAATGAGATAGAATACTTAATTAGAGATGGCAAACAACAAATAGAGACTAATAATAATAAGATTAAGATTTGCCATATTCTTATAAGTTCGTTTAATGTGGATGGAAAAATAATGAAAGAAATTCCACTGGGAATAGAGTGTAATAAACTTTCAGTAGAATTAAAATTTATTTGTTTTTCTGAGGAACTGATCTTATCAATTGAAAATTTATTTATAAATTTAGGTATTAAGATATCTAAGTTTGTATGTCACAAATATTTATCTGAGTACTCTGAAAAAGACCCTAAAATGAATATCTACAGCGCTGCATACGATATCTTAAATGGAGCAAACGTTAATGAAGTTGATGTTAAACCAAAAAAAATGCTCCCAAAAGGCTTTTTTGTTCGTCTTTTTAACTTTTTTCGATGATCTGTATTTTACTGTAATATTTGTTGTTTTTCAAAACTTTGGCAAAAATTCTATAAACTCTTGATGTCAATTTTAAAACAAAAAACACTAAAAAAACCAATTTCTTTTTCTGGTATTAGTCTACATAAAGGTAAAGAGGTAAATATTAAAATTTTACCTTCCAATCCTAATACTGGAATAATATTTAAAAGAACGGACTTAACAAAAAATAACCTTATTGTACCAAATCTGTTCAATGTAACTAATGCTCTTTTTTGTACTACCATATCAAATGAGTTCGGTGTTTCAGTTTCAACTATCGAACATTTAATGGCAGCACTTTTTATAAAAGGAGTAGATAATGCCTTTATAGAAGTTGATGGAGATGAGATACCAATATTAGATGGATCATCTATTAATTTTATTGAAGAAATAAATAAAGCTGGTCTTAAGTCAAGCGACATGCCTATCAAAATTGTAAAAATTGAAAATGAAATTTCTATTCATGAAGATGAAAAATTTATTAAAATTGAACCAAATAAAATTAGTTTGGATATTGACTTTGAGATTAAATATAAAAATACTTTTATTGGTAATCAAAGAAATAGAATTAATGTTTATGAAGATAATTTGAAATCAATTTATGAAGCTAGAACTTTCTGTTTATATGAAGATGTAGATAAACTTAAAAAAATGAATTTAGCTTTGGGCGGATCTCTTGATAATGCAATAGTAGTAAAAGATAAAGGTATTTTGAATAAAAATGGTCTAAGAAATGATAAAGAATTTGTAAATCACAAAATATTGGATTGTATTGGAGACTTGTACCTAACAGGATATAAGACAATTGGAAAAATTGTTTGTTCTCAGGGAGGCCACAAGTTAACTAATCAATTATTAAGAAAAGTGTTTAGCAATAAATCTAATTATTCAATAATTGAGATCAAAGGACAAAATTTACCACATACATTTATTGGTAAAAATCTATTAAAATCAATTGCATAAAAGTTAGAATTTTTAATAAAATCTGATAAAAATTCTTATGAGATTTCTAAAAATATTTTTATCATTTTTTGCCATAATGATCTGTATATCATGTTCGTCTGATAAGGAAAAAATTTCTATAATACAAGAAAACGATATCGAAGAACAAATGATTGAATCATTTTCTAAAGGGTTAGAATCTTTAGAGGATGGCGATGTACTTTTTGCTGCAAAATCTTTTAATGAAGCTGAAATGCTTTATCCACAATCTAAGTGGGCACCAATTTCTTCTATAATGGCAGCATACTCATATTACTCCCAAGATTATTATCGTGATGCAATATACGAACTTGAGAGATTTATAAAAGTCTATCCAAATCACAAACGTCTTGATTATGTTCATTTTCTTCTTGCAATGTGTTATTATGAAAACATAGTAGATGAAAAAAAAGATTTAGAACCTCTCCTAAAAGCAAAAGATAAATTTGAATTTATTATTATTGAGTACCCAGATACTGACTTTGCTTTAGATGCAAGATTTAAAATAGATTTAATTCTTGATATTTTGGCTGCCAAAGAAATTTATATTGGCAAGCATTATATTAAAAAACAAAAATGGATAGCAGCAATAAATAGGTTTAAGAAAGTTGTTGACGATTATGATACAACAATTCACGTCGAAGAAGCTCTTTTTAGACTTGTTGAAATTCATTATAAAATTGGTCTCGAAGATGAAGCAAAAAAGTATGCTAGTATTTTGGGCTACAATTATTTATCAAGTGAATGGTATGAAGAATCTTACAGAATACTAAATCCCAAATATAAAACGCGTAGAGAAATAGATAAAGGAAAAGAAAGAAATTTTATAATTAGAAAAATCAAATCTCTATTTGAGTAAAATGAATAAGAATAAATTAAAATCTATCTTTGAGAAAAATATAAAACTTTTAGAAAAATACAATAAAAGCTACTATCAAGATAGCAATCCTCTAATTACAGATCAAAAATACGATGATTTAAAAAAAAAAATTTTAGATTTAGAAATTAAACATCCACATCTAAAGAGTAAAAAGTCTCCTTCAATTACAATAGGATATAAACCATCGAAAAATTTTAAAAAGGCTTTTCACAAAGTACCTATGCTTTCACTTGCTAATGCTTTTACTGAAGAAGATTTGTCAAATTTTGAAAAAAAAATTCTTAACTATTTAAATAAAGGAAATAGTTTTAAAATTAATTACAGTGCTGAACCAAAGATTGATGGAATTTCTGCTTCTTTAATTTACAAAAAAGGAAAATTTGTTACAGGATTATCAAGAGGTGACGGAAAGGAGGGTGAAGATATAACTGAAAACCTAAAAACAATTACGGATATACCTCACAACATAAAATCAAAGACTTTTCCAGAGGAAATCGACATAAGGGGTGAAGTGTTTATTCAAAATAGTGATTTTAAAAAATTAGGAGATAAATTTGCTAATCCAAGAAACGCTGCCTCGGGTACCTTAAGGCAAAAAGACCAAGCAGAAACAAAAAAAATTCCATTAAAATTTATCGCCTATACTTTTGGTTATGAAAAAGGCTTGGAAGTTACATTGCAAAATCAATATTTAATAAAATTAAAAGAATGGGGCTTTAAAACAAATCCTTTAAATAGGACTATTAGCAAAGTGGAAAATTTAATGAGGAATTATTACGAAATAGAAAAAAAAAGAGATCTGATAGATTTTGATATTGACGGTATTGTTTATAAAGTTAACGATTTTACCTTACAAAAAAGATTAGGTAATGTTGCAAATGCACCACGATGGGCGATAGCACATAAATTTTCTGCTAACAGTGGAATTTCAATGATAGAAAATATTGAAATTCAGATTGGGAGAACTGGTGCCTTAACACCCGTAGCTAAAATAAGACCAATTAATATTGGAGGTGTTGTTGTATCGAATGCCACATTGCATAACGAAGAAGAAATAATTCGAAAAGATATAAGGATAGGTGACACAGTAGTGGTTGAAAGAGCAGGAGATGTAATACCTCATGTTATTTCTGTAGATTTAAAAAAAAGGAATAAACATTTAAAAAAATTTGAATTTCCAGTTAAATGTCCTTCATGTGGCTCTCAAACTATTAAAGATTTCAATTCAACTACCAAAAAAGAGGATGCCGTTAGAAGATGTTCAAACGAAGGTTACAATTGTGAAAAGGTTGCTATTGAAAAAATAAAACATTTTGTATCTAAAGATGCTTTTAATATTGAAGGTTTTGGAAAAAAAATAGTTGAAAACTTCTGGAATTTAAAATTGATTAGATTACCCCAAGATATATTCAATTTAGACTACACAAAAATCGAAAATTTAGATGGTTGGGGCAAACAATCTGTAGCTAATCTTAGATATTCTATCAATTTAAAAAAAACAATTACATTTGAGAGATTTATCTTTGCCCTAGGTATTAGACATATTGGTTTAGAAAATGCAAAGATTATATCAAAAAATTTAAAGTCTTTAAAAAGTTTTTTATTACTATCAAAAAAAAAAAATTTTGATGAATTGCTTAATATTGATGGAATTGGCGAAACTCAAATTAATTCAATAAAGAATTTTTTCCTAAATAATACAAATATTAAAGTTTTACTAGAACTTGAAAAAATTCTAAAAGTAAAAGATGCCAAAATACAAAAAACTGATGGACTATTAAATAATAAAACATTTATGTTAACAGGCAAACTTGAAGGAATAAGTAGAGCAGAAGCCAAATCATTAATTGAGGAAAACTCAGGATCAATAGTAAGCAACGTTTCAAAGAAACTTGATTATTTAATAATTGGTGAAAAACCTACAAAAAGAAAAGTAGATATAGCAAAAGAATTGAGGATAAAAATCCTGACACAAAAAGAATGGTCTAATATGCTAAAGAAAACTAGTTAACCATTTTTTTTCATTTTTATTTAAATATTTCGATAATTTTGAATAAATATTTAAATGATAATTAAATAGATAATTTTGTTCCTGTTTACTCAAAAGCTTGAAATTTATTAATTCTTTATCTATTGGAACTAAAGTTAAATTTTCAAAAAATAGTCTACTCTTATATTTTTTTACATAAATTAAATTTTCAATTCTTATCCCAAACTTTCCTTTTTTGTAAAAACCAGGCTCATTACTAAGAACCATTCCTTCTTTTAATTTTATTGAATTAAATTTTGATATTGCTTGTGGTCCTTCGTGTACATTTGAAAAAAAACCTACACCGTGACCAGTACCATGTGCATAATCTAAGCCATTTTTTTTTAAATATTTTCTGGCTCTTACGTCAATTAGTTTACCATTATAACACGTGTTAAGATTTGAAGTTACTACAGCAATATGGCCTTTTAAAACTTTTGTAAAAATATCTTTTATATACTTTTCTGGTTCTGCAAAACATATTGTTCTAGTCACGTCAGTTGTTCCATATTTATATTGTCCTCCAGAGTCACATAAAAATATTTCTTTTTTGTTAAGTAAACGATTTGTTTTTTTTGTTGCACGATAATGAATTATAGCACCATTTGGACCTGAGCCTGCTATAGTATTAAAACTTGGGCTTAAAAAATTTTTGTTCAATCTTCTGAATTTTTCAAGTTTTTTTTCAGCGTCTAATTCAGATACATTATTTCTTATATTTTTTTTAATCCAATATAAAAATTTCGTTAAGGCGACTCCATCAGCTAAATGAGCATTTTTTATATGTACTATTTCCTTAGAATTTTTCTTAGATTTTAAATAGTAAATGGGATCATTTAAATTTTTAATTTTAAATTTATTTGATATTAAGTTTTTAAAATATGCAGAGCAAGAAATTTCATCTATTATAAATGATCCTGATTTTATTTTAAATAATATTTTTTTAAAGTCTGACTCATCAAAAAAGTGAATTTTATTTAAATATCTTAATTTTTTAATATTTCTAATTTTTTTTTTATTTGAAAAAAAAAAAAGATTTCTATTTTTTCCCAATATAATCCTAGAATTGGGGATTGGACTGTATGGAGAATCGTTGCCTCTAATATTTAAGAGCCAAGCTACATTTTCTGGAGCAGATACAAAAATATAATCAACTTTATTTTTATTTAAAATTTTAATTAACCTGTTTATTTTTGACTTAGTACTTTCGCCTACAACCTCTTTGTTAAGAGTATAAAATGAACTATAAATATTTTTATTTTTTTTATAATTAATTAGATCGATTAAATTTTTATTAATTGGAACTAAATTTATTTTGTTTTGAAAATAAATTCTCAAAGACCTACTTGTAAAAAGTTTTGGGTCATAACCAATTTTTAATTTATTATTTTTTATTTTGTCTGATGGTAAAAATTCTGGAATTTGTAAAATTTTGTAATTTTTTCCACTCTGAATTTTTGCCTGAGCTGTGTATCTACCATCAACGAAAAGATAATTAATCTTCCGCATTATCATAGCTAATCCTGCTGAACCATCAAAATTTGAAATGAATTTTAGTCTGTCTTTATTTGCATATTCTTGAAAATATTCATCGTTTTTCGGAACTAAATATCCATCAATATTAAAACTATTAAAAAGTTTTCTTATTTTATTTATATTGTTTTTAATCACTTTAATCTTTTTTGATATCTTATCCACCCGGGACTTTTATTTTCATAATTAGATTCTAAATCTTGATTGAACTCAAAATCTTCGTAATTTTCTTTTTCAAAAAAATTATTTTTTTTCAAATTTTTTTCCGGAAGCTCTTCTATAAATCTAGAACTAATACTATCAATCCAATCTCCTTGATAAAATCTATTCATAGAAAATGAAATATAAGCACTATTCTTTGCTCTTGTAATTCCAACATATGCTAATCTTCTTTCTTCTTCTAAGCCACTTTGTCCTTTTTCATCCATAGATTTTTGATGAGGAAAAAGACCTTCTTCCCAACCCGGTAAAAAAACTACATCGAACTCCAAACCTTTAGAAGCATGCATGGTCATAAGATTTACTTTTTCTCCTTCCCAATCACGATCTATAGAGGTTGATAATGAAACATGTTCCAGAAAAGATTCTAAATTATCGAATTCTTTCATTGCACCCAAAAGTTCTTTTATATTTTCAAGTCTGTTTTCATTTTCAAGATCCTTTTTGTCCTTAAGCATTAAAGAGTAACCAGATTCATCTAAAATTAGTTGCATTAACTTAACGTGATTTATCTTCTTTATATTAATTTCACTTCTCCAATTTGAGAGCAGTTTAAGAAAACTTAATAAACCGATTTTTGCTTTTGGTTTAATTAAGTTTTCTTGTATCATCTGCATTGAGGATTTTTCTAAGCTTAAACTATTTTTTTTTGCGTATTCATTAATTTGTTTCAAAGTTGTTTCCCCAATCGATCTTTTTGGGACATTAACTACCCTTTCAAATGCCAAGTCATCTTTTTCTTGAAAAACTATTCTTAAATATGAAACACAATCTTTAATTTCTGATCTTTCGTAAAATTTTGTACCGCCTATGATTCTATATGGCAAACCTATTCTTAGAAATCTTTCTTCGAATTCTCTTGTTTGAAAGATTGCTCTAACTAAAATTGCTATGTTGTTAAGAGAATATTTTTTACTTAAAACTTTTTCGATCTCATCACTAGCACCAATTGCTTCATCTTTGCCATTTCTATAACAATTTAAATTAACCAAAGAACCCTGACTTCTTGTAGTAACTAAATTTTTTCCAACTCTCTTTTCATTAAACGAAATTAAATTAGAAGCTACAGTTAAAATATTTTGTGTTGATCTATAATTTTCTTCTAAACGAATTATTTTAGTATTTTCGTATACTTTTTCAAAATCTAAAAAATTTTTTATTTCAGCACCTCTCCAACTATAAATTGACTGATCATCATCACCTACGCAACAAATTTTTTTGTTCGACTCTGAAAGTAACTTCAACCATTTACTTTGAATAAAGTTGGTATCTTGATATTCATCCACAAGAATGTATTTAAAATTTTTCGAGTAAATACTTCTGATATCAGGATTGTTATCTAGTATATGGACACAGTGCATTATTAAATCTCCAAAATCGCACACATTTAGATCCAAAAGTTTTTGTTGATATATTTTGTAAATTTTTAAAATTCCTTGTTCAAAAATATCTTTTTTTGACAAAACCACTTGATTTGGATACCAACCTTTATTTTTCCATTTATCAAATATTGATGAAATATATCCCGGAGAGATTTTTTTAAAATCTATATTTTCAGATTTGCAAATGTTTTTAATTAACCTTGATTGATCATCTTGATCTATTATAGAAAAATTCTGATTAAGCCCCACAGCTTTTGCATGTCTTCTAAGTAATTTAGCACTTATTGAATGAAAAGTTCCTAACCAATTTAAATCCACGGCATTTTTCTTTAAAATTTTACTTACTCTATCTTTCATTTCATTAGCTGCTTTATTAGTAAAAGTTACGGCAAGTATCTGACTTGGAAATAAAATTTTTGACTCTATCAAATTAGCTATTTTTGAGGTTAAAACCCTGGTCTTACCTGACCCTGCTCCTGCAACGATCAGTAGAGGTCCATCATTATATAAAACAGCCTTTTTTTGGGCTTCATTTAGATTTTGTAGATATTCTTTATTTACCATTTATAAATAATCCTTATAAATCATTTTAATTTCATGAAAAATACTAAGAATAAGATATTTAAGTTAAATGAGAAATTAATCAACTTTTTTGATTACATTTTTAATTATAAAAATTTTAAAAATCTAAAAGGCACAGCAAAACTCAACAAAATTTTGATACCTATAACGTGTATATATTTTTTATATCTGTTTTACCTAACTATACCTAGCCTTCATGATAAAGCCTATTTACAGAAAGATTTATCTAAAAAAATACGAGAAGAGTTTAATCTAAATATCAGTTTTTCATCAGACATTAGCTATTCAATTTTACCCAGGCCACATTTTTTAATAAAAGATGTGAAAATTTTTAACGAATTAGATAAATCTAAGAAGGAAATAACCCAGATAAAAAAACTTAAATTATTTATAACACAATCAAACCTATTTCATAAAGAAAAAATAAAACTAAAAAAAATAGTTATTCAAGATGCAAATTTTTTAATACAAAAAAAAGATTTTAGTTTTCTTTCAAATTTTTTTGAGGGTAAATTTTCTAAAAAACCTATTTACATAAAAAATAGTAATTTTTTTTTTAATGATAAAAATGACACAACTGTATTTTTTTTTCCGATAAAAAGAATGAAGAATTATTACGATATTAAAAAAGACCAAAATGTTGTTCTCATCAAAGGAAAAATATTTAATACACCTTTTAAGCTAAATTGGAATATATCCAAAAATGAAATTTCACAAAATTTTTTTATTATAAATTTAAAAAAACTAAATTTTGAATTTCAAAATTCTTATTTAAAAAAAAATGATCAAATACATGGTATTAATACAACATTTTTTAAAAATGGTAAGATAACCTCTGATTATAAATTAACGACAAAGTTTTTAGAATTCGTATCAAAAGACGCCAGACTCGTTAATAACAAGGTAAACTATAACGGAAAAATAAATTTCAATCCATTTGATATTAATTTGAATCTTAACTCTCAAAGAATTAAATTATCTAAATTATTTCAATCAACTATATTATTCCAAGAATTAATGAGAGATGACCTTTTATTTAATAAGAATCTTAGTGCGAACGTATCTATCACTTCAAATCAATTAACTAATAACAGACTATTCGATAGTATGAGTCTTTTTATAAATTTTGATAATGGAATTATTAATTTTAACAATACAAATTTAATAAGTAATAAGATTGGAACATTAGAACTTTTTGAAAGTTATTTACAATCAGTTGACAATGAAACAATTTTCACAGGAAAATTTAATTTCATAATAAAAGACAAACAAAAATTTTTCAGAACTTTTCAAATTCCTAAAAAACAACGTAAAGAATTAAAGAATATTTATTTTACTGTCGAGTATAATGTTTTTAAAAATAAACTTAAAATTTTAAATTTCAAACTTAATAATCCAAAAGATAAAATTACTGAAAATGTAAAAAGGATCTTAGAAGAAATAAATTATGATGACAAAGGTGGAATAGATAATTGGATAGATTTAAAAAATATGACTAACAAGATAATAACAAGTTATTTTGGATGAACCATATTTCTGGGATCAACAATTCTGTTATAGTCCTTCTCATTTATCAGCCCAGATTTTAAAGCTTCATATTTTAAACGAGTTTTATTTTTAAGCGCTCTTTTAGCGATTTTCGCAGCGTTATCATATCCAATATGAGGCGCAAGGGCAGTAACTAACATTAATGAGTTATCTAGTAATTCTTTTATTCTTTTTTTATCTGCTCTTATTCCAGCAACACAATATTTGGCAAAGCTATTAGCAGAGTCAGACATTATATGAATAGATTGTAAAATATTATGAATTATGAGCGGTTTAAAAACATTCAGTTCAAAATGACCATGAGATCCTGCCATCGTAATTCCATTATGATTTCCAATAACCTTTACACAAACCATTGTTACTGCTTCACACTGTGTTGGATTAACTTTACCTGGCATAATTGAAGAACCGGGTTCGTTTTCTGGAAGAATAAGTTCTCCATATCCTGCCCTCGGACCAGATCCAAGAAATCTTATGTCATTAGCAATCTTCATTAAACAAACTGCTGTCGTATTTAAGGTTCCTGAAAAATTAACGATTGAGTCATGTGCTGCTAAAGATGCAAATTTATTTGGTGCAGGCTTAAAAGGTAATTTTGTAATTTTTTTTATTTCTGCGACTATTTTTTTATCAAAACCTTTTCTTGTATTAATACCAGTTCCAACCGCAGTACCTCCTTGAGCTAGATAGTATATTTCACTTAGAGCACCTTTTATTCTCTCAATGCATTTTGAAAGCTGTGAATGATAACCGGAGAATTCTTGACCCAATGTTAATGGTGTTGCATCTTGCAAATGTGTCCTCCCAACTTTAACAATTTTTTTAAATTCTCTAGCTTTTTTCTGTAAATATTTATTTAATAAATTTAATGAAGGTATCAGTTTGTTAGTTGCTGTAATTGCAATTGACATATGCATTGCAGAAGGAAACACGTCATTTGTTGATTGAGATTTATTGACATGATCGTTTGGATGCACTGGTTTTTTTGAACCTAATTTACCTCCCATAATCTCAATTGCTCTATTTGCAATAACCTCATTTACATTCATATTGGTTTGTGTACCCGAGCCGGTCTGCCATACTTTTAAAGGGAAATTATCATCTAATTTTCCAGAGATAACTTCATTAGATGCCTTAATAATTGCAGCGCTTAATTTTCTATCTAAATCTCCATTTTTTGTATTTACTATTGCTGCAGCTTTTTTGATAATTGCTATAGATTTTATTACTATTGGCCTCACTAAAAAATCACCAATATTAAAGTATTTACTTGATCTTTGAGTAGAAGCACCCCAATACTTATCTGATGGAACTTTAATACTTCCAATACTATCAAATTCTTTTCTAAATCTCATTATTATTGTTTGAATACAACCACTAAAATCTTATACATTAAAATATACAATAATCAAATAGGAGCATTATGACGAATTTTGAAAAAGTGGGTTTATTTATGAAAACATTCGGACAAGAAGTAAAAACTACGCCTGGTCTTAGTAATGATAAAATAAATGATTTAAGGATTAATTTGATAAGAGAAGAACTAAATGAACTTATTGAAGCCATGAAAATGAAAGATTTAAAAGAGGTTGTAGATGCATTAACTGATATATTATACGTAACTTATGGGGCAGGACACGCTTTTGGAGTAAATCTAGATAAATGTTTTGAAGAAGTTCAAAAGTCAAATATGAGTAAGTTAGGAGATGATGGCAAGCCCATATATAATGAGCTTGGCAAAGTAATGAAAGGGCCTAACTATTTTAAACCTGATTTAACTAAATTCACTAAATTAGATTAGGTTCCACAAAAGGTTTGATATTGATCATTTATTTTTTTTGGTTCTAATTCAAAATCTTTAAATTTTTCATTTTTAGAATAAGGATATTTAATTGCCTCTAGTAATTTTTTAAATGATTCATAATTATTTGAATACGCTTCTTCAATTACTTTTTCAACATTATGGTTTCTTGGAATAATTCTCGGATTATTTTCTTTCATTATCTTTTTAATATCATCATTGTTATGTTTATTATCCTCTAATCTTTTTTTCCATTCATCGTACCAGTTTTTTAAACTTATATTTTTTGGAATTTTAAGTTCACTTAATTCAGCGAAGGTTGAAGTATAATCTAATTTATTTTGATACATTAAAGTTAATAAATCATTAATCAATTTTTCATCTGCTTGATCTTCTCTTATTAAACCGAGTTTATTACACATCATTTTGATCCATTTTTTCTTAAAAATTTCAGAAAACTCATTTATAGTTTCTTCTGCAATTTTTATTGCTTTAGATTGATCTTCATCTATAAAAGGTAGCAAACATTCTGCAAATCTTAACAGATTCCACTGTGCTATGATCGGTTGGTTATTAAACGCATAGCGTCCATTATAATCAATCGAACTAAATACAGTTTTTGGATTATAAATATCCATAAAAGCACACGGTCCATAATCTATTGTCTCTCCTGATATCGTCATGTTATCAGTATTCATCACACCGTGAATGAAACCAACTCGCATCCAATTTATTATCAGATCTATTTGTTTAGTCATTACAGTCTTTAAAAGAGATAAGGCAGGTGATAAACTTTTCTCTAATTCTTTGTAGTGCCTGTTAATTGTATAATCCAAAAGAATTTTTAAACTTTTTAAATCTTGCTGAAAGGCAACAAACTGAAAAGTGCCTACTCTTATATGACTTTCGGCTACCCTTGTTAAAATAGCTCCAGGCAATTCTTTTTCTCTGATAATTTTTTCTCCTGTTATTACAACTGCTAAGCTTCTTGAAGTAGGTATATTCAGTCTGAACATTGCCTCACTAATTATGTATTCTCTTAACATTGGACCAAGTGCAGCTTTTCCATCTCCATTTCTTGAATAAGGAGTTTTTCCTGAACCTTTAAACTGAAGATCATATCTTTTATTTTTTGGAGTGATATGTTCACCCAATATCAATGCTCTACCGTCACCCAAAATGTTAAAATGTCCAAACTGATGTCCCGCATAAGCTTGAGCAATTGTTTCTGTTCCTTCTGGTAAGTTATTCCCAGAAAATAATAATGCTAACTCATTATCGTTAAACCCTATAAAATTCAGCCCTAGTAATTCAGAAACATCATCGTTTTTAATGATTAATTTTGGTTCAGCAATTTTTTCAGGTTCAATCTTCGATAACATTATATTAGGTAATTTTTGGTATGTGTTATCAAATTTCCAACCTATTGATTTTTTCGTCATTTATTATGACCCTTTAAGTAATATGAAACGACATTAATATACTCGAATAAAATTACAAAATTTTTAGAAAAATTAAATAATGAAATTGTAGAATTCATAGAAATTGAATAATCAGTTTTTACAGATAAAACCTTTAATTTTTTTCTTGTGTAAATAAGTACTAACTCTAAATCAAAAAAAAACTTTTTAGATATAAATTTAATTTTGTTAAAATCTTTTGTTTTTTTAAAGCCTTTAAGACCAGCCTGTGTATCACCTCCGTGTACATTTATTTTTAAAAGTTTAATATTCAAATATGCAATGAAGGACCCAATTAGATATCTTAATATTTGATAAGGTCTTAAATTGAATCCAACCATTTTACTTCCTTTAATTTTTCTATTAATAATAACTAAATCATTATTTCTTTTGAGACCCTCAATAACTTTCTTTAAAGAATTTAAATAAGGCAAATCACAATCAATTGTAATTATATTTTTAAACTTACTTCTATTGACTCCTTTAATTAAAGAAAAAGATTTACCAATATTTTCCCTATTTTTTAAAATTTTAATAAATTTAAATTTTTTCTTTAAATAATTAAGTTTATTAAATGTTCCGTCCTCACTTCCATCATCTATCATTACAAACTCAAAATTAATTCTACTGGATTTGATCTTATTCTTAAGTTTTTTTATATTTTGAATTATTTGTTTTTCACAATTAAAACAAGGTATTACAAAAGATATATTATGTTTCATTTTTTAGATCTAATTTTTAAGTATTTCTTAATATTTTTATTGTTTGGTTCATCAAACTCTATATTTGCATAAAAGGACAAATATTTATTAAAAAAAGGATAAGAATATTTTATTCTAACATTCTTATAAAAAAATTTAATAAGATCTGTAATCTCATCCAAGTTATTAACATGCTCATGTCTCATTATATGTTTAAATGAATATCCATATTTAATTTTAAAAATTATACCATTTATTAAAAACCATGTTAAATCCCAAGCTGGATAACCTTCACATGGTACGCTATGTGATTGATATCCTTTTTTGCTCATCTTAATTGAACTTAAATATAAAAATTCTGGAAGATTTGTATGATGTTCTAAAACAGCACAACTAATAATTCTTTCATAATATAAATTTTTACATTTCTTTAAATTTTTATAAATTTTGTTAATGAATTTTTTATTTAAATTGTTTTTAAATAAAAATTTTTTTGGTTCTATGATATCATAAACTTTATCTAAATTTTCATATTCTAAATGATTTAGCGTTCCTGCACCAATTTCCAAAGTTCTTTTGTTTGAATTTTTATCTTTAATAATATAGTGCAACCATCTTTCAGATAATTGTGATAGAAAACTGTGTCTGTTCTTTAAATATAATTTATCAAATATTTTCTTTATCTTATTTGGAAGAGGAGGTCTCTTCTTTGGGAATTTTTCAATTATAGATCTAATGGTTGAATTTGTCATTTTTCTTTAAAAGAAAATTATTAATATATATAATAAACTATACATACAATGTTTAAAACTTTCAAAGATTTTTGGATTGGAAAATTAGAATTGAGAAAAAGTTTCTGGTATGGTTTATTTTTAATCGGAATAGTAGTATTTTTTATAGGAAATTTTTTTATTTATACGATTTATTTTAACTTATATATTTTTTTTATATTTTTAGTCTTGTCGTTCCTTTCCATAGGAACATGGCGTAGTGCTGAAAATTTTAAAAAGACAAAATTGTTACATAGATTTTTTTCACAAGATTACTTGTGGGCTATTGCAGCACAAACATATATTATTTTTCAAATAATTTTATTTATCTTCTTTTTTTTAAAAAATTTATGAGGATGGATCTATAAAATTTTTTTCATACGCATATGGATCAAATTTTGGAAAATTTTCAATAAATTTTTGATCTTTAATATTTAAGAATGACTTCAAACTATTTTGATCATCTATACTTTGAAAAATATTAGGATAATTAATTACTATCTTTAAGCTATCAGGATACTTTTCCCAATTTTCATAAAATTTTTCTAAATATCCTGTAAATTTTTTTTTTAATTTTTTTTCATCATTATTGAAAAATCTAAAAGGTAGCAAGTCTCCGTACCACACAAGAGAATTTCTTAAAAAACCCCTTTTTTTTAATGAATTATAAATTTCGTTCAGATCTCTTTTAAGAATTATTACCTTAATCTTTTTTTTATAAAACACACTGGGAGGCTTAATAAGATGTGCAATAGCCTTTTGATAACCATATTCTTTTTCAATATGATAATTGGTATATTGAAACTGATTGATGTGCTTTGATAAAGTAACTCCTCCGCAACCTCCTGGATGATTAATAATACAATCAAGTTTATTTTCGGGAATATAAATTTTTCTTAAATATCTATTTTTAAATCCCCTTTGAAAAAGTTGAAAATAATTTGCCATTTATTTTTTAATCATAATTCAAGGGGCGTTCTGTTGCCAGGTGCCCCAAAACCCCGTAACTTAATTAAAATAATTAATTAAGCTGCAAGAGCAAATTTATTATTTGCAATTATAAATAGCCCGTTACGGTGGAACAATTCCGAACGAAAGAACAGCCTTTAGACATCCGTCGATTCTGGTTCACCCCCATAAGTTGAAAATGGTGGAGGTGGTGGGTACTGCCCCCACGTCCGCAATGTTTATTACGAAATTCGTTTATCGTCATAGTTGGAAAACCAACATGATTAATATAAAAGCTATAATTAAAGATTCAATATTTAAATCATGAAGTTAACTAAAGAACAAATTAACGAGATAAAAGAGCAACAATCTCAGGAAAGTAGCACTAAAAGAGTTACAGCCCCTGATCTGGAAAAGATTCTTTATGAAGCTATCCCAATACTAGATCATGGTTTTATAAGAGTAGTAGACTACATGGGAAATGATAGTTCAGTTGTACAATCCGCTAGAGTATCGTATGGAAAAGGGACAAAAAAAGTATCAACTGATAGCGGTCTAATAAAATACTTAATGAGACATTGGCACAGCACGCCTTTTGAAATGTGTGAAATCAAATATCATGTTAAACTTCCGATATTTATAGCTCGTCAATGGATTAGACACAGAACAGCAAACGTAAACGAGTATTCTGCCAGATACTCAATTTTAGATAAAGAATTTTATTTACCAAAAAATGAACATTTAGCTGCACAATCGAAAAGCAACAGACAAGGTAGAGGGCAAAATTTAGAAGGTGATCAAGCAAAAAAAGTTTTAGAATTATTAAAAAACGATGCTGAGAGAACTTATGAAAATTATGAAACGATGTTAAACGAAAGATATGACGGATCAGTAATAGATGAAAAAAATGTTGGATTAGCTAGAGAATTAGCAAGAATGAATTTAACTCTAAATACTTATACTCAATGGTATTGGAAAACTGACTTATTGAACCTAATGAACTTTTTAAGATTAAGAGCTGATCATCATGCGCAGTATGAAATAAGAGCTTATGCAAATGTAATGCTTGATACTTTAAAAAAATGGGTTCCAATTACTTATGATGCGTTTATGGATTACAGAGTTGGAGGAACTGAAGTTTCTTCAAAAGGTAAAATACTAATTCAAAAGTTAATTAATGGTGAAAAAATTGATATAGAAAGTTCAGGTTTATCAAAAAGAGAATGGAATGAACTTATGACGTCTTTTAATTTAAAAGATAAGATTGTTTAATCTTCGTTGCAAGATTTAGAAAAATTTTAGATATTTCATGATCTGGGTTAGCCTCAACTATTGGTGTACCTTTATCTCCCAATTTTCCAACTTCAGGATTAAGTGGAATCTCTCCTAAAATTTCTTTATTAAATTCTTTTGCTGTTCTTTGAACACCCCCTTCTCCAAATAGGCTATATTTCTTTCCATCATCTGTTCTAAAAAAACACATGTTATCAATTAATCCTAAAATTTTAACTCCAAGTTTATCAAACATTTTTATACCCCTTTTTACATCTTGAAGAGCTATTTCTTGAGGTGTTGAAATAATTATAACTCCATCCATTTTTATTTCCTGCGAAAAAGTCAATTGTGTATCACCTGTACCTGGTGGCATATCAACAATTATAAAATCTAAATCTTTCCAATCAACTTTTTGAGTAAAAGTTTTAATTGCACTTGTTACCATTGGACCACGCCAAATCATTGGAGTTTGTTCATCAGTCAAGAATCCTATTGACATACATTGAATATTATATTTCAAAATTGGTTTTAGATATTTACCATCGCTTTCAGGTTTACCTTGGATGTCAAATAATTTTGGTAGAGAAGGACCGTAAATATCGGCGTCCAATAAGCCAACTTTACATCCAATTTTATGCAGAGCTATGGATATGTTAGTTGCAAAGGTCGATTTTCCAACTCCCCCTTTGGCACTAGAAATAGCAATAGTATACTTGGTCCCATTAATGGGGTTTTTTTTAAAAATTTTAGGTTTCATTGCATCAATTCGCTCATTTTTCGTAACTAACTTATCTTGTTTTTGTAAATAAAGACACTATATAGATGTCATGGTCGATAACTTTCAAGGTAGAGGTGGTAGTCCATGGGGTTCACCCCCAGGAGGAAATGGTAACGGAGGATTTAGAAAAGGTCCTAGACCACCAGATGTAGATGAAATAATTAAAAACATTCAAAACAAAATTAATAAAATTTTACCTAATGGAGCAAAAGGTGGAAACAAACCTATTTTTTTAGGTTTAATAGTTTTAGTAATAATTTGGGCCTTAAGCGGTCTTTACAGAGTTTTACCAGATGAGCAAGGAGTTGTACTACGTTTTGGAAAATTTGTTAAAACAACGCAACCTGGATTAAATTATCATATTCCATTTCCAGTTGAGAATGTACTTACACCCAAAGTAACAAAAGTTAATAGAATGGATATTGGGTTTAGATCTGAAAGGGATAGTGGTTTTGGTTCTGGAGGTGTAGCTGATGTACCTGAAGAGAGCTTAATGTTAACCGGAGATGAAAACATTGTTAATATAGACTTCTCAGTTTTTTGGTTAATAAAAGATGCAGGAAAATTTTTATTTAAAATACAAGATCCTGAAGGAACTGTTAAAGCAGCTGCAGAGACTGCTATGAGAGAAGTAATTGCAAAAAGCGAAATTCAACCAATTTTAACTGAGGGGAGAGGAGTTATAGAACAAGAAACACAACAAATTATTCAGGACATTTTAGATGAATATCAAAGTGGAATTCAAGTAACTCAAGTCCAAACCCAGAAAGCAGACCCGCCTGATCAAGTAATTGATGCATTTAGGGACGTTCAAGCTGCTAGAGCGGATATGGAAAGATCTAAAAATGAGGCAGAGGCTTATGCTAATGACGTCATTCCAAGAGCTCGAGGTGAGGCAGCAAAAATCTTGCAAGCTGCAGAAGCTTATAAGAAAGAGGTAGTAGCTAAAGCAGAAGGTGAAGCTAGCAGATTCTTAGCAATCTTTAATGAATATTCAAAAGCTAAAAAAGTTACTCAAGAAAGAATGTATCTAGAGACAATGGAAAAAGTTTTAGCAGATATTGATAAAGTTATTATAGACAAAAACTCAGGTTCAGGAGTAGTTCCATACTTACCTTTGCCTGAATTAAAAAAGAGAACTAATTAATATGAAAAAAATTTTATTACCAATAATCGGAGTTTTAGCTGTTGTGGCTTTTTTCTCGGTTTTTATTGTCAAGGAAGTCAATCAGGCTATAGTTTTACAATTTGGTGATCCAAAAAGAATAATTTTAAAACCTGGATTAAATTTTAAATTACCATTTATTCAAAACGTTGTATTCTTGGATAAAAGAATTTTAAACTTAGATACCCCTCCAGAAGAAGTTATCGCTTCAGACCAGAAAAGATTGATAGTAGATGCATTTGCAAGATTTCAAATAATTGATCCATTGAAGTTCTATATTTCGGTTGGAAATGAGAGAGTAGCAAGATCAAGACTCTCTACAATTATTAACTCAAGGTTAAGAAGCGTACTTGGTAAACAAGAATTACAAACTCTATTATCAAAAGATAGAACAAAACAAATGACATTAATTCAAGAAGGGGTAAATGCAGAAGCAGAAAATTTTGGAATTAAAATTGTAGATGTGAGAATCAAAAGAGCCGACTTACCCCAAGCTAATAGTGATGCAATTTTCAGAAGAATGCAGACTGAGAGGGACAGGGAAGCTAAAGAATTTAGAGCTAAAGGAGCTGAAATGGCTGTTACAATCACCTCAACTGCAGACAAAGAAGTTACAGTAATTTTAGCAGATGCTCAAAAAAAATCTGAAATTATGAAAGGTGAAGGAGACGGTGAAAGAAATAAAATTTTTGCACAAGCATTTGGTCAAGATCCAGATTTCTTTGCTTTTTATAGAGCAATGCAGGCATACGAAAAAGCCTTAATTGGTGGTGAAACATCTTTAGTTCTTTCACCGGATAGTGAATTTTTTAAATTCTTTGGAAGCGTCAAAGTTCCGCCTTTGAAAAATTAGATTCTAATGAAGGAATTCCTGATAGCTTTTGGAATTTTCCTATTCATTGAAGGCGTTATTTATGCCTTATTTCCATCAAAAATGAAAAATATGTTAAAAAAACTTGAAATGGTAAAAGATAGCCACTTGAGAACAGGAGGACTTGTATTTGCAATTATAGGTTTTTTTATCATTTGGTATTTTAAAAATTAAGCATGAAAAATATTAAGACATATTTATTATATTTATTTCTGTTTGTAAGTTTACCGACAGTTTTGTCAGCAAAAAATGTCCCAAATAGTTTTGCAGAATTGGCTGAAAAATTAATGCCATCAGTTGTAAATATTTCCACAACACAAACTGTTGTTACTAATGTAAATCCATTTCCTTTTGAATTTCCTCCCGGATCACCATTTGAAGATATGTTTAAAGAATTTGGTACGCCTCAAAAAAGAAAAGCCAGCGCTCTTGGTTCAGGCTTTATTATAGATAAAAAAGGCATTGTAGTTACTAACAACCACGTTATTAAAGATGCCGAAGATATTTTAGTTAGAGTAAATGGTGAAAAAGAGTATAAAGCAAAAATAATTGGATCTGATCCTTTATCAGATTTAGCTGTTTTACAAATTATTTCAGATGAAGAATTTTTACCAGCACAATTTGGAGACTCTGATAAAGCTAGGATAGGTGATTGGGTAATGGCAATTGGTAATCCTTTTGGGCTCGGAGGAACAGTTACCACAGGAATTATATCTGCACGAAATAGATCTATCGGTCTTTCAAGGTATGAAGATTATATTCAAACAGACGCATCAATCAATTCAGGAAATTCCGGAGGACCATTATTTGATATGAAGGGAAATGTAATTGGAGTTAACACTGCGATCCTAGGACAATCAGGAAACATCGGTATAGGTTTTTCAATTCCATCTAATAACGCAAGGATAGTTGTTGATCAGTTAATTAAATTTGGAGAAACAAAAAGAGGATGGTTGGGAGTAAGAATTCAAGATGTTTCAAAAGAGATCGCTTCCATTGAAAAATTAGGTGATCCTAGAGGGGCGTTAGTTGCCAGTATTGCTGAAGATGGTCCCGCAGACAAAGCTGGAATACAAGCAGGTGACATTATTTTAGAATTTGATAGTAAAAAAATTAAAGAAATGAAAGAGTTACCTAAAATAGTGGCCCAGACCCCTGTTGGAAAAACCGTAGATGTGAAGATATGGAGGGATAAAAAAGAAATTTCAAAAAGAATTAAATTGGGAAGACTAGAAACTTCTGGTGATTTTAAAGTAAGTGAAAAGCCAAAATTCCAAGATATTGAAATAACTAAATTGAAAATAAAAGTAAGAAAACTTACAAGGGCAGATATCGCAAGCAGAAACTTACCAAAAAATACTAGTGGTTTAATAATAACTGAAATTTCACCTGATAGCCCTATTAACTATTTAGAGATTAACAATATAATTATAGAAGCCCAAAAGAAAAAAGTAATTAGCATTAATCAATTTAACAATATAATTAATTCTGTTTTAAGATCTCAAGAGAAAACAATGCTTGTTGCAATAATTAATAATCAAAACCAAAGAAGATATATTGGTATCAAACTAGACCAGTAGGACTAATGTCCAAAATTTTTTTAATAGCTGGACCAACAGCTTCGGGCAAGTCTAAATTGGCAATAAAAATTGCTAAAAAAGTAAAAGGAGAAATAATAAATGCTGACAGTATGCAGGTATATAAAGATTTCCAAGTTCTAACCGCAAGACCTCAAAAAAAGGATCAAAAGAACATAAAACACCACATGTATGGATTTGTAAGTTTAAGCAAACATTTTTCTACAGGTGAATGGCTTAAGATAGTTATTAAAAAAATTAGACAGATTCAGAAAAAAGGTAAAGTTCCAATAATAGTTGGTGGTACAGGTTTATATTTTCAATCCTTGTTAAATGGACTAGTTAAAATTCCAAATATTCCAAAAAAGATAAGAAACAACTCTAGACAACTTCAAGAGAGATTAGGACAAAAAGATTTTTATAAATTATTAATTAAACTAGATAAAAAAGTTAAAAATAAATTCGATCCTAATGACAAACAACGTTCTCTTAGGGCTTACGAAGTTAAAAAATACACTAAAAAATCATTATTTGAATGGTTCAAAAAAACTAAACCTGTATTTAATAATAATCTTTTCTACAAAATTTATATTAATTTAGATAAAAAAATTTTACAAAGTAGGATTGAAAAAAGAATTGGCAAAATGTTTAAAAATGGGGCTATTAACGAAGTACAAAAGATAATAAAAAAAAAGTTTAATAAGGATGGAAGTTACAATAAAATAATAGGTTTTTTAGAGATAAAAAGATATTTAAAAAAGGAAATAAGTTTAGTTCAAGCCCGTGAACTAATGTTAATAAAAACAAGACAATACGCAAAAAGACAAATTACATGGTCTAATAGTAGAATGAAAGACTGGAACAAATTAAGTTTCTAACTTTAAATCGACAGCTTTTACACTGTGAGTTAAAGAGCCAATAGAAATCCTATTAACTTTAGTTGAAGAAATTTTTTTTATATTATTAATATTTATATTTCCTGAGGCTTCTGTCTCGTATTTATTGTTAACTAATTTAACCGCTTTTCTTATATTTTTTGGGGTCATATTATCCAATAAAACTCTTTGAAACTTCAGACCTAATATTTCTTTTAATTGCTTAATATTATCTACTTCTACTGTAATAATTTTTTTTTGTTTTTTTTTATTTGCATGAGTTATGAGTTCTACAATGTTAGAAGAAGCAATATGATTATCTTTAATTAAAAACTCATCACTAGTATTAAATCTATGGTTAAAACCACCCCCGATCCTAACAGCATACTTTTGTAATAATCTTAAATTTGGGATTGTTTTACGTGTGCAACATATTTTTGTTTTATATTTTTTTGTTTTTTTTACAAACTCATTTGTTTTTGTTGCAATACCTGAAAGATGACTTAAAAAATTTAAAGCAGTTCTTTCAGCCATCAAAATACTTTTAGTGTTACCTTTTATTATTGCTATTCTAGTTCCTTTTTTTACTTTTGATCCGTCTTTTTTTATTAATTTAATATTTATTTTTTTGTCAATTATTTTGAAAGTAAACTTAAATAAATTTATTCCAGCTAATATTGCATTTTGATTTGAAATCAAATTGAATTTATTTATTTGATTAGTTTTAATTAACTTCGAAGTTATGTCTCCAGATGGATAGAAGTCTTCCTTTAATGCTATCTTGCAAATATTTTTTATATATCTAGTACTTAAATTTATTTTAGGCACAGAGTTTATCTGCCGATTTCAGCCATTCTTTCAACTGATCTTCTTGCTTTTTCAATTGTTTCGTTGCTCATGATTATCTCATTAGACTCTTTTTCTAAACAATCTAAGACTTTGGGCAAAGTTATTCTTTTCATATGAGGACATAAATTACAAGGTCTTATAAATTCTACTTTCGGGTTATCTATTTGTACGTTGTCGCTCATTGAACACTCGGTAACCATCATTACCTTTTTTGGCTGATTGTCTTTTACATATTTTATCATTCCGCTCGTAGATCCAGCAAAGTCACTTGCTTGAATAACGTCAGGCGGACACTCTGGATGTGCTATTATTTTTATGCCAGGATTATCTTTTCTTATCTGATTTATCTCTTCATCATTAAATTGTTCATGTACTTCGCAAGTACCCTTCCAGGATATAATTTCAACATCTGTTTGAGAAGCAACGTATTTTGCCAAATAATCATCTGGTAAGAAAATTACTTTTTTAACTTTTAAAGAATTTACAATCTTAACTGCATTAGCTGACGTACAACATACATCTGTTTCTGCTTTTACATCTGCAGATGTATTTACATAAGATACAACTGGTATCCCAGGATATTTTTTTTTCAAATTTCTTACATCATCACCAGTTATTGACGAAGACAAAGAACATCCAGCTCTCATATCTGGTAGAAGAACTTTTTTATTTGGGTTCATGAGCTTAGCAGTTTCTGCCATAAAATGTACTCCACACATGATAATAATATCTGCTTTTGTTTTTGATGCTTCTACTGCTAGCGCTAGTGAGTCCGCAGAGAAATCTGAAATTCCATGATAAATCTCAGGTGTTTGATAATTGTGTGCCAAAATAACTGCATTTTTTTCTTTTTTGAGTTTATTGATTTGATAAATATATGGAGCGTGCGTAGACCACTCGATTTCAGGCATTGTTTTTGAAATCTTTTCATAAATTGGTGCTGTGGCTTTTTTTATATCTGCTGAAAATTCCATATGTTAGCCTATCAACTTGAAACATAATTGTCATTCCTTTATTCTGACGCATTATGCGGCCATGCTGAAACTGGTAGACAGGCTTGGTTGAGGGCCAAGTGGGGTTTCCCCATGAGAGTTCGAGTCTCTCTGGCCGCACCAAAATAATTAAAGATTTAGCCAATTTGGCCTTAAAATTTTAATATCAGCAGTGCCACTTTTATAAACTTCATTAAAATCAAAATCTTTATCTTTTACTTTTATTAATCCAAAACTATATTTTTCGGATATCAAAACTTTTCCAATTTCATTGTTTTTAGATAAAATTATATCTCCATCTTTTATAGAACCCTTAATCAATTCTATTGGTAATAATCTTTTATTTAATTTATTCTTAATTTTAATTCTTGATGTATTTTCCTGACCAACATAACAACCTTTTTTAAAGTCTAAACAATTTAGTTCCTCAAAGTTACATTCTATTCCAAATAACTTATTCTGAAGTTTCCCTGTGTTTTTTTGAGGAATCCCAAGTTCATAACTTATTTGATAATATTCATCTAGTGTAGCTGATTTTAATTCAAGTATTTTTAGAGAAAGATGAAGTTTTTCTAAGTTAATTAAAATTCTTCCACCAAGATTTTTATGTCTTGGATCTAATATTACTGGATCCTCTCTATATTTAAAAGTATATCCAAGAATTTCTTTTGAATTTGGAAATGAATTATATTTTTCTAAAGATATTGCTGCCACAACAAACTCATTACTTAAATCAAGCACTTCAACTTTTGATCTCAATTTATATAAATTTAATTGTTTTAAAAGATTATTTACCTGATCTTTTTCACAGTCAATAATAAAACCATTTTTATGCCTAATAATAATAAAATCGAATAAGTATTTTCCTTGTGGACTTAATAATGAAGCGTAACAACTATTAGTATCAGTTACTTTATTAATGTCATTGGTTATTAAGTTTTGTATGAATTCAATTGAATCATCTCCGTTAATAAACAAAATTCCTCTATCTTCCAAAATATATACTTTTTTAATATTCATATTTGATTACTATATAGATATAATATAATTACTTTTCTAAATAATGTTAGATCTAATCATAAAAAATGGCTCGTGTTATATAGACGGTAAATTACAAAACGTTGATATAGGCATTATCAACGATAAAATTGTTGAAATAGGTGATCTTAAGGAAAAATCTAAAGAAATATTTGATTCAAAAAATCTAATTGTATTACCAGGATGTATTGACACACAAGTACACTTTCGTGAGCCAGGCTCAACTGACGCTGAAGATCTTAATTCTGGAAGTAAAGCAGCTGTGTTGGGAGGGATCACTTCTGTATTTGAGATGCCAAATACTAATCCACCAACTACAAATTTTGATGAATTTGAAAAAAAAATAAATTTGGGAAAGGGGATGTATTGCAATCATGCATTTTATTTTGGAGCAACTGCAGAAAATTATGAAACATTGGAAAAACTTGAAAAATTAAATGGGTGTTGTGGAATTAAATTATTTGCTGGTTCCTCAACTGGCAATTTATTGGTTGACAAAGAAGATGATATAGAAAAGGTTTTTCAACATGCGTCAAAAGTAGTTGCTGTGCATTCAGAAGATGAGGAAATTTTAAAAGTTCGTAAAAAATTTATTGAGAATGGAAACGTAAAAAGCCACCCTGTTTGGAGAAATGAAGAGGTTGCAATGTCCTCAACGAGGAAAATAGTTAAGATTGCAAAAAGATTAAATAAAAAAGCACATATACTTCATATTACAACTAAAGAGGAAGTAGACTTTTTATCTCAAAATAAAGGAAATATAACTTTTGAAATTACACCCCAACATTTAACAATGTACGCACCTGACTGTTATAATAAGCTTGGTAGTTACGCTCAAATGAACCCCCCAATAAGAGATAAGTCCCACTATGACCGTCTTTGGTACGCAGTAAGAAATAATTATAATGATACTATCGGATCAGACCATGCTCCTCATTTAAAAATTAATAAAGACAAAACCTATCCAAATACTCCATCAGGTATGCCTGGAGTACAAACGTTACTTCCAGTCATGTTAAATCATGTTAATAGTGGAAAACTAAAATTAGAACAATTGATAAAATTAATTTGTGAAAATCCTGTAAAAATCTTTGGTATTAAGAGTAAAGGATACATAAGAAAAAATTTTGATGCAGATTTAACTATTGTTGATATGGAAAAAACTATTCAGATAACCAATGACAAGATCATGAGCAAATGTAAATGGTCACCATTTGATGGATTTTCCTTAAAAGGAACTCCAGTTGCATCAATAATTAACGGTAAAATTAAAATGAAAAATGGAAAAATTATTGGCGACCCTGAAGGCAAACCATTAAACTTTAAATAATTAAAACGAGGTTCAATTTTGCCAAAACAAAATTTAATTTTTGATGTTGGAATGCACAAAGGAGAAGATACCGATTATTATCTTTCAAAAGGTTTTGAAGTTGTAGCATTTGAAGCAGATCCTGATCTAGTATCATTTTGTAAATCCCGATTTATAGAAAAAATAAAAGAAAAAAAATTAACAATAATTGAAGGGGCTATAGTTGAGAAAAATTTCGAAAATAAAGTAAAATTTTTTAAAAATAAAAAAAATAGTGTATGGGGAACAGTAATTGAAGATTGGGCTAAACGCAATCAGAATGAGGGGGCGGATAGCGAGAGTATAGAGGTAAATTCTATTAATTTTAAAAAATGTTTGGAACAGTTTGGCGTACCTTATTATATGAAAATAGATATTGAAGGAATGGATGTAGTATGTTGTAAAACTCTGTTGGATTTCAGTGAAAGGCCTAAATATTTATCAATAGAATCAGAAAAAATAAAATTTACTGAACTTGAAACAGAATTTAATTTACTAGAAAAAATGGGCTACAATAAATTTAAAATTATTCAACAGGATGGTATTAGTAAGCAGAAAGAGAAAAATCCATCTCAGGAAAACAAGTTTATTGACTATAAATTTATTGAGGGTTCAAGTGGCTTATTTGGCGAAGATTTGCCTGGAAACTGGATAGAAAAAGGTCAAGCGATTAAAGAATATGAGAGAATTTTTTATTTGTATAAGGTTTTTGGGGATAAATCATTTTTAAGACAGAATTTTTTAACAAAATATTTTCTAAAGGCATTTAGAAAAATTACAGGGATACCTTTACCAGGATGGTATGATACACATGCAAAAATCGAAGATAATTAATAAATGAGTAAAAATTTTCCTCTAGTTTCAGTATTAATTAATAATTATAACAAGGAACATTTTTGTGAAGAAGCAATTAATTCTGCATTAAAACAAAGTTATAAAAATATTGAAATTATCTTTTATGATGACTTTTCGCCAGACCTATCACTTAGAAGAGCTTATAACTTAAAAAAAAAATCAAAATCAAAAAAAATTAAGATTTTAGAGAATACAACTAGAGGCGATGTTTATTCATTTAATCAAATGGAGGGTATAAAGAGATCGTTAAAAAAAAGTAAAGGACAGATAGTGTGTATTTTAGATTCTGATGATTTTTTTAAAAGGGATAAAGTAAAAAATGTTGTAGGGTTTTTTTTAAAGAACAAGAAAGAAGATATTGTATTTGATAAACCTATTCTTTTCTATGATACTAAAAATCAAACAAAAAGTAATAGAAACTATAAAATAAGATCACATAAGTGGCCAAGTTTTCCATCCACTAGTTGCATTAGTTTTAGAAAAAAAAGTTTATTAAAAGTTTTAGATAAAATTTATATTGATAAATATAACGAGCTTTGGTTTGATTTTAGAGTAGCAACTTATTTTGCAGTTAAAAAAAAACAATTTAATTTAATAAATGAACATTTAACATTTTATAGGCAAGGTTCCTCAAATTATGAAAAAAAATATATTAAATTCATAAACCTTAAGTGGTGGAGAAGAAGATATCAGGCTTTTCAATTTTTAAACTTTTTAGATAAAGCTGCTTACAAAAAGAATATATTTTCAGTAGATTTTATACTCACAAATTTTATTTATAAAATAACTTCTTTTGTTTAATTTTATATTTTTCCCACAAAATCATATTTTTTAAAGACTCAGATATTTTAATTTTTGGTTTCCATTTCAAAAAACTAGAAGCTAATTGACTGCTTGCTAAAAGTTTATCTGGTTCACCCTTTTTCTTAACAGAATATACTATTCTTACTTTTTTGATTTCTAGAAATTTTCTTATTAATTCTAAAATTTGTTTAGCACTGTAAAATGTTTTAGAGCCTAAATTGATAATATAAAATGATTTTTTCGTTTCTTTTAATTTTTGTAAACTAAAGTAATGTGCCTTAACTATATCACCCACATCAATGTAGTCCCTTACACCCGATTTATCCTTAGTATTAAAATTTAATCTTAGTTTTACTGGTTTATCTTTTAATATATTTTTCACGAATATGGGAATTAAGTGAATAGGAGGATTATGAATTTCACCTAGTTTATTTTTAAAATTTGATCCAATTACATTAAAATATCTTAAACTTATAGCCTTTAATGAATTATTAGAACAATTTTTTTTTATAATATTTTCACATATTAGTTTTGTCTTTCCATAATATGAAATAGGACTTGTTTTAGCATTTTCTTTTATAGGAAATTTTTTTTGTTTACCGTAGACTGAAGCTGAGCTCGAAAATATAAAATACTTTACATTATTTCTTTTAACGAGATCAATAAGGATTTTAGTAGATGTAATATTATTTTTTTTGTAGGAATTTTTCTTTTTAAAAGAATCAGTCAATTTGCTTAATCCTGCTAAATGAAAAACTGCTTCAAAATTATATTTTTCAAAAATACTATTTAGCTTTTTTTTGTTATTAATATCTAATTTATAAAACTTATTACCCCTGAAAAGTAATTTCCTACCTATAGATAAGTTATCAATTACAATTACTCTGTATCCTCGTTTTTTTAAGTATAAGGTTAAATGTGATCCAATAAAACCACAACCACCGGTTATTAGAACCGTTTTCATTTTATAATATTATTTTTTATTAAGTCCTCTTTAATCTCATTTAAAATTGCAGGATCGTCTATAGTAGCCGGCATTTTATATTCTTCTTTATCAGCTATTTTTCTTACAGTGCCTCTTAATATTTTTCCTGATCTTGTTTTTGGAAGTCTTTTTACAACTATGGCTATTTTAAAAGCTGCAACAGGACCAATTTTGTTTCTAACCATTTGAATACATTCTTTAGATATTGTTTCATTATCTTTACTTACCCCGGCTTTTAAAGTTAATAAACCAATTGGTAGTTGGCCTTTTAATTTATCAGAAATTCCTATTACTGCGCATTCAGCTACAGATTTATGTTCAGACAAAACTTCTTCTATTGCGCCCGTAGACAACCTATGGCCCGCAACATTTATTATGTCATCGGTTCTAGACATTATCCATATGTATCCATCTTCGTCTATGTGTCCAGCATCATAAGTTTGATAATATCCTTTATAGTTGGACATATAATTATCATTATATCTTTTGTCAGCATTCCAAAGAGTTGGAAAAGTTCCAGGAGGTAAAGGAAGTTTGACAACTATATCTCCCATTTCGTCCGGTTTAGCTAAAGATTGATCTGGTTTAATAATTTTTACGTCATAACCAGGTACTGCTTTGCAAGCTGATCCATATTTTGTTTTCATCATTTCTATTCCTGTACAATTAGAACTTATCGCCCAGCTAGTCTCAGTCTGCCACCAATGATCTATTACTGGAACTTTTAACAAATTTTCAGCCCACTTAATAGTATCTGGATCTGCCCTTTCTCCAGCAAGAAAAAGAGACTTAAAAGAACTTAAATCATATTTTGTGAAAAATTTTCCATCTGGATCTTCTTTTTTAATAGCCCTGAAAGCAGTTGGTGCAGTAAATAAGGACTTAATTTTATAGTCAGATATTATTCTCCAAAAAACTCCTGCATCAGGTGTGCCTACAGGCTTACCTTCAAATAATAAAGTCGTACATCCTTTGAATAGTGGTGCATATACGATATATGAATGACCTACGATCCACCCAATATCACTAGCTGACCACCAAACATCGCCTTGATCAATATTGTAGATGTTTTTCATGGTCCACTTTAAAGCCACGATATGCCCACCAATGTCTCTTACAATTCCTTTTGGTAGACCAGTAGTACCTGATGTGTAAAGTATATAGGCGTATTCTATTGAACTCATTTCAATACAATCGGTATCTTTTGCGTTAACCATTGCTTCGTCCCAACTCATCTCTAGCGGTTGGTTTAATTTTATCTCATTTCCTTTCCTTTGGAAAAAAATTACTTTTTCTAAACGGTGCTTTGCTAATTTTAGTGCTCCATCGACTAAAGGTCTATACTCAACTGTTTTTCCTGGCTCGAACCCACATGATGCAGTTATAAGAATCTTAGCTTTGCTATCGTCAATACGGTTTGCAAGTTCATTGGAAGCAAATCCACCAAATACTACAGAGTGTATTGCACCTATTCTTGCACAAGAGAGCATCGCTATAACCGCCTCAGGTATCATAGGCATGTAAATTACAACTCTATCACCTTTTTTGATGCCTTGATTTACGAGTGCGCCTGCAAATTTAGAAACTCTCTCTTTTAATTCATTAAAAGTGAATTTAGCTTTGTTTCCAGTAATAGGACTATCATATATAAGTGCCGTTTGATTACCCAAACCATTGTCAATATGAAAATCTAGAGCATTATAACAAGTATTTGTTAAACCATCTTCAAACCATTTATAAAAAGGAGGGTTGGATTTGTTTAAAATTTTTGTAGGTTTTTTAAACCAAAATATGTCTTCGGAGACTTCTTTCCAAAACCCTTCAGGATCAGATATGGACTTATCATAAATAGACTTAAATTTGCTCATATTGCTCATGATTCAAAAAATCGTGATTTTCCTTCAAAATTTAGTTGTAAGTTGCATTTAATTTCAAAAAGTCAATAAAATCAACACAAATTAAAGGTAAAAAAGTCTTCTATAAACTATTTAGATTTGGTAATTAACCCCTTAACTTTGGTAATGAGTATTAATTGCCGTAGTTTATATAAACTATAAAAACTAACTAAAGAGGGAGTTTTTTATGAAAACACTAAAAACGTTAGCTTTAGCTTTATTTGCTCTTGTTGGAGTAACTACAGCGGCTAATGCAGCAACAGCCTTTTTAGCCACAGATGATTTCGTAGGTATTTCATTTTGGTTAATTTCTATGGGCATGTTGGCAGCTACAGCTTTTTTCTTTATGGAGCAAGCGAATGTAGGCGCTCAATGGAGAAAATCTGTTAACGTAGCTGGACTAGTAACTGGTATCGCATTTATTCACTATATGTACATGAGAGCGGTTTGGGTTGAAACAGGAGATACTCCAACTGTTTACAGATATATTGACTGGTTAATTACTGTACCACTACAGTTAATAGAATTTTATTTAATTCTATCTGCAGTTAAGAAAGTTCCATCAGGCATTTTCTGGAGAATTTTAATCGGTTCTTTAGTAATGTTAGTAGGTGGATATTGTGGTGAAGCTGGATTCATCAATCCTATGCTAGGTTTTATAATCGGTATGGCTGGATGGATTTACATATTATATGAAATCTTTTCAGGTGAAGCAGGTAAAGCTGTTTCTAAATCTGGAAATAAATCATTAGTAACAGCATTCAGTGCACTAAGAATGATCGTTACAGTAGGTTGGGCTATATATCCATTAGGTTATGTATTTGGTTACTTAACAGGTGGAATTGATGCTAACGCACTTAACGTTATTTACAACTTAGCTGACTTTATTAATAAGATCGCATTCGGTATTATTATTTGGTCTTGTGCAGTTGCAAACTCTGGAAGAAGAGCATAATACTACAGAGTTGAAAGATTATAATAGGGCAAGTATTAATTTACTTGCCCTATTTTTTTTATACCCTTATAAAAAAAAATGGCAAAAATTACTTATATAGAACATAACGGCAAATCACATACAGTTGAAGTTTCAAATGGATTGACTGTGATGGAGGGAGCTGTCCAAAATAATATTCCAGGCATTGATGCAGATTGTGGAGGTGGAATGGCTTGTGCTACTTGCCACGTTTACGTCAAAGATGAATGGTATAATAAGATTAATAAAAAAAGTGAAGGTGAAGACGATATGTTAGATCAGGCTTACGAGCCGAAAAAAAATAGCAGATTAAGTTGCCAAATTTCTGTTGGTGACGATATAGATGGATTAATAGTTCATTTGCCAGAGAAACAAATATGACAAATAAAACTGATGCACTTATAATTGGTGCAGGACCAACAGGATTATTTTGTGCTCATCAATTAAAATTGATTGGATTGAATTGTGAGATCGTAGATAATTTAGATAAAATTGGAGGACAGTGCATCGAGCTTTATCCTGATAAACCCATATACGATATTCCAGCAATTCCAGAATGTACTGGTGAAGAATTAACAAAGAACTTAATAAAACAATTGAAACCCTTCAATATCAAATTTCATTTAAATGAGAGAGTTGAGGAAGTTAAAAAAGATAACGCCAGTTGGATTATAAAAACGAGCAATGGAACAATTTTTGAAACTCCAAATGTAATAATTGCTGGAGGAGTAGGCTCTTTTGAACCAAGAAAATTTACTGTTAAAGAATGTGAAAAATTTGAGAACAAATCAATATTTTACTTAATAAAGAATAAAGAAATATTTAAAAATAAATCAGTAACAATATTTGGAGGAGGAGATAGTGCAATAGATTGGACAATAGAACTCTCAAAAACTGCAAAAGTTAATTTAGTACATCGAAGAGATGAATTTCGTGGATCTCAAGCTAATGTAAATATTTTAAAAGAATTAGCTAAACAAGAAAAGATAGGTCTATTTACAAAATATCAACTTAAAAACATCAAAGGCACAAATGTTTTAGAGAATATAGAAATTGTTCATGAAAATGGAGATGTTAAAAACATCAAATCAGACTTTGTACTAGGTTTTTTTGGTCTTATTATGCAATTAGGGCCAATAGCAAATTGGGGATTAAACTTAGATAAAAAAACTATACAAGTTGATACTGAAAAATTTGAAACCAATCAAAAAGGAATATTTGCTATTGGAGATATATGTAATTATCCAGGTAAACTAAAACTTATACTTTCTGGTTTTCATGAGGGTGCTCTTGCAGCAAGGGCTTGTTTTAAATATGCAAGACCAAATGAAAAATATCGTTTTGAGTTTACTACTTCATCCAAAGCAATTCAAAATAGACTAGGTATCAAAAAGTGATAGAGCTTTTTACTTGGGACACCCCAAACGGAAAGAAGATTTCTATTATGCTTGAAGAAATTAATTATAAATACAAAGTCACCAAAATAGACATTAGCAAAGGTGAACAATTTAAACCGGAATTTAAAAAAATAAGTCCTTTCAGCAAAATACCTGTAATAAAAGATCACGAGAACAACGAAATAATTTTTGAGTCCGGAGCTATCTTAATTTATTTAGGTGAAAAAAGTGGAAAATTTTATGAAAAAAAAAATAGAAATCTTATTAATCAATGGCTAATGGCTCAAATGGGTTATATTGGTCCAATGCTAGGTCAACATCATCAATTCCATCATTATAACCCCGGCAAGAGTACTTTTGGAGAAGAAAGATATTTTAAAATATCTAGAGATATCTATAAAGATTTAGATGAAAGTCTTTCAACATCAAAGTTTTTAGCTGGTGAAAGTTATTCTATTGCAGATATTGCCACTTGGCCTTGGATTGCAAGACATGAATGGCACGACATAGGACTAAAAAATTTTAAGAATCTAAAAAGATGGTATTTAGAAATATCCGAGAGACCTGCTGTCATCAAAGCTTATAATTTTATGGATAGTAGTAATAAAATTCCTAAACCTTAGTCGTCAGCATAAATTTTTTCCTCTTTCTCGTGTTTTTCTTGAGCAGCTATGCAAAGTTCGGCAACTGGTCTAGCAATCAATCTCTTAACACCTATTGGTTCACCAGTTTCTAGACAGAAACCATAGGTTCCATCTTTTATTCTTCTAAGTGCTTGATCAATTTTAGATATAAGTTTTATTTGTCTATTAATAGCTTTCATCTCAACTGTTTTGTCAGTATATGAACTTGCTTGATCAATTATGTCTGCCGATACGCTATTATCATCCATGCCACCATTATAAAGAGCTTCGTTATTCGTTCTAATTATATCTGTCTTCCAATCATTTAGTTTTTTTTTAAAAAATGCCTTATGTTTTTCACACATATATTTTTCACTTATTTTAGGGATATAGTTTTTTGAGATTTTAACCATTGTACTAATTTTAGAACGATGGCAGTATATTCAGCAATTATTTAGTGTCAATATTCGTTTAATCATATAAAATTTAGATAAATGGTGTTTTATAAAAAAAATTTAAATAATTTATTTTATACTTTTGTTACAATTCACCTAATTGTTTGGACTTTAGTTCCTTTTTTAACGAATCACAATTTACCCCTTGATACAATCGAAGCCTTGGCATGGGGTAGTAGTTTAGATTGGGGATTTAACAAACACCCTCCAATGAGCGCATTATTTGTTGAGATTTTTTATCAGATTTTTGGTTCAAATGATTGGGCTTATTATCTTTTAAGTCAATTATTCGTAATAATAACTTTTTTTATAATATATAAATTTTCTTACAATTTTTTTAAAATCAAAACTCTTAGTTTAATTTCAATACTTTTGTTAGAGGGCATTTATTTTTATAATTTTACTACACCAGAATTTAATGTAAATGTTTGTCAGCTTCCTTTCTGGGCACTTACAGTATATTTTGCCTGGAAAATTTATGATAAAAAAAATTTTGATGTGAAGGACTGTATACTTTTAGGGATATTTTCTGCTTTTGGTTTTTTGTCAAAGTATTTATTTATAACATTGCTAATTTCAATTTTTTTACTTTTTGTGTACATGTTTTTTAAAAAAAGAAAAAAATTTGATTTTAAGTATTTGATTTCTTTAGAGGTATTTATGGTTTTATTATTACCTCATTTAATTTGGTTATTTTATAATGACTTCATTACCATCAAGTATGCTTTAGATAGAGGTAATATTGAAGGCTTTAAAATTATAAACCATCTAAAAAATCCCTTAATTTTTTTACTTAAACAGATCGGTATTTTGATACCATTTTTTTTAATGGTTTTAATTTTGATAAAGAAGTTTAAAATTAAGATTAATATTAAAGATAAAAAATTATTATTTTTATTTTTTATTAATATAGTCCCCCTAATTATAATCCTAGCTTTTTCAATTTTGACTGGATCTAAAATAAGAACAATGTGGATGACTCCATTCTACTTATTTTTTGGTATTTTGTTCATATATATTTTACAAAAACAAATAAACTACAAAAATTTAAGGAAATTTTATTTTCTATTTATATTTTTATTTTTTTTATCCCCATTTTTATATAGTTTTGTTTCGTTAACTAACGATAACAAAAGAACAGATTATCCAGGTCGTGAAATTGCAATTAAAGTTGAAAATGAGTGGAACAAAAATTTTGAGGATAAAATTCTAATTGTTTTAGGAGATGAATGGAGCGCAGGAAATTTATCTTACCACTTAAACTCAAGACCAAAATGGCTAGGATTTATAGATAAAAATAAACTTGAAAAAATGAATAAATTTATATGTATTGATGATATATGTGTAGGTAATTAATGAAAAATTTATTTAATACAAAAAATAAAAAAATATTTTTTATTATTGCTATAATTGTATTAATTGAAATATCTGGCCACGGTATTCTCGCTTCACTATTCAGATTTTTGAATTCTATCAATTAGGTAAATGAAAATAACAATACTAATTCCAGTTTATAACGATTGGCAGTCGTTGTTTAAATTGTTAGAGAAAATAAGCTATGAAATTAAAAATTTAGATCATAAATTTTCAATTATCATTATTAATGATGGTTCTACTGAAAATATACCAGAAGTTAAAATTGGATTAGATAATTTTGACTTCGTTAAATTATTAAATATCAAGTCCAATATGGGACACGCAAGAGGTATTGCCCTTGGATTAAAGTTTATTTTAAAAAAGCAAGATTTTGATTATATAATTCCAATGGATGGCGACGGAGAAGATAGACCTGAGGAGATAAAAGATTTAATTGAAAAATCTCAAAATGATTTTAAATCAGTTGTGACTGCCAATAGAGTTAAAAGATCAGAAGGAATTTTTTTTAAAATTTGTTACGAACTTCATAAACTTATGACTTTGGTTTTCACTGGACAAAACGTAAAGTTTGGTAATTTTACTTTATTACCAAAATCAACTGTTGAAAAAATGGTTGCTGAGAAAGCAACTTGGAATAGCTTTTCAGGTGCTTTGTGCAGAATAACAAAAGATAGAAAATCAATTCCTTCAATTAGAGGCGAAAGGTATTTTGGTCCCTCAAAAATGAGTTTTTTTAATTTAATTGAACATTCACTCTCCATTATTTCAGTCTTTAAATATACTTGGTTAGTTAGATCTATAATTTTTTTAGTGGTTTATATTTATTTAATTTCAAGCTACATCTCAGCAATTACTTTAATTCCTTTAGTTGTGATGATTGTTTTAAACACTATGATTTTTAAGCTGTCTTTGAGGGAAAATATTAATGAGTATCAAGATTCTCTTTCAAAGATTTCTAATATTAATATTTTAAAATAGCTTACAATTTAAAATGCTTTAATTTTAGGCAAATAATAAAAGTCTGCTGTATTTATTTTTGAAGAATATTCCCTTTTCATATTCCATTTTTTGTAANCTCCCGCACCAGCAAGGCTCAAAGTTGATCTTCCATATCGATAATTAGTATTATCAATTGATCTCATTAAACTATTTATTTTTTCATCTTTTTCAGAAGAAAATAAATTCTTAGCTACACTAGCGCTTGATAGTCCTGTTAACATTACCCCTGCTTTTTGATAGTTATACCCATCTTTAAAAATACTTTCCAATATTGAGACTGCAGCCTTAACTATTTCAATACTGTTATTTGTAGAAATTGGAAAATTGATTGTCTTTGAATTTGAATAATATCCATAATTTTTTTGAAAAGGACTTGTTCTGATAAAAATTGTTATTGCTTTTGCAACTAATGACTCGGATCTAATTTTTTCAGAAGCATTTAAACAATAGTTTGCAATAGCTTCTTTTAACTCTTGAAAACTTTTAACTCTTTTTCCAAATGAACGTGACACAACACAGCTTTTTCTTTTTGACGCTGTTGTTTCGAGATCAATACATGTTATACCTTTTAATTCCATCGCAGTTCGTGAACTTAAAACGTTATTGCACTTTTTTATCCATGTATTGGAAGCATTTTTAAGTTGTTTAGCATTATAAATTCCATTTTTTTTATAAAATTTTGTTAATTGTCTTCCAACACCCCAAACATCTCCTATTTCAATCTTTTCCAGTATTGGATCTAAGCTTTCTAGTCCGATCAAACTAACTACTCCTGATTTTTGTTTTTTAGCTATATGATTTGCAATTTTACTTAATGTCTTTGTTTTAGCTATTCCAATGCTTGTAGGTATACCGGTCCACTGTAAAACTGTACTCCTTATTTCTTTACCAACATCTTTGACCTCTTTATCTGAGAAATTAGATAGATCTAAGAATGCTTCATCAATAGAATATACTTCTATTTTAGAGTTGAAACGTTTAAGAGTCCTCATTACCCTTCTGGATAAGTCTCCATACAGCGAATAGTTTGAAGAAAATACTTCTACTTTATTTTTAATGATTATATCTCTTGCTTTAAAATAAGGCTCCCCCATTTTAATTCCAAGTGCTTTTGCTTCATTAGATCTTGAAATAATGCAACCATCGTTATTTGATAAAACGACAACGGGTTTATTTCTTATTTTGGGATTAAATAGTCTTTCACATGATACATAGAAAGAATTACAATCTACTAATGCTATTTTTTTAGTATACTGAATGTATGACATAAGTCACTACTCCCCAAATAAAAACATCCGCTTCTTCATTAATCAAAATTCTATCTTCAAAATTTTTAGAACCTGATGTTAAAAATTGTTTGTCTTTGTGTTTTACAAAATTTTTTACAACAAGTTCATCATGTACATTTGCTATGACAGTTGAAAAATTTTTTGGTTTTAAACTTTTATCAACTACCAGCAAATCACCATCATATATACCAACGTTGGACATTGATTTTCCTTGAACACGAATAATAAAAGTTGCAGGTACATTTTTTATTAGATGCACATTTAAATCTATGTCTTCTTCAATGTAATCTGTTGCTGGAGATGGAAAACCAGCGCCCGCTTTATGTAAATAATAAGGTACAGTAAGCTTCATAAGTGTTCTTCTTTTGTTCTTATTAACTAATAGACTAATTATTGAATATAGTCAAATAGGTTGTATTTTGAGTCCGTAATTGAATCAAAAATGAATCAAAACAAGAACATCAAAACTATATTTTGATAGACTGTGGATAAAATTAACAAGAAGTGGTGAAAAAAAGGTTATGAACAACAAATTACATGGTGTAATTGAATAAAGTAACAATGAAAAAATTAACATGTCACTGTGGACAAATTGAAATTGAAGTTAATCTTAGAGATGGTTTAACTAATCTAAAAAGATGTAATTGCTCAATTTGTAAAAGAAAGGGTGCAATTCTCAAAAATATTAATAAAGAGGACTTAAAGATTGTTAAGGGTGAAGATAAATTAAACGTTTATCAATTTAAAACAAAAGTTGCAAAACATTATTTTTGTACCAAGTGTGGTATCCACACGCACAACCTTAGAAGAGCTGACCCAAATACTTATGGAATTAACATTGCCTGTCTAGATGGAATTGATCCACAAAAAATATTTAAACTAGATGTTGGTATAAACGATGGTCATAATCACATAATGGATCAAAAGAAATAATTTCCATTATGAATTTATTTAGTGACTGTTACTCAAAAGTAAAAAAAGATTGTTTTAAATATATTAGATCTCAAGAAATAAGTAATGAAAAATTTAAAAACAAAGAAAAAATGTTAAAACAGTTTTTGATACCCTTATCATTTTGGATCAATAAAAAAAAAATTAAAGGTGAAACGTTATTTGTAGGTTTAGCTGGTGGCCAAGGCTCTGGCAAAACTACAATTTCTACAATGATTTTATTAATTTTAAAAAAGTACTTTAAAATGAAAGTATTTAAAATTTCTATTGATGACTTTTACAAGACTAGAGAAGAGAGGATTAAAATGTCCAAAAAAATACATCCAATGCTCAAAACTAGGGGAGTGCCTGGAACTCATGATGTAAATTTAATTTTAAAATTCTTTAAAAATATTGAGAAAATTAAGTTTAAAAAATTTTCTCTTCCAAAATTTGACAAGTCTATTGATGATAGATGTAAAAAAAAATTATGGTATCAAGTAAAAGATAAACCAGATATAGTGATTTTAGAAGGTTGGTGTATTGGAGCCAGAGCGTCAAAAAAATATGAATTAAAAAAACCTTTAAATGTTTTAGAGGCAAATTTGGACAAAAATAAAAAATGGAGAAATTTTGTGAATTTACAACTTAACAAAAGTTATAAAAAACTTTTTAGTCAGCTGAATTTACTTATTTATTTAAAAGCAAAGAATTTTAGAATATTAAAAGAATGGAGACTTAAACAAGAAAAAAAACTTAGAATCAAATTTAGAAAAAATAAAAGATCAAAAATAATGAGCAAGGAAGAAGTCCTAAAATTTATGATGACTTATCAAAGAATTACAGAGCAAATGTTTAAGAGTTGTCCCAAATATTGTTCAGCAGTTTTATTTTTAAACAATAAACAACAAATACAAAATTTAAAAATGAATTAATCATGAAAAAAATTTTATTATATACAACTTTTTTACTAAGTATTTGCAGTCATGTTATTGCAGTTGAATTAAGCAAAGCATTATCTGAAGCATTTAAAAATAACCCCGAACTAAATGCCGAAAGAGAAAATTTAAAAGTTTCTCAAGAAGATTTAAAAGTATCAAAAAGTGAATTTCTCCCTTCAATAACAATTACAGGCACAAAAAGTGAAGAGGATACCGATAAACTTACTGATAGATCAGGAAATAACTCTGCTATAGATGACGTTAATACAAAAAAACAAACCGTAACAGTTGAACAAAAAATATTTCAAGGATTTGGTGGAGTAGCAGATCTTCAGAAAAATGAGATAGGCATAGAATTAGCTAAAATCAAACTAATCAATAAAGAACAAGAGGTTTTATTTAAAGCAATTGAGGGTTTCACGGGAGTATTACTAGCCGACCAAAAATTTTCAATTAATGAGCAAAATTTAAATTTATTAGAGAGACAAGTAGAAACAGATAGAGCAAGACTTGAAAAGGGCCAAATTTCTATAGCAGATCTCGCTCAATCAGAATCTTCTCTTGCTGGAGCAGAAGCAAAATTTATTGGAGCAAAAAACGATGTAGTGACTGCAAAATTGATTTATGAAAAAGTAATAGGTCCTTTAGCTGTAGATGCTAAGCTTAATAAAGTAATAGATATAATTCCAAATATTCCTGAAAGTCTTAATAAAGCTTTACAAATTTNAAACTCAAAAAGTCCTGAGCTTATTGTTGCAAAACTTGAATATGAACAATCAAAAAAAGATATAGTTATAGCAAGATCAGAATTATCTCCATCTGCATCTATTTCACTTGAATCTTCAAAAACTGACGATCTTAGTTCCACTTATGATGAACAAGATAAAGATACAATGACTGCAAAAGTAACCTTACCTTTATTTAAAGGTGGAAAAAATTATGCCAATTTATCTAGGAGTAAAAATTTAAATAAAAGAAAAAGATTACTTTACGATAATGCGATAAAAAATAAGGACTCAAATGTTGCAAGCGCATGGTCAAAACTTCAATCTTCAAAAAGGTTTTTGGATTCTGTTAGGTTACAAGTAAAAGCTGCGGAAATAGCTAACGAGGGGATCACAATTGAATATGAGACAGGTTTAGGTAGAACCACTTTAGATTTAATTCAATCTAATACATTGTTGTTAGATGCCAAAATAAGTTTGGCTGATGCAGAAAGAGACTATTTACTTACTCAATTTAAATTTCTCAGAGTTATTGGGCTACTCACAAGCAATCATTTAAAACTTCAGTAAAATCAACAGTTTTTAAGAAAAATATATTATTCTTGCCAATGAGAACAAAATGTGTACATTATAAAACATGATTCGTAACCAAATTATTTTAAAAAGAGGTAAAAATGACTAAAAATAACTTAAAAGTAATCAAATCTAACAAAAATCAAGAAACGGAAAATAAAGAAAAAAATAAAGCTTTAGATGCAGCAATAAGCCAAATCACAGACACTTTTGGAAAAGGTTCTGTAATGAAGCTTGGTCAACAAAAAGCTATGGACGTTGAATCGGTTTCAACAGGCTCTTTAAGCTTAGATCTTGCTCTAGGAATTGGTGGTTTGCCAAAAGGGAGAGTAATTGAAATTTATGGCCCAGAGTCTTCTGGAAAAACAACTCTAGCGCTTCAGGTAATTGCTGAAGCCCAAAAAGCAGGAGGAATTTGCGGATTTGTAGATGCAGAACATGCATTGGACCCTGTTTATGCTAAAAAATTAGGAGTAAATACTGAAGAATTACTAATTTCTCAACCAGATACTGGAGAACAAGCATTAGAGATTACTGATACTTTAATTAAATCAGGATCAATGTCAGTTCTAGTTGTTGATTCTGTAGCAGCTTTAACACCTAGAGCTGAAATTGAGGGAGATATGGGTGATCATCATGTTGGTCTTCAAGCAAGATTGATGAGTCAAGCTTTAAGAAAATTAACTGGTTCAATATCTAGAACAAATACAATGGTTATTTTCATTAATCAGATCAGAATGAAAATAGGAATTATGTTTGGAAGCCCCGAAACTACATCCGGCGGAAATTCATTAAAATTTTATTCGTCTGTCAGAATGGATATTAGAAGAATAGGTGCAATAAAAGATAAAGAGCAAATTATTGGAAATACTACTAGGGTAAAAGTTGTTAAAAATAAAGTTGCGCCTCCATTCAAGGTTGTGGAGTTTGATTTAATGTATGGAAAAGGAATTAGTAAATCAGGTGAACTGATTGATCTCGGAGCAAAAGCTGAAGTTGTAGAAAAAGCTGGTGCTTGGTATGCTTATAAAGGTGAAAAAATAGGACAAGGTAGAGAAAACGCAAAACAATATCTTGAACAAAATCCAAAAGCTGCAGCTGAAATTGAAATGGCCATTAGAGAAAAAGCAGGCTTAATTTCAAAGAAAATAGAAGGAAATCCTATTGAAAAAGAAAAAGTTGAGGCCGCAGAACAGACCGATACAAAAGAAACTCCTTCAAAAAAGAATTAGCAAATAAGTACATCGTTAGTTGATAAAAGGCGCTTTAAGCGCCTTTTTCCCTTATTTGGAATTTACTTAACCAAAAAAAACTGTATTTTAAAAGCATGGTTGATAAATCGTTAAATGAAATAAGAAGTACCTTCCTAAAATACTTTGAAAAAAACGACCATAAGATTGTAGATTCCAGCAATTTAGTCCCAAATAATGACCCGACTTTAATGTTTGCAAACTCTGGAATGGTACAATTTAAAAATGTATTTACTGGTTTAGAGAAGAGAGATTATAAAAGAGCTACAACTTCCCAAAAGTGCGTTAGAGCGGGTGGAAAACATAATGATTTAGAAAATGTTGGGTACACTCCTAGACACCACACATTTTTTGAAATGCTCGGAAATTTCTCTTTTGGTGATTACTTCAAAGAAAAGGCAATAGAATTAGCATGGAATTTAATTACAAAGGATTTTGGACTAGATAAAAATAGGCTTTATTTTACAGTATTTAATGAGGACGATGAAGCCTTTAGTTTGTGGAAGAAAATTTCAGGCGCTGGCGAAGATAGAGTTTTAAAGATTTCAACATCAGATAATTTTTGGTCTATGGGCGAAACAGGACCTTGTGGACCATGTTCAGAAATATTTTATGATCATGGAGATCATTTAAAAGGAGGATTACCTGGAACAAAAGATCAAGATGGAGATAGATTTATTGAAATATGGAATCTTGTTTTTATGCAATATGAACAAATTTCAAAAGATAAAAGAATTAATCTTCCAAAACCCTCTGTAGACACAGGAATGGGACTTGAGAGAATTTCTGCTTTGCTTCAAGGAACACATGATAATTATAAAACTGATCACTTTAAAAAATTAATTCAATCTATATCTGAGGCTGTTAAAATAAAATCTAATGATGAAAATATGTCAAGTTTTAGAGTTATAGCTGATCATTTGAGAGCGAGTTCATTTCTTTTAGCTGAGGGAGTTTTGCCATCTAATGAAGGCCGTGGATATGTTTTAAGAAGAATCATGCGAAGAGGCATGAGACATTCCCATCTACTTGGTTCAAAAAAACCAATTTTTGATAAAATTTTTGAAACATTGATGAATGAAATGTCCACCAATTATCCTGAACTTAGAAGAGCACAATCTTTAATAAAAGAAACATTAAAGATGGAAGAGGAAAAATTTCTAGAACTTCTTGAAAGAGGAATGAAAATTTTAGAAGATGAAATTAAAAAAGTAAATAAAGCTTTACCAGGTAAAGTTGCATTCAAACTTTATGATACTTATGGTTTCCCTTTAGATTTGACAGAAGACATTTTAAAAAATAAATCATTAAAAGTAGATACTGATGAATTCAAGTCTTTAATGAATAAAAGTAAAGAGCTTGCAAAAAAGAATTGGAAAGGGTCTGGAGATAAAGCCATAGATGATATTTGGTTTAAGATTAAAGATAAAATTGGTCCAACTGAATTTTTAGGTTATGAAACTAATCAGGCGGAAGGAGTGATCTTAAACATTATTAAAAATAATAAAGAAATTAAAAAAATAAAAAATGGTGAAGAAGGAATTATAATATTAAATCAGACACCTTTCTATGGTGAGTCAGGCGGACAAGTTGGAGATACTGGATCAATAGTCTCTGGTGAAAATATTTTTAAAATTTCGGATGTTCAAAAAAAATTAGATGATTTATTTATACATTATGGAAAAGTTGAAAAAGGTAATTTTAATTTAAATGATAAAGTTGAGTTAAAAGTTGATCATATTAGAAGAGATAATATTAAAGCTTACCATTCAGCCACACATCTTTTACATGAGTCTTTAAGGAGAACTCTAGGAAAACATGTTATGCAAAAAGGTTCCCTAGTTGCTCCTGATAGACTTCGTTTTGATTTTAGTCATATGAAATCAATTACAGAAGATGAAATAAATAAAATTGATAATTGTGTTAATGAAATAATAAATAAAAAAACAGAGGTAATTACAAGAATAATGACCCCAAAAGAAGGCATTGCCAATGGAGCTTTAGCTTTATTTGGTGAAAAGTACGGTGATGAAGTAAGGGTAGTTTTTATGGGAGATGAAAGAAATAAATATTTTTCAACAGAGTTGTGTGGAGGAACCCATGTAAAAAATGTTGGGGATGTTGGTAAATTTAAGGTTATAAGCCAAAGCTCCATCGCCTCAGGAGTTAGAAGAATTGAAGCTTTAAGAGATAAGCAGTTAGAAGAATTTTTAAAACAAAAAGAAAAGTTATCTGATATTTCAATTCAAAAAGATGAACAAATAATCAAAAATCTTACAGATAATATAACTAAACTTGGTGGAAAACCTAATTTAAATAATAAAAATCAGAAAGAACTTATTAAAGAACTTAATAAAGAATATGACAGACTATCTGTTGTAAAAGTTTTAAATGATAAGTCGAAGAATATTATTGTTGATAAAAAAATTAAAAATATAAATATACGTATGCAAAAAATAATCGATCTTCCTCCCAAGGAGTTAAGAAAACTTGTTGATCTAGGCAAAAAAGAGATAGGAGAGGGTATTGTAACTATTTTTGCAAGCAAAGATGGAAAAATCGGGTTAGCAGTTGGTGTTACAAATAATCTAATTAAAAAATATGATGCTGTAAAATTTGTAAAAGCAGGTTCTGAAATTATTGGAGGAAAAGGAGGAGGTGGTAGAACGGATTTTGCCCAAGCTGGAGGAATATTTGAGGATAAAATTGAAGAAGCTTTTAAAAAATTTGAAACTTTAATTTAGTTTTTTTTTTAAATTACCATCTATTTCGTCTAAAAACTGATTAGTAGTTAAATATTTTGTTGATGGTCCCACCAAAATAGCTAAATCTTTTGTCATAGAACCATTTTCAACACAGTCTATACATACTTTTTCTAATGAATGAGTAAACTTAATAAGATCATTGTTATTATCTAATTTACCTCTATGCGCTAGACCTCTTGTCCATGCAAAAATAGATGCTATGGGATTCGTAGATGTTTCTTTACCCTGTTGATGCATCCTGTAATGCCTTGTAACCGTCCCATGAGCCGCCTCAGCTTCCATAGTCCTACCATCAGGTGCAAGAAGAACACTAGTCATTAATCCTAAAGATCCATATCCCTGAGCAACGGTGTCAGATTGAACATCGCCATCATAATTTTTACATGCCCATATGTACTTACCACTCCACTTCATCGCACACGCTACCATATCATCTATCAATCGATGTTCATATAAAATATTGTTTTCTTTGAATTTATCTTCAAATTCTTTTTCATAAACCATTTGAAAAATATCTTTAAATCTTCCATCATAAGCTTTTAGGATGGTATTTTTTGTTGAAAGATATACTGGCCATTTTTTAATAAGACCGTAATTAAAACAGGACCTTGCAAAATCTTCAATTGATTTATCTAAATTGTACATTGACATTGCTACACCTGGTCCTGGAAAATTAAACACATTATATTTTTTTTCATTTTTTCCATCTTCTGATGTCCATTTTATTTCTAAATTTCCTTTTCCAGGGACTAAAAAGTCTGTAGCTCTATATTGATCTCCAAAAGCGTGTCTTCCAACTATTAAAGGATCTGTCCATGACGGAACTAATTTTGGAATATTCTTACAAATTATTGGTTCTCTAAAAACTGTACCTCCAATAATATTTCTTATTGTACCGTTAGGAGATCTCCACATTTTTTTTAGATTAAATTCTTTTACTCTTAATTCATCAGGTGTGATTGTTGCACACTTTATTCCTACACCATTCTTTTTAATAGCGTTAGCACAGTCTATTGTAATTTGGTCAGAAGTCTTATCTCTGCTTTCCATTCCAAGATCGTAATATTCAATTTCAAGATCAAGATAAGGTAAGATTAGTTTATTTTTAATAAAATCCCATATGACTCTGGTCATTTCATCGCCATCTAGCTCTACAATTGGGTTTTTTACCTTAATTTTGCTCATTTTAGATGCAATCTTATTAATTGAATTTAAGTGTTTTATATACATATATATTAAAAATTATCAATTGAAGGATTATGTTAGACAAAATTTTCCCGAAAATACACTCTGAAGGATATAAGTTTATAGTTATATCTGTAGTAATAACTATAGTTTTTTATCTCATAAGTAATTTTTTAGGATTATTAGGTTTGCTTTTAACGATTTGGGTTTATTATTTTTTTAGAGATCCAGAAAGAATATCTATAAATGATGATAATTATCTTACAAGTCCTGCAGACGGACTAATTTTAAGTATTTCAGAAACAGAGGGTCCAAAAGAACTAAACTTAGAAAATAAAAAGTTTACAAAAATAAGTATCTTCATGAATATTTTTGATTGCCATGTAAATCGCTCTCCATGTGCTGGAAAAGTTGATAATATATTATATAAGCCTGGCAAGTTTCTTAACGCATCCTTAGATAAAGCTAGTGAGGATAATGAAAGGTGTTATTACAAAATTTCTAATAAAATAGGTGAAGATGTAATATTAGTTCAGATTGCTGGTTTAATTGCTCGTAGAATTGTTACGGAAACATCTAAAGATAACAATTTAGATCAAGGTGAAAGAGTAGGAATGATTAGATTTGGCAGTAGGGCGGACTTATATTTTGAAAATTATCAACCTCTTGTAAAAGTAAATCAAAAAACTATTGCTGGAGAAACTATTTTAGCAAGAAAATAAATTTATGGAGCAACCTAAGAAAAATTTTAAAATTGTCTCTGATACAAGAGCTAGAGTTATATTACCTAATCTTTTAACTTTGATAGGAGTTTGTATAGGATTAAGCTCTATCAATTTTGCCTTGAATCAAAATTATAATTTAGCAATAATCGCAATTTTATGTGCAGCAATTATAGATGGATTAGATGGAAGAATTGCTAGATTGATTAAGGGTACCTCAAAAGTTGGAAAAGAATTGGATTCCTTAACAGACGTAATAAGTTTTGGAGTTGCACCTTCGTTAATAATGTATTTTTGGTTCCTTAATACACTTGGACGAATTGGTTGGTTCCTAGCATTAATTCACGTTGTTTGCGTTGCCTTAAGACTTGCAAGATTTAATATTTCTTCATACCAAGAAAGCTCTTGGAAAGATAATTTTTTTGAGGGAATACCTTCTCCTGCAGGTGGTATATTAGTTCTTGCCCCACTAATTTATGAAATTTCAAGTTTAAATTTTACAATAATCAATATGAATATTTTTGTTCCTTTAATATTCATTTTAATCCCAATGTTAATGATAAGCAAAATACCGACTTATTCATTTAAGAAAATAGTTATACAAAGGAAATTTACGATTTTTTTACTTTTTGGTATAGTATTATTATTCGGTTTACTATTAATATTTCCTTTTAATGCTCTTCTTGTATGCTCTGCAATATATTTATTCTCTATACCATTTAGTATTTTCCATTATTTAAAAATAAAGAAAAACAAACTGCAAAACTTAAAAACTTCTACGGACGAACCAGAAGACGTTCTATAAATGAAAAAAAATGTAATTATTTCATTAGCAGACTCAAAATATTTCGATTTACTTGTTGAATTAATAGAATCTATAAAAAGGTTCAAAGAAAGTGAAAATACAGCTATTTGCATTCTTGATGCTGGACTTAATGAAAACCAAGTTAATATGATAAAAGAAAAAGTAGACGAAATTAAAAAAGCAAATTGGGATATTGATGTTTCAGCATTTAAAACCATTGGAAAAGAATGGTTAAAAAGTCAAGTTTCTAGAGCATTTTTAACTAATTATTTTCCAAATTATGAAAAATATTTGTGGATAGACTGTGATGCGTGGCTAAATGATTGGCAAGCTGTTGAACTTTACTTTAAAGCTTGTTCAAATGGAAAGCTGGGCATAACTCAGACAATGGGACCTGGATATAAGATAATGACAAAAGCGACTTGGCTAATAGGAAAACTGGCAATAATAAAATCTCAAAATTTCAAACATGCCATTAACTCAAAAATTGGTTATGATAAAGCAAGAAAATTAGCTTTTGCACCACACATAAATATAGGAGTTTTTTCTTTAGAAAAAAATTCCCCTTGCTGGGTTTCGTGGCAGAAAAATTTAAGACAGACACTTAAATCTGGAAAGATTTTTGGCTCTGAGGGATTAGCAATTAACATGAGTGTATATATAGATGAGATAGATACAGAATTTTTACCACTTAATTGTAATTGGATAGCAAGCAATCTATTACCAAAATATGATAATGAACAAGATACTTTTGTTGAACCATATTTACCCAATTTAAAGATTGGTATAATGCATCTTGCAGGAGGAATATGGAAAGATAAAATAGACATGAGAATTGAAAAATCATTAAAAATTGAAATTAAAGATCTTAAAGATAATACTCTTAAAAAAAGCTTAAGATACGGTATAGCTTGAAAAAAAATAAAATATCCAAGAATTGGATTTCTAGACAAAAAAAAGATATTTATGTTAGGCAATCAAAAGCAGAAGGATATAGATCCAGAGCTGTTTTTAAAATCAAAGAAATAAATGATAAGTTTAAAATAATTAAAGACAATATATCTGTAATTGATATTGGTGCAGCGCCCGGAAGCTGGTCTCAATTTTTGTCGAGAAAGATTAAAAACGGAAAAATAATATCAGTAGATATTAATGAATTCGATAAGGTAGAAAATGTTATTCAAATCGTTGGCGATTTTACAAATAATGATTTTAAAAAAGAAATATTAGAAAAGATCAAAGAAAAATTTGATTTAGTTCTTTCAGATATGGCTGTTAATACAACCGGAAATAAAAATCTTGATGCTATTTCAACTGGTGAACTATGTCTTGAAGCAATAAGTTTTGCAGAAAAAAATTTAAAAAAAAATGGAAAATTTGTCGCAAAGGTGTTTATGGGGGTCAGTTTTGAAGAGATAATAAAAAACGCAAAAAAAATATTTGTCGATGTTAGTATTTTTAAACCTCTCTCGAGCAGAAAAAATTCTAAAGAAAATTTCATAATTTGCAAAAATCTACGTTAGTTCTTTCTTTTTTTATAGAATCGTATATACATGAATATGGACACTATAAAAGAAGCTCTCACTTTTGATGATGTTACTCTTGTACCAAAATACTCAGAAGTATTACCTTTTTCAGTCAATACAGAGGTAAAGTTATCTGAAAATTTAATATTAAAGGTACCTCTGTTATCTTCAGCTATGGATACAGTCACAGAATCAAAAATGGCTATAGAGATTGCCAGAGCAGGAGGTATAGGAGTTATTCACAGAAATTTAGATATTGATAAACAAATTATTGAGATTAAAAAGGTAAAATCGAAAAAACTTTTAGTTGGAGCAGCTGTTGGCGCTGGAGATAATGAATTAAAAAGAGCGAAAAAAATACTTAAAGAAAATATTGACTTAATTGTTGTTGATACTGCTCACGGTCACACAAAAAAAGTAGCTGACATAATAAAAGTTATAAAAAAAATTAAAAGTAAAAAGACAGTTCTTTGTGCTGGCAACATAGCTACTACAGAAGGTGCTATTTTTTTAAGCAGACTTGGAGTTGATATAATTAAAGTCGGTATAGGTCCAGGTTCGATTTGTACTACTAGACTAGTAGCTGGAATTGGTGTTCCACAACTTAGTGCGATTTTATCAGCAAGAAAAGGTCTAAAAAATAAAAAAACTAAAATTATTGCTGATGGAGGAATTAAATTTTCTGGCGACATAGCAAAGGCATTAGCCGCTGGAGCAGATGCTGTAATGATTGGTTCTTTATTTGCAGGAACAGATGAAGCCCCTGGTAAAATTATAAAAAAGAAAGGTAAATTTTTTAAAAGTTTTAGAGGGATGGGGTCAATTGGAGCGATGAATAAAGGATCAGCTGACAGGTATAATCAAAGAATTCAGAAGGATAGATCTAAATATGTTCCTGAGGGTGTAGAGGGATATATTAAATACAAAGGTCCAGTTAGCCCAGTGATATTTAAATTAATTGGTGGTTTAAAATCATCTATGGGATATCTTGGATCTAAAAAAATACATAAACTAAGACAAAGCACAAAGTTTGTAAAAATAACTAAAGCAGGATTTTACGAGAGTATGGTTCACAATATTGATGAAGTAAAAAAAGATCATAACTATTAATTATGAAAAAAATATTTATTATTATTATGTTTTTGACATTCAATACCCAAGGTTTTTCATTGGAGAACTTCTTCGACAAAGCTAAAAACAAATACGATAAAGAAAAATATGAAGATTCTAAATTTTTATTTCAAAGAAATATTGTTTTTAACCCAAAAGATGCTGAATCCTATCTGTATTTAGCCAAAATTTTTAATAAAGAAAATAACGAAGCGGAGGAAGAAAAAAACCTTAACACAGTTTTATTACTTGAGCCGGGAAATGAGGATGCAACATATATGTTAATGAAAATAAATTTAAAAAAATCTAATTATGAAAAAGTAAAAGATCTTCTCAATACTTTCACAATAATATGTAACAATTTATGTGATAAAGAAAATGAGATAAAAGACTCACTTAAAGATATAGAGCCAAATAATGAGTCTTAATGACAAATTAAATAAAATTTTAATTATTGATTTTGGTTCTCAATTTACACAACTTATAGCAAGAAGAGTAAGAGAACTTGGTGTTTATTCAGAAATTATAAGTAATAAAAATTTTAAAAATAATTTAATAAACGTACAAGGTATTATTTTATCGGGAGGCCCTTTAAATGTTAACGAGACAAAAAAGATTCAAATTAGTGAAAAAGTACTTAAACTAAAAATACCAATTTTAGGGATTTGTTTTGGTCATCAAGTAATATCTAAACAGTTAGGAGGCAAAGTAAAAAAAGCTATAGCCAGAGAATTTGGTCTGGTAAACTTAAAAAATATTAAAAATAGCATTCTTACAAAAAATTTTTTTAAGAATAAAAAAAATTATGTTTGGATGAGTCATGCAGACAAAGTTACAAAATTACCAAAAGGATTTGATGTTATCGCATCAACAAAAAATTCAAAGTTTACTATTATAGAAAATAAGAAGCAAAATATATATGGAGTTCAATTTCACCCAGAAGTTACCCACACTCAGAACGGCAAGATATTATTAAAAAATTTTATTTTCAAAATTTGTAGATGTAAAAAAAATTGGAGTCCAAAAAATCAAAAGCAAGATATAATCAAGGATATTAAAGAAACAATTAAGGAAAAAAAAGTTATCTGTGCTTTATCTGGAGGAGTTGATAGTACAGTGGTAGCGCAATTGATTAATAAAGCTATAGGTAGAAGGCTCGTATGTATTTTCGTTAATACAGGACTACTAAGAAAAAATGAGGAAAAAAATGTTCAATTGTCTTATAAAAAAAAATTAAAACTTAACCTAGTTTATGTTGATGCCTCTAAACAGTTTTTGAGAAAACTTAAGAATGTTTCTGACCCAGAAAAAAAACGTAAGATAATAGGAAATTTGTTTATAGATATTTTTGAAAAATATGCAAAAAAGATTAAAGGCATTAACTATCTAGCACAAGGAACTTTATATCCAGATGTAATCGAAAGCAAAACAGTTACTGGGAGCAAAACATCAAAAATCAAATCCCATCATAATGTGGGAGGTCTTCCCAAAAAAATGAAATTAAAATTAATTGAACCTCTAAAATTTTTGTTTAAAGACGAAGTAAGAAGATTAGGTCTTGAGCTTAAAATATCCAAAGAAATAATAATGAGACATCCTTTTCCAGGACCAGGTTTAGCAATTAGAATGCCAGGTTATATTAGTTCTGAAAAATTGGACATTTTAAGGGAGGCCGATAATATATTTATCAATGAACTAAAGTCTAATAAGTTATATAGTAAAATTTGGCAGGCATATGCTGCATTGTTGCCTGTAAAAACCGTAGGAGTTATGGGAGACAATAGAACTTATGAGTATATTTGTCTATTAAGAGCAATTACTTCTGAGGATGGAATGACAGCAGATTTTTTTGATTTTAAAAAAAGTTTTTTACAGAATGTATCAAATAAAATAGTTAATAATATAAGGGGAATTAACAGGGTTGTTTATGATACAACAACTAAACCTCCAAGTACAATAGAGTTAGAGTAATGAAAAATAAAATAAAGAAAATAATTAAAATGAAAAATAAAACAAAGATTATTTGTTTAACTGCATATTCAAAAAATTTTGCAGAAGAAATAGATAAATTTGCCGATATAATTTTAGTAGGGGACTCGCTTGGCTCAGTATTGTATAATTTTAATACAACAAGAAAAGTAACTTTAGAAAACATGATAATGCATTCAAGAAGTGTAAAAATGGGTGTAAAAAAAAGTTTAATGATTGTTGATATGCCTTATCAAACTTATAGCAACAAAAACAAAGCGCTCAAAAATGCCAAAAGAATTATCAGGGAAACTAAATGTGATGCAGTAAAACTTGAGGGAGGATTTAAGGTAGCAAAAGTAATTGAACATTTAATTGTTAATAAAATTCCAGTACAAGGTCACTTGGGTATATTACCGCAAAGTGTTAAAGGAAAATTTAAAGTAAAAGGAAAGAAAATTTCAGAAAAAAACAAATTAATGAAAGAGGCAAAACTTTTAGAAAGATTAGGAGTTTTTTCAATTATTCTAGAGGGAATTGAAACTAATACAGCAAAGATAATTTCAAAAAGTATAAATATTCCAACCATAGGAATAGGTTCATCAAAGTTTTGTGATGGACAAGTCCTTGTAACAGATGATTTACTTGGGTTAAATGATACGAATATAAGATTCGTAAAAAAATTTGCGAACTTGAAAAAAGAAATATCGAAAGGTATTTATAAATTTAAAAAAGAAGTCAAATCTCTTAAATATCCATCAAAAAAATTTTCATATTAGAAGTATTTAATAAATTTTTCGTTTACTTTTAATATCTCTAAATCAACTAATCCACCTATAATCAGCTGTATTGCCACTAGCAAGATAAAACCTAAACCAACATAAGCTATCCAGATATGTTTTTGTATATAATTTGCCAAATAAGTAGCTAAAGCACCTGTTAATATCACTGAAAGTACAAGACCGAAAATCATAAATCCAAAATAGCCTTTTGCAGCACCAACAACACCTATAACATTATCAAAACTAATCGTTATATCCGCAAACAAGACCTTATATATACTTTGTATATAAGAAGGCTCTTTTGATTTTTTCGTTGGAGATTTAATTTTTTTTATTTCAAATAAATCTTTTCTAAGATCGTTTACGATCCATATTAGCGCTAATCCACCAAGTATTTTTATAAAATAAAAATTAAATAGGTATGTTGCAAATACAGCAAATAAAACTTTAAATATTAATGCTCCAGCTACACCCCATAAAATAATTTTATTACGGTTTTTTGGAACAAAATTTGCAGCAATTAGACCAATTATTATTGCATTATCTGCAGCAAGAATAATGTCTATAAAAATAATTTGGACTAGTATTAAAGACTGTTCTATCAAAGTCTGTTTATAATATAAAAAAACTAAAATAATTCAATCAAAAGTAGTATTAAATTTTTATTGATTTAATATTATTAACATAATCAAATATCACTTATAGAAAACGGAGGAATAATGAAAATATTTAAACTTATATCATCAATAATTGCGTCATTACTTATTTTTTCAAGCGTAAATGCTGGAGAAAAGTGGGATATGGCACTAGCTTACGGAGCTGGCAATTTTCATTCAGCAAATGCAACTGAATTTGCGAAAAATGTTACTGAAAAAAGTGGGGGAAAACTAACAATCGTTACACACCCTGGAGGTTCTTTATTTAAGGGTGGAGAAATCTTTAGAGCGGTCAGAACAGGTCAAGCTCCTATTGGAGAAAGATTTATGTCAGCGCTAGGGAAAGAGGATCCTTTATTAGAGATTGACTCTCAACCATTTCTTGCAACATCTTATTCTGATGCAATGAAACTGTATAAAGCATCAAAGGCTGAAATTACAAAAAGTCTTGATAAAAAAGGATTAGTTTTCCTTTACGCAGTTCCATGGCCTGCTCAGGGTCTTTATTCAAAGAAATCAATTAATAGTGTTGGAGATTTGAAAGGACTTAAATTTAGAGCTTACAACAGTGCAACAATCAGGATAGCTGAGCTAACAGGTATGGCGCCAACAAAAATAGAAGCAGCAGAAATTTCACAAGCTTTTTCTACAGGGGCAGTAGAAAGCATGATTACATCACCAACAACCGGCAAAAATAAAAAGATTTGGGAAAATGGAGTCAAATATTTTTATGATATAGCTGCGTGGTTTCCAAAAAATATGGTAATTGCAAATAAAGAAGCTTGGAACAAATTAGATAAAGCTACTCAAGATCTTATAATGAAAGAAGCAGCGTTAGCAGAAAGAAAAGGCTGGCAACTTTCAAAAATGGGAAACAAAAATGATAAAAAAGCTTTAGCTGAAGCAGGTATGACAGTTAGCAAGGTTAGCGCAGATCTTAAAAAACACTTTGAAAAAGTGGGAGCTCAAATGTCTTCTGAATGGGCGAAAAGAGCTGGCTCTAGAGGTCAATCAGTGCTCTCTTCTTACAAATAATTTTTTTTAAATTAAAGGCCATCTTATTGGATGGCCTTTTTAAAATGACACAGTTTCTAAATAACTTCCTCAAAAAACTTTACAAATATTCAGGTTACCTAGCTGCAATCTTTCTTATATTGGTAGCAGTTTTTATTTTAATTGGTATTTCTTCAAGGATTTTTGGATTTTATATAAGAGGATTAGCTGAATACTCAGGTTATTGTATGGCAGCCTCAACATTTTTTGCATTAGCTTTCACTTTTTCAGAAGGGGGACATATCAGAATTACATTATTTTTAGAGAAAATGAAAACTGATACAAAAAATATATTTGAAATATGGTGTTTATCTATAGGGAGTTTTTTTTCGGGATTTTTAGCTTTTTACTTTATTAAAATGCTGATCATTTCGTATCAATTTCAAGAAAGGAGCGAGGGTGCTGATGAAATCTTAATTTGGATTCCACAAATTCCAGTTGCATTTGGATCATCGATACTCTTTATATGTATTTTTCACCACTTATTACTAAAAATTTTATTTAAGAATGACTGAAATAATTTTAACATTTTTTTTTATTACTATCTTATTATTGTTTTTAAGCTCAGGAGTATGGGTTGCCTTAAGCATGGTAGGTGTTTCTACAATTGGAATGATATTATTTACATCTAGACCAGTGGGGGATGCAATGGCTACTACAATATGGGGCACCTCATCTTCTTGGACATTAACTGCACTTCCTTTATTTGTTTGGATGGGAGAGATATTATTCAGAACAAAGTTATCACAAAATTTATTTGAAGGTTTATCTCCCTGGATGCAAAGATTGCCAGGTGGACTAATTCATGTAAATGTTGTTGGTTGTGCTCTATTTGCTGCAATATCTGGATCATCAGCAGCAACGGTTGCAACAGTTGGCAAAATGTCAATTCCAGAATTAAGAAAACGAAATTATCCAGAAAAAATTTTATTAGGTAGTTTAGCTGGTTCAGGAACACTTGGTCTACTAATTCCACCTTCAATTATCTTAATAATTTATGGTGTTACAGTACAAGAATCTATTGCAAAACTTTTTATGGCTGGAATTTTACCTGGAGTAATGATTGCAATAATTTTTATGGGATATGTAATGGTTTGGTCAATTATAAATAAAAAAAAAATGCCTGAAATTAGTGAAAATTTTTCACTTTTTGAAAAAATAAAAAAATCTGGACAATTAATACCTGTCATTGCCTTAATTTTAGCAGTTATAGGTTCTATATATTCTGGCATTGCTACAGCCACAGAAGCAGCCTCTTTAGGAGTTTTGGGTGCACTATTGTTATCTTTCTTACAAAAAAGTTTAAGCTGGGATACATTTAAGAACTCTTTATTGGGAGCTACAAAAACCTCTTGTATGATTGCATTCATACTTGCTGGTTCTTCTTTTTTATCTTTAGCAATGGGTTTTACTGGATTACCAAGAAATTTGGCAATTTGGATTGAAGGTATGCAGCTTTCTCCGTATGTTTTGATATTTGTTCTAATGATTTTTTATATAATTCTAGGCATGTTTTTAGACGGAATATCTGCAGTAGTATTAACGATGGCAATCATCGAACCAATGATTAGACAAACTGGTTTTGATATGATTTGGTTTGGAATTTTTTTAGTAGTAGTAGTTGAAATGGCCCAGATAACGCCACCCGTAGGTTTTAATTTATTTGTTTTGCAAGGCATGGCAAACAAAGATATGGGCTATATTGCCAGGAGTGCATTTCCACTATTTTTATTAATGGTTTTAGCAACTGTAATTATAATTATTTTTCCTGAAATTGCACTCTGGCTACCAGAAAAAATGGTTCAAAATATCAATTAATATTTTGACTCTTTTTTTCCTTCAATTAAAGCTTTAAGCTCATCATATTCTTCACAACTACAGTCTTTTAAAACTAACAATCTTTCTTTTGCTAGCCCAGGTCTATTTGTAGATAAATATAATTCACCCAAATATTCATTAATACCGTTGTGCTTTGGATCTATTTCCAAACCTAATTTATAGTATATTTCTGCATCCTCAAACTTACCTATTTTTCGTGAAGTGAACCCTAGATAGTTTAAGATATCTGGATTGGATTTATCAACCTGATAAAGTTTTAAAAATCTTTCAAAAGCTTTAACGTATCTTTTTTTTGCCTTTTTAATCTTACCCTTTTTTTCTAATTTTTTACCACTTTTTAAATGGTTAAGAGCAGTCTTATAAGGATCAGCTTTTGTGTCATCACCGTCACTTCCAGCAGATAATGCTATTGATGAGTATAAAATGAACATGATGGTTATAAGATATGTTTTAATCATTATTTATTTAAATTTTTTTAATTTATTTAATGTGGTTAATTCAAAGTTATTATCTAAAAGTACTTGTTTAACTTTTCTTGCAGTGACTAAAGAATTCATGTTGTCACCATGTATACAAATAGAGTCTATTTCACAATCTATTTGTTTGCCGGAGAGACAATTTAACGCTTGGTTTTTTACCATGTTTAGAACGTGTGTCTGAGCTACTTTAGGATCGGTAATTAAAGCATAAGGTTTGGATCTGGACACTAAATTTCCATCATCTTCATAATTCCTATCCGCAAAAATCTCACAAGCAACTTTCATGTTAAGTTTTTTTGCAGAAACTTCCATTTTTGATCCTGTTGGAACCAAATAAATTAAGTCTTTATCAATATTATAAATAGTCTTAGCTAATACTCTTGCTAGATTTTCATCTTCGCAAGCCATGTTGTTTAATGCACCATGTGGTTTAATATGAGAAACTTTTTGACCATGTTTAGAGGCTATCTTTTGCAAAATATCGTATTGTTCTATTATTAGTTTCTCTATTTCTTTATCATTTAATTGTAGTCTTTTTCTACCAAAATTTTCTTGATCTTTAAATGACGGATGGGCTCCAATGCTTACACTATTTTTTTTTGATAATGAAATAGTATAATCCATAGTTTCCTCATTGCCCGCATGGTACCCACAAGCAATATTTGCGGAATTCACTATTTTTAATAGTTCTGGATCATTTTTATTAGAATGTAGTTTTGATTTCTCACCTAGATCACAATTAATATTAATTTCCATAATTTTTATCTTAAAGTATAACATGACATGATTAAAAATATATATAATCTTGGAGACGCAGCTTTATATTGTGACTTTGGAAACGAAGTTAATAAAAATATTAATTCTAATGTTATTAAATATTTTAAGACGCTTCAAAAAAAAAATTTTAAGGAAATTATCAATCTAGCACCATCATATAATAAACTTATTATTAGTTTTGATCTTGGTACTACCAACTTTAATAAAATAAAAGATAAAATACTAAAACTAGACAACCTAGAAGAAGATGAAAAAGATTTAAAAAAAATAAAAGTTCCTGTCTGTTATGATGATGAATTTTCTCTTGATATGAAAAGAATTGAAGATCAACTTCATTTATCTAAAGATGAAATAATTAAATTAAGTTTAAATAAAAACTATTTCTGTTACATGACTGGATTTGTAGCAGGAATGCCTTTTTTAGGAGACATAGAAAAAAAATTAAGATTAAATAGACTTGAAACACCAAGAGTAAAAGTCCCAAAAGGTTCTGTAGGCATAACTGAACAATTTTGTAATGTTTATACTTTTGAAAGCCCTGGAGGGTGGAATATTATTGGAAATACACCCCAAAGAATATTTAATAAGAAAAATGAAACAAATCCTACTTTAATTAATCCAGGTGATGAAGTTTCCTTTTATCAAATCTCGAAAAAAGAATTTTTAAACTGGAATGAATAATTATTTAGAAATATTGAGACCTGGAATTAATACTACCTTTCAAGATCTTGGAAGAAATAATTTTTATCATATTGGATTGCCTTTTAGCGGAGCGATGGATAAAAGAAACTTTAAAATATGCAATAAATTACTTGATAATAATTATTCTAGTGCTGTAATAGAATTTGCATATCAAGGACCATCTTTTAGATATATTGGAGAGAAAAATTTTTTTGCTATAACTGGGGATGCTAATTTTGTTGTTAAAAAAAATAATTCACAAATCATTGAAGGAAAATGTTATAAAATAATTGAAATCGAAAATAATGATATAATCGATATTTCCTCTACTAATAAAACAGTATACGGTTATATTTCTTTTGTTAATGGTTTTATATTAAAAAGTTTTTTAGGAAGTCATTCTACAACAACCAGAGCCCAAGTAGGACCAAATGATGGACAAAAATTTCGTAAAGATCAAAAAATTTTTTTAAATGAAACAAAAAATATACAAAAAAAAAAAATTAATTTCCTAAATTCAAAAATTGAATATATGAGAATTATAAAAGGAACAAATTTTAATTATTTTTCAGATGAAGCAATTTCCTTATTTTTATCAATGGATTTTACAGTATCAAAGTTATCAGATAGAATGGGGATGAGGCTAGAAGGTCCCAAAATTAAAAATTTAAAAAAAACTAATATTAAATCTGAAGGTTTAGTTAAAGGGGTAATTCAAGTACCAGCAGATGGAAATCCAATAATTATGTTATCAGATCACGGAACAATTGGTGGCTATCCCAAACTGGGTGTTGTAATTAGTGCTGATTATGACAAACTTGTACAACTCCCTTCAAATTCAAAAATAAAATTTAAATTAATTGAACTAGAAGAAGCAGAGAATTTATTCAAAATATATGAATTAGAAACACAAAATATATTAAATAATATTTAATGAAGATTTTATATAAATTGCCTGGACCTTTTTTAGTTTTTTTAGGAGCATGCTCCTTAAGTTTTGGAGGCTTAATAGTAAAGTCATTTGANGGNGCNAATTTGTGGCAAATACTTTTTTGGAGATCTTTATTTTTTATTTTAGTAATTATAATCTTTTTAATTTTTTCTTATAAAAAAAAAATAACTTCTGCCTTTAGAAAATCTGGTCTTCCTGGATTTTTTGGTGGAATAATACTTTCAACAGGTTTTTGTGGCTATGTATTTGCTATGTATAATACTACTGTAGCAAATACTAATTTTATTATTCAAACACAAACAATTTTTTTAGCCATATTTGGTTTTTTATTTCTTAAAGAAAAAATATCTAAGACAACTGTGATTTCAATCATTTTAGCAATTACTGGTATAATATTAATGATTGGATCATCTCTTTCACCAGGTCAGATGTCTGGGAATTTAGCTGCATTTATAATGCCAATTTCTTTTGCTTTTTTAATTTTGATTATAAGAAAGTTCCCAACGGTAGATATGGTACCACTCCAGCTGTACGCAGGTTTAATTGCATTAATTGTGGGCTACCTGATAGCCGGAAAAGTTATTGTTTCTTACTATGATATTTTTCTTGGTTTTCTAGCTGGATTTTTTCAATTAGGTTTCGGATTTATTTTAATAACTATTGGTGCAAGAAAAACCCAATCCGCAATGGTTGGTATAATAATGCTAACAGAGGCAGTGTTAGGGCCATTATGGGCATGGCTATTTGTGAATGAAAATCCTCCTATTACAGTAATTAGTGGAGGAATAATTGTTATATTTGCTGTTCTTATACAATTTTACAGCGAATTTCAAAAAGATAAATCATCTGTAAATTCATAGATAATATGTTATAAATAATCATACGGGAGAGACTACTTAATTGTAGCGCCGAAGGAGCAACCACCCCGGAAACTCTCAGGCAAAAGGACCGTACATATTAACTCTGGAAAGAGAATAAATCTCGCCGAAGGAGCAAATCTCTCAGGCACCTAGACAGAGGGGGTAAAGGGTTAATATGAATATAAAAAAAACATCGCTATACAATCTACACAAAAAACATAATGCTAAGTTTGTAGAATTTGCTGGCTACCAAATGCCAATTCAATACTCAAAGGGTATTATTGCCGAACATAAATCAACAAGAACTAAATCAGGTATTTTTGACGTTTCCCATATGGGCCAACTATTTTTATTTGGAGATGAAAGTTTAACTGAAAAATTACAAAATATTTTTCCTACAGATTTGAAGAAATTGAAAGTTAACCAGAGTAAATACTCTTTCTTAATGAAAGAAAATGGAGGTATTTACGATGATTTAATTATTACTAAGATAAATAAAGGTTTTATGATTATTTTGAATGCAGCTTGTAAAGACAATGATTTAAAAATAATTAGTACAAGACTTAATGATGATCAACTTAAATTAAACGAAAATTTGTCTTTAATTGCTTTTCAAGGACCAGAAGCTAAAATTATTTTAGAAAAAATTGTTCCTAAAACCTCAAAATTAGAATTTATGAATGGTAATTTCTTCAGTTTTTATAAAGAGGATATTTATATTACAAGATCTGGATATACTGGCGAAGATGGATTTGAAATTTCTATATCTAATAAAAATGTAGTTAATCTTGTAAATGAACTTATTAATGAAGGGTCTAGCCTAATAGGCTTAGGGGCTAGAGACACTTTAAGACTTGAAGCTGGTTTATGTTTATATGGACATGATATCAATGAAGAAACAAGTCCAGTCGAGGCAAATCTTAAATGGGCAATTTCAAAAAACAGAATTAACGAAAAATTTCCAGGTGTAGAAAAAATAAAAACACAATTAAATGAGGGTGTAAAAAAATTAAGAGTTGGGATAAAACCGAATTCAAAAGTAATAGCTAGAGAATTTACAAAAATTTTTGATGAGTCAAATAATGAAATTGGCAAAGTTACTAGTGGCACCTACGGTCCTAGCGTTGATGCCTCTATCGCAATGGGCTACGTAACTAATGATTATTCAAAAGCTAATACTAAAGTTTTTTTAGAAGTTAGAGGAAAAAAAATACCTGCTAGTATTTGCAAGCTGCCATTTTACAAAAAAAACTACGTGAAAGGAACAATAAATGTCTGAAGCAAAATATTCAAAAGAACATGAATGGATTATAGTTGAAGGTGATATAGCTACTATAGGAATTACAAAACACGCTACGGAAATGCTAGGAGACATTGTGTTCGCAGAATTACCAGAAAAAGGTTCAACTGTGACAAAAGATGGAACAGCTGGAGTGGTCGAGTCGACTAAGGCAGCTAGTGATGTATACACACCAGTCAGCGGCGAGATTACCGAAACCAATCAATCAATTGTAGATGATCCTGCTAAAATTAACGCTGATCCTGAAAACTCAGCATGGTTTTTTAAATTAAAATTAAAAGATAAATCTGAGATGAATAGTCTAATGAACAAAGAAGAATATGATAAGTTTGCAAAAGAAAGTGGTAGTTAAATGTTAAAAAATGCTCAAAAAGATTTTATCCAAAGACACATAGGTCCTTCTGAAAAGGAACAAAAAATTATGCTCGAAGAGTTAGGATTTAAAAATTTAGATGAGTTAATTGAAAATACAGTACCAGAAAAAATTCTTTTTAAAGACGAACTAGATATAGGAGATCCTAATTCTGAGTATAAAGCACTTAGAAAATTGAAAGATATTTCAAAAAAAAATAAAGTTTATTCAAGTTTCATAGGAATGGGATATTACGGAACATACACTCCATATGTAATACTAAGAAATA